>JAGCDO010000044.1 GCA_017651265.1 Prevotella sp. | reverse complement strand
TAATTGCCCGAGACTTTCGCCAGGTGCTTATATTTTCAGGTGTTGGTACAATGGTTATCGACCTCTACTGTTCTTGCTTGTTCAAGATGTCACCTATACGCGGGTGGACGTTGTAAGGTTGTTAATTTTCAATTTTCAATTGTCAATTTCGCGAAGCGTTTATCAGGTGGTTATTGCGGCGGGGTCCCACCTCTTCCCATTCCGAACAGAGAAGTTAAGCCCGTCATCGCCGATGGTACTGCAATGCAATGCGGGAGAGTAGGTAGCCGCCTTCTTTCATTATGGAGAGGTTTCCCAAACGGGAAGTCTCTCCTTTTTTTATGTCTGACAACATGCCCTCTTGCCCCCTTTACTTTTCCTCTAAATGCATTTTTTCTTGAAAAAGCATTGCGGTTTGATTTTCTTTTCGTATATTTGCCGTTAAATCGGTAAAACAATCAAAGAATGCGTAGGATCGGAAGGGCTCTTGTATGGTTACGCAGGGTGAATCACTGCAGGGGCTTCGGCGTACAGTCGCCATGGGCTTATCGCTTTATCCGATATGTTGTCAATGAACACAATCCCTACTATGCCTATGAACGGATGAATGATCAGCTACCTGATCTTGATGAACAAACAAGGAAGATGTGCCGATTGTATTTCAGACTGGCGAACTTCATGCAGGCACAACGCCTCTTCAGCTATTGTTCTCCTACTACGGCCTATGCGGCCTATATGAAAGAGGGGTGCCATAAGACCTCGGTGGTAGAGATAGGAGAGGATGACGTGGAATCGTTCGAAACAACATGTGCTGACAACCAGCCTGTGGAGTTTATTAGGATTAGTCCGCAGGGCAACTATCAAACACTATATGAAAAGGCTCTTCCTTACATGGACGCAAAGAGCATGATGGTGGTGGAGGATATTCACAAAAGACGGGAAACGAAAGATTTCTGGCAATCTATAGTCAACGATGCACGTACGGGTGTGACTTTTGATTTGTATTATTGTGGTATCATTTTCTTTGATAAGAAGCGTTATAAGGAAAACTATATAGTTAATTTTTAAACCATCGACACTATGGCAATAACAAGAGTCTATACGAAGACAGGCGACGACGGCGTGACAAGTCTGGTCGGCGGCGTGAAAGTAAAGAAAACCAATGCCCGTATCGAGGCTTATGGAACAGTGGATGAACTGAGCGCCCATTTGGGAATGCTCGCCTCTTGGATGAAGGACGGTGATGACAAAGACCTGATAATCCGCACACAGCGGAACTTGTTCACTGTGTGCTCCTATTTAGCTACTGACAAATCAAAGACTCCCTTGGCTCCTTCTTATACGATGGCTGCGGAAGAGACGCAGATCCTGGAAGAACAGATTGATGAAATCAATGCCAATATCCCTCCGCAAACGGCATTTATCTTGCCGGGTGGCTCTCATGAAGCAGCCTTGGCACATGTATGTCGTACTGTATGTAGAAGGGCAGAGCGTCGCATCTTTTTCTTGGGAGAATCGACCGAATTAGACCCCGAAGTAACCCATTATATCAACCGCTTGTCGGATTATTTGTATGTTCTGGCCAGAAAATTAAACTTTATTGACGGAGTACGTGAAAAAATTTGGAAGAAACCGAAGTAAATAAGAAAAAAAATAGTACTTTTGCGCCCAAGTTTCTAACATGTAAAAATAATAGACTATGTATTGGACACTTGAGTTAGCATCAAAACTGGAAGATGCACCATGGCCGGCAACAAAAGATGAGTTGATTGACTATGCCATTCGTTCAGGCGCACCGCTTGAAGTATTGGAGAATCTTCAGGAGATTGAGGATGAAGGTGATGTATATGAAAGTATTGAAGAAATATGGCCTGATTATCCTACTAAAGAAGACTTTTTGTTCAACGAGGATGAGTATTAAGGCTCTTTAGACTTCTGACCATGAAATGCCAGCGGGGCAAGCATTACGCTTGCCCCGCTGGTGTTTTATTGATGTGTTGCTCTGAACTCGTCCAGTTGTTTGAAGCAATGGCGGTTGATGATCTCCTCCAACTTGCGGTCGTGGTTGTTGTGAATGCGGACATCTGAGCCACCGAATTCCAGCAGTTCGCCGTTCTCCTTGGTGTATGGATGCCATCCGTAAAGCCCGTTGCTGTCGGGGTTGCCTGTATGGGCAAACTGTGCCCATACATCGCTTATCCTTGTAGCCCAGATCTGATTGGCATCAAGGGTTGACTGCGACAGTTGGTTGCTATAGTGGTGCAACACGTCGAAACAGTATTTCAGTTCGGCGCCGTGGGCAGAACCTTTATAGCCACGGTTGTCGCTCTCTCCAACAGTGTACATATATACATAGGTGTCGGCTTTGCGTTTACCACCAATGGCATCTGCCGTGATGATGGTCTTGGGACGGAAGAGCCAATCGATGCTCAGCAGGTCCTGTGGCAACCGTTCTAACGTTTTATCTGGGTACGATTCCATAAATGCACTGATATAAGCATCGGTCTCGTCACCGAAGGTGCGCTCCAGTTCCTTACGTGCTTCTTCAAAGGTAATCTTCTGTCCATAGCGACTTCGCTGCAACTCATTGAACGTAGTGCCGATCATCAGGGGAATATCGTCGCTGAAGCTGGCAAAAGCAGGTTGGAAGGGCTGTTGTAGGAGAACCTCGCCATCGGGTGTAGGACCGAAGCCCCACATCATAGGAGTACCTGGCCTACGGGTTCCGATGCTGGCAGCCATGGCCCGCTGACCAGCTGCGTAGAGATCCTTATAGGGCACATCCTTGATCTTATCGATATGCTTCTTATCGATACCCAGTTCCTTCAGCACAGCCTCGCCCAATTCCTCGGTCATCTTCTTCGTATTCACATTGAGAATGGTACCACTCATGATGATGGCCTTGTGGAAGAGTCCTTTGGCCTTGGGCATACACATCAGTGTTCCCACCTTACCGCCGCCACCCGATTCGCCAAAGATGGTGACATTATTGGGGTCGCCTCCGAACTGAGCGATATTGTCGCGCACCCATTCCAAGGCCTGTACAGCATCGAGCATACCTACATTACCTGAATACTTGTACTTCTTGGATACCGTAGAGAGATCCAGGAAGCCGAGGATATTCAGTCGGTGGTTGATGCTCACCACTACCACATCCTTCTTGGCCAGGCACATACCCGGATCCCATTCAGAGGTTCCTGAATCGAAACCGCCGCCATGGAGCCAGAACATCACGGGCTTCAACTTTGAACTTTGAACTTTGAACTTTGCGCTCGGCTTTGCCGCTTTGCTTTGCAAAGAACTTTTAGGGAGATCGGTGGTCCATACGTTCAGCACACAGCAGTTCTCCGACATCTGTTCTTCGGTCATAGGACGGTTTTGTTGCTGCATGGTCATAGGACCCCAATGGTCGCACACCCTTACCCCTTTCCATTTCTTCACCGGCTGGGGCGGCATGAATCGTTCCACTGTAGCATACGGAATACCGAGGAAGGCCATGGATCCTTCCTGATCAATTCCCTTCACTAATCCTGAGTGCGTCTTGACCACCATCGGGTCGTTGCTTTGCGCCATTGTGATTGTCGTTGCTGTGAGGCAAAGTGCCAGCAGCCATGTTCTCATGTTGTTCATTGTATGGTTGTTTTTTACTTAATCACAATCTTTGAACTACGTTCGAGCTTGTTCACGTTCGAAAAAGTAAGCAAGCTTTTTTTTACTCACTTAATCACAACCTTTGAACCATTCACGATATAGATACCCTTTTGCGGGTTGATAACGCGACGTCCTTGCAGGTCGAAGAGGGCAGAAGGTTTCTGCTGTGAACGGACTGCATCAATAGCCGTAGTAATACCGTGGTTCTGCTGTTCCTGCTCTTCTTTATACAGCGAGATGGCATTCTGTCCAGAAGCATAGACGCGGAAACAGTTGGCGCTACTATTGTATTGTAGATAGAAGGCCTTGCCACAGTTCTTCACCGTGGCTTCCCCGTCAACAATGGAAATCGTCCAACGGAAATAATCACTGGAAACATTGCCATTAAGTATCAAATAAGCTTTGTTATTACTATTTGTTCCTTTAGTCGTACCCATATACTGTTCTTTTTCGGTTTCAAAAATGGTCCATTTCTGATTCTGCTTCTGTAGTACAACGGGCACGGCAGTGTTTCCACTTCCCTCAGTCAGCGTAATCACATCATCAACAGGAGTTACTAAACCAGCTTTTCCCTTATCGGAATCGAATCCGTTGTAAGCAATGTACTGATCTTCCACATTCGATACGATGAGGTATCTGTAGTTGCCTTCCAGTTCCTCTTCGCTTGCGATGAGCTTGTAATTGTTGTTACCGATAATGATTTCCTGCGGTTGTGTCGGTTCTTCATCACATTCCACATAGAGGTTGGCACGAATCATGGTGTTAGAGGCACTGCTGGTGTAAGTAGCAAAGAAATCCGATCCGCTATTGGCATTGTAGGTCATGGTACCATAATAGGTATGAACCATTTCCACGCCATCGTTTCTTTTCTGCAGTTTCCATGAATAGGCAGCATTTGTTTGGTATGCCAGTTTCTTAGTGGATGGGGCATTCAGATATTCTCCTTCTCTGTTCATGAATGCATATTTCCCATTGTTTTCTTCAAGGGTAAATACCTCCACAAAATCGGTGATGGTTATAACATCGTCAGTAAGGATGATCTCTTCTGAGTTCAGATGATTATTGCTTAATTCTCCTGCTGCCACATCTTTCGATCCGCAGGCGATGATATAACGGAGTCCGCTGACAACCTCATCCATTGAAGAAACACGTTTAAAGGTCTTTACCTCGGTTGCAGTGCCACTACGGATGACATACCTTGCCACGCTTACCTGACTCTCATCACCTTCTTCAGAGATGGCAATAGCTTTCAGTGTGGTTGTTTTGTCGATGGTAATGGGGCCATCATAGATACTGCTCTCGGCAGTTGGTGTTGTTCCATCGGTGGTGTAATAGATGGTAATGCCCTCTGTCTCGCAGCTGATGGACACAGTCTGAGCCTCACTATAAGTACCCGCTTTGGGTGAGAAGGTGGGAGCAGCAATGTTGACCACCCCTTTGTAAAGGAACGAGATCGTACCGTCTTCATTTTGTGTAATATCCTTCACAGCCCCATCCATGTAGTAGGTGCCATTGCTATTCTTGTTATAGAATTTGGCAGGTGCCTTGGAGTCCTTACTGAAGCTGTTGTAATTACCGCTGGGATAGGTGTCGGTGGCAAATCCATCCCACGAATATATTAAATATTCTTCCCCATTTTCATCAATATAAGGTTCTGTGTCAATCTCACCATCAGCCGTAATCCAAGTCATGCGTTGGTGGGTGTAATCGTTGTTAACGCTGTTGCTTGCCCAGGCAGAAGCATTGTAATCAACATGCAGGATGAGCATACCTTTACCAGGCAGTCCTGCATCCCACTTCTCAGGTTGACGGTTCTCCAAGAGGAAATACTCGTCGCGGTTCCCATTATTATATATAATGTACGCGTCACCACCATCCATTAAGGATTTCATGTCACTTACACTCTTTGTCGTGGTGAGTTCGATGGGGTTAAGCCATCCTGCCACCCAGCGCTCATAGCTGGAATAGCCAGCGGGCTGATAGCCGTCTCCGTTGTATGAGCCGCTGTCCATCAGATCCCACCAAAGCATTCCCACGCCATAACCAGTGTCACTGGTGTCGTAGAAGTCGGGGAAGCCCAGACAGTGACTGAACTCATGGCACATGGTTCCGATGCCGCAGATATCACCATAGCCGTTCAGTTCTGATCCACAGGCATAGGTGTTGATGGTCACACCGTCAAGAAAGAGCGGTCCAGAACCGTCACCATAGTATTGAGCAGAAGCGAGTGTCCATTCATGCGGCCATATCGTGTTGGCTACACCTCCATCGGCCTCTCCTTTCCCTGCATAGATGACATATACCTGATCCACTTCTTGGTCACCGTCCCAGTCGTAGTCGGCGAAGTCCACTTCATTGTTGGCAGCCTTACAAGCTTCTATGACCATGGAGGCGGGATGTTGGTCGTTGCCTTGTTTGCCATTCTTGTTCCTGCCATAGTACGACATGTCGTAGGGCATATCGTAGGGTCCCACGACATCGAATTCGAGATCAAACTTTCCACCGCTCTGGTCGTAGAAATAGTCGTGAACGGAGCCTACGAAGTCGCCATCTCTAAAATGCTCTTCGTTGGCCACGCGCTCGAAATATTCTTTGTTATTGGTATCCTCTAGTTTCACATCCTTGAAGTTGACGAGGATAATGATACCCTTCTTCTTTCCCTCGATACTGTTGCTCGAACCCTTTTGTGCCCGACGTTTTGCCATTCGCTTGGCACGATCTGCATTAGCACTCTGACGACGTTCTTTGGCAGCATTCATCATTTCCTTGCGGTCGATCATCTGGAAAAGACCTGTTTCATCTTCCTGATAGGCATTACCATCGTTTCCCAGCCAGAAATGTCCGTGCTCGTCACCTACAAGACGAGCAGCGACGGTTTGGCCATTGGTCAGCTTCAGTGTACGGTACTGTCCAGGCTTGGCTGGAATAGCATTACATACGATGGTGATAAGCACCATGATGATTACTAACAGACAGCGTTTTGTCTGTTGTGTCTTGTTATTTTTCTTCATTCTTATGAATTCCAGTGGTTAATAATTTTGCAAAAGTACAAAAAAACACGTATAGTGCAAAAGAATTACGATGGTTTTTCTACACAATAAATCATAGAAACTGACGTTATGATATCGTGCTTAGACGTTTCTGCATGATTTTCGTAGTGCTTTTGCTTGTCGTTTCGAGAGCAGAGGCACAGTATGATGTCAGCTTCAGTCATTACTTCGACATGGAGCCGTCGTTCAATCCTGCGTCCGTAGGAAAGGAATCCAAGTTGAACGTTGTAGGTGCTTACGCCATGGATCTGGCAGGATTCAAGCATAATCCGCGCACCATGTATATAGCAGGCGACATGCCTTTCTATATGATTAAATCTTATCATGGCGTGGGAGCACAGTTGATGAACGATCAGATCGGACTCTTCCAGCATCAGCGTATTGCCGTTCAGTATGCTTATAAGCAGAAACTGTTTGGCGGTACAATCAGTGCAGGTGTGCAGGCGGGAGTTATCAGCGAGAACTTCGATGGCTCGGGTCTCGACCTGGAAACGCCGAACGACCCTGCCTTCATTACTTCAGAAGTGAACGGGAACGCCTTGGATCTGGGCTTTGGTGTTTATTATATGCACAAAAGATGGTACGCCGGAGCATCCGTTCAGCACCTCAATGCCCCTCTGGTGGAACTGGGTGAAACCAATGAGTTACAGATCGATCGGACGTATTATTTGACAGGTGGATACAATATTAAGCTCAGAAATCCGTTTGTTACAATACCGACCTCTGTGTTGGCGCGTTATGACGGGGTGGCTTATCGGGCGGATGTGACGGCCCGAGTGGTATACACCAACGACGAAAAGGTGATGTATGCAGGCGCTTCCTATAGTCCGACAAACTCTATCACCCTGCTCATTGGCGGCAGGTTGCACGGTATCAACGTCGGTTATAGTTACGAGTTCTACACCTCGGCCATCAATCCCGGCAATGGCAGTCATGAACTGTTCGTGGGCTATCAGACCAATTTGAACCTATTTAAAAAAGGGCGGAACAAACACAAGAGCGTACGACTGCTATAGTAAGATGAAATTGAATTAAAACAAGATATGGAAAAGAAAGTATATAATAAGGTTAGCGGACAGATGAAGAGGATGATTCCCCTTTGTCTATTCACCCTTTTACTCGTATTCTCCGGTTGTGCTGGCAGTAAGATAGCCAATTCGGCCAGTCGCGGCGGTGAGGTTACCGGTGTTGGCGGCGGTAAAGGTTTTACAGAGCCTACGCCGTTTGGAATGACACTGATCAAACGTGGTTACCTGAAGATGGGTATCGAGCAGGAAGACAGTCTGTGGGGTAAGCAGACACCTGTGAAGGATATCTCTGTTGACGGTTTCTGGATTGATGAGACAGAAGTGACCAACTCGGAATATAAGCAGTTCGTGTATTGGGTTCGCGACTCGATTCTGCGCACCCGCTTGGCTGATCCGTCGTATGGCGGTGATGAGTCGTACATGATTACTGAGGACAAGAACGGTGATCCCGTTCCTCCCCATGTAAACTGGAAGAAGGCGTTGCCGCGCAAACCCAACGAGGATGAGCAGCGTGCCATCGAGAGTCTGTACGAGACCAATCCTGTTACAGGCGAGAAGATGCTCGACTGGCGTCAGATGAACTACCGCTATGAGGTATATGACTATACCGCCGCTGCCCTGCGCCGTAACCGTCTGAATCCGGAGGAACGTACGTTTAATACAGATATCGTCGTTGACCCGAACGAGGTGGTGATGATCTCGAAAGATACTGCGTATATCGATGACGAGGGTAAAATCGTGCGTGAGACCATCGACCGTCCGTTGAGTGGTCCGTGGGATTTCCTCAATACCTATATCGTGAATATCTATCCCGACACGACTTGTTGGGTGAACGATTTCCAGAACTCCGACAACGAGACCTATCTGCGTTACTATTTCAGTAATCCTACCTATAACGACTACCCCGTGGTGGGAGTTACTTGGGAGCAGGCTAACGCTTTCTGTGCTTGGCGTACCGACTATCTGCTGAAAGGACTGGGTGCCGAGGCCAGGTATGTGCAACGCTACCGTCTGCCGACTGAGGCCGAATGGGAGTATGCTGCCCGTGGAAAGGATGGTAATGAGTTCCCTTGGGAAAATGAGGATATGATGAACGACCGTGGTTGTTTCTATGCCAATTTCAAGCCCGACCGCGGTAACTACACGAAGGACGGAAACTTGATAACCAGTAAGGTGGGTATCTATGGCGCCAACTCTAATGGCTTGTTCGATATGGCCGGTAATGTGGCAGAGTGGACCAGTACCATCTATACGGAAGCAGGTGTGGATGCGATGAACGACCTGAATCCTACGCTGAAGTATAATGCAGCAAAGGAAGACCCGTACCGCTTGAAGAAAAAGAGTGTGCGCGGTGGTTCCTGGAAGGATCCCGAGAGCTATATCCGCTCTGCTTGGCGTACATGGGAGTACCAGAACCAGCCGCGATCCTATATAGGATTCCGTTGTGTTCGTTCCGTGGCCAGTTCACAAAGCGTGAAGATGAAAGGGAAGAAATCCAAGAACTAATTCGAGATAACGATATACCGTAATAACGTCATAACGAAAAGAATAGAAAATGACACACTATAGCAAACTCAATATTGTCTACCGTCTGCAAAAGTGGATGGATAGCGTGCCAGGACAGACGTTCCTGAATTATGCCTACAGCTGGGGTGCAGCCATCGTGATCTTGGGTACACTGTTTAAGCTGACCCATATCCCCGGTGCCAACTTCTGGCTCTTCCTCGGTATGGGCACTGAGGTGTTCGTGTTCTTCCTCTCAGCCTTCGACCGTCCGTTTGACAAGACTGCCGACGGTATGGATCTGCCTACACACCTGAATCTCGACAATGAAGAGGTTGCGGAAGGCGATGAGGAACCGGCGCGTGTAGCAGCTGCCGCACAGCCTGTTGTTACAGGTGGTGGAACGATTATCATTGGTGGTGGTGCAGTAGGCGGTTCTGGTCATACTAGTGATGCTAGTGATACTAGTAGAACTAGTGGAACTAGTCAAACTACCGTTGACACAGAGGCCATTGCCGCCGTATCTTCTTCCGTATCGAAGATGTCGGGCGTTTCTGGCGAGGCTGTATTGCCGTCGATGAATCCTGAACTCGAGGAGGCCACCACGAATTATGTGGAAGAGCTGAAGCGTCTGACGGAGATGCTGTCGAACGTATCGCGTCAGAGTGAGCGTCTGGCTACCGACTCGGAAGAGATGGAGAACCTGAACCGTACGTTGACCGGTATCTGTAAGGTTTACGAGCTGCAGCTCAAGAGTGCCAGCTCACAGATCGGTACCATCGACGAGATCAATGAGCAGACCAAGAAGATGGCTGATCAGATAGCTGAGCTGAACAAGATCTACCAGCGTATGATCGATGCCATGACGGTGAATATGCCAAAGGCTCCGTTGGTTCCATAATCTTTAGGTACTGTTGTTCCCCCAGGGGTTATAAAAAAGAATACAATGGCAATTAAGAAAAGACCGGTATCTCCACGCCAGAAGATGATCAACCTGATGTATGTCGTCTTGATGGCAATGCTTGCGCTGAATGTTTCATCGGAAGTGCTCGACGGTTTCTCCTTGGTAGAGGAGAGTCTGAACCGCACGACGGCAAACTCAGCGAAGGAGAACCTTTCTATATACGGCGACTTCGAGTCGCAGATGAAAGCGAATCCCGAGAAGGTGCGCCAGTGGTTCGACAAGGCCACGCAGGTGAAACAAATGAGTGATTCGCTTTATAACTTGGCGCAGGAACTGAAGGAAGCCATCGTGAAGGAGGCTGACGGCAGCGACGGTGATGTGTTGAATATCCGTAACAAGGAAGACCTGGAAGCTGCCACACAGGTGATGCTGGCACCGGGTAAGGGTCGTGGCAAGGAACTATACAATGCCATCAACTCTTTCCGTGAACGCATCCTGAAGATGGTGGGTGACGAGCGTCAGCGGAGTATGATCAGCAGTAATATGACCACCGAACTGCCGGCCAATGCTCATGCCATGGGAAAGAACTGGCAGGAGTACATGTTTGAGGACATGCCCGTGGCTGCTGCCATTACGCTGCTCTCCAAGCTCCAGAGTGATGTGCGCTACGCAGAAGGTGAGGTGCTCCATACCCTCGTGTCGAATATCGACGTGAAGGATATCCGTGTGAACAAGCTTGATGCGTTTGTCATTCCTGAGAAGACCACCCTTTATCCTGGTGAGACCTTCGCGGCGAATATCGTCATGGCTGCCGTGGATACGACGATGCAGCCGGAGATCTATATCAACGGTTCCAAGGTGAACCTCCGCAACAACAAGTACTCCTTCTCAGCAGGTGGCGTGGGCGAGCATTCCTTCAGCGGTTATCTGCTCACCCGTAATGCGGCAGGTGAGACTCTGCGTCGCGACTTCCTGCAGAAGTACAGCGTGATTCCTGCTCCCAGCGGTGCTACAGTGGCTGCCGACCTGATGAACGTGCTCTATGCGGGTTATCCGAACCCGATGAGTGTCAGCGTACCGGGTGTACCGCAGAATGCCGTATCCGTGACGATGAGCGGTGGCTCGTTGACAGCGAAGGGTGATGGACACTACGTGGCTACGCCAGCCGCTGTGGGCAAGGATGTCACATTCACGGTAACAGCCCACGACAAGGGTCAGACCCGTCAGATGGCACAGGTGACCTTCAAGGTGCGTAAGTTGCCCGATCCTACACCGTATATGGTGGTTGGTGACAACCGTTTCCGTGGTGGCGGACTTGCCAAGGCTTCGCTGATGGGCACGGGCGGTATCAAGGCTGCCATTGATGACGGTCTGCTCGACATCGAATTTAAGGTTACAGGCTTCGAGACCGTGTTCTTTGATAATATGGGTAATGCCGTACCTATCGTAGGTAACGGTTCATCCTTCTCTGAACGGCAGCGCGAGGAGTTCCGTAAGCTCTCCCGCAGTCGACGGTTCTATATTACACATGTAACGGCTGTAGGTCCTGACGGTATCTCGCGAACCTTACCCGGAGCCATGGAAGTGATAGTAAGATAAAGGAAAACAGAAAGATAATAACATAGAATATGATGCGTACAGATAATATTCAAACAGGATGCAGAGGAATGATGCTCATGCTGTTCTTCATGGTTTGTTCCTTCTTCATCAGTGAGGTGCAGGCGCAGCCTGCTGCACGTCGTCAGCAAGCCCAGCAGCAGAAGTCAAATGCGCAGACGCTTACCACACGTGCCCAGATATCGTTCCCAACGGCACAGAGCATGTCGGAGGACGTGGTTTGGCGGCGTGACATCTACCGGGAGATTGATCTTACCCAGGATGCCAATGCCGGTCTCTATTATCCTGTAGAGCCCGTCGGCACACAGATGAACCTCTTCACCTATCTGTTCAAGCTGATGCTTACAGGACAGGTTCGTGCCTATGAGTATCGCACAGATGGCAACGAGGTATTCACCGATTCTGCCCGTGTCAAACCCAAGTCGTTCATCGATAACTACCATATTTATTATGAGCGTACCGATAACGGACGAATCCGCATTGACGACAGTGATATTCCCTCTCGAGAGGTGAAGGGTTACTATCTGAAAGAGAGTGCCTACTATGATCAGGCTTCTGCCACGTTCCACACCAAGGTAATCGCCCTTTGTCCGATTATGAGTCGTGAGGATGATTTCGGTGATGGAACCGTCAGATACCCGCTGTTCTGGGTGAAATATGATGATGTGGCTCCGTTCCTGGCTAAGCAGACCATTATGACGAGTAATATGAACAATGCCGCTACGATGAGCATTGACGACTTCTTCACGAAGAATATGTATCGCGGATCTATCTACAAGACTACGAACATGCTGGGACAGACACTCGCTCAATATTGTCCTGACTCCCTTTCCATGAGTAAGGAGCAGAAACGTATCGAGCAGGAACTGTTGGCTTTTGAGAAGAATATCTGGGGCAATCAAGCTCGTAAGGATAGTCTGGACAGCATCGCCAATCTGGATCCTAAAGTCAAGCTCAAGGCCAAGAAGGCTGCCGCCAGCAGCTCAAACCGTCGTGCCTCTTCTGGTAAGTCGGAGAAGGTGAAGACCAAGCGCGCTTCCTCTTCTTCATCCTCTTCTTCTGGTAGTTCTTCTGCACGAGTAACGGTAAGAAGACAAAGACATTGATAGTTGACAGTTGACAGTTGATAGTTGACAGTTGATAGTTGACAGTTGAAAATTGAGAATTAACTAACTTAAAATAGCTATGAAGATGAAAAAGATTGTTTTGACAATGGCCATCGCCATGTTAGGATTAACATCGGCAAAGGCCCAGGTAAACTTAGGTGTGAGAGGTGGTTTCAATATCACCGAGATGTCGTTCAACGAAGAAGTGTTCGATACGTCGAACCGTTTGGGCTTCTTTGTAGGTCCGGTTCTGAAGTTCTCTCTTCCTTTCCCCAATCTGGGATTGGATATTGCAGGATACTACGATCAGCGTGACATGAAGATCGACGACGAGACCATCACACAGAAGAGCATTATTGTTCCCGCCAACCTCCGTCTGAATATCGGTTTCAGCGATGTTGCCGGTATCTATCTTGCAGCCGGTCCGCAGATCAGTTTCAACATAGGTGATGATAAATACACATGGAAAGACTGGGATGCAAACAAAGAGCAGGTTGACAACACCTTCCGGTTGAATAACTCCGTGTTCAGCGTGAACCTCGGTGGCGGCGTGAACCTCGGACGTTATGAGATTGGTGTTAATTATAATATAGGTGTAAGTAATACGGCTGACGTGAAGAGTTTCAAGGACGTGACCGACACGGCCTATGACAAGCGCAAGGCCAAGACCAATACTTGGCAGATTCACGGCACCATCTACTTCTGATTATTTCCCCCTCTGTTTCAGAATAACATAGATAATGACCGGGGCACCCATGATGGGTGTGACGGCATTCAGGGGAATGATTCCTTGTGATCCTGGCAGTACGCAGATGACATTGCACAACAGCGCGATGGCTGCACCTGTCAGGATTGTTGCTGGCATGAGGTACTGATGGTTGTCAGTAGTCAGCAGCATGCGGGCAATATGCGGCACTGCCAGTCCGATAAACGCGATGGGTCCGCAGAACGCAGTAGTGATAGCGGTAAGGATTCCTGTTACAAACAGCAGGTAGTTCCTTACCCTTTGCGTGTTGATACCCAAGTTCTCAGCATATTGTTCTCCCAGCAATAAGGCGTTCAGCGGTTTGATCAGCATCAGGGCACCGAGCAGTCCTGCCAATGTGATCAAGGCGAAGGAAGGCATCTGCTCCATCGATACGCCTCCGAAGTTCCCCAGTCCCCAGACCATATATGACTGTACTCCTTGCTCCGTAGCAAAGAAGTTCAGTAGGGAGATGGCCGACGAGGAGATATAGCCGATCATGATACCGATGATCAGTAGCATGACGTTGTTCCTTACCATCGTGGAGAAAAGCAAGATCAGGGCCATAACCGCCATGGCGCCTACAAAGGCAGCGAAGAGCACAGCCACGAAACCAGTTAATGAGAAGCTTCCTGCCGTGATGCTCCCGCCAAGGAGCAACATCACCAGTGCCACACCTAATGAGGCACCGCTGTTGATACCGAAGATGCTCGGACCAGCCAACGGGTTCCTGAAGGCGGTCTGCAACATCAGTCCGCACACCGCCAGCGAAGCGCCGCACAACATGGCGGTGATGGCCTGTGGCAAACGGTTTTGCAGGACGATGTATATCCATGATGACTTGATGGCGGGATCGGCTTGAATATCCGCCGAGGGCAGGAACAGAATACGTACTACCTGTTCCACGGGAATGTGCACTGCGCCAACGAAGAGGCTCAGTGCAAAGAGTACTGCGATGATGAGTACCATCCCTACGGCGAATCGTGAGAACTTACTCATGTAGTTTCTTAAAGTATTTCGGTTCCCCTAACTGCAGGTCAGGGTGCGCAATGCAGATAAAGTCGCGCAACAGCAGATTAGGATGAAAAGGCGTTTCTTCATAGAAGGTGCTGCTGGCTGTATTACAGCCATATACCTCTTTGTCGGTGAACGCCTTGAACTGCTTGTATCCTGCATTGTCAGACAACAACTCTTTAAAAGTGATATCGTGCGGTGAATTGTAGCGGAAGAGCCAGATGTCTGCATGCTCGGCTTTCTCCAAGACACTCTCGAAGGGGAGTGCCAGACTGCCGCTGTGGTCATCATCTTTCCATGGGTAGTCGATAACAGCATCAGCAAAGATGCCACCAAGAGTGCTCTGTCCACCAGGAACATACCACACGGCCCCTGTCTGCTTATCCATCATGATCGACCGCTTGTCGGCAGATGTCTTTGCCAATGCCTTCAGTTCCATGTAGCCTTTTTCCACCTCTGCGAACATACTGTCGGCCTTCTGTTCACAACCGAACAGCATGCCGTAGAACCGCATCCATTCCGCCCGTCCTAAAGCCGATGTTTCCATATAGTCGGCTGTCTCGATAATCGGGATTTTCAGTTCTTCCACCTTTCCGTAACCACCGCTGTTCTGGAAGGGAGAAAGGAAGATGGCATCAGCCTGCATGTCGATGATCTTCTCCACGGTGGGAGCCATACCGCTACCGCAGTCGGCTATTCTTCCTTTTTGCAGTTGATCCAGGATATAAGGGATATGGATGTACTGCGGTTCACAGATACCACCAATGCTCGTTCCTTTTCCCATGTCGATAACCAGACTGCAGTGTACGCTGGTGGCTACCACGGCCCTTTTGAGCGGTGTCCTCACTACGGCCCCATCAGGCAGATGTGCCGGCAACTCCTTGTCGGCAGGCACCAGCACATAGGTGTGCAAGGTTTTTCCTGTATTCCAAGGATCAGCCAGCTTCACCACCGTGAAGTCGTGATGTTTCACGATGGAGATGTGCGTGGCATATTTCAAGGCCACCGTGTCGCAGTCATCGCTCACCACCCTCTGATGACGTGAATGACACGAGCAGAGGATGGTGAGTATGACAAGGAAAAGACTTTTCTTCATAAGAGTGGATTAGTCGAGGAACACGATCTTTCTCGGGTTTACACCAGTTGTGGCGAACTGACCAGCAAAGGAACCGTCGCTCTTGAAGTGATAAACCTGACCGTTGTTAACGAAATCGGTAGTCATTACATAGATATCACCTGTCTCGTCGTTCACACTGATACCATATACAGAACTTGTGGCGAGTTCAGCAGGAGCATTCTTGAAGAATGCATTATTCGTAGAACCCGTGTTCACATTATAAGCACTCAGTGTAGTATTGGTCTCGTATGTTGACCAGTCGGTAGCAGAATAGGCCAGATACAGGTTGTTCTTGTAAGCTGCCCATGAAGAGCAGTTACCCAGTTCCTTGAACTCGCCAGTTTTTACATTAAGCTCACCCCACGGATAGTCGTAATAGGCACCATAGCCCTGTACGAACACGTGACCGTCAACTTCAATGATTCTATCAGGGTTGTCCATTACATCGAAATAGGTTGCCTTGTCGAAACTCTTCAGGTCGATCACTGCCACGCGCTTGTCAGCACCCCAGCCAGAGCAGGTGCAATACAGCTTACCGTTGTACTTGATGATGTACTCGGGGTTCTTACCAATCTCAACTTTTCCTTCAACAGTCATGGTCTTCTTGTTGATCTTTGCTACATAGCCACCATAGCAGGAAACATAGAGGTAGTTTCCATCGATGACACCATAGCGCGGATCACTCAGTTCGTTTGGAATGCTCATGCGAGTCTCAGCAACACCCACGGTATTCATTTTGTAGATACACTTGGAACCAGACATAATCACATACATGTTCTTTCCGTCAACAATAATGTCCTGAGCAACATCACCCATCAACGTACCGTTCTGAGTGATGAACAGATCGTTCTTGTAGGTCTGATCAGTTGTCCAGTCAAAGTAGGTCATGGTTGCGTTGTTCTTGTTCATAGATCCTTCGTTGATGATGAATGCGCGATTCTCGCTCATCTCCACTTTAGAACCTTCCTTACTCCAGTCCCAATCATCATCGTCACTACATGAGGTAAAACCGGCAGTAATAGCCAGTCCACTCAATACTGCTAAAAATAAACTTCTCAATTTCATGTCATTTAGTTTTAAAAATTGTACGATATAAATACTTATTCTCCATTCTCAATTAAAAACTTACTTTCCCCGAAACAGTAAATGATCTTCCTGGCATGGGGTAGTACTTGATAATCTCATATTGCTCATCTGTAAAGTTATTGACAGAACCAGAGAGCGTAACCTTGCAGGAATTTAGCTGGAACTCGCGAGACAATGTGAGTGTATGTTCCCAGTAGGCTTTCAGGGCATAGGGTTGGGTGGTTTGCATACTGCTCCAACGTTTCCCTTGTGCGAGAACACTATAGCCAATGTTCACCCAGGGCATGCGAACCATTACCGATCCATTGCCGCTGTGCTTTGGTGTGTAGGGTAACTGCATGTTGTATGATGCAGATCTTTCCTCTTTGTCGATAGCCTTTTGGTAGGTATAAGCCCCCATCATCACCACACTGACTCGATGCACTACGGGTATCTCAGTGCCCATGGTAACATCCAGTCCTGTAATCCTTACCTTTCCGAAGTTCGCCATTTTCCACACATACGTAGAAGGGAACGCTACGATCTTGTCGGTCACACGGTTCAAATAGCCGTCAACGGTCATGGTCAGGTATTTCATCCATCTTATTGGCCGACCGTTCCACGTTATGCCCAGATTCAGTTCCTTGGCAATCTCAGGGCGAAGTCCGGTATTCCCCATACGCAGGTAATAGAGATCATTGAAGGTAGGCATTCGATAAGTATCTTTATACATCGCCCGCAAGAACAGAGATTCCTGTGGAAGCAGACGGTATGATAAAGATATCGATGGCGACAGTCGATGGCGGTCATCCGGCTTACGTCCTGCCTTTACCTCCTCTGTGGCGAATGTACCTACCACGTTGGCATTCATTTGCAGGCGTTTCCATATATAACGTGCAGTGAGAGCAGTGAGAGAGGTGAAACGGGTAGGGTAGGGAGGATCGGTAAGGTTATCCGATATGGTGATATTACTTCGCAGATCGTTGTAGAAAATGTCTTCTGTTACTGATAGCCACAGGTTACCAACAGGGTGCCATCCCAAAGCCACCGAACCATAGTATTCGTTTTGGCGTGCTACGTCAATCTGTATATTGTTCACATATTTCGTATCGGTGTCTTCGTAGCGATTCCAGCTATGGGCATATTTCATGCGGGCCTTCATGCTCCAAGCCTTGCCCAGCATTCTGGAATAGACAGCTTGCGTAAAGAAATCTTCATCCCAGAGTTGCTCATCGCTTTTGTCGTTATAGAGCACTACCGCTCCTGGCAGTCCTCGCTTCGAGTAGTACCAGCAGGTCTTTACATCCAGCTTACTGCTATCAGCCCAAGTATGGAACAAGTTCGCTTCGCCTTGCCATGATTGGATATCCGAGTTGTAGCGTTTCTCGTTCGATTTCTCCCTGCCGTTTTTCAGTACGAAAGGATAAACTCCGTCTGCTCGCATGAACGAACCGTTCAGGTTGAGCATGGTGCGTTCTCCCAGTGGTTGCCACCAACGGATGGAAGGTGATACCATACCGAACGAACCTCCCTTCACTTTCGCCTCGAAATGTTTCGAGCCGTCAGTGCCACGGTCGGTAAGGATCGAGAGTACACCTGCTGAGGCATAGTGTCTAGCTGAGAGCAGCCATTCTTCTTCATCACCGATGGCCAGCGAGAGTGTCTCCACATTATCGAGTGTGAAACGACCGATATCTATTTGTCCTGCTTGCGTATTACTGATGGTTACCCCGTCGTAGCTTACTGCGGTATGGTGTGCCCCAAGATTTCTTACGCTCACCGTCTTCATACCACCGATGCCCCCATAGTCCTTCACACTCGTACCAGCGAACTTCTTCACGGCATCTGCCAAATTCTGCAGTCCTAGCATCTCCAGTTCCGTGCGTTGCATCTGCTGGATGGGTTTCGTTGTGAGAACATTTCGTTCCAAACGGTGACTGCTCACAATCACTTCATCCAAGTCGTGTGTCTTCCCGGAAATCGAATCATTCTGGGCTATGACATCGGTGCATGTCACTAAAGCGCATGCAACAACAAGAATTCGTAAAGCAACAGACAGTCGTCTGGGAAACATATCCATAGGAAACCATTTACTACCCCTTTCCTCGAGAGGTATGATCAACACTACCACGGCAGGTCTTCTGACTTACTGCTTCAGAGGGCGAACGCCTTCCCGGGATGACCAGTGGCATTTTGTTCGCCGACATAACGGCAGCATACAGCTGCGGGACAGTGCAGGATTCTCACCTGCTTCCCTTTTCATCACTTGAAAGTGACACCGTTGCATTTGCAAAAGTACAACAAAGTTTTTGATTATCAAAGAAAACTAGTGATTTATTAATATTACAACGGAAGAAACGGAAATAAACGGAAAAACAGAAATATACTGATTCTTCCTGTGAACTATTGCTGAAACCTCCGCTTATCTTGATGAGGGGTTTCCGATTTTCCGTTTATTTCCGTTTCTTCCGTTGTTAGTAATTAACCGAAGAACTGTTGGAATTCCATTTCGAAGTTTGGCGTCAGCACCCCTTTCCCTATCGCCTCGTGAATCTCCTGGATAGTCCAGAACCTACCTCCGTCGAGTTCCTCGGAAGAAGGTCGTATAGGACCGTTGTAAGTGGTGCGGTTCACATACACCAGTTCCCGTTCGCGCTTACTGTCGAACACATATTTCCCCATAAACTCCGGGGTGAAGTCTGTGATGCCCAGTTCCTCGCGCACCTCGCGAGTCAAAGCATCCTCGGGCGTTTCACCATAGTCCATGTGACCACCCACGGCCGTGTCCCATTTCCCTGGCTGGATATCCTTCCATTCCGGTCGTTTCTGCAGATACAACTCCCCTTTTGCATTGAAAACATGAAGGTGTACCACAGGGTGCAGCAGTCGTGAACCGTTATGACAAGCGCCACGAGTAGCCACACCCACCACCGTTCCCTCCTCATCAACGAGAGGGAACCGTTCTTCCATATTGTCCATAATTACTTTCTCTGCTCCCAGTCAATATCGAATTCCTTACCGGAATCATCCACGGTGACATCGAAGGTGGCATCTTCGCCGTTGTACTTGCCTGTGAGCACACCCTTGTAGTTCTTCCCTTCAGCCTTCTCCAGCTGCAGGTCGGTTACCTCCAGGGTGTTTCCCTGCTGCTGCTCATACTCCACGATACTCTGTATAACCTTGTCGTTCAACTTCGTGTCCGACACGATGCATCCGTTCAGCATCACCAATGCAGCGAATGCCACAACCATTGAAACCAATACTTTTTTCATCTTTCTATCTTTTTGCTTTTATTCTTTTTATACTTATGCAGCTTCAGCATCTGCTCGGCATAGCGGTAGCCAAGGGTGCGCATCCTGTATTATTTCCTAACAACTACGGCATTCTTATACCGGTTCATGTCGAGTTTCAGCCAGTTGTCGCTGCAGCCCTTCGTTATCTTGGTAAGGGTAACGGTCATCTTGGCTGTATACGGCCCCACGTTCTCATCAACCGAGTATTCTCGCACCAGATAGTTTTCCTTGTCAATCTTAATGGAGGACTTTTTGGGGGTGCCCTTTTTCAAAGGCCCTGAGAAAGTAATCTCGTAATAGCGGCCGACCTCTTTCATCGTGGCCTTCTTATAATCTTTGTCGTAATGGGTTTTAGGACCAAAGGTATTCTTTGCATCCCGTGTCTTGGTAATCCTCAGGGTATCCTTCTTCTTCGATTCATCACCGGTTACAGTGCGATATTCCCATTTCTGCTCACCGTCGAATCCCACGTCCACATTGATTCCAATCTCCTTCATCGCATTCATTGACAGAGTGGCAAAGAACTTCTTGTTTTTGGCATACATCTTCAACGGTCCATTGAAAGAGATAATTGAGACCTTCATCTTCACAGTCCCTTCTATCACGGTGCCTGCAGCAGTATTGTAGGAGGCCATCTTCTCATCACTTTTTCTCAGCACTTCCTTCACCTTGTCGGGAATCTGTGCCAAGGCGCTTGTAGTCATCACGGCGGTTACTACCATCAGTAGAATCCTTTTCATTTTTGCCATAATTCTATTTCTTGTACGCTGCAAAGATATACTTTATTGGGCAAATTTCCAAATATCAGAACGTTTTTATCTAAAGAACCAAAGAGCCAAGGGATTATTTAAGACCAAAGAACCAAAGAACCAACGTGACAGTATCTGTCCCTTGTCACCTTGGCATCATCTGTCCCTTGGCATCACTGCGATCTATGCGATCTTCGGTGATTCCCTACTTTATCACTATCTTTTTGCCATCATGTATATAGATGCCCTTTGTTGTCGGGCTTCCATCGAGTCGCCGGCCATCAAGTGTGTACCAGCCTGTCTGCTGCAAGATGGGTGTTGACTGTTGAATGCTGCCGATTCCCGTTGCAACCTCACCAAAGACGAGATCATAACGAGCTACGAGATAGGTAGTATTTGTTATTGTGATTTCCGTTTCAGCCGGAAGGAGCGTTTCGCCTTCATGAGGGAAAAAATTATCCCTAAGCACATTGTCTGTCTCACTCTTCACCCATCCTACAAAGGCCATACCATCAGGAATCCTATCAACAGGAGGATTTGGCAACATGAGTTCCTTGTTGGCTCCGATTTGAAATGTTTGTGTATGCACATATTCAGAGCCACTTGTATTTGGCATATATATATATACACCGAAGGTTGTACCTTGTGCTCCGCATATCTTGCATACACCACCGACATAATCGTGCAGTTCTTCTGGTCGGTATAGACAATGCGGACAGTGCATAGTGTGCGTACCACCCCAGTCCGTGCCGTTGATGGTATAGGTATGGCCTTCATGGTTACAAACTTCTATCTTACAGTATGGACGGAAATAGCATGCTGACACACGGGTATCGTATGGGAAGAGGTGCTGTTTCCCATCTTCTGGTGTCTGACCGGCATGCACCATCAACTTATCGTCGAGGCGGAGCGAACCACGATGATCGTCACCATCCTCGCTACCTATGGCAGAGCCGTTCTTCTCGCCAGCATCGCTACCGGCATAAGCCTCTACGACACCTCCTTTGATGGTGACATCGGCACCGTCAGAGTCCTCTCCGCCTCCGATGCCAGCTCCCCAGCCTGTGCCGTCGGCAAAGACCTTGCCGCCTTCAACCAATAATGAACCACCGTTGGTGGGCTCACTACCTTCTTCGCCACTTCCGATGCCGGCAGCGTCCAAACCACCATCAGCAAAGACATCGCCTCCATAGACCTGCACCGTACCTCCGCTGCCATTTTGTCCGCCGCCGATGCCAGCGCCGTATTCACCGCCATAGGCCTTGACGATACCTTCACGAATGATGATTATTGATTCTATACTGGCATCACCGCCGTTACCATTTATTCCACCGCCAATGCCAGCGCCATACATGCCTCCACGAGCTATGATTTCACCACCATGGATTTTTACATGCATACAGTTATGCCCACGACCACCACCAATGCCGGCACCACTGTGACCGCCTTTGGCTTCTACTTTTCCTCCAAAGAATTCTGCGATGCCATTCACTGTTGTACGACCTTCATTTATACCCGTACCGATACCGGCGCCATACCTGCCTCCCTCGGCATAGACATCACCACCATAGACTATGAGATGGCCTGTATTTGTTTTACGATTCGACCAATTAGCGCCGTTACGTCCAGCACCAATACCAGCAGCATTTTCTCCACCATAAGCCTTCACGGTACCACCATAGATAGTAACATTGGAACCATCGCCACGGTTGCCACCACCAATGCCGGCACCGCTTTTTCCTGCATGGGCTTCTACATAGCCTCCATGGATTTCTATTGCACCAGGGTTATTATCTATTTTACTACCGATGCCAGCATTATCGTCGTTCTCGCCTATCACGATGAGTTTTCCATTACCATTCACGGTCTGGCTGTAGATGATCAGCTTGGAATCTTCGAGCACCTCGATGCCATTGCCCTTGACGGTAAGTGTGGCACCATCACAAAGAATCACCTTGCAGGTACCACTTACGGTCAGACCATTTTTGATGGTATAATTATTTGTTACAACAAAGAATTTGTATTCTGTGCTGGCTCCACTGCCAATGCCTGCAAGACCTCCACCAGAACCATACTTATCATGGCTGAGCACATCGTAATCGTCATAATCTGTGGAATTATTGGTGTAAACAACCTCAGTTCCATTCCACCTACCCTCCGCATATTGATATTTTGTTTGTGCCAATGCCCCCTGTGTGATGACACAAAGGAGAAAAAATACTATTAATTTTTTCATATTCGGATGATTTTTATTTCTAAAGAAGTATATTTACAATTTCTAATCTTTAATCCTTGAGTCCTCTTCGTCCCAGATATCGTCTGTCATGTAGTCAGTTGCAAGTATCGACAGTGGTTGAATTGTTTCTACCTGCATATCAGGTTTCAGATAACTAGTTTCATTATCATCATGCAAAAGTAATAAAAAAACAACAAAACACATGAATTATATTATACCAGCCTCATTTTATTTAATTACATTTTAAAAAATGCTGCCAATAATTAAAGACTATTAACAAATCAGGGACAAGCGTGACAGTATCTGTCCCTTGTCACCTATTTCAGTGCCATTGAATAAAATTATTCGTTTTTATTTGGTGGCATTGAATACAATTAGTAATTTTGCCCGCAAAAAGGTAAAAACATGGCAATCACAAAAGAGACAATCAGGACACTAATCAAAGAGGGAGAAACATAGTCTATGGATTGGGGAATCAAAAAGATAGGGGTACCAGTGTTTTGGTACCTCATGTCATTGACCTGTCATGCCAAGAAATAAGATGGTTCTTTAAGCGATTTCATGCTTATTTCTGCAGTTTTGAAGAAATAAGTTCGTGAATCCATGCTTATTTCTGTTAAATTTGAGAAATTAAGTGCGATTTGTTCGATTTTTATTTTTATTTCCTGATTATTTTGTGTACATTTGTGGCCAATAAACATCATTGCGTATGAATAATAGGGCACCGTATTTGAATGAACAGATCATAAAAAGGATGAGGAATGACAATCCGTGGTGGGAAACAAATGCCATTCCTCAAGTTTTCCATGAGATGCGACATAGACTCTATTTGGATAGTTTTTATGATGAAGTAACCAATAGAGACATTCATCGTGGAGTCATATTGATGGGACCGAGACGCATAGGAAAAACAGTCATGATATATCATGTCATTGAAAGACTAATTAATGAGGGCGTGTCTGCACAGCATATTATATATCTGTCTATTGATACTCCGATCTACAATAATATTTCATTAGAAGAACTCTTTTCTTTGGCAAAAGAAGCATTGAATAGCTCCAATACCCAAGACGACTATTATGTGTTCTATGATGAAATTCAATATCTGAAAGACTGGGAAGTCCATTTAAAGTCAATGATAGACACATTCCGAAGCGCCAAGTTTATCGCTTCAGGTTCCGCAGCTGCAGCATTGAAGATGAAAAGCAATGAAAGTGGAGCTGGACGTTTTACCGACTTTATGCTACCTCCATTGACTTTCAATGAATACATACATTTGCTCAATCTTAACAGTATCATAACGAAGAAGGCTAAAGATGTTGATGACCCGTTGACTTCTTATGTTGATACGTTGGATATCGGTAAACTAAACAGTTATTTCATTGACTACATCAATTATGGCGGTTATCCGGAAATCGTCTTTTCAGAAAAGATGAGGCAGGATCCAGGTCAATATATCCGACACGACATTGTAGATAAGGTATTACTCCGAGATCTTCCAAGTTTGTACGGTATCCAGGATACGCAAGAGTTAAACCGCCTTTTTATTTATATCGCATATCATTCCGGAGAAGAGTTTTCATATGAAGTCATATCCAGAGAATCGGAAATCAGGAAGGAGGTGCTAAAGAAGTATTTGATGTATCTTGAAGCGGCATTCCTCATTAACATAGTTTATAAGGTAGATGCTAATGCAAAAACGATGCAACGCATAACATCGTTTAAGATATATCTTACTAATCCATCACTTCGTTGTGCTCTCTTTTCACCACTTACAGAGACCGACCCAGCGATTGGAGGAATGGTGGAAACGGCAATCTTTGCACAATGGTTACAAACGCGTACATCTATAATAAAATACGCCAATTGGAATAAAGGGACAGCACCTGGGGAAGTCGATATTGTAGGCATCGATATTGCAAAACAAAAAGCCGATTGGGCGGTAGAGGTAAAATGGTCAGACCGTTATTTCGATAAACCGGCAGAGTTAAAGTCACTCCTGTATTTCATGGAAAATAATCATGTGGAAAGAGCGTTGGTAACATCGTTAACAAAACGTGGTGTAAAGCAACTGAGATCGGTAAGATTAGAGTTCATTCCGTCTGCGATTTATGCATATACTGTTGGCTATAATAGGTTCAAAGCCTTTTGATGTCATTGACCTGTCCCGTGACATCAACTTCCCTATGCTTTTGTCGCCTATCGTCACTTGGCAGAATTGCCTTTAGCTGCTACATATCTCGACCTGAGAAAGCAAATTGAAGATATCAGAAACGAGATGAACGATATTCTTGCAGACCAGAACGACATTAACGAGAGCACTCGTGCCCAACTTGATGCCATTAGCACCGCCTTGGCAGAACTACAGGCGAAACGTCCTGCGGACAAACCCCGCCGCCCAATCGGTTTCATACAAACAGAAGAGGAGGAAACATAGTCTAAGGATTGTAGGATCATAAAAATTGGATGCCAATGTTTTGGTACCCCAGATGTCATTGACCTGTCCCGTGACATCGATAGTGTTGGCAAGGTGTTGGCATACCCCTACAGCCTATTTGAGTATGGCTGCTCTTTGGGTAGAATTTGCCAAGGGCTTGCCTGAGTTATGCCTCTGCCGTTATTGTCTTTCTTTCTTAATGACAGTTTTGAATATGCCAACGATATAATGACGTTCAGGCTCATCCTTGTCCAATAGTATCGGTTCGTACCCGTCAGTATTTAGAGGTAGCAACTCTATCTTACTATGTTCCTTCTCTCCATCCTCATTATATGCCCATTCACTGGTATATTCCTTGATGGTAAACTTGCCTTGATAGTCATTGTCGTCTGCAGGTGTTCTGGCTAAGACAATCTCCCCGTTACGAGACCCACCATAATATCTGCCCCATTCAAAAACACACAAGTCGCCATCGTGAATTTTGGGAACCATTGAGTTGCCCTTGGCATAGACTACAAAATACTTCTGAGGGTCGGGGGTAAATCCATTCCCGGACACGTCTACCCATCTGCCTGCATCTTCCTTGGGATTAGTCTGCTCTTCATTGATTCCGCAGGCTACATGGAACGAATAAAGCGGTAAGCAACCATCGTGATATTCGTTGTAGATTGGTATGGTCAGCGTCCCCTTGTCTTCTTGGGGCTTGTCTTCTTGGGCCTCGGATTCTTGGTCTATATATCCTAAAACTTCATCATCCATAGTCGCCACGAAATCTGTGTTCGTCTTTTCATTGAAGAAAGGAACACCCCAAACACAGAAATCATCGTTTTGGGTACACCAGGATATTTCTGCCATCGCCTTTATCTGCTTCAAGAAATCATTTTTCCATTTGTCAGTTACAAGCAGATGATCTCCCTTGGGTTCTATGAAGAGTTGAAGGTTGTCATACTTGTCTTTCGAACCTTTTACGCGGAGGAACAGGACAAAGTCTGGCTCAAAAGGACGGCCTTCTGCGAAGTCATATATCCTCAAGTCCTTTTCATTGCGCACAAGATATATCTCGTCGTACTTCTCTTCGAACTTCTCCATCTTGCTCTCGATATATTTGACAAGAGCCTTCTCCTCGGATGTGCCGTAGTTGTCATTATAGGCATACCATTTGACTTTCAGCAGGTCGAGTGCATATTCTGGATTGCTCGGTGTCTTCATCGATTTTCCGAACTCTTGATTTCCATTGGCCGGTATCGAGATGTTCAGCGATATCTTGTCTCTGAATATCGTGTAGAACTCTGATGGCTTGAATTCTTTTGTTCCCCGATAACTTCTGCCTCTGGTCCGTAGCATGGGTTCCAACTCTTTCAGCACCATTCTGGCAATATACAGCTTGTCTTCCTGTGTGTAGCCTGCAAGCGATGTTTGGCTACCGTTCACTTTGACTGCAAGTTTTGCCAAATAGTTGTCGCTCTCGATAAACTCCTTACACGACTTGAGTTGCGGATAGAGTTGTTTCAGCGAATTGAAATTGTATGTTGAAAAACTGTTTAGAGCCGTTCGTATAATATGCTTGCCCAATTCTTCTAGTTTTATGCTAATGATGACACTCGTCAGTACTTCACTGGGGGCAGCATCGCCAAAGATAAGACCAGAACGCATCTTACCTGTAGGCATAACTACCTTGAATGTCTTTTTCAGTATGGCACAGCCTATGGTTCCATCGTCTTCCAATTGTGCGAGCGGTTTTCGTTCGTTGGTAAACACGATACCTTTTTGGTAAAGGCGACTTCCCTTGAAATCGTTTTTCAGGAAAAGGTCGAGTTGCACTCTTGATTCGGGTATGATTCCTTTCTCTCTGAGTACAGTCTTGAGTTCCTGAATATAACGTGGATTGTGGGCACTATGATAATGCAGTTTCTCTATCACGCGAAGCGGATTCGATGCGTCGCCGTCGTATTTTCGTTTGTCGGTTTCAAACTCAGGATGGCTAGGGTCGGCGAAAGGCATATATCGTGCTCCACGCCCTATCAACTGGGCTTCCTGAATAGTCGTTTTGCCCGGTTTTCCGTTCTCCACTACACGTGAATCATATAGTCTGACAATATCATACAGGTTCAGCACATCCCAGCCTTCGTTGAGCATATCTACGGCAAAGATAGCACGGATACCATTCGATGGGTCTTCAAGCGTATTGAGCAATTGTTGCTTTTCCGCAGAAATGTTATTCCCATCTACAAGTAGGAGACGTTCTTCTGCGAATTCCTCTTTTAGCTCAAGTATCAAATTCTCAGCAGAGATGGCATGTGCGTCAAAGTAGTCAAAAGCTGCCTTCAAATCATCCTTGGCCCTTTCCCGTATCCTATTCACTCCGTTTATGTCAAGCCTTGAAACGGCACTTATGAAAACAGTATATATTTCTTTGTTGTCTGGGATGGTCTTGGATTTCAATAGCACAACGGGCTTGATGTTCAGCCTTATGCTAGCAAACAATTTACGCTTATACTGACTTAGAATCATTGCCTGAAGCGCTCTGTCAAGTGGGGCGAGGTCGGTCTCTACCACCTCCACATCTTTCGAGTATCGGTCCTCGCGAAACTTCTTAAGTTGGTAGTCAAAGATGATTTTATCTTCGTATTTCTGGGCAATGGCAGAATCTGAAAGATCAGCAGTAGCAGTAAACTCCAGCAAGATGTTGGGCAAAGCACCGTTATCCTTGTTGAAAATGTTCGTTATAGTCTGCTCCCAGTTCTTGATGTGCTGTTCCTCTTCTTTCGTCTTAGAACCGCGTTTGGTCCAGGCATTCATGTGGTGAGCTTCATCTGAAATCAAGACAACAGGCTGGTCTGTGAAATCATCATAAGTCAGCGCATTCTCCTTTTCAGAGTTCAAGTCTGAGTGAAGCCCTTGAATAGTGCAAAGACAGAGGTTTATACAGTCTGTTGCCGCACCCTGGAAGTTGTCAACATTCCTGATTTCCACCCGATTCCCATTGATTGCTATCTGTGGTGCAAAGAGATATTTACTTGATGCAGCGTTGAGAAAGTTATCCTTTGTTTTCTCTACGATATTAGTGCTATCTACAAAGAACAGAAAGTTGCGGTAACCCTGTTCGTAGAGATAAAGCATTGCACCAGCCATTATCAATGTTTTGCCAGAACCTGTTGCCATGTGAAACAGCAGATGAGGGCGAGCCTGCTTGCCATCGAAGTCGTTAGCAATATACATCAAGAAGTTCCGAAAACACTCTACTTGATATGGCCTGAGTTTTCTTGAAAGACTCGTTTCAAAATAGTCAGGCAGTGGTACGCGATTTATCGTACCATTCATCAGCCCATTGTAGAACAATTCCTTTATTGCCATCGTTATGCCTTTTTGTAGAATTCACGAGTTAAACGCTTGTCCTCTTCGCTGATAGCATATTCCTCACTATCAATATCGCTGAAGGGTACGTAGAGCATGTTCTTGTCAAGGCACTCTATAAGGAAACGCTTCTGGTCTTCAATAGATAGAGCTTCAAAGTCAGAAGCATTAGCATCGATTGTAGCAATATTTATCTTGTAACTGAGATATCCGGTTTCCTTCATTTGCGTCCAAATTGTCTTCAACTCATCAGTAGTAGTTGCAGTCTGTATCATGTCCACAAATATATCATTTGCTTTGGCTAACTCACAATAAATGAAAGAACCGCCACCTTGCCAGTTGACAAGTTTGCTGATTCCCGATTGTTCGCCAACAGAAACATTCTTTAGGCGTTTCATGGACATTTTTATTTGAGAGTCAAGCTGATCGCAAGTTATAAACTGACGCCCCATTTTGTATGCTACAGAAGCTGTAGTCCCGCTACCAGAAAAGAAATCCAAAACAATATCGCCAGGATTGGATGCCATGTTTATGATTCTTCTAATCAACCTTTCTGGCTTCTTGCCACCTTTTAACTTCACACCCCCTTCTTTTGCAATACCTTCATATGAAATATCCGTCCACATGTTCGTTAATTGCATGCTAGGAGTTGTCTCACCGTCTATTCCTCTAACTTTCTTTGAGTAGAATGCGATTTCTTGCGCTTTCGTTACATACAAGGTGTAATTGTTTGGCCTTTCAAGGCTATAGATAGCCTCAGGGTTTAATCGCGATTGTTCTCTTAGAGCTACGGCTTCAGCTGCTGCATCATCATTAATTGCTGTCAAACGGAATACACGTTCTTTATTCTTCAAGGCAAAATCACCTACGAGTTGCATGAAAAGATGCTCGTTGACTTTCTTTAGAGCTGCTTTTTTGTCAGAATATCCCAGTTCCTTTGCAACAAGAGAATCAACTCTTTCAAACACCCAATCAGAGCAAGGCTGGTCTGGGTTGGTTATATAAAATGCATAGTTTGCATCATATTCTGATTTCACATACTGCTGATTGAATTTCCATTGAGACTTGTGCTTTGCAAAAGCAAGAATATATTCTGCCGTCTCAAAAACTCCAGGATTCACACTGGCAAATCCTGAAGGCGATTTTGTCTTGACAGTTATCTTGTTAATGAAATTGTTCTCTCCATCATTATTGAATACATCTTTCAAAATGAGATGCAGTTCACCAACGCCGTCATCGCTGATTTGCACAAAGATGGCCCCATCGTCACTAAGTAATTCTCTGGCTATCTCCAATCGGTTCTTCATAAAAGTACACCAAGTGGAAAGTTTGAAGTTCGAATTGTAGTTAAAGGTATCCTCCTTCTTATTTGCTACAAAATAATATGGAGGATCTATGTATATCAGTTTTATTCTACCAGCAAATTCTTTGCGGAGAGAATAGAGGGCCAGAAGATTATTCCCTTTGATGATAAGATTGTCAGTAGAGAGCAAATGTTCTACATCATGCTCTCCATCCTTATCAAACCTCTTGAATTCCGTAAAAACCTTAGGCTCAGTCAGTCGATTGATGGCATCAGGTGCAAGTATTTCGCTCCAGAAGATTTCGTCACGCCTGGCATCTTCTTTTGTCTGTCCTCCTTCAAGCATGCAATCTTTGTATGGCCAGGAAAGAATCACCTCACGGCTCTCACTAACGTATCTACCATCCTCATCTGTAAGCCCAATTTTATTCTTATATGAGGTATAGCTGTCAGCCAAGAAAGACTTGTTCATCACGAAGCGTTGGAACTTCACTTTGTCAAAAACCTTCACGCCTTCTACATCAGTAAAAAAACAAGCAGCGAGCTCTTCGTTAGCCAGTAGTAGTCTTATCAAATTCGGTTGAAGTGAAAGTGCTGCTTCAACGATGCTGTTCTTTATCAATTGCCCATCAGTGGCACAGAATTGATCTTCCATTCTAAGTGCCCCTTCCAACACGTGGTATAAATGCAGATTGTCCATGTATCTCTTATGTCATGCGCCTACAGATACCCACAATAAGCAGACTTTTATATGATTGCCCGTCTTGTTTGACTACATACCAGAAAAGAACGAGGGTATCTCCTTCTGCCCGTTCCGACATTTAGGCCGTAGGAAGTGCCTTCTCAATAGAACGAACAGATTCGATACCCTCAGACGGTATATATACAATGCACCCAAAAGTGTGCGTGAGGGCATACTGTTAGCCCTCGGCACACTCCGGCTGCGCATGATATACACATCCGTAGGCGTCACCTCTGCGTTTGTCTTTGATTGAGATTTGAGTTTCCTACGTTCAAATGTCCAAAAACAAAGCGTACAGTGTCGCTTATTCCGCAATGTAGTGCTCCACCCACCAGCTTCGTCATCCACGGATGACATAACAGCCGCAACAGGCAGATGCAGGGGCAAAGATACGAAAAAAAACAATACAATGGAATAATCAGGAGAAGAATTTTGTTTTGAGGCAAAGAAAACCGCACCAACCATTCTGTCAGTGCGGCAATCTCCTTCTCGTTATGTTTCTACTCAATAAGATTCTCAAAGCGCGCCTTAGCTGCCTCTAGGGATTTCTGTATCTGTAGTCGTAGCACTTCGCGTGATGGCAATTCGGCTTTTCTCGCTATACATACCCTTCAAGCCTGTAAACTCCAAGAAATATGGACTCTTGAAGACCAAATCAGGGGTCAGCGTGGCATTATCGCGCAGTTCCGACAATTCTTGTTTTATAAACTGATCGGGCTTGCCGCTGATGGCTGTGCGTTCATAAAGCATACCATCGATTTCCTTGCGGAGTTGGCGAACACTCCATCTCTCTGATGCAGCGAGAGTCAGATAAAACTCACTTTGAAGGGTATCCTTGAGAGGTAATATCTCTACAATATGTGACCACGTGATTTGTGTCGACACTGTCGACACAATTTGCTTTCCATACTCTGCACGCTGATTTCCAAGCACTTCGCGATTGATACGTGATATCTATGCTTTTACGTTCTAAAACCTATGGTATTGGAGCCTGAAAGCATAGGTATTGGCGCCTGAAAGCATAGATATCGTGATGCAAAACCTAACAATCCAATTTTTGAATACACAAAACCGGCGCAACATACACGGATTTTGCTGGAAAAGCCTATATGTACGAGGAAAATGGTTGTTTCAACATACACGCAACATACACTAACATACACTATAGCCCCTATAACATACACGCAACATACACTGCTAAGTAGGTTACTTGCGCATAAAAACTATGGCACTTTCTCATAGTAACTAGGCTGATTACCACCTCAAACTTGGCCACTTACTTATAGCAACGAGGCTTCTTACTCGACATTCCCACGTTGGGAACAATTTATTCCCACGTTGGGAACAAAACTCGTTTGTGAATCTCGCGTGTATGTTGCGTGTATGTTGAAGCCCGTATAGTGTATGTTGGTGTACCCTTTGTGTATGTTAAAATTGATGGATTTCCCTTTGTTTATTTGGATTTCCGCGATTTTTTGTGTACCTTTGCGTGAATTTTTAAAAATCGTAATATTATGAAGGTAACAATTCTTAAAATTAGTCGTAGAAAAGAAGTGATTAACCGTGAGGAACTCACGAATGTAGCCATGGCTATCCGTGAAGGAAGCGTGGCCAAGGAAGTGAAACAGATTCGTCAAGTGTACCATCTGATGAGAACAGAAAGACAAGCGGACGGACAGGTATTGACGGATTTCAGTACTGACATCAATCTGCCCCGTATCTGTTTCGCTGCAGAATATGCTCACAAGAATCATGAACGGCTGATGGTAAGCTACAACGGTCTGGTGGTACTGGAACTGAACGGTCTGGATAGCTATGAGCAGGCCGTCACGCTTAGGAACCAGGCCAGTAAGATGCCTGAGACGCTGATGGCCTTTCTCGGCGGGTCGGGGAAGAGTGTGAAGATTGTGTGCAGGGGCGAACTATATGAAAAAGGATCATTGCCCAAGGAGGAAGAGGAGATTCGGCAGTTCCATAAGAATCTGTACGAGACGGCGCGGCTGGCCTATCAGAACCAGTTCCAGATGAACATCGAATACCTGGAGCCGAGACTGGATCGCACGGTTTATTTGAGTGCCGACCCGGAGGTGTTCTTCAACCCTGAGGCGCGAGCCTTCCTGGCAGATACTAAAAAGCCTGAGCAGCAAGAACCCGTCAGCATCAGTGAGGAAAGTGACAGTCTGATGCCCGGAAGAACGATTGACAGGACTTATCACCTCAATTGGCTCTTCATCGTGAACAATGTCCTGGGGCGGTATTTTGAATTGCCTGATGAACAACGGGAGATGGAACTGCTGATGCGAGTGGCCACAGCCTGTCTGAACGAGGGCATCCCCATGGCGCAAGCACAACAACTCACACTCAGTCATCCAGTATTGGGCAGGGACGAGATACTGGTAAGGAACATTTTTGATTCGGTATATGCCGTTACCCTGCAGGAAGACTATCTGGAGAAACATCCTTTCAAACCGCTGAAAAGTGTTCCTGAAGAGACCATCCAGGCCATGAGGACCGAGATTTTCCTCAATGCGAACTTCTTTATGCGTAAGAACCTCATGACTGGTGTGGCCGAATATCGAGAGAGATACAGCAATGACCAGACCTACAAGCCGCTGACCGAAGAAGTAAGGAACGATATGACGCTCAGGGCTGTGGAACTGGGACTGAAAGCGTGGGACAAGAACGTGAATCGTTTCATCGACTCCACACGTATCGAACAGTATGATCCTGTGAACACCTGGCTCGACAAGCTGCCTCAGTGGGACGGTCATGACTATATCAAGGAACTCGCTGGGCGTGTGCCGACAGATCAGCCCCATTGGGAAAAGTACCTGAAGATGTGGCTCACGGGTATGGTGGCCCAGTGGCGTGAAAGCGACAAACAACTGACAGGTAATGCATTGGTTCCCTTGCTGATTGGCAGACAGGGCTGCGGAAAGACGCGTTTCTGTAAAATCATCCTGCCGCCGGAACTGCGCGACTACTACAACGACAAGATCAACTTCAAGAACGAGTTCGACCTGAACATCGCGCTTACCTCATTCGCCCTGATCAACATCGATGAGTTCGACAAGACCACCAAGAGTCAGCAGGTGGTTCTGAAATACCTGCTCTCGTCGGCTGATGTGAAGTTCCGTCCGCCTTACGGTAAGACCATCAAGCAATACCGCAGATACACCTCATTCATCGGTACCACCAACAAACGAAAGCCGCTGACTGATCCTACAGGATCCCGCCGTTTTGCCTGCATCGGCGTGACAGGACATATCAACTACGACGACTCGTTGAATCACCAGCAGCTCTTTGCCCAGGCTCTCCACCTGTTCAATAACGGTGAACGCTTCTGGCTGAATGATGTGGAGATTGCCGAACTGATCAAGGAGAACGAATGCTATCAGCAGCTCTATACCCTTGAGGAAATGATTGCAGGCACCTTCCGAAGTCCTAAGCCGTCGGAAGAGGCCCGCTGGCTCTCCATTGATGAGATCAAAGAGATTCTGAGTTGCTACTATGCCTCGTTTGATCCGGGAATCAGTAATACGGCTATGGGCAATGCCCTGAACGACACCCAGTTTAATTTCGAGGTGCGCAGAACCAATCAAGGGAAAGTATATAGGATGGTGGAGCAATAAGAAAGTACTGATGGAAGACACCGTTGTAGTCGATGAATAAAAAATCCATCGAATACGATTTTATTCCTAATTATTTCCGTATATTTGCAGTGGTATTTAATGAAGAGATACGTTGACGTGATATTGCCCCTGCCCTTAGAAGGGTTCTTTACCTACGCCGTGCCAGAGAGGTTAGCGGAGAAGGTGAAGAGGGGAGTGCGTGTACTGGTGCCGCTGGGAAAGAGTAAGAAGTATGTAGGTCTTGCGGTGGAGGTGCATGACAGAAAACCCGACTTTGCGCAGATCAAGGAGGTGCTCGAAGTATTGGATGCCGAACCTGTGGTGCGCGAGGAGCAGTTCCGTCTATGGCAATGGATCGCCGATTATTACCTGTCACCCATTGGCGAGGTGTATAATGCGGCCTTCCCCTTGGGAATGAAAACCGTTGAGGGATATAAGCCGAAACTGGAGACGTACGTAGCACTGGGCGAGAAATACCGCAACGAACAGGCTCTGCATATCGCACTGGATATGTTGGCACGTGCCCCCAAGCAGCAGAAAGTGTTCATCGACTACCTGCAGCTGTCCCGTTGGGATAGTCTTGAGGAGCGTGAAGGGAGGAGTGAGGAGTGCGGAGTGTGCGAAGAGGTATCGAAGGATGAGCTGATGAACTACTCGCATTGCACATCCGCCATCTTGAAGCAGTTGATTGATAAGAAATTCCTCGTGCTGTATGAAAAGGAGGTGGGACGACTGAACCACGGCGGTGAGCCGCACCTCGACAAGGTCAAGGCATTGAATGCGGCACAGCAGGAGGCATATAACCAGATCCTGTTTCAGTTCCTGAGTAAGAAGATCGTATTGTTACACGGTGTTACCTCGAGCGGTAAGACCGAGATCTATATCCACTTAATCAAAGAGGCCATAGAGAAAAAGCAGCAGGTGCTGTATCTGTTGCCCGAGATTGCCCTGACGGTACAGATGCGCGACCGTCTGCAACGGGTGTTTGGCAATCGTTTGGGTATCTATCACTCGAAATACAGCGATGCTGAGCGAGTGGAGATATGGAAGAAACAGCTGTCGGCCAATCCATACGATGTGATCCTTGGTGCCCGCTCGGCTGTGTTCCTGCCTTTCCAACGCTTAGGATTGGTGATTATTGATGAGGAGCACGAGACGTCGTTCAAACAACAGGATCCTGCTCCACGATATCACGCAAGAAGTGCTGCTATCATGCTGGCCAGGATATGCACGGAGATAAATGGAACGCTGAACACACGAACATTGTTGGGTACTGCTACTCCTTCGATAGAGAGCTATTATAATACTAAGGTGGGGAAATACGGACTCGTATCGCTCCAGCAGCGTTACCAGGATATCCAACTGCCTGAAATACAGGTGGTGGATGTGCGCGACCTCCAGCGGAGGAAGATGATGAACGGTCCGTTCTCACCGCTGCTTTTGTCGAGCATCCGTAAGGCCTTAGAGGCTAATGAGCAGGTGATACTCTTCCAGAACCGCAGGGGCTTTGCACCGATGATCGAGTGTAAGGTGTGTGGATGGGTACCTCATTGTCAACATTGCGATGTATCGCTTACTTACCATAAGAACAGCGGTCAGCTTACCTGTCATTACTGCGGTAACACATATCAGGTGCCGGATAAGTGTCCGAACTGCGGGAATACGAACCTGACGGGTAGGGGCTATGGCACAGAGAAGATAGAGGACCAGATCATGGAGATCTTCCCGGAAGTGCGAGTGGCTCGCATGGATCTTGATACCACCAGAACCCGACATGCGTATGAGCGGTTGATCAATGATTTCGCCGCAGGACGTACACAGATGCTTATAGGTACGCAGATGATCAGTAAAGGACTGGATTTCGACCGTGTGTCGGTGGTGGGAATCCTCAATGCCGATTCGATGCTGAACTATCCCGACTTCCGTGCCTTCGAGCATGCGTTTACGATGATGGCGCAGGTAAGCGGCAGGGCAGGGCGCAAGGGAAAGCGGGGATTGGTAATCCTGCAGACGAAGAGTCAGCAGCTGCCTGTTATCCAGCAAGTGGTGAACAACGACTATACCGCTTTCTTTGATGATCAGTTGGATGAGCGTCGCACTTTCCGCTATCCGCCATTCAACCATCTGGTGTATGTGTTCCTGAAACATCGCTATGAACAGGTGGCTAACACCGCCAGCATGGAGATGGGAACACGAATGAGACAATGGTTCGGTAATCGCGTGCTGGGTCCGGATAAACCGTCCATTGCTAAGGTAAAGTCGATGCATATCCGTAAGCTGGTTCTCAAATTGGAGAACGGGATAGACATCAAAAAAGCCCGCGAGTGCCTGCGGCTCATCCAGAGTCAGATGATGCAGGACTCGCGGTATAACGCGTTGCAGATCTACTTCGATGTGGATCCGCTGTAATGTAGAATCAACGAATTAGAAATCGATATCCACGCCTACACCAAACACTTTGTTGGTGCGGGTGAAGTCGTTATGTGTCGTGGCATTGGTGGCAGTAGGTGTTACATCCTGCTTGTAGGTGTCGTAGTTGGTCTGGAAATAGGCCACGTTCACCTTCACCTTGTCACTGATCTTGTAACGCAGACCAAGTCCGTAGGTGTAGCTGCTCACCACGAAAGACATATCGTTCATGTATTCATCAGACAGACCATAGTTGGTCTTCTGGAAACCGGCACTTACCAACAATTTGTCGGTTACGTCCCATTCGGCACCGCCATTGTACTCCCATGTGTTACCATCGAGTTTCTTCTCGTCGTGGTTATACCAATGTGCCGACTTGTCGAAGAACAGGTGATAGCCAGCCATGACGCGTACGGAGGGAGTTACCGACCACTGACCACCAACGGTGAAGAGTGCTGGCTGGTCTTCTGGAACGCTACTACCATCGCGATACTTGTTCACGGCCTCGATCTGATGGGCTTCTTTCACCGTGGAGTTGTTCTTCATACGCATACGGGTTTTGAACTCGTATTTGGCACCGAAGTTGAAAGCACCTATCTTATAGTCAACACCTATGATGGGAGCAATGCCCAGACCACTCTGATCAGACATCATGCTCACGCCCTCACGATAGGTCTCGAGGGTCTGCAGACTCTTCTGTGTACCTTCCAGCTGTGCCTTGGCAGCCTGTGCTGTTGCCAGCTGGGTGGTGAGTTCCTGTGGTACAGGTGCTCCTGCAGCCTGGTATTGAGCGATACCTGCCTCTAACTGACTGATGCCATCTGCATACTGGGCAATGCCGCCAGCGATCCGTGTATTAGCATTGTCGAGGAAGGTACCAAAGGGAACGGCTCCTGCAGCCGTGTTCACCATGATATTGCTCATCTTGGCTTTGTATGAGGCAGTACCGTACAATAAACGGGCACCTCCAAAGATGGAGAGGTTGTCGGTGAGCTTGTAGGCGGCACCCAACGAGAAACCGATGTAATACTGCTTACCGCTCATGAAACCTTCTGCATCATATCCTGTTGATCCCAGCGGCTGAAGCTGGTGGGCAATAGCACCAACAGCACTCTCAAAGGAACCGATACCATCGGAGAACTCACATTTTCCACCGCCACCGGTAATGGCGATGTTGGCTTGCAGACTCCAGCGACCGGTGTTGTAGGCTGCCTGGAGAGAGGGGATGACTGGCACATTGGCTTCGCCCTTGAATTTCTTGGTGGTGATACCGCCATTATCCATGCCCAACGCGAAATCAGGATTGGTGGTGAAAATGGAACGGGTCTGGAAAGCCATCTGCCAGTTCACAGAGAGGTGGAAACCGTTGTCCATGAAGATCACACCTGCGGGGTTGCTGTATACACCGTCAATCCCGATAATACCGTCACGTGCCATATTACGGTTGAAAGCGAGGTTCTGGTTGGTGTTTGTAAGAATGCCGCCTGCCCAAACGTTGCTGGCGACTGTCATCATGAATACGATGCTGATAAATTTTAATTTACTCATCTTAAATACCTTTAAAAAACTTGGCTGCAAAGTTACCTGTATTGTTCTGAATTTCCTGTAAATGGTCAGAATGTTTAACTTTTATTAAAAGAACAAACAAGCATTTCTGCACAAATCCAAAGAAATGTGCAGAAACGGTTGTTTACTCATAAGTGTTGTATTATTTGCCTTTCTTTAGCTCCGGATAGCTGATACGTGTGTGGTAAATGACCTTCAGACGCTCTGTCAACACCTGCTTAGCCACATTGATGTCATGGAAGGTGATGGGGCAGTCGGTGTAGAAGCCGTCGCTCACTTGTCCGTCGATGAGGGTGTTCACCAGATTACTGATGTTCTCTTCGGTGTATTCGGTCAACGAACGGGAAGCTGCCTCCACGGTGTCGGCCATCATGAGGATGGCTTGCTCGCGGGTGAAGGGATTCGGTCCTGCATAGGAAAAGACCGACTCGTCAATCTTCTCCTTGGGATGCTCATTCTTATAAGAGATATAGAAATACTTGGTCTTACCCAGTCCGTGGTGGGTAGTGATGAAATCCTTGATTTCTGTGGGCAGGTCGTACTTATCCGCCAGCTTCAGACCTTCGGTTACGTGATTGATGATAATCTGGGCAGCCTCCTTTCTATCCATCTTGTTCAAGGGGTTCACGCCTGCTTGGTTCTCTGTGTAGAAGGCGGGATTCTGGATCTTGCCGATGTCGTGATAGAGAGCACCTGTCCTGACAAGCTGTGTCTTTGCATCGATCTTGTCGGAGATGGCGGCTGCGAGGTTACCCACCATGATGGAGTGCTGGAAGGTGCCGGGGGCCACCTCACTCATCTTACGGAGCAGATCCTTGCTGGTGTTCGACAACTCGATAAGAGTAACATTCGAGATGAATCCGAACATCTTCTCCACGACCAGCATCAGCGGATAGGCGAAGAGCAACATCACACCGTTGGCGATGAAATGCTTGTACATGCTATGGTCCATGGTGAGGATACTGTTGTCCTGCATCAGCTGTAGGGCAAAGTACACTGCGCAGCTGGCAAGGGTAACAAGAATGGCTGTCTTGAACAGCTGGGCACGTTGCGACAGTTCCCTCAAGGAGTAGATGGCTACCAAACCTGCCACCAACTGGATGATGATGAACTCATACTGGTATTTCACGGCGGCGGCACAAATCAGTGTCATCACCGCATGTGAGATAAAAGCAGTACGGGAATCCATGAACACACGAATGAAAATCGGTACGATGGCGAAGGGCAGCACATACACGCTCAGTACGTTATGTTCCATCATCAAGGAAACCAGGATGGGGAAGATGGTGATGAGCGCATAGAGCATCATCAGACTGCGTGGTTTATCGAAGTAGTCTTTCCTGAAGAGGGCAATATACAAGGTGAAGAGAATCATGATGATGCCCACGAAGAGGGTCTGGCCTGCGATGGTTGACGATACCTCGCTGCTGTTGGCACTACGTCGTACCATCTCACGCTCGAAGCTGCTGAGCACACGGAAAGTATGTTCGTCCACAATCTCTCCACGGTCGATAATCTTCTGTCCTGTGAGCACCATACCGCTGGCGAGGGCAACGCTGCTGATGACATCGGCTCGTTCCGTCTCGCTGCGTTCCTTGTCGTAGGTAAGGTTCGGCGTGAGATATTCGTTCAGGTTGCACTTCTGCAGGATCTGGCGCTGCGCACCGAGTTTCTCATCCATGAACAGTTGTTCGTAGGCGGCCATCGTGGAGTAGATGCAGTTGATGGGCACACTGGTGGCTGTCCTGCCGTTGATCACACGGACGAAACTGGTGGAGTCCTTGAAGTTCTTCGAGTAGTCGGCTTGGTTCATGATACCTGCCTGATACAGACGGTGCAGACGGTCGATAATGGTAGTGACATAATCTTTTGACAATCCGGGGATACCGTCTTTGTATTTCTCGTAGAACTTAGCGATCTGCTCTTTCTCCACGTTCTCCTTGAAGGTGTAGTAAGGCTCCAGTTGGACGAGCAGACTGTCTTGCTCGGCCTTGATGGCCTCATCGGTCTTGTAGATGGGGAAGTCGAACTTCGCGATGAGCGATCCGTACATCCATGGCTTGCCTACATCATAGCGGAACTGCGGACCGCTATTGCGGGGCAGGAACCACACGATGATGACAACTGACACGATAACGAGTGCCGAACGAGTGAGCAGATTGCGCCAATAGCTGTTTTCAGAGGTCTTGAATTTGTTCATTTTGCTCTTTTTCTTGTCTTTCCTTTGCAAAAGTAATAAAAATAACTAACTTTGCACTCAAAATTCTATATAAAATGTCAGAAAGAAGAGTAAGAGTACGATTTGCACCCAGTCCGACGGGTGCGTTACATATAGGCGGTGTGCGTACCGCTCTGTATAATTACCTGTTCGCCAAGCAACACAATGGTGATATGGTATTCCGCATTGAGGATACAGACAGCAGTCGTTTTGTGCCTGGTGCAGAGGAATATATCATCGAGTCGTTCCGCTGGCTCGGCATTCCGTTTGACGAGGGCGTGAGCTTTGGCGGGAAGTACGGACCCTACCGTCAGAGCGAGCGTCGTGCCATCTATAAGAAGTATGTGGACCAACTGTTAGCCGACGGGAAGGCTTATATCGCTTTCGATACACCTGAGGAACTGGAAGCGAAACGTAATGAGATCAAGAATTTCCAATACGATGCCCATACCCGTGGTATGATGCGCAATTCATTGACACTTCCCAAGGAGGAAGTGGAACAACTCATTGCCGACGGTAAGCAGTATGTGGTGCGCTTCAAGGTGGAGCCAGGCGAGGAAGTACATGTTCATGACCTGATTCGCGGTGACGTGGTCATCAAGAGTGATATCCTCGACGATAAGGTGCTTTACAAGAGTGCAGATGAGCTTCCCACTTACCATCTGGCCAATATCGTGGATGACCATCTGATGGAGATCAGTCATGTGATTCGTGGTGAGGAGTGGTTGCCCAGTGCACCGTTGCATGTGCTGTTGTATCGTGCTTTTGGTTGGACTGACACCATGCCGCAGTTCGCACATCTGCCACTGCTGCTGAAGCCCGATGGAAAAGGAAAACTGTCGAAGCGTGACGGCGACCGACTGGGATTCCCTGTGTTCCCGTTGGAGTGGCACGACCCGAAGACAGGTGAGGTGTCGAACGGTTTCCGTGAGCAGGGTTACTTCCCTGAGGCTGTGATCAATTTCCTTGCCCTGTTAGGATGGAACCCCGGTACGGAGCAGGAACTGTTTACCCTCGACGAGTTGGTGAAGGCGTTCGATATCTCCAAGTGCTCGAAGGCTGGTGCGAAGTTCGATTTCCAGAAAGGTATCTGGTTCAACCACGAATATATCCTCAAGAAGAGTGATGATGAGATTGCACAGCTTTTTGCTCCCATCGTGGGAGGCAACGGCGTAGAGGAGTCGTTGGAGCGTGTCACCCAGGTGGTGCACATGATGAAGGATCGTGTGAGTTTCGTTAAAGAACTGTGGCCTTTGTGCTCCTTCTTCTTCATTCCTCCTACAGAGTATGATGAGAAGACCGTGAAGAAACGTTGGAAGGAGGATTCGGCTCAGGTGATGACCGAGTTGGCTAATGTGCTCGAAGGTATCAACGACTTCAGCGTGGAAGGACAGGAGTCTGTCGTCATGGCATGGATCGAGCAGAAGGGATATAAGTTGGGCGACGTGATGAATGCGTTCCGTCTGGCACTTGTCGGCATCGGCAAAGGACCGGGCATGTTCGATATTTCTGCCTTCCTCGGTAAGGAAGAGACCTTACGCCGTCTGCGTCGGGCAATCGATGTATTAAAGTAAGTCATGTATAACATTATCATGTACGCCATCCAGCTGGGCGTCGCCATTGCCAGCCTTTTCAACGAGAAGGTGAGGAAGATGTGGCGGGGCGAGCGGGAGGCGTTTCGTATCTTGAAAGAACAGGTGGATCCAAACGCCCAGTACGTGTGGTTCCACGCTGCCTCTTTGGGTGAATTTGAGCAGGGGCGACCGATTATTGAACGGTTGCGCCAAGAGTACCCTCAGTACAAGATCCTGCTCACGTTCTACTCACCCTCTGGTTATGAGGTGAGGAAGAACTACCAGGGTGCGGATATCATCTGTTATATGCCGATCGACACGGTGACCAATGCGCGGAGGTTCCTACGACTGGTCCGTCCCTGCATGGCGTTCTTTATTAAGTATGAGTTCTGGTACAACTTCCTGCATATCCTCAAGCACAGGAATGTGCCTACTTATAGCGTCAGTTCTATCTTCCGTCCCAACCAGGTGTTCTTCCGCTGGTATGGAAAGAACTACGGAAGGGTACTGCGTTGCTTTACCAAATTCTTCGTGCAGAACGAGCAGAGCAAGGAGCTGCTCAATAGTATCGGTATTACTGAGGTGGAGATTACGGGTGACACCCGTTTCGACCGTGTGCTGCAGATCAAGGAGGCAGCCAAGGAACTGCCTGTTGTGGAAGCGTTTGCAGCCGGTAGGCTCTTTGTGGCAGGTTCTTCATGGTTACCTGATGAAGAGATATTCATCAAGTATTTCAACGAACATCGTGATTGGAAACTGATTATTGCCCCGCATGTCATTGGCGAGGATCATCTGCAACAAATAGAGAACTTACTTGAAGGTCGTAAGGTAATCCGTTATACAGAGGCAGAGAAATCCCTCAACGCCAGTGATACATCTCTCACCTCTCACCTCTCACCTCTAACCTCTAGTGATGTCCTTATCATCGACTGCTTCGGTCTGCTCAGCAGTATCTACCGTTATGGTCAGATAGCTTATGTAGGTGGCGGCTTTGGTGTGGGTATCCATAACCTCCCCGAGGCAGCTGTTTGGGGCATCCCCGTATTCTTCGGTCCTAATAACGAACGCTTCCAGGAAGCCCAGGAACTGAAGAAAAACGGTGGCGGCTTGGAGATACATAACTATGAAGAGTTCGCTGCACGAATGGATGAGCTGACGGCTGATCCTGCCTCACTCCTCAAACGCGGTGAGGCCGCAGGTGGTTATGTCAAAGGAAATGCCGGTGCAACAGAAATCATCCTTCGGCAGTTGACAGTTCTTCGCGTAGCGAAGCGGCAAAGCCGAGCGGATAGTTGACAGTTGATAGTTCTTCGCATAGTGAAGCGGTGAAGCCAAACGGACAGTTATTAATTGTCAACTGTCAACTATCAACTGTCAACTCTCAATCATTCCCTCTCCCTATACCAGTCCATATAGGCCACATAGTGGGCAGCATTATCGGTCTGTCCTGGACGTACCTGCTTGATGAACTTGGCGGGCACACCGCCCCAGATCTCCCCTGAAGGAATCTTTGTGTTCTGAAGTACCAGGGCACCGGCGGCCACGATGGAGCCTTCGCCTACTTCGCAGTTGTCGAGAAGGGTGCTACCCATACCAATAAGGGCATGATCATGAATGGTGCAGGCATGGATGGTGGCATTGTGCCCGATGGTCACGTCACTGCCGATATGCAGTGGACCGATTTGATAAGTAGTATGCAGCACAGCACCGTCTTGCACATTCGTGCGGTCACCGATATGGATATGGCATACATCACCGCGCACTACGGCATTAAACCATACCGAACACTCATCGCCCATTACTACTTCGCCCACAATCGTGGCATTCTCACTAAAATAGCAGTTCTTGCCCCATTTGGGTGCAAGACCATTCACTTCCTTGATCAGTGCCATATCTTTTTCTTTTATTTCTTTCTTGCAAAGGTAGTATTTTCCTTTCAGATAAAAGAAAGGAATGAAGAAAAAACAATGGATTCCTTATGAAACACTG
>JAGCDO010000043.1 GCA_017651265.1 Prevotella sp. | reverse complement strand
GGGCAAATCTACTCCAACAATTCTTATTGCCATTTGTTAAATAAAAGTGATAAAATAAAAACTAAAATTTCGAAATTCCGCTAAAAAGCATGCAAAGGTACGAAGATTTTCTCAAACCTCCGAATCTTTTATGCTTATTTAACATTAACCCTGACGCATTTTATACTTAGGGTTCTTCTTGTTGATAACGAACAGGCGTCCCTTGCGGCGGACAATCTTGCAGTCCGGGGTGCGCTTCTTCAATGATGCTCTTGTCTTCATATTATTGCTAATTGTTTATTTGTATCTGAATACAATTCTACCTTTTGTCAGGTCGTATGGACTCATTTCCACCTTGACCTTATCGCCAGGAAGGATCTTGATATAGTGCATCCTCATCTTTCCCGAGATATGGGCGATGATGGGCACACCATTCTCCAATTCCACACGAAACATTGCATTTGACAATGCCTCTACAATCGTTCCGTCTTGCTCAATAGCACCTTGTTTTGCCATGCTTGCTCTTTAATATAGTTTACCTTCTAATTCCTCTACTTCTTCAAACGATGATAAAATCTCAGCCTTTCCCTTACGGATGGCAATGGTATGCTCGAAATGAGCAGCGGGCTTGCCGTCTTGGGTACGAATCGTCCAACGGTCTCGGTCGAGCCAGATATCATGCTTTCCCATCGTGACCATCGGTTCAATGGCGATACACATCGATGCTTTCAGCATCACGCCATTGCCGCGTCGTCCATAGTTAGGCACCTGGGGATCCTCGTGCATCTCACGGCCTATTCCATGACCTGTCAGTTCACGTACGATACCATAACCCTGTGCCTCGCAATGCGACTGTACCGCATAACTGATATCACCAAGATGTCTTCCTGCCACAGCTGCCTCTATACCCAGATAGAGCGACTCTTTCGTGGTCTTGAGCAGCTGTCTGACCTCTTCTGAGACTTCACCGACACAGAACGTGTAGCAAGAGTCACCATTGAAGCCGTTCAGAAACGTACCGCAGTCGATGGAAATGATATCTCCGTCCTTCAGTACGGTTTCCTTGTTCGGTACACCATGCACAACGACATCATTAACCGACGTGCAGATGCTGGCAGGAAACGGTCCTCCGTAAGGATTCGGGAACCCCTTGAATGTCGGAACAGCGCCATGATCACGGATAAACGTATCGGCAATCTTATCCAACTGGAGGGTCGTTACACCCGGTTTTATATGTTTCGCCAATTCGCCAAGCGTTTTACCGACAAGTCGGTTCGCTTGGCGCATTAGTTCAATTTCATCTTCAGTCTTCAGAAATATCTTCATAGAAGATTAGTAAGCAGCCATGCCACGGCCGTGGATACGACCAGAACTGAGCAGACCGTCATAATGACGCATCAACAGGTGACTCTCAATCTGTGCCAATGTGTCAAGCACGACACCGACAAGAATCAGCAATGATGTACCACCAAAGAACTGAGAGAAAGCATCTTGTACATTCAGCAGGCTTGCAAGAGCCGGCATGACGGCAATGAAGGCGATGAACAATGATCCGGGCAGGGTGATACGCGACATCACTGTGTCGATATACTCTGCGGTATCCTTACCAGGCTTCACGCCAGGAATAAAGCCATTGTTACGCTTCATATCCTCTGCCATCTGCGTCGGGTTCAACGTAATGGCAGTGTAGAAATAGGTGAATGCAATAATCAGTATGGCGAAAATGATGTTGTAGGTCCAACTGTGATGATCGAGCATCGTACGGACGAACCAACTTGCATTCTCAGGAGCTGAATACTGAACGATGGTCAGCGGGATGAACATGATAGCCTGAGCAAAGATGATAGGCATCACATTAGCTGCGAACAACTTCAGCGGGATATACTGACGGGCACCACCATACTGCTGGTTGCCGACAAGTCGCTTGGCATACTGTACGGGGATCTTACGGACACCCTGTACCAGAACAATAGCTGCACATACAACTGCATAGAGGATAAGAATCTCGACGAGGAACATCACCAGACCACCACCAGTGATAGCAGTGAAGCGTGAGGAAACCTCCTGGAAGAAGGCCTGCGGCAGACGGGCGATAATACCGATCATAATGATCAACGAGATACCATTTCCTATACCCTTATCAGTAATGCGCTCACCCAACCACAGGATGAACATACTTCCTGCAGAAAGGATGATGATAGCCGGAACCATGAAGGCAGACCAGGAGATACCTGATGCCAGGGCTGCGCCTGACTGCACCTTCAGGTTGATCAGATAACCCGGAGCCTGGAACAGCAGGATACCCACTGTCAGGTAACGGGTATAGGCACTGATCTTCTTACGGCCACTCTCACCCTCGCGCTGCATCTTCTGGAAATAAGGTACAGCGACGGCAAGAAGCTGCATGACGATAGAGGCAGAGATGTACGGCATGATTCCAAGTGCGAAGATAGACGCATTGGAGAATGCTCCACCAGAGAACATGTCGAGCAGCGACATCAGACCGCCTGCAGTCTGTGACTGGAGTTTATCCAACATGGCAGGATTGATACCAGGAAGTACCACAAACGAGCCGAAACGATAAATCGCTACAAACAGAAGTGTAATGAGGAGGCGCATACGCAGATCCTCAATCTTCCAAATGTTCTTCAGTGTCTCTATTAACTTCTTCATCTTCTTTAGATTGTTGTTGCGTTACCACCAACTGCCTTGATAGCTTCCTCGGCAGTCTTTGAGAATGC
>JAGCDO010000042.1 GCA_017651265.1 Prevotella sp. | reverse complement strand
TTATCTGCAAACACATACACGGCGAGAATATCAAATCTATCATCCGTTATCTGAGCATGACCCATGAAGCTGAGGGTTCCGCCGAGGTCTACATCGGAGATGAGCAGCCAATCGTCTGGGGTCAATGTGACTCCGCCATGTTTCCAACAGGTTGAAGAGATGCCAGAATGATCGTTATAAGGTATCCAGGAATCCTCTTCTTTGTTGCTTAGGATCTCCCATCCATAGCTATCACCATCCTGGTCAATCGATGATAGTTTCGCGGGCATTCCCCATTCACAATTCTCAAAGTCTTCTGAGAAGACCGTCGTACCTTCTGGGTTGGTCAGCACTATATCATCAAGATGGAGCCAACTGTCTTCGGTCGCGTTATAGTGGCGGATGAGGATGGAACCCTTACCGCTGTAACGTTGCAAATCGAAGGAATAAACTCTTTTCCCACCATATACTTTAATGTCTTCTCCCAGTTTCCACCCTGCGTTGTATTGCAACACATAGTTGTCGAGCGTTCCGTCCCAACTCAGCGTGGCCTCCGTCGCCTCCGGTACGCTCGTCAGGTTCTTCGGCTTAGGACAAATCTCTGCCGTGGTGAAGCTGAAGGGTTCCGACCACTTGCTGAAGTTGTCCTCATCTTTGTAGGAGCGTACCATCAACTTGTACTGCGTGTCAAACTCCAGGTCCGTCATCGTGTAGGGATTGCTGTCGGTAAGAATCAGATTCTCCATGTCGAAATCGACACAGATCTGCCATTGTGTGGCGTCGCCTCTCTCGTTCCAGCCTATCGCCGCGCTGTTCGCCGTGACGTCAGAAGCCTTCAGCTCGATAGGTATCGGGCAGTCCAGGTTGGCTGTATAGAAGACGGGATCTTTCAATATATTCGACCCCTCGAAGATGACCTCTCCAAACGGATCGCGGACTACATAGGAACAATCATAGGCATAACCACTGCCTTCCCATACGAAGTAGATATCACGCCCTAAGCAGACAGGCAGCTCGCCGCTATTGTCGTATCCGTTTCCGATTGTCCATTTATCAAGTTCCTCATCTGTCAACGCATCCTTGACGAAGATGGCAATCGGCCCCCAACCGTCACCATAGCTATCGTGCAGCTCATAGCTGATCTTGACCATCTTATCAGGCGAGCAATATAGCGTGCGGATGGTGACCGTTTCGCTCCATTTGCTCACATCAGTGCCGTTCACTGCCCGCACCTTCACCTCGTAGTAACTATCTCTCTCCCAATCTGTGAAGGTATAGGGGTTTTCCGTAGTTTCAATCAGGTTCTCTTCGTCGTCGTTGACGCAGATCTGCCATGCGGAGGCAGTCGATGTCCACTTGATCGTGGCACCTTCCAGAGCTACATCGTCGACACTGATGGCAGAAGGAGCGACAAGCTCTTGTTGTTCTGCCGGACTATAGCAGAACGTCACCTTGGGCAAGTAATCCACACAGAGGGGCTTTACCGCATCGAAAGATTCTTTATTTCTACCACGTATGCAGGCTCTACTCATTTCCTTCTTAGACCGGAAATTTGCACCATCGTATTTTCCTGGTTCGGTCAGATGCAAAACCACGAGCAGATTACCTCCCTGATAGTAGAAAGGTTTGTCGAACACGACCCACACGGTATCCCCCGTAGCGTCGAGTTGCCCCGTATAGACAGGGCCAACATCCGAGAAGTCGGTGAACGACAGGTTTTCAGTGGGGAAAGAGCTTTGAGCAACTTCCTTTAGATAGATTTTAAAGGTAGCTGTCCAGCTAGCTTTGTTACTGCCGGTATGGAAGGCCATCCGCGATATGTTGTTATTTTTCATATCTTGGAGATAATCAGCAGGATAGATCATCTCGCACTTCTGATACCAATGTGCGTATTCTCCATTAACGGGTAAATCTGTGTTATTCCAATCATTATTCTCGAACACCGTCAACTTCTGCTGTTGCCCTTGTCCATTAGTAACTGGAGTATCTGCCAAAATTGCTGAACCCATCCAAGTCAGCAAGAAAAACAATGATAATAATAATCTTTTCATAACACCTTCGTAGAATTGCCTGCAAAGGTACAACATAAAATGGCGAATTGCAAGAAACGAGCAAACTATTTTATACATAATGACAAGTTTGACGCAACAATTCATCGAGTTTGACGCAATAATTCACCGAGTTTGATTGCGTCAAACTATTCCTCTGCTAAATCGTCGCCGAGGTGAAGGCTTCAAGGCCCCATACGTACTTCTCTCTACGAGAGAGAAGGTAGTATGGATGGGGCCGAATGAAGCGACCTTCACCGAGGCGGTTTGAAAAGAAGTTAGATGTTCGGGGTGTCCCAAACCTTTGTCTGGGTACAAATCACGGGGATAGATAACCCGCTGACTTTCAGAAGGAAATCACCTTCTTCTAAGGTCCAACGACCATCAGCTCCTACGAATGCCATGCTCTTGGCAGGAAGCTTAAAAGTAACTGTTTGGGTCTCGCCAGGTTGCAGTTCTACTTTCGTAAAATCGCGTAACCGCTTGTTATCAGGAACAATAGAAGCAATTAAATCGCTCGTGTAAAGCAGTACTGCTTCCTTTCCTACCCTACTGCCTGCATTCTTTACATCCACTGAGACGGTAAGCACATCGTCGGCAGTGAAATCCTTCTTGTCAACACGCAGGTTTGAATACTCGAAAGTAGTATAGCTCAAGCCATAACCGAAGGGCCACATCAGGGAAACCTTTGCATCGTAGTTATAGGCTCCGGCCATCGTTCCCACCTCCTCACTCACCTTATAGTCGTAGGTGTTCAGTGAGTTGATTTCACGAGGATAGGTATAAGGCATCTTTCCCGAGAAATTCGCATCACCGGCTAACAAATTAGCCAAAGCGTCACCACCGTAATTACCAGGAATAAATACATCCACTACAGCTGCTGCCAACGGCTCAATATCAGAGATCAGTCGGGGACGTCCCTCGTTAAGTACAAGGATGATGGGCTTACCCGTCTTGGCCAGCTCTTTCACCAGGTTACGCTGGTTCTCAGAGAGCCACAAGTCGGAAAGATTACCCGGCGTCTCGGTATAAGAGTTTTCGCCTATTGCAGCGATGATGACATCAGCCTGAGCGGCTGCAGCCACAGCTTTGTCAATCTGCGGTTCAAGCTCATCGTAATAAGCGCCGTTTTCATTGTAGGTAACACCTTGTTCAAGGATGATGTTTTCCTTACCGAACTTGTTACAAAGCGCCTCGTAGATCGTATTGTATTTCTTTGAGAGATCTTCAGCCTTTGAACCCTGCCAAGTATAGCTCCAACCGCCATGCAGACAGCGCATCTGGTTGGCATTGGGACCCGTTAAGAGAACTTTGATCTTTGAGGGATCCAATGGCAGGATATTGTCTTTGTTCTTCAGCAACACCATCGATTCCTCTGCTGCCAGCAAGGCCTTGTCAGCATGCTCCTTTGAACCGAATTTCTCATAACCTTTACCGCCAGTGTTTGGCTTCTCAAAGAGCCCCAAGCGATACTTTGCCCGGAGAATACGGCGCACCGCATCATCGATACGACTCATCGGCACCTTACCCTCGTTGACCAGTTCCTTCAACAGAATACAAAACTCCACACTATAGGGGTCCATCGACATATCGATACCAGCGTTAATAGCAATACGAATAGCATCCTTCTTATCCTTAGCCACATGTTCACGTGAGAACAGGTTGTTGATATCAGCCCAGTCGGTAACGAGGAAACCATCCCACTGAAGGTCTTCCTTTAACCACTTGGTAAGATACTCATAGCTGGCATGAACAGGCACTCCGTTGATACTGCCAGAGTTCACCATCATCGTCAGTGTTCCTGCTAGGGCTGCTGCCTTGAACGGCTCGAAGTATTTCTCACGAATCATCTGCGGTGAGAGATAAGCAGGTGTACGATCCTTGCCTGACCATGGAGCACCGTATGCGAAATAATGCTTCGTACTGGTTCCCACATGATACTTGTCGATATGGTTGGGATCATCGCCCTGATAGCCTTTGATTTCGGCTTCCACCATCCGAGCATTAACAATAGCGTCCTCGCCGAAGCTCTCCCAGACACGTGGCCAGCGCGGATCACGACTCAGGTCAACAACGGGGTTATACACCCACGGACAGTTTCCTGCACGACTCTCATAAGCGGTGATTTCAGCACCAGTCTTGGCCAGTTCAGTATTGAATGTTGCGCCGATATTGATAGGCTGCGGGAAAAGCGTTCCACCCTGTGTATAGGTTACGCCGTGGTTATGGTCAAGACCATAGATATCGGGAATACCAAGATACTTCATCGATTTCTCCTGAATAACCCCTATCCACTGCTGCCATTGTTCAACACTTGGTGCCCTTGTTCCCGGCGCGTTGAGGATGGAGCCCACTTTCCATTTGGAGATGAGCGTGTCGAGCATGTTCTCGTTGAGTTTCCAAACTCGTTTGGTCTCCCCCTTGTAGATATCCACAGGGAAGCTGCCCAGTCGTTCGATGATCTGCTCATCGGTCATCTTCAACAAATCGTCGATATCTTTCGAAGATCTACCATACTGCTGAAGCACGGAGCGAACCTTGTCACGATCCACCTTGGCATTCTCGACAGTCATCTTTCCCATGACATCCAGATTCAGTTCCAGCATCTGTCCGATTTTCTCATCAAGCGACATCTTAGACAGTGTCTTCTCGACTTTCGCCTCCAGTTTTTCGTCACGAGGAATGGCAGGTTTACGCAACTGTGCCCACACTCCTGTTACGGCACATGTAATAATGATTGTTAGAAAGGTTCTTTTCATACGTTATGTTTTAATTTCGATATATTTTGCAAAATTACTAAATCTACACGATTATCCCACATTTTGTGCCATCTTTTGAGAATTATTAGGATTTCATACCACGATATAAACAAGAATGCCTGGCTCTTCGCAGAGGCAGGCATCTATCTCAAATAGGTATTAGCTTTTTTTAAGGTAAAAAGATTGTATTCAGGATAACGGCGACAAAGGTACGGGATTTTTACCTACCCCACAAATTATTTAGTATGTTTCATAACATATTTTTTTTAAGATTAACGCAAATTTCGCAAAATCATCTGGGGTTTGTCCGTTTTCTCGTAGATTTGTTGTACCTTTAGCTTCGCTGAAAGTACTCTCGTTCGGAAAAATCCAAAAACTTTTGGTTTTTCGCTCACTTATGCGTACCTTTGCGGGCAAAATAACACCATCAAGTATATGACAGAGATCAAAGAGAATAATAACGAGGTCAGGAAGAGTCTGAACTTCGTGGAGCAGATAGTGGTAGATGACTTGGCAGAAGGCAAGAACGGAAAGAGGATTCAGACACGTTTCCCGCCGGAGCCCAACGGTTATCTGCACATCGGTCATGCCAAGGCTATTGCCCTCGACTTCGGCATTGCCAAACAGTACGGCGGTATCTGTAACCTGCGTTTTGACGATACCAATCCCCAGAAGGAGGACACCGAATATATTGAGAGTATTGAGCGTGACATCCAGTGGATGGGGTTCAAGTGGGCGAATGTGTATTATGCCAGCGACTACTTCCAGGAGCTATGGGACTTTGCCGTATGGCTCATCAAGCAAGGAAGGGCTTATGTAGATGAGCAGAGCGCAGAAGTGATTGCCCAGCAAAAGGGAACCACCACCTCACCCGGCACGAACAGTCCTTACCGTAACCGTCCTGTGGAAGAGAACCTCCGTCTGTTTGAATACATGAACAGCGGCAATTGCCAGCCCGGTACCTTGGTACTGCGTGCCAAGATCGACATGGCTCATCCCAACATGCTGTTCCGTGACCCGCTCATCTATCGTGTGCTGAACATCCCCCATGTGAAGACCGGTAGCAAATGGAACGCCTACCCCATGTACGATTTCACCCATGGTCAGTGCGACTACCTTGAAGGGGTTACCCATTCACTCTGTACACTGGAGTTTGTGGAGCACCGCCCCTTGTACGATCTGTTCGTGGGATGGATGAAGGAGTGGCTTGGAACCAAGGACCCCGAAAAACAAGCGAAACTAGGAAAACTAGCAAAACTAGATAATCTAGATTCTTATCAGGGACCACGCCAGACAGAGTTCAACAAACTGAACCTCAGCTACACACTGATGTCGAAACGTAACCTGCTGGCACTCGTCAACGAGCATCTCGTGAATGGATGGGACGATCCCCGCATGCCGACCGTTTGCGGTTTCCGTCGTCGTGGTTACTCCCCCGAGAGTATCATCAAGTTCATTGATAAGATTGGTTATACCACCTACGACGCCCTCAATGAGATCCAGTTGCTGGAGAGTGCGGTACGTGATGATCTGAACAGTCGTGCTATCCGTGTATCAGCCGTCCTCGATCCTGTGAAGGTCGTTATTACCAACTATCCTGAGGGTCAAGTGGAGCAGCTCACCGCTGTGAACAACCCTGAATGCGAGGAAGACGGTACTCATACTGTTGAGTTCAGCAGGGAGCTGTGGATTGAGCGTGATGACTTCCAGGCTGTGGCAGAGAAGAAGTTCATGCGTCTGGCACCGGGTAAGGAAGTACGTTTGAAGAACGCCTATATCATCAAGTGCGACGAGGAGCATCCTTTCGATACTGATGCCGAGGGTAACGTTACCACCATCTACTGTACCTACGATCCCGAGTCGAAGAGCGGAATGCCCGGCTCTAACCGTAAGATCAAGGGTAAGACCCTCCACTGGGTGAGCTGTCTGCATGCCGTCAAGGCTGAGGTACGCCTCTACGACCGTCTGTGGAAGGTAGAGAACCCGCGTGACGAGATGGCAGCTATCCGCGAACAGCAGCAGTGTGATGCTGTTACGGCTATGCGTCAGATCATCAACCCCGACTCACTCCACGTCATCAGCAACTGCTACATCGAACCGTTTGCCGCTACCATGAAGCCGGGACAGTATCTGCAGTTCCAGCGCATCGGTTATTTCATGGCCGACCCCGATAGTACTGACGGTTGTCCGGTGTTCAACAAAACAGTAGGATTAAAGGATACTTGGGCAAAGGGCAAATGACGTACGACAACTATTTTAGCACCAAAGCGTTCAAGCAAATACTGGAAGAATTCAAGCAGTGTGAAGCTGACGGAGTGCCGTTCATTGCCAGCTCATATGATTATGCTGATATCATCCTGTATTACCATCAGATAGGACAAACGGAGAAGGCTTCGGAAATCTTTGAGAAGGCCCTGAAGCTCTACCCGGACGCCTTGTCGTTGATGACGGGTAGAATCAGGATGGTTCTGACACAAGGACAGGTGGAAGAAGCCTGGAAACTGGCCGATCAGATCAAAGACAAAGAGGATCCCGAGTATAGTCATATCATTGCGGAGATCATGATCTTCGAAGGTAAGGATGAGGAGGCCGACCAATATTTGGAAGACTGGTATCAGGAACGTAAGGACGAGGAATACATGGAGGATTATGCCATGGACACAGCATGGCTGTTACTCGACCTGGGGCTGCCCGACCTGGCCTGGAAATGGCTTGACTACGTGGATGACCAGGATGAGGAGGAGTATTTGGAACTGAAGGCCAACCTCCTGACTTCAGCAGGAAAGGCGGAAGAGGCTAAGAAGATTATCAACCAGTTGATTGACCGTGACCCTTACGCCATTGCCTACTGGAACCTCTTGGCTTATGCACAGTTGAAGAACGGGGAGATAGAGGATAGTATTACCAGTAGTGAATATGCCTTAGCCATCAACCCCGATGACTGTGAGGCTACCTACAATAAGGCGAGTGCGCTGTACTCCCTTGGTAACATTGAGGAGGCGCTACACTATTACGAACGATATAGTCAACAGCTTCCACTCGATTCGAGCAGTGAGTTTCATCAGGCGCTTTGCCTGTGCGAGCTTAACAGATTTGATGAAGCATTCAAGCATCTTGAAAAGGTTGAACAGATCTCAGAAAACGACTACAAGGATGAAGTGCTGTTCATCAAAGGCTTTATCTTCATGCAGGCCGAACGTATGGACGAGGCAAAGGAGTGTTTCCTCGAATCCATTAAGATAACCGATGATGAAGCGATGCAGGCAAAAGAATATGCCATGCTGACCTACATCGCCTTACAACAGGAAGACTATGATGCTTTCGAGAAGTATATGAAGAAAGGGTCGATGTTCGACCCCAAGGGAATGGAAGATCTCTTCAGTAATTTCTTTCCTGATGACAAAAGAACAGATAAAGAATAAATACGTAATATGAACTGGATAACATCACTGCTCGGTAACCTCAACTACGGGACTGTGTTTTTCCTGATGATGCTTGAGAGTACCGTGATACCTGTACCGTCAGAACTGGTGGTCAGTCCGGCAGCCTATCATGCAGCCGGTGGCAACCTGAATATCTGGCTGGTCATCCTCTTCTCCACACTCGGGGCCGACCTCGGTGCTACCATTAACTATGTGGTGGCTTATTTCGTTGGCCGTCCCGTGGTATATAAGTTTGCCAACAGTAAGCTGGGTCATCTGTGCCTGCTGAACCAGCAGAAGGTGGAGAAGAGTGAGAAATACTTCTACGACCATGGTATGGTGGCTACGATTACCGGACGACTCATCCCTGGTATTCGTCACCTGATTTCCATTCCCGCAGGACTGGCCAAGATGCCGTACATGTGGTTCCTACTCTACACCACCCTCGGAGCTGGTGTATGGAACTGCATTCTTGCTGCGCTGGGATGGTACCTGCATGCCATCGTACCAGAGAGTCAGCTCAACGACAAGATTATGGAGTATGGCGACTATATCAAATGGACCATCATCGCACTGGTACTCGTAGCGGTTGCCTATTTCGCCATCAAGCATTACATCAAGAATAAGAAAAAATAAGTATTAGTATATATATATTAAGGTAAGAAAGATGATAACACTGACTAACATTGCCATTCAATTCGGCAAACGCGTATTGTACAAAGATGTGAACATCAAGTTCACCAGCGGAAATATCTACGGCATCATCGGTGCCAACGGAGCGGGTAAGTCAACCCTGCTGAAAGCTATCAGTGGAGAGCTGGAGCCGAACAAAGGTTCTGTGGAACTCGGTGCAGGAGAACGTCTCTCCGTGCTTGATCAGGACCACTTCAAGTTTGATGCCTTCACCGTGATGGACACGGTACTGATGGGACACCAGCCCCTGTGGCAGAATATGAAGGAGCGTGAGGCGCTCTATGCCAAGGAGGAGATGACTGAAGAAGACGGTAACCTGGCAGCCGACCTGGAGCTGAAGTTCGCAGAGATGAACGGATGGGAGGCTGAGAGCGAGGCTGCCCAGCTGTTGCAGAACCTCGGTGTGAAAGAGGAGCAGCATTACAAGACGATGGCTGAACTGTCGAACAACGAGAAGGTGCGTGTGATGCTAGCCAAGGCTTTGTTCGGACATCCTGATAACCTGTTGCTCGATGAGCCCACCAACGACCTTGACCTCGACACCGTGCAGTGGTTGGAGGAATACCTGAGCAGTCTGGAACAGTGTGTGCTCGTGGTATCTCACGACCGTCACTTCCTGGATGCTGTATCTACCCAGACGGTGGATATCGACTTCGGTAAGGTAACCGTATTCTCTGGTAACTATTCGTTCTGGTACGAGAGTTCGCAGTTGGCCCTTCGTCAGGCACAGAACCAGAAACTGAAGGCTGAGGAGAAGCGTAAGCAGCTGGAGGAGTTCATCCGTCGTTTCTCGGCCAACGTGGCCAAATCTAAGCAGACCACCTCTCGCAAGAAGATGCTCGAGAAGCTGAACGTTGAGGAAATCCGTCCGTCAAGCAGAAAATACCCGGGCATCATCTTCCAAATGGACCGAGAGCCGGGTAACCAGATTCTGGAAGTGGAAGGACTGAAGGCTGTGGATACCGACGGTACCGTACTCTTCGACAATGTATCGTTCAATATCGAGAAAGGTCAGAAGACCGTGTTCCTCTCACATAACCCGAAGGCCATGACTGCCCTCTTCGAGATCATCAACGGTAACCGCGAGGCTGATGGCGGTACCTTTAAGTGGGGTGTAACCATCACAACAGCCTACCTGCCTCTTGACAATACCGAGTTCTTCAAGAGCGATCTGAACCTCGTTGACTGGCTGTCACAATACGGCGTGGGTAATGAGGTTACCATGAAGGGATATTTAGGTCGTATGCTCTTCAAGCAGGAAGAGGTAGAGAAGAAAGTCAATGTGCTCTCTGGTGGTGAGAAGATGCGTTGTATGATTGCTCGTATGCAGCTGAAGAACGCCAACTGTCTGATTCTCGATACACCCACCAACCACCTCGACCTCGAATCCATCCAGGCGTTTAACAACAACCTCGTCCAGTTCAAAGGTAATATTCTCTTTGCTTCGCACGACCATGAGTTCATCAACACCGTGGCCGACCGTATCATCGAGCTCACACCGAAGGGTACTATCGACAAGCTGATGACCTACGATGACTATATCTACGATTCGGCCATCAAGGAGCAGAAGGCAAAGCTTTACAGTTAACCCCACTGGAACAGAATATTTGGCATGATATTTGCTGCTTTGTTAGCAGGAATATAAAACATTGTTATTATGGCAAAAGATATTAACATCGAAGAAGAAGAAATAAACGAGGACGTTAGCGAAACTAACGAAACCAACGAAATGAACGAAGCTAGTGAAACTAGTGATACTAGCGAAAATAGTGATACTAGTAGTTCTAGTGAACCTAGTGATTCTAGCGAACCCGAGCTTTCTCCCTTAGAAAAAGCTGAGAAAGAGATTGAACAGCTCAAAGACCAGTACCTGCGTGCTCGTGCTGAGTTCGAGAACTACCGCAAACGTACCATCAAGGAGAAGGCTGAGCTGATTCTCAATGGTGGCGAGAAGACCATCACGGCCATCCTGCCAGTACTTGACGATTTCGAACGTGCTTTGGCTGATACAACCGAAGACCCGGAGGCCATCAAGCAAGGTATGGAGCTGATCTTCCATAAATTTGTCAAGACCTTGGAAGGTCTGGGCGTGAAGAAGATCGAGACCGAGGAGAAACCGTTCGACGTTGACTACCACGAGGCCATCGCTATGGTTCCTGGTATGGGAGACGATAAGAAAGGAATGGTGATTGACTGCGTGCAGACGGGTTATATGCTGAACGACAAAGTGATTCGCCATGCCAAAGTGGCAGTAGGACAGTAAAAGTTCATAGTTCATAGTTCATAGTTCATAGTTCATAGTTTTAATGGCAAAGAGAGACTACTACGAAGTGCTGGGCGTTGATAAGAACGCCAGTGAGGAAGACATCAAGAAAGCCTATCGCAAGATAGCCATCAAATACCATCCAGACAGGAATCCAGGCAGTAAGGAGGCGGAAGAGAAGTTCAAGGAGGCTGCAGAAGCCTACGATGTGCTCCACGATCCGCAGAAACGTCAGCAATACGACCAGTTCGGCTTCGACGGACCGATGGGCGGATTCGGCGGTTTCTCCAGCGGTGGGTTCTCCATGGATGATATCTTCTCCATGTTCGGTGATGTGTTTGGCGGACGTGGCGGTTTCTCTGGCTTCAGTGGCTTTGGCGGCGGCAGTCGTCAGCCGGCTCAGCACCGCGGTTCCGACCTTCGTCTGAAGGTTCGCCTCTCCCTGCAAGAGGTGGCAACGGGTGTCACCAAGAAGTTCAAGGTAAGGAAAGACGTCACCTGTTCGCATTGTCATGGTACGGGTGCTGAAGATGGAAGCGGTACGGAAACCTGCCCTACCTGTCATGGTAGTGGTGTAGTAACACGCACCACCCAGAGTCTGTTCGGTATGATGCAGACCCAGAGCGTTTGTCCTACATGTCAGGGCGAAGGTAAGATCATTAAGAACAAGTGTCATGAGTGTCACGGCACCGGTATCGTGAAAGGCGATGAGGTGGTGGAAATCAAGATTCCCGCAGGCGTAGCAGAAGGTATGGTGGTGAACGTTCCGGGCAAAGGTAATGCAGCCATCCACAACGGTATTCCAGGTAATATCCAGGTATTCATTGAGGAAGAACCCAACAGCACCTTCGTACGCGACGGCAGTAATTTGATTTACAACCTGTTGCTCGACTTCCCCACGGCTGCCTTAGGCGGTACGGCAGAGATTCCTACAGTTGACGGCTCGAAGGTGAAGATCAAGATAGAGCCTGGTACGCAACCTGGTAAGACATTGCGTTTGCGCGACAAAGGTTTGCGTGAGGTGCAGGGCTACGGTCGCGACACCGGCGATCTCATCGTGAACATCAGTATCTACGTACCCAAGGAACTCTCCAAGGACGAGAAGAAGGCCCTTGAGGAGATGCAGAAGAGCGATCACTTCAAAGGTGACAACGACACCCGCAAGAGCATTTTCGAGAAATTCCGTAATTACTTCAGTTGATGATGACCTACGAGGAAACGGTTGAATACCTGTTCCACGTCACACCTGTCTTTGAGAAGACGGGCGCGAGTGCTTACAAGGAAGGACTGAGCAACACCCATGCCTTGGACGAGCACTTCGGTCATCCGCATCGTCAATTCAAAACCATCCATGTAGCAGGCACAAACGGTAAGGGTTCTTGTTCCCATACCCTCGCTGCCATTCTTCAATCGGCAGGCTACAAGGTTGGTTTATACACCTCTCCACATCTTGTAGATTTTCGTGAACGAATCCGCGTTAACGACCAGTGTATCAGCAAAGAATACGTTGTTGACTTTGTTGAACAAGAGCGTTCGTTCTTTGAGCCTTTGCACCCTTCCTTCTTCGAGCTTACCACTTCCATGGCTTTCAAATACTTCGCCGAACAAGCAGTAGATATTGCTGTGATTGAAGTAGGACTTGGCGGTCGTTTGGATTGCACGAACATCATCACACCTGTGCTCTCCATCATCACCAACATCAGTTTCGACCACACCCAGTTCCTGGGTAACACCTTGGCAAAGATAGCTGGTGAGAAAGCAGGAATCATCAAGAAGAACGTGCCCGTGGTGATTGGCGAGACTACCCCCGAGACCTTACCCGTTTTCCAGAAGAAAGCCGCTGCAAAGGGCGCCCCACTCCACTTGGCTGAGGCGTTTGAAGTGGCACACGACTACGATTTCGAGTTGAAAGGACTCTATCAGCAGAAGAACAAACAAACCATCTTGTGCGCTGTCAACTGTCTGAAAGACGTGTTCACCATCCCCGAGGAAGCTATTAAGAAAGGTATGGCGCACGTATGTGAGATGACAGGTCTTACCGGTCGTTGGCAAACATTGCAAACCCGTCCGCTGGTAATCTGCGACACCGGTCATAACGTGGGCGGCTGGCAATATCTCGCCGAGCAGATTAAGGCACAGACGTGTAAAACCCTCCGCATTGTCTTCGGTATGGTTGATGACAAAGACATCAATACGGTCATGCAACTGCTTCCCAAGCAGGCTGTGTACTATTTCACCCAGGCTTCCTCACACCGAGCCATTCCTGTCGATAAAGTACAGGAGACAGCCAAGGCTCATCAGCTGGAAGGAATGACCTTCTCAAACGTCAAAGACGCCTACCAGCAAGCGCTTTCAGATGCCCTCCCAGAGGATTTCATCTTCGTTGGCGGAAGCAGCTATCTGGTGGCCGATTTACTGACAGATTTCACCTATTAGGTGTTTTTAACATTCACTTTGTATTATTTTATCGCGTTTCGTTTGCTTTTCTCGTTTTTATTTCGTTACTTTGCAACTAAGTAAAGTTTATAAACTAAAAACTTAGATATTATGAGCACTACCGAAACGCAGAATTTGTGTGGCCTGAAAAAAGAAGATTTTCAGACCACGTTAAACGGAAAGAATACGAATCTGTACATCCTGAAAAACAGTCAGGGGTATGAAGTAGCCATCACGAATTACGGAGGCGCAGTTGTTGCCATCATGGTGCCCGACAAGAACGGGAACGTGGCCAACGTCATTCAGGGTTACGACAACATCAAGGACATCATTAACACACCCGAGCCTTACCGCTCCACCCTTATTGGTCGTTACGGCAACCGCATCAAGGACGGTAAGTTCACCCTCAACGGGAAAGAGTACAACCTGGCCATCAACAATGCCCCCAACGCCCTTCACGGCGGTCCTGCTGGCTTCCATGCCCAGGTATGGGATGCGTTCCAGATGAGCGACAACACCCTTGTACTGAACTATGTATCCCCTTATCTGGAGGAAGGTTTCACCGGAGAGATGAAGGTCACCGTGGTTTATTCATTCAGCGACGATAACGAATTGGTTATCGGCTACATGGCCACCACCAACAAGAAGACCATCATCAACCTCACCAACCACGGTTATTTCTCTTTGGCAGGCATCGCCGATCCTACACCGACCGTTGACGACCTGATTTGTGAGATCAATGCCGACTTCTTCATCCCCGTTGACAATACATGTATTCCTACGGGTGAGATCCTCAAGGTAGAGGGAACACCGTTCGATTTCCGCAAGCCGAAGGCTGTGGGACAGGATATTGATGCCGACAATGAGCAGATCAAGAATGGTAATGGCTACGACCACTGCTATGTACTGAACAAGAAGGAAGAAGGTGAACTGAGCTTTGCCGCCCGCATAACAGAGCCCAACAGCGGCCGAACCATGGAGGTTTATACCACCGAGCCCGGTATGCAGTTCTATTCCGACAACTGGGGAACAGGTCAGAAAGGTCAGCATGGTGCTACCTTCCCGCGCCGCAGCGCCGTTTGCTTCGAGGCACAGCACTTCCCCGACAGTCCGAACCGTCCTTACTTCCCCTCTGTTGTTATCCGTCCGGGACAGCAGTACAAGCAGAAGACGATCTACAAGTTCGGCGTCGTTCGCTAACCCCTTTCCGACAATCTTCTAAAAAGATACAAGCTTATGATGAAAATTGATCATGTAAGAAGTCGCTTCGTGAAGCACTTCGATGGTTTGACCGGTAACGTCTATTCGTCACCGGGTCGTATTAACCTGATTGGTGAGCATACCGACTACAACGGTGGTTTCGTATTCCCAGGTGCCGTAGATTGCGGTATTATGGCCGAGATGCGTGCCAATGGCACCGAAGACACCGTGATGGCTTATGCTATCGATCTGAAGGACCGTGTTGATTTCAAGCTCAGCGACCCGAAGGGTCCGAAAGCCAGCTGGGCACGCTATATCTACGGCATTGCCAAAGAGATGCAGAAGTTAGGTGTTCCCGTAAAGGGTTTCAACATCGCCTTCTCGGGTGATGTGCCTCTGGGAGCTGGAATGTCTTCGTCTGCTGCCATGGAGAGCTGCTTCGCCTATGGTTTGAACGATATCTTCGGCGACAACAAGGTGAGTCAGTGGGACATGGCCCTGGCTGGTCAGGCTACCGAGCATAACTACTGCGGCGTGAACTGCGGCATCATGGACCAGTTCGCCAGTGTGTTCGGACAGGCTGGTAAGCTGATGCGTCTCGACTGCCGTAGCAGGGAGTTCGAGTACTTCCCCTTCGACCCGAAGGGCTATAAGCTCGTGCTGCTGAACTCTTGCGTAAAGCATGAGTTGGCCGGATCGCCCTATAACGATCGTCGTCGTTCTTGCGAGAACGTGGTGAAGGCCATTGCTGCCAAGCATCCCGAAGGCAAGTTCGAGACTTTGCGCGACTGTACTTGGGAGCAGCTCGATGAGGTGCGTGCTGAGGTAGGCGAAGAAGACTACAAGCGTGCTCACTTCGTTTTGGGCGAGAAAGACCGTGTGTTGGCTGTTTGCGACGCGCTGGTGGCTGGCGACTACGAGACCGTTGGAAAGAAGATGTACGAGACTCACGAGGGCTTGTCGAAAGAGTATGAGGTATCGTGCGAGGAACTCGACTTCCTGAACGAGGTAGCCAAGGAGAACGGTGTAACAGGTAGTCGTATCATGGGTGGCGGCTTCGGCGGCTGCACCATCAACCTCGTCAAGGATGATCTGTACGACAAGTTCGTGGCAGACGCCCGTGCTAAGTACCGTGCTAAGTTCAACCGTGACCTGAAGGTTTACGACGTGGTGATTGGCGACGGTGCACGCAAGCTGTGCTAATATTTAGAAGCAAGAAGCAAGAGGTTAGAAGTAAGAGGTTACTCCATGCTTCTCTTCGAATCATTAATAAGTAAGGGCGGATCGTTTGATCCGCCCTTACCTTTTTATATATAGGATGTTATTCTCCTAACAAATCCCAGAGCATATCCTGCATCTTTGCTTCAGAATTTGTCGGGTTCTGTAAGTCTTGCAAAAGCTCAACAGACGACATCTCCATCAGGTGCTGAATCACCACCACTTTTACCTTAATCTCAGGTTTGCTATATTTTTTCATGTTATTTGCTTTTTAAAGTGAATAATAGTGTCTTGAACTCTCTTATGGAAGTAGTTACTTCACCACCTTCTTACCGTTGATGATATAAACACCCTTCTGTTGAGCATTCTTCACACGGACACCACCGATGGTATAGATCTCGCTGCTTTCGTTCTGAGTCTTCACCTCGTTGATAGCTGTAGTGCCGCTGAAGTCGATGAAGAGTTTAGCACCAGAAGCTGCATCAACAGGCAGATAAGCCTTTCTTGCAGGGAATGTACCTGCATTACTAAGATGGAAAGCACCATCCTTCAAGATGTAAGCTTCACCTTTAGCCAAATCTTTTTCCTTCAAAGTACCAACCAACATGTTTCCAGATAATGCATTTCCCTTCTCGCCATAAGCGTATGCGATATTAACCGTACCGCTGCCTTCGACGAGCAAGCCTGTACCCGATTCAATAATACCGGCTTCTACCTTCTGTACTAATGCCTTGTCTTTACCAACCTGTGTTACGATATACACGTTCTGATCCTCTATTTCAATCGGATAAGGAGAGCAGAAGGTAGCCAAACCGCTTGCTGGCATCTCCAGAGAAGCACTTGCCTTGACAAGGTAGCAATCCTTTAACTCCAACTTAGTATTCTTGTCTTTATCAACATATTTCTGCAACTTACCCAAGAAGGTTACTTGATCTCCTTCCACAAACAAATCCAAGTCGTCATCCCCCGTAAACTTCTCATTATCAAGACCTAGACCATGATAGACAAATAGTTTGGCCTCACCGCCCTTGGTGTCAGAAATATACAAATCAACAGTTCCTGTGAAACTATCTTCATGTCCATTATCATAGTCGATCTCATCCACAACATAACCTGTTACCTGGTAATAATCAAATGTTGTTTGATTGTCAGCCAATGCGTCTATAACATCCAAAGCCTCAGCAACATTCACTTCGTAGGTCTCAGGATCAGCACCAGCTTCATAATCCTCAAAGTAGGCGTTGGCCACCTGTATCTGATCCTTTGCTGCATAATAACCACGGTTACCAATGATGGTAATATAACCACCATTCTCAATTCCATACTTTTCTACAAGTTCCTGGAATTTTTTCTTTTCACCACCCTTTTCACTGAGAACGCCATATACATAGACAGAACCGGTTTTGTCCACAAGGTCGAAGTTACCATAGTTATCATTAGCTTTCAGGTTCGTTACCATACCTATCAATCTGTACCAGGTATCATTGCTTACTGGTTCTGCCAAGAAATCCTCAACGGTTATATTCTGGATTGTAGGTTCAGGGCTTTGACCTTTTTCCAATGACACGTAATAAGCATTGGTCATCTCATCAGTAACAACTCCAGTATTCGTATTTGTATGCGTGAAACGATTACCGATGATGGTAAGGATATCACCCTTCTCAATACCGAGACTTGCAATCGCTCCATTCTGAGCACCACCTTTCTCTATTGCTAAACCATAGACATAGATGGAACCTGTATTATCCTCTAAATAGAAATTACCGTATTTCGCGTTCTTAATCTCTGTAACAGTACCTGAAATTTGATACCAAACATCCTCACTGTCATCTGCTTCAAGGAATTTGGCAATAGAAACTTCACGTATGTCATCATTGCCAACTTCACCATTGATAACAATACTCTTCAATTGAGTACTACCTGCTTCTGCTGGAATATAGAAAACAACCTCATTTGCACTACCAGTCCAGACATTTCCTTCCAACTCACCATCTTTGGAGTTGGTAGCAAGAGTGAATTTACCACCATGATTGAACTTAATCGTCTCAATTCCGCTACCGGAAATTGTTATTGTACCAGAATAAATACGGAGACGAGGAGAATTGTTCCATATACAATTGGCGTTCTTCTCTGGATCATCACCAGCAGAAACAGTTACTGTGTAGCCATCAATTGCAATCGATTTAGCATCATTAGTGATTGCTCCAATACCATCACTATCAAATGTGACGGTCGGGAACAAGGTTGCATAATCTTCTTCAAAATCAAATGTCACTTGTGCACTCGCAGTCAAACCAACGAATGCCAATAAGGCGATAAGCCCATAGCGTAGTTTTTTGTACATAAGCTTTTAGTGTTTAAGTTATTAATAATAAGTTTATAAGCTAATTCTCTTCAAGCAATTCTTTTGTCGCTTCACAGGTCGTCAAAAGGTATTTCGCGACTATGTTGCAAAGTTACAAAATATATCTGAAACGACCAAAAAACAAGGGGCCATAGCGTGCAAAATTCTGTTAAGATTTCAAAGAAATACTGTTAAACTAAAAAACAAAAGGCTTTTCTTTTTCATACCAACCAGAACGAACAGGCGAACGAACAGTTTTCAAATTGTTTTTAGATATATCCTTAGAATAATAATAAATAATATATATATTATTTATTATTATTCTACCACTATATATGTGTGTGGTATTAAAAACTGTTCGTTCGTATGTTCGTCCATTTAGTAAAATATCGCAGTCAATCTCTCATAGTAAATGGCGTGCTCTCTATGAGCGTTTACGTCATTCACTGGGAGTAAATGCCGTGCTTAGTATCTTTTAACAGAAAACAGGTGCTTTGTTAACGGATTTTTGCACCCTACAGGGGGTGGTTTTTTGGTCGTCTAAAAAAAACGATGTACCTTTGCGAAGAATTATCAACTATGTCGAATCATTATCAAAAATAACGTATGAAAAGAACGATCACATTGCTTATGGCAACCGTCTGGATGGGATGTGCAACCCTGTTTGCCGCCAACCAGAACATCAAGGAATTAGGAGAATCAAAGTATCTCATCGAAGTTGGCGACCTGTCGATGGTGGTCAACGCAGCTACTGGAGGTAAGATCCTTTCGTTCAAGTACAAGGATCAGGAAGTGATCTCGCAGTTAAACAGACCCGAGCAGTTTGGCAGCACCTTCTGGACCAGTCCGCAGAAAGAATGGAACTGGCCACCGGTACAGGAATACGACAAGCGCCCGTATAAGGCAGAGCTGAAGGACGATAAGCTGGTGCTTACCAGTGAGGTGTCTTCCCGACTGGGTTTCCGCATCGGTAAGGAGTTCACCGTGGATGCAAAGCGCAAGGCCATTGTTGTCACCTACTCCATCAAGAACGAGAGCAACCAGACCAAAAAGGTTGCCCCTTGGGAAATCACCCGTGTACCCAACGAAGGACAGATCTTCTTCGATGCACCCGTGGAGGGTATTACACCTGCCGGACTGATGACGTTCGAGAAGAAGGACGGTGCTGTATGGTATCAGACCGACGAGACCAATGCAAACCGTAAGATCAATGCCGACGGTAAGGGTTGGCTGGCCTACACGAACGGAAGTCTGTTGCTGGTGAAGAAATTCAAGGACCTCGATATCTCACAGCCCGCTCCCGAGGAGGCAGAGATCCAGGTGTATGTGAACCGCGGCAAGACCTATATCGAACTGGAGAGTCAAGGTGCTTACACCACACTGGAGCCAGGACAGTCGCTTGTTTGGCCCGTGAAATGGTACCTCCTTCCTTGCGACGGCATGGCTGCCAAGAAGATGGTGAAGAAGGTGAAGAAGTTGAAGTAAGGGGCCACCCCTCCATGAGGAGGGGGAAAGCCGAAGGCGCGGGGGTACGGTGGTGCGGTGGCGCGAGATTACCACAAGGGTTTCGTAATCCCGATGTTACGTTATCCCGTAATTACGACATCACGATATCTCGCGCCAGCGACCTGGCGTAAGCCGAAAAAGAAACAAAATCGGGCTTTGATGCCCGATTTTACATTAATGAAGTCTGAAAATTGGCGGTATCCGCAATTTTCAGTTGAGCCCCTCCATATAGGGAGGGGATGGGGGTAGGTGGATGTTTCTTTTGCCTCTTTTCTTTGCGCCAAAGAAAAAGAGGAAGAAAAAGTTTGTTTCTTTACAAAGAAAGAACGTGGTTAAAAAGTGTCAAAAATACACTTTGAACAGCATTTTATGTTGTAAAACATACTAATGAAAGATACAACCTATTGAATTTATGTGTAATTTTACACCCAAATTCAATTCATTTCTAAACAATCACATTATGAAAGCTTTAAAAAGAATGCTCATGGGAGCCGGAATGGCAGCCATTCTGCTCTCTGCCTGTTCAGGCAACGATTCAAAATTAACCGTTTCGGGACTGGATCCCGCAGCTTTTGACACCACCATCAATGAGAAGCCCGTAAAGCTCTACACATTGAAGAACCACAACGGTATGGAGGTGTGCATCACGAACTTTGGTGGACGTATCGTTTCTCTGATGGTTCCCGACAAGGACAACAACCTTCAGGACGTGGTACTGGGTTATGACAACGTGGCTCAGTATGCCGACTCTGTGAACTCTCCCAGCGACTTCGGTGCCTCTATCGGTCGTTACGCTAACCGTATCAAGAACGGTTTGATTACCATCGACGGTAAGACCATCCAGTTGCCACGCAACAACTTCGGTCACTGTCTACACGGTGGTTTCTCAGGCTGGCAGTATCAGGTATATGATGCCGTACAGTCGAACGACTCTACCTTGGTGCTGACCATGAACTCTCCCGACGGTGATAACAACTTCCCCGGAAACGTGAAAGCCGACGTGACCTTCATCGTACGCAGCAACAACAGTATCGACATCTCTTATACCGCCACAACCGACCAGAAGACGGTGATCAATATGACCAACCACTCTTACTTCAACCTCAATGGCGATCCTAACGAGACCATCGAGAACCACATCCTGCATGTGAACTCTTACTACTACACTCCGACCGACGATACTTACATGACCACTGGTGACACCGCTTGGGTGAAGGGTACTCCGATGGACTTCATGGAGCCCGTGGAAGTGGGTAAGAACGTAAATAACTTCGACTACAAGGCTATCAAGAACGCCAACGGTTTCGACCACAACTGGTGTCTCGCCTCTTATCACGACGGTAAGGGCAACGAGAAGCAGCTGGCCGCTAGTCTGTACTCTCCCAAAACAGGTATCATGCTCGAGGTTTATACCAACGAGCCGGGTATCCAGGTGTACTCTGGTAACTTCCTCGAAGGAAAGGTGGCCGGTAAGAAGGGCATCAAGTACCAAAAGCATGCAGGAATCTGTCTGGAGACACAGAAGTATCCCGACACCCCCAACAAGCCCAAGTGGCCCTCTGCATTCCTGAGCCCGGGTGAGAAATACTACTCACACTGTATCTTTAAGTTCGGTGTTGTAAAGCAGTAATCCGACAAGACTATTACACATTATTAATATTATAACAATCAGAAAACATGCAACTATTAGACTGGATCGTCATCGGTGTATTCTGTTGCGCACTGATCGGCATCGTTCTTTGGGTCGTTAGTCAGAAAAACGACAATTCAGCAGACTATTTCTTGGGAGGCAAGGACGCGACATGGATCGCTATCGGTGCTTCTATCTTCGCTTCGAACATCGGTTCGGAACACCTTATCGGACTTGCAGGTGCCGGTGCTTCATCAGGTATGGCTATGGCACACTGGGAGATACAAGGCTGGCTCATCCTGCTTCTCGGTTGGGTATTCGTGCCGTTCTACACTCGCTCTATGGTTTATACCATGCCTGAGTTCCTGGAACGCCGCTATAACAAGGAAAGCCGCACCATCCTGTCGGTGATCTCTTTGATCAGCTACGTGCTGACGAAGGTGGCCGTAACAGTATATGCTGGCGGACTCGTGTTCCAGCAGGTGTTCGGTATCAAGGAACTGTGGGGCATCGACTTCTTCTGGATTGCTGCCATCGGCTTGGTGGTTATCACAGCCCTTTATACCATCTTTGGTGGTATGAAATCCGTGCTCTACACCTCTGTGCTGCAGACTCCTATCCTGCTGCTCGGCTCACTGATCATCCTGGTACTGGGTCTGAAAGCCCTCGGTGGATGGGATGAGATGATGGCTGCCTGCTCTATCCAGACCGTGAATGAGTATGGTGACCACATGACCGACCTGATGCGCGACTTGCGTGATCCTGACTATCCATGGCTCGGTGCCCTCGTTGGCTCTGCCGTGATTGGTTTCTGGTACTGGTGTACCGACCAGTATATCGTACAGCGTGTACTCTCCGGAAAGAACGAGAAGGAAAGTCGTCGCGGTACCATCTTCGGAGCTTATCTGAAGCTGTTGCCCGTGTTCCTCTTCCTGATCCCCGGTATGATTGCTTACGCTCTGAGCACAAAGGGTATCGCCATGCCCAGCGGTGAGGTATTCTCACTGTCAACACCCGACGCAGCCTTCCCCACCCTCGTGGCTAAGCTGCTGCCCGCCGGTGTGAAGGGTCTGGTGGTTTGCGGTATCCTCGCAGCCCTGATGTCTTCACTGGCTTCACTGTTCAACTCTTCAGCCATGCTGTTCACCATCGACTTCTGGAAGCGCCTGAAGCCGCAGACCTCTGAGAAGAGTCTGGTGCGCATCGGACAGACCGCTACCGTGGTTATCGTGATCCTCGGTATCCTCTGGATCCCCATCATGCGTTCAGTTGGTAACGTACTTTACAACTACCTGCAGGACGTACAGTCTGTGCTGGCTCCGGGTATCGCCGCAGCCTTCCTGCTGGGTATCTGCTGGAAACGTGCTTCTGCCAAGGGTGGTATGTGGGGCTTGCTCTCAGGTATCATCATCGGTCTGACACGTCTCGGCGCCAAGGTATATTACAGTAATACTCCTGATGCAGCCAGCAGCTGGTTCAAGGCTGTGTTCTACGACTTCAACTGGCTCTACTTCTGCGGTGTCATGCTCATCGTATGCTGTCTGATCGTTATCATCGTCAGTCTGAACACCGAGGCTCCTTCAAAGGAGAAGATCCAGGGTCTGGTATTCGGTACAGCTACTCCCGAGCAGAAGGCTGCCACCCGTGCAAGCTGGAACGGTTGGGATGTGTTCCACACTTGTGTTATTCTTGCTATCACCGTTGCATTCTACATCTATTTCTGGTAATCCAAGAAGAAAGATATGACAACCTATTACGGTGATCATAATAAAGCATTTGTAGCTGTTGACTGTATCGTCTTTGGTTTCGACAACAACAAGCTGAAGCTGTTGATGGGAAGACGAAAGATGGATCCAGGACGCGGCGAATGGTCACTCTACGGTGGCTTCGTCAACCCTGATGAGAGTGTTGACGAGGCCGCCCATAGGGTACTGTTCGAGCTAACGGGTCTGAAGCACATCTACATGAAACAGGTAGCCACCTTCGGAGCCGTTGACCGCGACCCGGGTGAACGCGTGATTTCCATAGCCTACTGCGCTCTGATCAACGTGAAGGACTATGACAACAAGCTACTGATTGAGCACGGCGTGGAATGGGTGGAACTGGGTAAGATGCCCAAGCTCTACTCCGACCATAATGAGATGGTGAAGAAAGCCGTTACCATGCTGCGCAGACGCATCAGCAGCGAGCCGCTGAGCTTCAATCTCCTACCCGACCTCTTCACGCTGACTCAGTTGCAGCTGGTATATGAGGCCGTTCTCGGCGAGGAGATCGACAAGCGTAACTTCCGCAAACGCATCAAGCAGATCGACTTCATCGAAAAGACGGAGCTGATTGATAAGGTGACATCTAAGCGCGGGGCTGCCCTCTATCGTTTCAACAAGCGCATGTATATGGAGGAACCGAGTTTCAAACTTAAGTAATTCGTTATAAAGAAATGTTAGAAGAACTCAAAGAAAAGGTATTTAAGGCCAATCTCGACTTGGTAAAACAAGGATTGGTGATTTTCACTTGGGGAAATGTGAGCGGTATCGACCGTGAGAAAGGTCTGGTAGTGATCAAGCCATCAGGCGTTAGCTACGATGAGATGAAGGCCAGCGACATGGTTGTGGTGGATCTGGAAACCGGTAAGGTGGTTGAAGGCGACCTGAATCCTTCCAGCGACACACCTACACACCTTGTCCTGTATAAGGCGTTCCCCAACATCCAGGGAGTGGTGCATACACATAGCACCTATGCCACGGCTTTTGCTCAGGCCGGACGCGACATTCCCAATATCGGAACCACACATGCCGACTATTTCTACAAGGATATTCCCTGTACACGCGACATGACCGAGACTGAGGTGAAAGGTCAGTACGAACTGGAAACGGGTAACGTGATTGTTGACGAGATCCTGAACATCCGCAAGATCAACCCCGATCATACTCCTGCCGTACTGGTAAAGAACCACGGTCCGTTCTCTTGGGGAACATCGCCCGATAATGCAGTGTATAACGCCAAGGTGATGGAGCAGTGCGCCAAGATGGCCTTCGTGGCTTTCTCGGTGAACCCCGACCTCACCATGAACCCGCTGCTTATCGAGAAGCATTACTCCCGAAAACACGGACCGAACGCTTACTATGGTCAGAAAAAGAAGTAAAAAATAAAGCAATCATTAACTCAAGACCCATACCCCTGTTTGGTCTTCCCCCTTTATAGGGGGATTTGAGGGGGGCAACATTATGTTTAAGGATTTAGAAGTTTGGTGGGTAACTGGTGCACAGTTACTATATGGAGGTGACGCAGTCGTTGCTGTTGACGGTCACTCCAAGGAGATGGTGGAAGGCTTGAACGCCAGCGGCATCATCCCTATCAAAGTAGTATATAAAGGTACGGCCAACAGCTCCAAGGAAGTGGAGGAAGTGATGAAGGCCGCCAACAACGATGCGAAGTGCGTAGGTATCATCACTTGGATGCACACGTTCTCTCCCGCAAAGATGTGGATCAAGGGTCTGCAGGCACTGCAGAAGCCGCTGCTCCACTTCCATACTCAGTACAACGCTGAGATTCCTTGGGATAAGATCGACATGGACTTCATGAACCTGAACCAGAGTGCTCACGGTGATATCGAGTTCGGACATATCTGCACCCGTATGCGCGTTCCCCGTAAGGTGGTTTGCGGCTACTGGAAGGAAGAAGAGGTACAGAAGAAGATCGCTATCTGGGCTCGCGTTGCTGCCGGTGTGGCTGATGCCAAGAACGTACGCTGCTTGATGTTCGGTATGAACATGAACAACGTAGCCGTTACTGATGGTGACCGTGTGGAGTTCGAGCAGCGCCTGGGCTATCACGTGGACTACTACCCCGTGAGCTCATTGATGGAGTATTTCAAGAAGGTGACCGACAAGGAAGCTGATGAATTGGTTGAGGAGTACAAGAAGCTCTACACCATCAAGATTGATGAAAGCGGAGAAGAGGTTTACTGGGAGAAGGTGAAGAATGCTGCCAAGGCTGAGATCGCCCTGCGCCGCGTACTGAAGGATGAGGGCGCTACCGCCTTCACAACGAACTTCGACGACCTGGGTGATGCTGACATCGACGATCCGAACTTCGTAGGCTTCGACCAGATTCCGGGTCTGGCCTCACAGCGCCTGATGGAAGAAGGTTATGGCTTCGGTGCAGAAGGCGACTGGAAGACGGCTTGCTTGTATCGCTCACTGTGGGTGATCCAGCAGGGAATGCCTACTGGTTGCTCGTTCCTCGAGGACTACACCCTGAACTTCGCTGGCGACCGCAGCTCTTGTCTGCAGAGCCACATGCTCGAGATCTGTCCGCTCATCGCTACCGACAAACCGAAACTGGAGGTTCACTTCTTAGGTATTGGTATCCGCAAGCAGCAGACAGCCCGTCTGGTGTTCACCTCAAAGACCGGTCGTGGTATCAAGGCTACCGTGGTTGACCTGGGTAACCGTTTCCGTCTGATTTCTCAGGAGGTGGAGTGCATCGAGCCGAAACCCATGCCGAACCTGCCCGTGGCTTCTGCCCTCTGGGTTCCGCAGCCCACATTCGAGATTGGTGCAGGTGCTTGGATCCTCGCTGGTGGTACACACCACAGCGCCTTCTCGTACGACATTACCGAGGAGTACTGGGATGACTTCGCTGAGATGACTGGCATCGAGTATGTACGTATCAACAAGAATACGAACATTGCCGACTTCAAGCAGACGCTCCGCAACAACGAAGTGTATTTCATGCTGAACAAAGCACTGAAATAAAATTATTTATTTAAGAAAGAAATTAGAATAATTAGAATAATTACAATCAGAAATTGATAAGAAATATTTATGTAAATTTGTGGATAAATTATTCTAATTATTCAAATTTCTTTCCAAATATAATATCAAAGATATGACCGCAAAGCAAACAATTGAGGCTGGAAAAGCCATATTGGGAATCGAGTTCGGTTCCACGAGAATTAAGGCGGTTCTCATCGACGAGGAGAATAAGCCCATCGCACAAGGTAGTCATGAGTGGGAGAACCAGCTGGTTGACGGCCTGTGGACCTACTCTATCGAGGCCATCTGGTACGGACTGCAGGACTGCTACGCCGATCTTCGCAAGGATGTGATGAAGCAGTATGACTGCGAGATCGAATCACTGGCCGCCATCGGCTTCTCTGCTATGATGCACGGCTATATGGCATTCAACGAGAAAGAGGAGATTCTCGTACCCTTCCGCACCTGGCGTAACACCAATACCGGAAAGGCTGCTGCCGAGCTCTCCCAGCTCTTCAACTACAACATCCCGCTGCGCTGGAGTATTTCCCATCTCTATCAGTGCATTCTCGAGGATAACGAGCATGTAAAAGACATCAAGTACCTCACCACCCTGGCAGGCTATGTGCATTGGCAGGTAACAGGTCAGTTCGTGTTAGGTGTTGGCGATGCTTCAGGTATGATTCCCGTAGATCCCAAGACCAAGACGTATGATGCCACCATGGTGGAGAAATTCGACAAACTCGTAGCTCCCAAGGGCTACCCCTGGAAATTGCTCGACATCCTGCCTAAATCACTGAACGCAGGTGAGAACGCAGGAGTTTTGAGTGCTGAGGGTGCCAAGAAGATCGACGTATCCGGTCATCTGAAGGCAGGTATCCCTGTTTGTCCTCCTGAAGGCGATGCAGGTACGGGTATGGTAGCTACCAATGCCGTAAAGCAGCGTACGGGTAATGTTTCTGCAGGAACCTCTTCATTCTCAATGATCGTATTGGAGAAGGAACTCTCCAAGCCTTATGAGATGATCGATATGGTGACCACACCCGATGGCTCACTGGTGGCCATGGTACACTGTAACAACTGTACCAGCGATATCAATGCGTGGGTTGGTCTCTTCAAGGAGTATCAGCAGCTGTTAGGTGTGCCCGTTGACATGAACGAGCTCTATGGCAAGCTGTTCAACAAGGCCCTTGAGGGCGACGCTGACTGTGGCGGACTGATGGCTTATAACTACGTGAGTGGTGAGCCTGTTACAGGACTTGCTGACGGTCGTCCACTCTTCGTGCGCTCTGCCAACGACAAGTTCAACCTGGCCAACTTCATGCGTGCCCAGCTCTATGGTGCTATCGGTGTGTTGAAGATCGGTAATGACATCCTGTTCAAGGACGAGATGATTCGCGTGGACCGTATCACGGGTCATGGCGGTTATTTCAAGACCGCAGGTGTGGGTCAGCGCATGTTGGCTGCCGCTCTCAACAGTCCTATCAGCGTGATGGAGACAGCAGGTGAAGGTGGTGCATGGGGTATTGCCCTGTTGGCCGGCTACCTGATTAACCAGAACGGTAAGAACCTCGCCGACTACCTCGAAGAGGTGGTCTTCGCAGGAAATACAGGTACCAGCATCGCTCCTACTCCAGAGGATGTAGCAGGCTTCGAGAAATATATCGAGAACTACAAGCGCTGTCTGCCCATTGAGCAGTGTGCTGTTGACAAGAAGTAATCGCTGAAGCGACATAGAAAAAGGGAAGTGAACAATCACTTCCCTTTTTGTTTATTCTGCCTGGATCGTTACCTTTGCATCCTTCGGTAAGGAAGGCATCCTACAAGTAATGTTACGCGATTCACCTGGAGCCAGTGTCAGATAGTTATCTGACCAATAGGCAGGACAGACCAGATTACCTTTTGAATCCTTGGCAGTAAGACGAATCATGAAGGCTACTTTGTCGGAGGGATTAGTAACCGTCACTTCATAGCTATCCGCCTGCTTCTTCTCCACCGACAGTTCACAAGTCCTGACAGTCATCTCATCAAGCATCTTATAGGATGCATACTGGGTGATGGGGGTATGTACCCAAGTGGTAGCACTCCAGTTGTAAGTATCTTCACCTGTTATCAGGAAATACTCGTTCGATTCGAATGTCTTACCGTCAGCATCTAAGCACTGAAGGAAGAGGAAAGCCGCGGGATCATCTCCCATATCAATGTCAAACACCTTGACGGATGTGGCAGGTTCTACCTTTACCTCCTGCTCTTTCTTTTCGTTTCCTGCATTCCTGATCAGTTGCATAGACGACTTAAACGCAACGGGTTCAAGTGTCTCATTCACTGCATATACCGCCTTCTGGTGATAATCGTAGATTAGCTGTACGGGGGCATTGCCCTTCTTCACGCCATAGTAGGCTGCATTGGGCTGCTTATAGTAATCATACAACTGCCAGTAGATTCCCGGTCGGGCACCATTCAGCATCCACTGAATGATACCAGTAGTATGAGGAACCCGAGCCCGGAACGACTCAAACATCGCCTTCGTACTCTCATAGTTCAGCATATCTGCACGATACAAGTACTCATCAATATCCTTTGCATCCCCAAAGCGGTTATGGATTACCTCGTTAAGCTTACTGAGTGAGTTCATGGCAGAACTTGAAGCCGTACAAAGGATATCCCAACGCTTGTCGATGGGGAACAGGTTATTACCCAACATTTTCGCCAACGACTCCTTCACGGGCAGCTGCGCACCAATACCTGTCTCCGTGTTGAAACCAAAGGCACCACCAGGTGCATCTGGCAGATACCAGTAAGCCGGTCCTACATATTCATACGGTCCTGCCATCTTCGTACCTGATGATCCTGATATCGTACTCTCCATCTCCTTGGCAGAGATCAGGTAGTCACGGTCGTCATTCTTGCTGAGGAACTCCTGATACCGCTTTTCCAATTCAGGTTTGGGAAGCATGTCACTACCCACAAACCATCCGATGATGGAAGGATGATAACGCAGCCACATCACCTGATCCTCAAACGACTGACCAATCAGCTCGATATTCTCCTCACTGGTAATACCGCCAAAGCGTTCATCACAGGGAGAGCCCAGATAGTCCTCCCACTCCCAATGACAGCTCCAGCCCACAAGGATGAACAGTCCGAGCTCGTCACAGAGGTCGTACAAGTTCTGCGAGGTTCCCCAGAAGCCCTCCAGTCGTACGGTGTTCATATTCATATCGCGAATATACTCCAACTGCAGTCGGTTGGTAGCAGGAGTATCACGCAGATAGATATCATCCGTCCATCCAGCACCGCGAAGCAGCACCTTCTTACCATTCAGCGTGAAGGCACGGTAGTTCTCGTCTGTCAGGTAGCTACGGATCTCACGAATGCCAAAACGCACGTCCTCACTATCCGATACCTTGTTATTCTCCACGAACTCCACATGCAGGTCACAGAGTTCAGGCTTACCCATGTTGTGGCACCACCACAGACGCGGATTGTCTATATGAATCTCTTCGGGAAGGGCAAAACGACGATCCTCGCCAGGAGCAAGAGTTACAGGACAACTGAACGAATGTCCATCTGCTGTGCCTTGTAAAACGCCTTCAACCGACTGGTCAGAAAGGTTCTTCAGTTCAGTAGCCACAGTAAGCCATGCCTCTTTCAGTGTCTCGGTGTTTACCCTTGAACGGACGGCTGAATGTGATACGGCCACATTACCGCAGGTTTTCACCCTCACTTCACGATAGATACCCATACTCTCGTCAGCAGGCCTTGGGTTCCAGTCAGCAAAGCCAATGTTCGGCTCTCCTGGTTGAGCACGGAACACCTCGACGGCAAGCACATTATCGTTGGTAATCTGTTTGGTCACATCATACTCAAACTGACGGAACGAACCTGCCATCTCCTGACTGTTAGCTATCTGCTGACCGTTGAGCCACACATTGGCGCGATAGCAAATGCCGTCGAAGTCCAACAACACGTGTTCCCCATCTTTCAATGCAGGCAGATGAAACGTGGTACGGTACCACCAACTCTTCTCGAACTGCTTCTTGTCTATCTTGGCATAATCCTCAGCAGTCATCGCCTCTGGTTCAATGCCATTGGCTGTCAGAACACCCATCAGTGTCGATGGCACCTGAGCTGGTATCCATCCTTTGGTTTGGGCTTCAGGTGTTGACAGTATGTCACCCGTCATATTCACCTTATCCGATGATTGTACCTGCCATTCCATGTCTTGAGCAGTCTTCTCTGTACATGCCGTCAATGCCCAAACTAGCATCAATCCGGCCAATATATTTCTGTATTTCATAATTATCATTTGTCATTTAAGGCTCCTGCACCTAAAATAGCTGCATTGGGCAATGTTGATGGCATAATGCGGGTGGCAGCCACATTAGCGGGATAAGGGAAGGATTCCAACGAGGCACGCATGGGTGCTTCGAACAACGGGAAAGCACTGGCAATACCGCCACCGATGATGATGGCCTCGGGAGCATAGGTAAATAGCACCGCCTTGATCAGTTCGCCCACGTTTTCTCCGAACTCTTTCCACACGGCAACGGCCTCAGCATCACCTGCCTGAGCGCGTTTACCGAAGTTTGCTCCAGTATCACCATGCAGTTCACTGAAGAACCTGCTGCTGCAGTAGAACTCATAGTCGGCATCCTTGAAAGGTAATGAACCAATCTCACCAGCACCAGTATTCACGCCGTTATACAGTTTCCCATCAATGATGATACCGGAACCAATTCCTGTGCCCATGGTCAGTCCTACCATATCCTTCGTACCCTTTCCTTCACCGTATTTCCATACACCTAAAGCAAAGCAGTTCGCATCGTTGTTCACCGCTACGGGTACGCCGAACTCTTTCTCCAGGATCTCCTTCAGATGGACCTCTTTCCACGAAGGGATATTGGCCACGTTGTAAACGATGCCTTGCTGAGAGTCAACTACTGAGGGTACACCCACACCGATACTTGTTACGTCCTCACTCATCAGTTGGGCAATCTGCCTTTTCAACTGGTTGACCACCACCTCTTCCGCCTCTTTTGACGGACAGGGTTCAATCACACTGTTCACGAGCGTGGCTCCATCAGTGAGTCCCACTCGCATATTCGTTCCTCCTAAATCAATTCCAATTTTCATATATCATATTATTATAGTCACAACCCTTATAATTTTCAATTCTCAATTTTCAATTTGGCGTAGCCAGAAATGCCTTCACATCTTTCCAATGATAATACGGAGCACAATCGGTCTTTACTGCAGGAACTGTCGTCTCGTTCTCGTTTAGGAAGAACTTCACCAGGATATCATCAGAATCCGTCTTCCGATAGAACACAATCTGTATATTCGCAGCCATAGGGATAATCTTGTCAATGGAGATATACTTATACAGATTGGGGATGTCGGCCTTCCCTCCCCTCGCCTCCTTCAGACCGAAAAGGTAGGCCAGCGGTAGTACGGAACTGTCATGACTGAAGCGTAGGGTTACCGTAGGCTCGCCCTTGCGGATCACCTGGTCTGCTGTGCTCACAATACTATCCAGCACCTCCTGCTGTTGTAAATAATAAGGTGTGCTGCCAGGCACAAGACCCGTATTCAACAGCCACCCTGCATTATAGCCTTTCCACATATTGAACAGCTCGTCCTTGGTGAACACCTCCATCAGCGAGATTCCCAGCTCGGGCACGTTCTGCAGATCCTCGGCCACATTATACAACGCCTCCATCAGATCCCTTCCATTAACAAATGCTGCTGCCTTCGACGGATCCGTAAATAGGACTTTCATCAACCTACGACTGTCATGTGCTCCCTCAAAGATGGCGGCACGCTGCTGTTCATAGAGACTACTCTCTGGGGTTTCCGTAGGTTTGATACTCAGATCCTCTACCACATATTTCATGTCGTGCTTACTTGCATTCATATTGATTGAGAGCTGTGGGTTCTGTCGCTGCAGCTCCTGACAGAAGTTGAACATGCTCAGCATGCAACGACGGGAGGTAGATGACTTCGCATCAATCGTCAGTGGCAGTGAGAGGAGTTCAGGGTAACGCTCATACATTCGGTGAGCAATCTCACGATGCTGCTTTGCCCCAAGCTTTGTCAGATCACCGTCACGGTGCCACGCATCGGCATAGCCTATCCGCAACTTCTCGAGCACTTCCTTGCCTTCTGCTGTTAGGATACCGAACTGCTGGGCACTGTCGAGTTTGTTGATCGCCGTAACATAATACTCGTTGTTAGACATATAGCGCGAACCATGTCGGCCATAATGACTGATATAGAAAGGAACATAACCAGCAGGAGCCTTCGTCAGTTTCTTGGCTGTAGGACCAGGATAGGCAAAGTAGTTCGATCCAGTTCGGTTGATATCCTTGAACATCTCCTTCTTGGTGGTCTGGGCATGAATCATTGACCATTGACAACTGGTAATTGACAATGCCAAGCATAGTACGCACCTGCCTATTCTGTTAATCATCGTCATCTTCATCTTTTTCGATTTTTGTTTTATAAGTGATGTTTGCCTCTTCAAGCATGTTACGATAATAGGTCCTCACATCCTTCCAATGGTAGAAAGGATAGCAGTCGGTTGTGATTGGAACGGAGGTCTCGTTCTCGTTCATCAGGAACTTCACGAGAATATCATCCGAACCTTGTTTACGGAAGAAGACAAGCTGCACATTACCTGCCATAGGTATCAGACGGAAGATGGAGAAATGGTTATGCAGGTCTTCCATATCATCGGTGCCACCCATGGCTTCCTGAACACCCAGGATAAACGAGAACGGCAATACCACGCTGTCGTGACCGAAACGCAGTCGTACGCCCTTCTTGCCCGATGCTATCATCAGGTCAGCCTCATCCAGGAAATTCTTCAGCAAGGGATAGATGGCATAGTAGTTCGGCTGCGAACCGGGCATCAGACCTTCCCACAGGCACCAGCTGGCATTATATACACGGAAGCCGTCAATCAGTTCATCCTCTGTGAACAAATCATTGAACGACAACCCCAACTCTGGCAAGCACAGCATGTCGGAAGTGATATTCCAAAGCGCATCCGCAAACTGGTAACCATCGATGAACGCATTAGCTTCCTTTGTGTTGAATAAAATGGCTATCTGATGACGACCGTTCAACTTCTCATGACGGAACTTATCTAACTTTTCGTAAAGATCGCCATCTGTTTCTGATTTGGGTATCTCGATACTGTCGTTGGGAATGATGTAATACATATCGTGTTCACTGGCGTCCATACTGATGTTGAGCGAGGGGTTCATGATGAGCAGCTCCTGACAGAAGTTGGCCATGCTGAGCATACATCTTCTCACTGTTGACGAATTGGCTTTCACGGTGATGGGCTGCATCATCAATGATGGATAGTTCACACAAAGGCGGTGGGCTATGGCACGATGTTGTCTTCCACCTAACGGAGTAAGGTCACCATCGCGATGATACGCATCAGCTGCAGCCACCTTCAGTCGTTCATACACTTCCACACCTTTCTCTGTCAGCCAGCCACGAACCTGCGCCGTGTCCATCTTTCCCAAGACATACTTGTACGCATCATCATCCGTCATATACCGGGCGCCATGCCTGCCGTAATGACTCACATAGAAAGGTTCATAACCGGCAGGAGCAGGTGTTATGTGCCCAGTTGGGTTGGGATAGTTGCAATAGTTACCGCTCGCCAATTCAAGGTGCGACAGTAACTCCGACTTAGAAGTCTGTGCCTCAACAGGAATCATAAAACACGACCCTATAAGGCAGCTGACAATCGTTCGTTTCATTAATTTCATTATAGTGTTATTGAATTAGGTTATCACATAATAGATTATTTTGTTGCAAAGATAATAAAAAAAACAATGATTACCATCAATAGCTCTGCAAATCTATTCACCCGTATGGACTTTTTCATATCGGCAGTGGTAAGCTCACGGTCGTTCTCTCCGATATAGGGTTTGTCGAACAGTTCTCCGAAATAGTAGTGAGGACCGCCGAAACGACAATCGAGAATACCTGCCAGAGCAGCCTCTGGATAGCCGCTGTTGGGTGAAGCGTGATTCTTACCGTTCTTCTTGATGAAATTGAATAATGACAGCCGTTGGCTATTGGTAGCTTGCTTTTTACGAGGAAGCCAATGGCTAACAGCCAAGAGCCAAGAGCCAATAATCATCAGCAGGGCGGTAAGCCGGGCAGGGATGTAGTTGGCCACATCATCGATACGGGCAGCCCAGCAACCGAAATCTTTATACCGCTCCGTGCGATAGCCAATCATCGAGTCGAGCGTGTTCACCATCTTGTAGGTCAACATTCCCGGTGTTCCTAACAATGCCAGCCAGAACAGCGGAGCAATCACACCATCACTTAGGTTCTCGGCAAGGGTTTCAAGAGCAGCAGTACGCACTTCTTGGGCAGAGAGTTCAGAAGTGTCTCGTCCCACGATGCGGGCCACCTGTTCCCTACCGTCCTCCAATGATCGGTCTAAAGCTAAAAAGACATTCCTCACTTCTCGAATAAGAGTGGTGCCTGCCAGGCAATAGAAGATGATAATCATATCAAAGAGAAGCCTCACCCCCATCCCCTCTCCAAAGGGCGAGGGGAGTTTACTGAATAGATATCTAAGAAGGAAGGTGGCGATGAAGACAAGGATAATGAGGGTAATGGCCAAGATGGCTCCTTTCAGTTGACGATGAGCACCTTTATTCAGTCGGTGCTCCCCCCACGAAATCATCCGTCCGAACCCCACAACAGGATGCGGCAAACGCTGGGGGTCACCAAAGAGCAGGTCGAGCACCCAGCCGATGAGAAGGGCAAAGGGATTAGTCATCAGTCAGAATCTTGTATATCTGTTCCATATCCACATGTTTCCTGACATGCTCCGCCAAACGGTTGTATTGTTCTTCCTTGAATGCCTGATAGTCAAAAGACGTATCTTTAGTTGTCAGTTTATCAGCAAATGGTTGCAGCAGAAAATCAACAAACGGTGCATTGTCGAGAATGCCATGTACATAAGTACCCATGCACTTGTTATCAACAATGTAACCATCAGTACGACCGTCATTCAATTGCAGTAAGGGGGATTCCTTCGCATCGCCAAATGGCAGCGTCTCACCCATGTGAATCTCATAGCCTTGGAGCTTGCTACTTGGGGATGTCGTCAGCATTGAGAAACGAACCTGCCGGGTGACCTTCTCCCCACTCATGGTAGTAGTGATGGGTAAGAGTCCTAAGCCGGGCAGTCGTTCTATATCCCCTTCCACATGATCAGGATCGCATACCTCAACACCCATCATCTGATAGCCGCCGCAAATACCTAAAACAGTAGCACCTTGGCGATGTGCCCTGATGATCGCCTGTGCACAGCCGTTACGCCGCAACTCATAGAGGTCGTGCAAGGTGGATTTTGTTCCTGGGAGGATTATAATATCGGCCTTACTGATATCTTCGGTGTTGTTCGTATAGAACAGATGGATGCGGGGATCCTGTTCCAAGACATCGAAATCAGTATAGTTAGAAAGATGGTGAAGCATCACCACGGCCACATTCACTTTACCCTGCTGCATCTCGAACGATTTCTTCGCCAAGGCCACGGAATCTTCTTCCTCAATGTGGATATCAGTATAATAAGGTATTACTCCCAGTACGGGTATTCCGCAGATATCCTCCAGCATCTGCCTGCCTTTATCAAAGAGTCGCATGTCTCCTCGGAACTTGTTGATAATGATACCCTTAATAAGCTTTCTATCTTCTAAACTTTGTAAAGCAATGCTACCATAAACCGAAGCAAAGACACCGCCACGGTCGATATCCCCCACCAAGATCACATCGGCCTTGGCATGGCGCGCCATGGGAAGATTCACCAAATCAGTGTCTTTAAGATTGATCTCTGAGATACTGCCCGCCCCTTCCATCACAATGGGATTATAACGTTCTTTCAGACGGTCGAAGGCTGCACACACTTCCTTTCGAAAATCGATTCGTACCCCCTCTGTATTCCCCTCCTTTTGCGAGGGGTTAGGGGTGGGCTTCCAATAATCGTAGGCACTCTTATTACCCATGGGCTTGCCGTTAAGCACCACCTGCGAGGTATGATCGCTCTGGGGTTTCAACAGCAGTGGGTTCATATCCGTATGACAGGCGATACCTGCAGCCTCAGCCTGTACTGCCTGAGCCCGCCCGATCTCCAGTCCTTCGGGCGTGGCATACGAGTTCAACGCCATGTTCTGCGCCTTGAAAGGAGCAGGATGGAATCCGTCTTGCTTGAAGATACGACAAAACGCTGCGGCAATGATACTCTTGCCGACATCACTGCCCGTACCGGCGAACATGATGGGATGAAGGGGTTTCATAACGTCTTTAGTACTTCTCGGTTACAAAGATAGTATTTTTAGACGAGAAAACTCAAATCCATTTGGCTTTTCTCTCGTTTTTCCGTAACTTTGCAAGCGTATGACAGAAGGACACGGCGATGATATCTATAAGTATCAGGACATTCGGATCAATTTCAGTTCGAATATCTATTCCCATGCGGATCTGTCAGGTCTGCGGAACCATCTGCATGAGGTGATCGACTTAATACGTAATTACCCTGAGCCGGAGCCCTTCACACTTGAAGCTGTTATTGCCCGTAAAAAAGGTATTCCTGCAGATTGCGTTCTCGTCACCGCTGGTGCCACCGAGGCCATCTATCTCATTGCACGTACCTTTGCCTTACAACAGGAATCCTTCAGCGCCTCTATCCTCCATCCCACCTTCAGTGAATATGAGGATGCTTGCAGGATGTATGGCATTCCTACCCTCCCTGACAACAATGCCAACACTCATCCCATTCTCTGGCTCTGCAACCCTAATAACCCTACTGGTTCGGTGGTTTCCCCTGAAAAGATTCAGCAGTATGCCCGGCAGTTTGATTATGTGGTGGTCGACCAATCTTATGAAGACTATACGCAAGCGCCAATGCTAACCCCTCAGGAGGCGGTGAGCTCAGATAATATTCTGCAGTTGCACTCCCTGACCAAGACCTATGCCATTCCGGGATTACGCATCGGATACATCATTGCGCCCTCCCATCTTATCGGTCTGCTAAGGCAATACGTGGGTCCGTGGACCGTTAATGCCCTTGCCATAGAAGCGGGTAAGTGGTTAATGGAAAACGATGTGCGGGTGTTGCCTGACTTAAATACCTATCTGACAGAAACAGAACGACTGCGTCAACGCTTGAACCAGATTCCAGGTATCAAAGCCGCCGAGACACAAACCAACTTTTTTCTGGCTCAAATAACGCCTAATACCGCTGCCGAGCTCAAAGATTATCTGGCAAATAACCACCATATCCTCATCCGTGACGCCTCCAACTTCCGCGGTCTTACCCCCCATCACTTCAGAATCTCCACTCAGTCGCCACAAGAAAACGACCAACTTGTCAATGCCATAAAGGATTTCACGATATAATTCGATGAAGAAAAAAAGCGGCGCATCTTTCAAATGCGCCGCTTGCTATGTCATTGCGTTTAAGGTTTTACGACTTTCCTACCATTAATAATATAGATGCCCTTGACAGCATTCTTTGATGAAAGTCGGCGACCTTGGAGATCATAGACCACTTCTGACTGGTTCTTTTCTGCAGTAGCAAGTGTCTTGTCAATGCTTGTTGCAATACCATTAACCCAAATCGGAGAGATTCCACCTTCTACAACATAGTCATTCACCTTATCAGTAGGCAGTCGCAAGTAGGCCTGATTGGCTGCAATCATAACACCATTGGCATCATCGATCTTGACGAATGCGCCGTCCTCATACATGAAGTTCGTATATTCTCCTTCTGTCTCTGTCACATTCGTAGCTTCCAAAACAGGCACCAACGTATTCACTGCAATAGACGGACCCGTCGCGTCAGATTGTACCAATGTATATGTCACGCCACCTTCTCCCTTGAGTACCAGACCCGTTTCGGCAGGAACCACGTTACCTTGTATGTCAACAGGTCTTACATATATTTTGCCACCTGATGATTGACTCAGTTCGTCGGTGGTGTACTGGGCGGTCATACCTGAAGGAAGTTCCATGGCCACATCGTTGCTGAAAGTGCCGATACCAGTATCAGGCATGGTATAGCGGAACAGACTGCAATAGATCTTATCGCTCCATGCTCCTTTCGAATCACCTACGCGCCAATAGATGGTATGCGCACCTGTTGTCAAACCAGTCACATCCAAGGGTACAATGCCCGTTGCTCCATCCGCATCAGCTACAAGGTAGTTGGTAACATCGTTGTCGAACCAATACAGATAACGCACAATACTGGCTTGGTCTATAACCAAATCCTCTGCCCTAGGCAAGACAAAAAAATGGGTTACGGCACTGCTACACATCCCTCCACTGTCCTTTACGCGCAAGGAGAAAGTATGAGCACCTGGAGAGAGTAAAGAAACATCAATCCGGTCAACGTTCTGGCTGAGCGGTTTTGCGTTGGCGACATCGTTGTCGAACCAATACATCTGCTCAGTAATGGTCTTTCCAGCCACAATGTCATCTTCTGTAAAAGGTATGACAAAAAAATGGGTTACGGCACTGCTCCAGAACCCTTCGCTGTCCTTTACGCGCAAGGAGAAAGTATGAGCACCTGGAGAGAGCGCAGTAACATCTATCCTGTTGCCATCTTGAGCAAGCGACTTTGCGTTGGCGATGTCGTAGTCGAACCAGTATTCACGCTCTTCTATGCTGTTCTGCCCCCATGCTGCCATGCCCACAAACACGGCGGCAACGAGCGACAAATATCTTACTCTGTTCATAATCATCAATTGTCAATTATCAATTGTCAATTTTTACTTATCTTGCCTCCGCCTCATAGGTCACATCCAGCATCCGTCCGTCCAGACTCAGTTGCAAGCTCTTCACAATGGGTATCGACGGAATCTTATACCAGGGGAAGTTGCCACCAGAGACACCAACAGGCTTTCCATCTAATCCTGAGTGTGTGGAAGGATCCTTCAGCTCGAAGGTGCGCGTGGCACTATAAGTAAGACCTCCTTCTTCACTGAATATATTATCACTGTTTACTCCGAACCAGCATCCCGTTTGTGAAACACCAGTCGCTGCTGTTGGCTCACTGAAAATGCAGACGCAGTTCTTGAGTGTGGTATTATTCTCTACTCCTGATGTTCCTAAAATGCAATTGGTATATAATGCAGGATATGTCTTGCTTCCCTTGACGATGATGCAATGGTCAAATAGAATTTGTGTGCCGCCTCCCTGATAGATGTCGTACAAATAGCAGTTTTCGACTCTTAAGTTGGTAATATAATAGTCAACGCCATAGTTACCCTTGCCTATTACGCCACCAAAATAGCATCTGCGGATCATAATATCATTGGGCGCAACGTCGTAGGAGTTGGCAGAGTAGGTAAAATTATTAAACCTGCATCTATCAATGAGTATTCCGCTGGTTGAATTAGCAATAGCAATATAACCATTCACATACAAGCCCTCCAACTTAATATTAGTTTTATTTAAATACAGGCTACTACTGTTGATGACAGTAGGAGCAATCCCCTTCTCGACATCTTCCTCCCATCCTGCGCCATATATCGTCACCGACTTTTCAATCCAACTATTTACATTAAACGTTCCTGGCGACAGCGTGATGATGCTGCCCTCGTCAGCCGCATTGGTATAGGCATTTTTAAAAGCATCAACACCTGTGTACATGGTTACTTGGTCGCCAGTCTGCAAAATGGCGCTCAACATTTCATTCTGGGCTTTAACTGTCATTGCGCAGCGAAGCACTAAAAGTGTAAATAAGATTTTCTTCATCATGAGTTAAGGAATTTAATTAAACATATTTCATTGTGTGCACAAATGTACACATTATTTTACAATATTGCAAACGATAACAGTTTTTTTTCGCAAAAAGTTAACGATATTCATACAACACGCAAGCTCTATGAAGAGATGTTCCCAACGTGGGAATGAGATGTTCCCAACGTGGGAATGAGATGTTCCCAACGTGGGAATGAGATGTTCCCAACGTGGGAATATCAGGAAACTATGTTCTGGCCACCTTCTTGTTCTGGTGAATCTGTGATTCGCTTTTATCGGATTCCAAATCCTTATACTCTATCCAGCCGAATTATGAAATTCGGCTGAACAAAATAAAAGAATTTTGCGTTTTTGCCCAAGACCTAACAGTTTCACGGAAGAAAGTGCCTGTATATAAATGTTTCACGCGTTTTTGACACCCTCAAGACCTAACATAAGACCTAACAAAAACCTAACGTCAGACCTAACAGAGACCTAACATGTCACTTGGAACAGTCTCTTGTTCTAACGAATTTGGGATTCGCTATTATCGGATTTCAAATCCTCATACTCTATCCAGCCAAATAGCAAATTCGGCTGGACAAAATGGTAGGTCTTATGTTAGGTTTTTGTTAGGTCTGACGTTAGGTTTATGTTAGGTGTTTAAGCCCCTTATTTGCTCCTAAATCACTCAAAATAAAGCATTTAAGTATTTTCAATGTTAGGTCTTGAGGAAATTGCGAAAATTCTTATTTTTCGCGACCTGCGGTTTCAGAAATAGGTGCGATTATGCCTCATGAAAAAGAAAAAACCTTAGTTTACGCTTGTATTCAAAAAAATGATGTATATTTGGCTAACGTCTATGATACTTGCACTCGATAATCAAAGAATTATACTTATTTTCTTTGGATTGTGTACGTTTAATCGTATCTTTGCAATCAGATAAAAACTATTGAATTATTACCGACCTACGGAAACAAGAGGCAAAGGACATGATTGCGCCAATCATTCAGGTCAAGGATTATTTCTCATTCCTCTGCCACAGTTTGGCGTACCTTTAGTGTACATTTGCAGAAAATAACAACAAATATGGTGAATAACGATAGAGGACAAAGCTTAATAAGCAAATATGTCTGGGTAATAGATACCATCCACCGAAAGCGAAAGATCTCATTTAAGGAACTGAACGAAAGATGGCTCCGAGATGACATCAGCAGAGGTGTGGAGATTCCCAAGCGCACCTTCGACAACTGGCGTTATGTCATTTGGGACATGTTCGGTATCAACATTGTCAATGAGAACCGTGGTGAATACCGCTACTACATCGAGAACGAAGAAGACATCAGCAAGAACGGACTCCGTTCATGGCTATACAACACGTTCTGCGTGAGCAATGCAATAGCAAATAGCCAGAACATTAAGGACCGTATTCTGCTTGAATATGTGCCTTCTGGACAAGAGTATCTGCAACCCATCATCGAAGCGATGAAGGAAAACCGTGTAATCAACATTACCTATCACAGTTATTGGAAGAACGAGGAGAATAGCTTCGACGTACAGCCTTACTGCGTAAAACTGTTTCGTCAGCGTTGGTATATGGTCGCTCGCAGCACCTATTCCTATTATTATGAAAAGGGACCGCGTATCTATGCCCTTGACCGAATCAATGATCTTCATGAAACAGAAGAAAAATTTGAAATGCCGAAGGACTGGACAGCCAAGGAATTCTTTGATGGTTGTTTTGGCATCATAGCAGAACAGTCTGTGAAGATACAACCGGTCAAGCTGAAAGTATCAGCAGGACAAGCCAACTACATCCGTGATTTGAAGATGCACGAGTCGCAGGAAGAGATTGAACGTAATGAAGAATACAGCATCTTCACCTTTAATCTCCGTCCAGAGTTTGACTTCCAGCAAGAACTTCTCTGGAACGGTGAGGATATGGAAGTGCTGGAACCTCTCTGGCTCCGCAAAGAAATTGCCGGAAAGATTAAAAGAATGTGGAACAAATACAAGGAGGATTAACTATGGTATTTAATTTCAGCAAATACAGTTTTCGTGGCATACAGGATTTATGCCGAAAATATCACAGGCAAATTGTAGCGTCTCCAGACAAGAACAACTTAAAGTCCGTACTTGACGGCAGGCGTGTTAGATTCATCAATCCTTTAGGTGAATTTGACTATGCCTATTTTGGTGAGTTCACTTTTGATGGTGATGTCATAATACTATTGACGAAAGACCACAAATACACGAAATTTCACAAGCCCTTACATCTTTCTACCTTATGGTCGATGGTGCCTGTAATCTTTGCTGGTGTAGATACAAGATTTAAGGACGATCAGTATCAAGAAATTTTCACTGGTGATGTTGTGTCGTATAAAGGATATACATCATTCGTGCGCTATTTCAGCGATTCCTTGGTACCTAGTCTTGCTGGAGATAACTGTGACGTACAATTTGAAAGAAACGGTGATATGCACAAGGAAGGCACAGTTTTTTCGAATATTAAGCCTACGCTATTCAAATTGTTTACAATAGAAAATTTATACTGGCCGACAAACCAATATGTACCCTATGGAATTAGTCGTGACGAGGTGATTGAGAGAGCATCAAAAGCGAAGAGCAAGCCACTTTTTACAGATGATTTTAAGCCACAAAGAAGAGGTCGTCAACTCATATATCAACAATTGTCTGAAGTTCTTCGAGAAAACGATATTCTATGCTATTTAGCGAAAGAAATGATAGAAGGCGAGGAACATCTTGGCATTATTCAGTGCGCTGATAATATCCCAGATGATTATACTGGCGAAGAGCACTCCATTGAATTAGCGACAGCTGATGACTTTTATAATTCAATTAAAACTGCCTTTCATGAATTCCTGCAATATGCACATAATAATCCCGAGAAGACATTTGTCTTTTGCGATTTCAAAGAGGCTCTGGAGATTAACAAATATGAAGAACAAAAGATCGCACTGCAATTTTGGGAGTGGTATGAATTCAAAATACCTAATGTTATCATGCCTTTCTGGATTCTAAACAATATTGTAGGATGGGATATGATTGGAAGAGACTAATTTAAAATATACAGCAATGAAAAAGATTATAGATTTGGGGCTCATCGGTGAGACCGCTGTTTCTTTAGAGTTGATGAAAATGGGTTATGACGTAATAAATCTAAATACGTTGCGTCATAATTACCAGAATATTGATTTACTCTGTATTAACCCTCAAACAGGCAAGAGCGTAACAATACAAGTTAAGACTGGAAGCACAAAGAACCTAATGACAGGATTTGTTTCAGAACTTGATGGAACCATTCCAAACCTAGAGGAAAAGGTGGTTGGACCATGGGTTTTTGTCAAAACGGACAAGAATTTTAAAACAATGAACTTTTATGTTCTGACAAAGGAAGAAATAGTAGAACTAATAAAGACTAGCAATAATTGGTACGTGAATGGATGGAACCGCCAATTGAAAAGCAAACCAATGATTGGCATTGAGGTGGATTGGTTGGAAGGTAATTCATCTGCCGCATCAAAACCGAATGCCAAGAAACAACATCCGGAGTATAAGAGTACGTTGTCAGAAACCTCACGGGACAAATGGGAAAAGATAACAGATTTATTGTATTGATGTTATTGAAGATATGAAAGATTTTGCAGCTATAGATTTTGAAACGGCTAACAATGAGCGCAGCAGCGTATGCTCTGTAGGAATCGTCATTGTGCGAAATGGTGAGATAGTGGATTCGTTCTACTCTCTCATCCAGCCAGAGCCGAACTATTATAACTACTGGTGTTCACAGGTTCATGGTCTCTGTCATGAAGATACTGACGATTCACCAGTTTTTCCAAAAGTATGGGCGCAGATAGAGCCATTAATCCAGGGATTGCCTCTTGTGGCCCACAACAAGCCTTTTGATGAAGGCTGTCTGAAGGCCGTATTCCGCGTCTATCAGATGGACTATCCCGACTATGAGTTCTACGACACACTTTGTGTTTCACGTCGTGTGCTTCCAGATTTGGAGAATCATCAACTACAGACCGTTGCCACCGAATGTGGTTACTGCTTAGAGAACCATCACAATGCCCTTGCTGATGCAGAAGCATGTGCATGGATTGCAAGAGAAATACTATAAGAACTATATACAACATACAATATGGAAGAAAACAAGATCATCATATATCAGACGGAGGACGGACAGACACAGATTGATGTTCGATTGGAGAACGAGACAGTGTGGCTAACACAGCAACAGATGGTTCAATTATTCAAGTCATCGAGAACTAATATTTTGGAACATATCCAACATATTTATGAAGTCGAGGAATTGGATAAAATTTCAACTTGTCGGAATTTCCGACAGGTTCAAAAAGAAGGTAACCGTATGGTCAATCGTACGAAGACGATGTACAATTTAGATATGATTATCTCTGTTGGCTATCGAGTCAACACTAAGCGTGGTATTAAGTTTCGCCAATGGGCTAATAAGGTCTTGAAGCAGTATCTCATAAAGGGCTATGCCGTAAACGAGCGCATCCGAAAGGAGCAGATTGGCGAGTTGCGCCAACTGGTGGGAATGCTTGGACGTACAATTCAAAATCAGTCTCTGTTGTCGAACGACGAGACGAATGCCCTCTTCGAAGTGGTGACGAATTACACCTACGCTCTGGATACCCTCGACAACTATGATTACGAGCGACTGACTATCGACAAGACGACCAAGGAAGAGCCATTCCATGCTACCTACGAGAATGCGATGGAGGCCATCAATGGCTTGCGCGAAAAGTTTGGAGGTTCTGTATTGTTTGGCAACGAAAAGGACGACTCGTTCAAGAGCAGCATTGGACAGATATATCAAACATTTGGAGGTGAGGAACTCTATCCCAGTGTAGAGGAAAAAGCTGCCATGTTGCTCTACCTTGTCACCAAGAACCATTCCTTCAGTGATGGCAATAAACGCATTGCTGCGACCCTCTTCCTTTGGTTCCTCAACAATAACCACATCCTATATCGCGAGGATGGCTCCAAGCGCTTGGCTGACAACACTCTCGTTGCCCTGACTCTGATGATAGCAGAGAGCAAGACTGAAGAGAAGGATGTGATGGTGAAAGTTGTGGTGAATCTGATAAATCAGAGAAATGAATAACGAACTTGACGATGCAGAAGCATGTGCATGGATGCAAGAGAAATTATATAAAATTAATGATTATCCGCAATACTCCCCAAAATGGAATTTTGCATAATTTATAACCTAATTATTCTTAAAATAACAACTTAGATGAATGTATTATCATATTTAATTTGTATATTTACACTCAGAAATCTGCATTAAAACTCAAACAAAGAGAGTTTGGGGAATATAGCGGATAATCATTAAAATTATAACAACTAATACCTATGTATAGAATTCTTAATCCACAAGATGAACCTAAAGGACAGATTTTAACAAGTGAACATAAATCATCCTTTCGTCAAGAGGTTTTTGCATATCGAAAACTAAGTCACGATATATACATATTCTCTCAAAAAACAGGATTACAAATTAAGAATGCAGTCAGAGTTGCAGAGAATGTGCCTGCATTTTTAGATTTGCTAAATGAATTCTTCATGTCAAAAGGCTCACAATATGATTTACATCAAATGCTCATAGATGACCCTATTAAGCATATTACAGGTGACGATTTATATGCATTTGCCAGCAATTATATTGCTGATATTAATGAGACTGGATTATACTATGATTGGGGGAAAGAACATTATCTATGGGAGTTTATTTGGGAAATGATTAGAAATTTTGAATTTCCCAATATGCCGTCAAGAATGGACTCGCTTTTCTTATTCGATAACAAGGAGAACGCTATGGAATTTAAAACTCAATTCCGTGATTCCAACTATCAGTTAGTTAATGTTAATCTATTAGGAGGTTCTACTCAATCTTTTGATATGAACTGGTTCACAAATGTACCTTGTGACATTCCACTCTCTGAAGTGAAGGAATATGCCCGTAATTATTGGAAGCAAGTACATACAGAAAAACCTGTAATTGAAATCCTATATCAGGGAGTATACTCTTGGTAGTTTTTATTTATAATTACTCATTTGATTATGATTTTTAATTTAAATTTAAAACAATATGAAACTTAATGACGTTTTTCAAGATATCCATGCTGATGATGGATGGGGAATGGCATACAAGCAATTTACTCCACGCTTTATAGAATATGCCAAAAACAAATTGCCTATTTCTTCCTGGAAGGGTGAAGACCGTGATCAATTCCTTGCGTCTGACAACTGTGTATCTTCATTGATGCAGGGTAATTTCACTCATGAACAAAGAAAAGCTATTGTGGATAATTGGGAAACATATTTTTTAGAAGATTTATATCAGATTGTTACTTCTGATAGTTTCCAATTGCAAACAAACAAAGATTTGTTTGATAAAATAATTAGTGTCACAACAAAAGTTGGAGGGAAATGTATGAGAGCTGCAGCACTTCGATTCTTAGCTGCATTTCAGCCCACTCAATTATCAACAGTTGTGACAGGAAAAAACTTATGGGAACTATATCACATCTTGCGTCCATTTGGGCTTCCTAATTATAAAGGTCAGTCAGATATTGAGTTAAGCCATCATTTACAGATTTTCATCAATAGCCAGTACTCGTCTGATGATATTTATCTAAGAAGTACATATGCATGGAGATTTTATGATTTTGTGGAAGAATGGAAGGCTGCAAATGGAATGGAACTGATAGAAAAATCTGTAAAACTATTAAAAGAAAAAAGAAACATAATTCTTCAAGGAGCACCAGGGACGGGAAAGACATATACAACAGCTTCGATCATAGTTGAAATGAAGCGAGAATATATGCCAGATATGTCTCGTCAAGAAATAATGGAAAAATATAATAACATGGCAAATAACGGCTTTGTAGAATTCACGACTTTCCATCAATCTTTGGACTATGAAGATTTCGTTGAGGGCTTAAAGCCGATAGTCAAGAAAGGACATGTCACATACAATGTGGAACCTGGAATATTTAAAAAAATCTGTATTAAAGCATCTAATGATCCAGGCAATAACTATTTTCTCATTATAGATGAAATTAACCGTGGTAATGTTTCTAAAATTTTCGGAGAACTTATCACATTGCTTGAACTAGACAAGAGAAAAGGTAGTGTAAATGCTATTTCTGCGATATTACCATATAGCAAAGAAACTTTTGGTATCCCTGATAATCTTTATATTATTGGCACAATGAATACAACCGACAGAAGTGTAGGAACGATTGACTATGCTTTGCGTCGGAGATTTGCCTTCCTTACAGTCAAAGCAAATGAAAGTATCGTTAGCAGACAGAATGGGGATGTCGGCAAAAAAGCTGTGGATTATTTTAGAAAAGTATATGAACATTTGAAAAAATATCCATCAGGTGACATTGACCTTGATGATTTAATGATTGGACATAGTTATTTTATTGCGGATTCAATACCACAACTAGAACTTAAATGGAAATACGAAGTTATACCTCTATTAGAAGAATATTATAAAGATGGACTAATAAGCAAACCATTCAAAGAATGATTACATTACGAGAGCAAACTCAATTGTCAGATGAATATATAGAACAACTTGATCTGCGTGAAACCTATACATCGATGCCTGTTGAGCAACTTGCGCTTAACAGAGGTGATGATGGCTATTGGTGGTCGAGTTACTATATCGGTTTAAGTGAGATAAACGGACAGCATATAGAGGTTCTACCGAAATTGGAAAATTTAGACTTTATGTCTCTATTCTCCTTTGCACTGTTGTATCAGCCTTCTTCTGAATATTTTTCATCTTGTTACGACATTAATTGGGAAAACGAGATATTTGCAAGTACAGAGTTGTATAATATACTTACGCCTCTTTTGGTAATGCAGTATTTAAATATCTTGGATAAACTTGTTGGAAAAGGGTTAAAACGTGATTATATAACTATTGAGGATAACCTTCATTCCAAAATTCGAGGTAAGTTAAGACCTATTTCTAATTGGAGGAAAAATGAACTTAAAAAGAAAGAAGATTATTTCTATTGTCAATATCAAGTTTTCTCTGCCAATATTCCAGTCAATCGATTATTGAAGAAAGCTTTAGACATTTCTCTACTTCTTTTAGGAAATGTGCGTTCTCGTTCCAGTAATATGACGGGCCTTGCTTTCCTATCATCAAAAATGAAGTTGATTGAAGCCTTTAGGGACATAGATAGCAATATTCGTCTCGAATCAGTAAGGAATTATAAATTTGACAAACTCAATATGTATTATTCCGAAGCCATAAAGTTAGCGAATTGTATTATCAGACATCAAGACAATGCATTAACTGATTGTTCCGGGAAGAAAAAGGTTCCTCTATTTTGGATTGATATGTCTCGTCTTTATGAGGTATATGTTTTAGGAATACTTCAAACTCATTATCCTGACAAGATACTCTTTCAAGTAAAGGGCAGTTATGGTACTCAATGTGACTATCTACATATTGGAGAAGGTATTGTTCTAGACGCAAAATATAAATTATGGTACTCTTCGTATAATGGAAGGCGTAGCCATGTTGACTCGATGATAGCTGATATAAGGGAAATCAGTGCTTATGCAAGGGACGAACACTTCTTAAGTCTTATGAAAAATGACGTAAGTACTCCAATATGTATTATTATCCATCCAGACGAAGAAACAACAAATCTAGGAACAGTACTCTCTGATTCCGTTAAAAACAATAAAGTTGAAGGCTACAAAGATTTTTATCGTTTAAGTATAGATTTGCCAAGATTATAATATATTTACAGATGCTCACCTACATCTCCAACTCCTCCCACTTCAAAGAAGTGCTTTCACGGGTGCAATCCGTGAAGCACTTGCTTTGGATAGGTACCGCCGATATAAAAGACTTATATGTAGATGTGGGTAAAGAAAAGAAGCCATTCCTGGCACTTATTGCCCAGCTCATCCGTCGTGGTGTGGAGGTTAGGCTCATTCATGCGAAAGAACCTGGCCCAAACTTTCGTGAGGACTTTGACAAATATCCTGTTCTCTATGGCCGCTTGGAGCGTGTGCTTTGTCCTCGTGTTCATTTCAAGATGCTTGTCTTTGATGGCAAGGAGGTGTATGTGGGTAGTGCGAACCTCACGGGTGCAGGAATTGGCATGAAGGCTGAAACCACTCGCAACTTTGAGGCAGGCATATTAACTGATGATCAAGAAATCGTAG
>JAGCDO010000041.1 GCA_017651265.1 Prevotella sp. | reverse complement strand
TCTCTACGTCAAAAAAGTAATCTAAAATGTACAGAAACAGAGAAAAATAACTAATTTTGCATCGCCATTAGGCTAAAGAGTCAGAAAAGTGAACGGATATCCCCGTTTTGGGTGGGTGGATATCCTCCGTTTTCAGCATTGAGCATGTTACAATGCCTGACATGGATCGAGAATCAATATGTGCTGTTGACGAGATACAAACGGGATATGAAGATCCAAGATGGGTTGAAAAGAGTAATTCTATTAAGGCACGTGATAATTATACTTGTCAACTTTGCCATGCGTTTAATCCGATGCAAGGAGACTTAATCTTCATTAAACATGGAGTATATAATACGTTTCATCATTATCACAGGGCAGGTGATAGATACAAATATGAGATATTTGTCCAAGGCTTTACTCTGACTATCACTTTTGATTTCATTCCTGGCTTTTATTTAGCAATGCCACGATTAAATGTGCATCATAAAATATACTATAAGAATCGAGATTTGTGGGATTATCAGGACGATTGCTTAGTAACTCTATGTGAGAACTGCCATCATTATGTTCACTCATTAAATGACCCGGGTATTCCTATAGTAGAGGAAGGTGCAAATGGACAAGCATTACTGATTGGGAAAACAAGTCCGAAACCTTATCATCCAATGCTAGATCATACTGATTTGGGAACATTTAAACCATTGGCTTTAGTTAAAGAGAAAAGATGTGAATATGAAATAAGTGGACAAGATTTAGCAGAGTTTATTCAGGCAAAGAATGAAGGTAAACAATGGTTTGATTATCATAATATAATAGATCATACTGTCGTACACATAAGCTATTTTACAGCAGAGAGCCCTCTTTTTTCTGAGCATACGAGAGAAGAAGCAAAAATAGCCGCAGATTTCATTATAAATGATTTTATTGAAAACACGTTAGGTTTTCGTATGAGATAACAATAGTAAATAATATATCCAATAAGAATAATGGCGCGTAATGTTTAGATTATTAATATTTCTGTGAAACAAATACAGGATAAAGATGATCTTTACTAAAGAAGCATTTCGCAAGCCTTGTGAAATCATGTTTTTCTGCTAAATACTTGGGAGTTATTGAAATAATTACTAAATTTGCCCTGGCATTTAATAACCTATGTAAACGAAAAAGGGGATGCTACATAAAAATGATAGTATAATAACGATGTCTAGTGCAGAGATGGCAAACATGCTATTTACTCCGCTTTGTTAACTCTATTCGGAAAATCATATAATTGGTTATAATCCTCATCTTAGCATACAGATAGATTATGAGGAAATATGTTGAAATTCCTATTTAATGTGATATGATAATTGTCGTATATGAATATATGTGAATTAAATGTTTCAAGTGAATATCGTCAGATAGTAGACTACATTAAAAGTAGTTTACAAGTTGTTTTTGCTCGCTCACATGCAAAAGAAGGGGATATCTATATAGTTAATCATTTCCCTGCAGCAACCGATGGATTTGGAGAAACAGAACTTCTTATTTTTATTAATTTACCAAACACTCCAGGAAATTTCTATTATCATTATGAAGGGAATAAGAAGTATTATTTGAACAGTCTAGTAATAGGGATTAAGATGTTGTATGATGATAGTATCACAGATGTTGATAATGATATACTTTTCTCAACTGATGGATGTCTTGACTATAAAGAAGAATTGGAAAATGAAGGTTTCAACTTTAAGAAATTCACTTTAAGTTGTAATAAGCCAATAAGGTCATGTGCTTTCTTTTATTGGATTGTCACCAAAGGTTCTAAAAAGGCTTTCTCAAATGATTACATCTTTTTTAATACAAGACTTGATATGCCAAGACTTTTGAGTTCGGCCTGTCATCGGAATTTGTATAAACAAGGAATTAATTGTTTAGGGACAATGGATGATTTGGGGACAATTATTAAACACTATATTGATGAGGCAAATAAACGAACTGGAGTTGGCATTCTTACTAAACAACGAATTGATAAGATTACAGACAAAAGAATAAAGACGCCACAGAATGTTCTAGAAAATAGTGGAAAGGTGCTCAGTATCTTACAAGGTAAGGCAGGATGTGGGAAAACGCTGATGTTGACTAGAATCTTTTATGCAATTGTGGCCTCTGGTCATCATTGCCGTTTGCTAACGTATAATAATCTATTAGCTTTTGACCTCAAGCAATGTGGTCGACATATGCCCATTTATCGAAACACTAATGCATCTATCCATACACTACACTATTTTTTCTATCATTTGTCAAAAAAGATGGGAATACAGTCTTTGTTTACGGAAAAACGATTAAATGAACTGATGGATGTTTGCAAACAGAGATTGGATATAGCTGACAAATATATATACTTGTATAAAGAAGCAACTGGCATCGTTCCTGATAATAGCGCTTTTTGGAAGGAATATGAACATTTTATTGATACTGGCGACAAGGTGGAGATTACAAAATACCTCAAATATATAAACGCAAATATTTATAGTAAAGAATCTATTCCAACTTTGAAGGAGTCATATTTGCTGCAGAGGAAAAAAGTATTGGGGGACGAATTGGGTCATGAAATATTTCTTGCAGATTACAATAAGATCTTAGAAACTCTTTTCCATATGCTTGACAAGCCCTTCGAGTTTTATGAGAAGCATGATGTCAAAAATAGACGCGAGTTTTTGAATCTTATGTCCAAAACTGATAAGATGTCTGATGAAGATCAAAAAAAGGAATATGAGTATGTTGAATTCTCCAAAGACTTAAAGAATGCTGTGATGCGTGCAAAGTGGTCCAAGTCAATCTTGATAGACGAAGCACAAGACTGTAATAATTACGAGAAACTTATATTGATGAAAATATATGGAGCTGAAAATCTTATTATAACATCTGGTGGCAAAGACCAATTAATAAGAAGCTCAATGGAAACTGATTGGAAAGTAGCATTAGGTAAACCTGTGCCTAATATCGAGATTTCTTTAGGTGGTAGAAGCTACAGACAGAAAGCAACTGTGGTGAAATTTGTGAATGCATTAGCTGATTCGTACAAGTTTGCATCGCCAATTCAATCTGCGAATGAATCTAAAGGCTTAGGACGAGTAATCATTGATGTTAGGAATAGTATTCGAGGCTTCTCGAATGAGATATTGGAAGAGTTGAGAAATGCTGGAAAAGTAATGGGATGCTCCGACTACGAAAATTGTATGGTCTTGTTACCAACAAAAGGATATTCCTCGAAATCAAAGAATAAAACTATAATGATTGATGAACTTGACAATGTAGATATTATTGATATAACTACAAAAAGAAAATTAGATATCTCAAACCATAACTTAAAGATTTGGAATGGAATAGTTGAAAGGAAAGGAGATTTAGGCATACCTGCATCTGATCAAACTAGATTTCTATATTATGAGTCTTGTAGAGGATTAGAGGCATGGAACGTGTTCTGTGTTGATTTAGACTTATTCTATTATAGTATGCGTTCTAGTAAAGATGCAGAATTATATGCCAGAACTAATCAAAATTTTTTCTCTAATGAGGAGGACATGAAAAGTGAATTTGCCTTACATTGGGTATATATGGCAATCACTAGGCCAATAGATACTCTTTACATTAAATTAGGGAACCCCTCAAACGAATTCTCACAAAAGATAATAGAAATAGGAAGAGATAGTGGGGCGGAATTGTTAATTGACCCAATTGTATATAATCCTACGAATGAAGATTTGCCATTCTAATAATCCTTCTATAAAGAGAACTTTCTGGGCATGAGGGTAAAAGGCTCATTTAAAGACCAGATACCTTTATTCTTATGTAAAAATAGGATAGACGGGAGAACGCAACTTCCGCATGATGTCTAACACGCGCTCAACACTGCCACTACTGAACTTGAGGGGAAATGTTTGCAGTTGCTCTTCCGTAATGAAAAATGAGAAACCTTGTAGTCTAGTATATAGCTGTTCATAGTTGACTTTCACCTGTTGTTCCATCTTTTTGAACAATTCTTCATTGTCTTCTATTAAGTGCATATACAGAGCATCGCCTCTCATTGGCCTATGGGGAGCAAAGGTAGTTCCTTTAGGAACCAGACACTTGTCCGACCCAGTGAATGGAGCGGCAAAATGAACCAAGTATTCTAATTCTGTATCCTCAGTTAATTCAAAGACGTTCTCATTAATTTTCAATGCTTTAATCTGTGCTTCTGTAGCCATAATCTTTATATTTTTATGTTTTGAGTACAAAGATAAGCAATATATTTCAATAGTACGTAAAAAATTAAAACACAAGGCTTGTGAAATATTATTTCGATGATATTGTCATCGGATTTTCTTGTTTTTTATTAATTTTGTAGGCAAAAAAATAGAGATTCTAGAGGAGGATTTATAAATGAACTATTTTGATTATATCTTCGATAAGAATACAGCACAGAAAGAGAATCCAGGTAGGCTGTCCTCATACAGGGAGGCTGCGGAATTGATGTGTAAGTGCTGGAATAATCTTGATATGAGTTTCATTGAGCCCTATCTGGACGAGAACGTTAAATGGAGTGGAGGTGTGCCGTATAAAGTTATCAATGGGAAAGAGAATTACCTGAAGTTGATGACCCAAGTTTTTGATTCTCTTCAATACTCAAAGAAGAGTTATCGGGCGGATGTTGTAATGATGAATGAATATTATGCTCGTATTACAGTTGATGGTGAGTATGAGGATCTGACCCATCGTATCATAATTGAAGATGGATTAATTAAGGAGATTTGGATTACATCGTCATGGGAGCAGGATAATAAGAAAATATGGGGCTCATCTCCATTTGGAGTCTTTAATCAAACCACTTTATATGAACAAGCAGCGGCAGTCGCTGCTATAGAACAATATATCAAAACGGAGCTAGGCAACAAAACTATCACATGGGCTACACCATACGAGTTGAAGAATTCGCATTGCCAGTTGTCTTTTACATGTGATGGGTTGTCCTATGATATCTTAATAGAGATACATAGTTGGGAAGGAAAAAGCCGGTTTGTCATGCATACAGAATACTACTCTCTCCTAGCTGGTTGTCGTGAGAATGATCATATACCCTGCATCTTGGCTCTTGATGAAGACCAAAGGTTTGTGAGTCTCACGTTGTTGGAAGATATGGACGTTCGTGTTCAGAAGTTGAGAGCTAAGGGCATGAACGAATGGACGTTTAGAGGATTGTTTAAGTCAAAAGCTCTGTTAAGTCATCTTGTTATTAAAAAAGACTATCGGATAATTTTGCCAGATTATAATGATATTGAGGTAAAGATGGAGCCTCTGATAAAAGCGGTATACTTCCTATTCTTGAAGCATCCTGAGGGTATCACCTTCAAAGAACTTTTTGATTATAGGAAAGAGTTGCTAGATATATACAAGACTCTGAAGCCAATGGGAATAAACAAGCGTACTATACAAAGCATAGAAGATGTTACAAATCCTCTACTCAATTCTATCAACGAGAAATGTGCGCGAATTCGTGCTGCTTTCATCAATAAATTCGACGAGCATCTAGCAAAGAACTATTTTATCACGGGAGAACGCGGTGAGGCAAAGAAGATCACCCTCCCTCGCGACTTGGTCATCTGGGAATAATCGAACTCTCAAATAATTTTTGATAGTTCGGCAGGAGGGAAACCTTTGTTAAGAGCATTATCATAAAATGGCGGCGATCTTTGGTATCTCCTTCAGGCGTTCAAGGAATGACTTGTTACGCTTGGCGGAAAGAAGGTTGTATTTCATCTGGAGTGCGAGTAAGGGTTCTGCTTCAATGTCAAGGGCATGACCTATAAGTAATGCCATTTCAGCACTTAGAGCACGCTTGCCATTCAGCAATTCGTTAAGCTGACTGGCAGGAACACCAATCTCTTTAGCCAAACGTCGCTGGCTAATACCACGAAATTCCAATTCGTCTTTGATTACCTCACCTGGATGCGTCAGAAAATACGGCTCCAAGTTATTAGCAATCATGTTGTCGTTGAAACCTTCCAAATGCTCCATATCCATACATTATTTATAGTGGTTAGACAATTCTGTTATACTTACTACCTCTGCGAAGACCTTTTCGCCTTGAATGATCTCACGAAACTCTATGCGATACTGGTCATTAACCTTAACGGAGGATATACCCTCTTTATCACCATGCAGATGTTCGTAGTACAGACCACCGTATCGAGTCAACTCTTGTACATTCGTTTGTTCCATCATCAAGTCAATGACACGCGTGTACTTCTTGACTATCTGGGGTTGAAAGCGATGGCTTTTATCGCTTGATTGCCCTTTCTCATAGAGTTCTCTAAGGTATTCCTTTTCAAAGGTGACGATCATACATTTTACGATTTTGGGGCAAAGATACAATATATTCTTTGTATTCACAAATTTGTGAACGTTTTTTTGATGTTTGATACTAAAAATCACTTTTTTCACAAGCCTTGTGATGCAAAAACCCTTGGTTGCAAAGAGGTAAAAGCCTATCTTTGCAATCAAACTCTTTGTGTATCAAAATGAAAAGAATTGAAGTAACTGAATTATGACAAGCTTGAATGAGATGATGAGCGATAACAGCTATATCGATATGCGGGAGATGTTGAAGGATTGCATATCTAATTTACAGGAAAGGACAGCAAAAACAGGTGTGCCAGGTATCCCCACGGGTTTTAAGCCTTTGGACAATTTGATAGGTGGCTTCGAGAAAGGAAAAGTGTATGTGATTGGTGGAAGACCTTGCATGGGAAAAGAAGAGTTCATGCTGTCAATGATAAAAAACATCATTATGAAAACCAAATTGCCCGTGTTGTTGTTCTCGACGAATCACCTGAAGTCTGACTATGTACAAAGACTTTTGGCCATGTACTGTGACATACCTGTTATGCACTTGTTTCAAGGCAATATGGAAATCCAAGAGTGGAAAAGACTAGATAAACGAATAGGTGAATTGGCAGATGCACCGCTGTATATGCATGATAGTTTGGACTTGCCGCTTAACGAATTGGTCGATACTGCACGGAATTGCATCAGAGAAAGATATGTACGTATCATCTTCATAGATTGTCTGCAGATGATAGATTTCGTCAAAGAAGACGGTAATCCTTCTGATAGAGTAGCAAAGGTGATGCTTTCGTTAAAACAATTGGCTCGTCTAACCAATGTACCTATTATAGTAGGATCTATGTTGAGTAGAGGTGTAGAATACCGAGATGGGCCTGAAGGCAAACGCCCTCAGTTGATGGATTTAATGAACTCCAGTTTTATCGAGGGGCTTGCTGATGTTATCATGATGGTGCATCGTCCCGAGTATTATCATATCTATCAAGATGATATTGGGCGTGATTTGCATAGAAAGATAGAAATCATTGTGAAAAAGAATGCCCTAAAGCCATTGAACAGCATTTTTCTGGGCTTTCATGAGAAAACGGGTGTTGTATACCTAAGGGAGAATACAAGAAAAAGCACGTCGTACTCTGCCCGACTGAAAGATTTGAGTTCAAATAATGAAGCGCTGGAAAAGTTAATCACAACTTTAGATCTTGAAGAAGTATTACCATATTAATCAACATGATGAATAAACCTAACAGTTGCGGAAAGATGAAGAAATTGATTGTTGGCCTGATGGTTGTAATGATGTGCGCATGCGAAGAGAGGGAGAACATGAATATGGGTTCCCATGTGCGCAGGGTAGTTGTTCATGATACGGTGTATATTGACAGCTTCGTGGTGGTGAAGTACGTAACGGACACGGTGTTTTATGATGGTAAGTGGCTGCGGAATGCCTTTGAGAATGCGAAAAAGAAAACATGGACGGATCATAAAGACAGTATTTCCGTGGACTATCCTGACTTCATGAAAAAGAAACATGATGGGGAACGCAGTTTTCACGTGGAGTATAATGGTATTACCATGGTTGCGGATGTCTATGATGATGAACAGGATGTTTCTGTACGTGAGAAATATGATGCCATCAATTCGTCGGCCGTTACGAAATCGATGGGCAACAGGTCTTTCCTCATGGCAGGAGGAGTGGGTGATTATAAGTCGTTCTTCGAGAAAGACATCAAAGTAAAAGAACGTACATGGATGTATCTACGGGTGGAGTTCCCCAAGGAACTGACATGGGCCGTTGACCCCTTGTTGCAGTATGTCCTGAATTATGAGCTGAAGAGCAAGAATCCCGACGAGCCCATGATCATCATTAAACCTGCTGAAATACCTTCTTGAAAGAATGACCACTCCGCAAGGCCTGTGGGTAAAAAAGATTTGCGAAAGAGAGGGGAAATGTGTATCTTTGCCATCAATTAGAAACACTTCTATAAAGAAAGGAGAATATAATGGATTGGAAATTAGCAATAACAATAGCCGCAATCACATGTGCCATTACCCTGTTCACCATGTTTCGTGAAAGAGAAAAGGAAAAGAAGAGGAGGGAACAACTACTCAAAGAGAACAAGAACATGGAGGAAACGAAAACTCAAGAGGCATCCCCGGCAACCAGGAGTCTGGTGCTACAGTTTCTCGAGATTTGACATCGATGAGTTTGCCAGAGTGCGAAGGGTGGTGAACAACATCAATTCATATTCAAACTGCACGATCTTCTATACAACGAACACTGAAACGGACGAAATAGCTGTCCATGTCAGAAAGCATTTCATCTTCGTACCCCAGATTCCAGACCTGAAGGGTTATCTTGCGGTTACCATGAGTGGTTTCTTTAATACAGTGAGGGAGCTAAATCTTGAAATTGAGAAGGTGAGAATGAAAGAATGTGAGACATGAAACTGCAATGAGAAGCCAAGAAAAACCGCATAGATTTGGAATAGTTTGTGCGGTTTTTTTACGAAAATAATTGTAAAACTCAAGAATACTGATTATCTTTGCACGGGGTATGGGAACCAAGCCCCATGAACTTTGTTTTTTATTATCATTTATTCATAATTATCAAATTATTATCCTTATGAGAAAAAAGATTTTGATGACTTTGATGTTCGCTTTCGCCATGAGCGTAGGCGCTTATGCACAAGCAGCTGAGACTGTACTCGAAGAGGGTGGAACAGGACCGTACAAAGCGGTGGTTTATGAAGTAGAGGGATTTGCGGAGCATACCATCTTCGCCCCCAAAGACCTGTCAGTATTCAACGCAAAGAAACCATTGCCAGTGCTGGTGTGGGGTAACGGCGGTTGTGCTAACTCGCCACGCGGTCATGAGAAGTTCCTGAACGATATTGCCTCCTATGGCTACCTCGTGCTCGCCACAGGTGTAATGCCTAAGCAGGACGCTCAGCGCCCCATGGGAATGGGCCGAGGCGGTCAGTCACGCTCGGAGCAGCAGGTGGAGTCGATGGACTGGGCTTTCCAGCAGAATGCCGACAAGAAGAGTCCTTTCTACCAGAAGATCGACACCAAGAACATCTGCATCTCGGGAATGTCGTGCGGCGGTCTGCAGGCACTCTTCAACTGCTTTGACGAGCGCGTTACCTCGATCATGATCTGCAACAGCGGATTGTTTGAGCAGCCTGAGGGCGACGAAGGAGGCCCCAATGCCCGTCGTATGCCCGGTATGCCCAGCGTACCCAAGAAGAAGCTGGCGGAGATTCACTGTCCGATTATCTACATCCTGGGTGGTGAGACCGATATCGCCTATGCCAATGGTATGGACGACTTCAAGCGTATTGAGCATGTACCGGCCATTGCCGTGAACCTGCCCGTAGGTCATGGCGGTACCTATAACCAGCCTCACGGTGGTGAGTTCGCTATCGTTGCCCGTGCTTGGCTCGACTGGCAGCTCAAGGGTAACAAGGACGCCTCGAAGATGTTCGTAGGTAGTAGTCCGGCTATCCTGCAACGCCCCGACTGGACATTGGAGAAGAACGCCAAGGTTCAGTAAGAAGAGGCAAGAAGGAAGTTATAGGAAGCAAGAGGCAAGAAGCAAGAGGCAAGAGAATAGCACTATTATATAGGCATTGGATATAGTCACTTGGACTTATTGCACATCTCTTGCTTCTTGCTTCTTGCCTCTTGCTTCCTATAACCTGCCTCTTGCTTCCTAAAACCATAGAGAGAAAAAGAGATTTATAGGGAAAATACAATAAAAAGCGGGAGTCTGCGTTTTATTGGATGTATATATACAAATAAACGACTTATGATTGAATATGTAAAGGGTGAACTGATAGACGTCACCCCTGCTTATGCTGTGGTCGAGACCCATGGAGTGGGTTACGGAATGAATATCTCGCTGAACACCTTTTCTGCCATACAAGGTAAGAAAGAGGCGCGACTGTGGGTATATGAGGCCATTCGTGAGGATGCGTATGTGCTGTTCGGCTTTGCCACCAAACAGGAACGGGACATGTTCCTGCTGCTCATCACAGTGAGCGGTGTGGGTGCGAATACGGCACGAATGATTCTCTCGGAGATGACGGTAGCAGAGATCTGTAACGTGATTTCCACAGGGAACGAGCGGGTGCTGAAGAGCGTGAAGGGTATCGGATTACGCACCGCCCAGCGTATCATTGTGGATTTGAAGGACAAGATCATCAGCAGCGGTATTGCTCAGGAACTGCCTTCGAATGCGGGTAGCGAGGCTGCCTTGATCAACAGCAGTGTGAAGGATGAGGCCGTGGGTGCTCTGACCATGCTCGGCTTCTCGCCTGCACCTTCAGCCAAGGTGGTCATAGCCATTCTGAAAGAACAGCCCGATCTGCCTGTAGAGCAGGTGGTGAAACTGGCCTTGAAACAGATCAAATAATTCGTCTAATTAGTCTAATTCGTAGAGAAAAAAGTGAAGAAACTGAAGCAGATACTGATTATGGTATTGGTGGGCATGAGTGTGCTCGCCTGGGCTGTTGCGCCCCAGCTTCAGGAGCCTCAAAACCCGGTAAGACGCCAAAACGCACAGAATAACCGCACACAAAACAACCAGCAGAACAACCAACAGAACAATAGGCAGAACAACCATCAGAACAACCAGCAGAACAGGTCGCGCAGGGATACTGCCACGATAACTGCTCAGCCCATCTTTGCCGACGATGAGGAGATTCCCGACTCCCTGTTGCATCCCCGCTGGAAAATCCAACGCACGCAGCCCATCACAGAAGAGGATCTGCAAAGGGGTAGCGCCGATTTCAGCATGCCCGACAATATCGAGCAGAAAGTGGAGTATAACGACACGCTGGACCGTTATATCATCGGCTCAAAGATGGGAAGTAGCTATTTAGGTACGCCCATCATGATGACCGCTGAGGAATATGGTAAATGGAGTGAACGACAGATGCGCAACAGCTATTTCCGTTCGAAAAACGAGGAGGTATTCGAATCGAACGGAAAGGAGAAATTCTCGTTCAGCGATATGCACTTCGATTTAGGTCCGGCAGAGAAAATCTTCGGTCCTGGCGGTGTGCGCATCAAGACACAGGGTACGGCGGAACTGAAGTTCGGTGCCACGATGAAGAACATCGATAACCCGTCGTTACCTATCCGTAACCGTAAGACCACCAACATGAACTTCGACGAGAAGATCAACCTGAGCGTGAACGGTAAGGTGGGCGATAAGGTGAACATGAACCTGAACTACAACACGGATGCGACGTTCGACTTCGACTCGCAGAACCTGAAGCTGAAATACGACGGTAAGGAGGATGAGACCATCAAACTGGTGGAGGCAGGAAACGTATCGTTCCCTGGAAACTCATCGCTGGTGCGGGGTGCCTCATCACTCTTCGGTATCCGTAGCGACTGGCAGTTCGGACGACTGAAACTGCAGACGGTGGTGTCGCAGAAGAAATCCAATTCACGAAGCGTTTCCAGTAAGGGCGGTGTGCAGACAACAGCCTTTGAGCTCAATGCCGCCAACTATGAAGAGAACAGGCACTTCTTCCTCTCGTTGTATTTCCGCGACCGTTACGACGGAGCCATGAAGACGTTGCCGAACCTCACCACGGGTGTAACCATCAACCGTATTGAGATCTGGATGACGAACAAAACGGGTACAACAACGAATACCCGAAATATCGTGGCGCTGACCGATCTGGGTGAGAACACCAAGGTGTCGAACCCCAACTGGAGCCTAACCAATCAGGCTGTTCCTTGTAATGCTGCCAATACCGAGTATGCCACATTGGTACAGCAACATGCTGCAGCCCGCGACATCGACCAGACATCCACCGAACTGGATGGTATACCGGGATTCGTGGGGGGAACCGACTATGAGAAACTGGAGAGTGCACGATTGCTCAACTCCTCAGAATATACGCTGAACAGGTCGTTGGGCTATGTGTCGCTGAACACCTCGCTGCAGACCGATCAGGTGCTGGCGGTGGCGTATGAATATACTTATGGCGGTACAACCTATCAGGTGGGTGAGTTTGCCAGCGACATCACCGATGTGAGTCAGGCACTCTTCGTCAAGTCGTTGAAGAACACCAGTAACCACCCCAAACAGGGTAACTGGGACTTGATGATGAAGAACGTGTACTACCTCGCCTCGTCGGTGGAAAAGGATAAGTTCCGACTGGATGTGAAATACCAGAGTGACACAGCAGGTGTCTATCTGTCGTATATCCCCGAGACGCAGGTAAAGGAACAAACCTTGATCAAGCTGTTGGGTGCCGACCGTCTGGACAATAATAATAGGGTACATTCAAACGGTTATTTCGACTATGTGCAGGGCTATACCGTGAGCAACGGTCGTGTATTCCTCCCGGAGGCTGAACCGTTTGGCGACTATTTGTATAAGACACTGACGGAAAAGGGCGTGGATCCTGTTATTGCCGAGAAATACTGCTTCCATGAACTATACGACTCCACCAAGACCATTGCCAAACAGATTGCTGAGAAGGATAAGTACCAGCTGGTGGGACAGTATCGCGGAACCTCTGCCAACGTCATCTCCTTGGGAGCCAGCTATGTGCCGCAAGGTAGTGTGGTGGTGACGGCTGGTGGTGTGACCCTGACAGAGGGGTCTGACTACAGTGTTGACTACAACGCGGGAGAGGTGACCATCCTCAATCAGAGCATCATCGATGCGGGTACACCTGTGAATGTGAGTTCAGAGAGCAATACCGACTACGGACAGCAGCGAAAGACGATGTATGGCGTGAACTGGGAGTACGACTTCAGTAAGAACTTCCAGCTGAGCGGTACGTTCCAGCATCTGTCGGAGCAGGCGCTCACCACGAAGGTGAGTATGGGTAGTGAACCGCTGAACAATACCATCTGGGGCTTGAACATCAACTGGAAGAAGGAGAGTCAGTGGCTCACCAATATGCTCGACCTGCTGCCGGGTCTGCATTGTACAGCGCCTTCGCAGATCTCGTTCACCGGTGAGTTTGCCCAGCTCATTGCAGGAAACTCCCATGGTATTCAGGATAATGCCTCGTACTTGGACGACTTTGAGAACACGAAGAACACCATCGATGTGTCAACACCTACCTCATGGGTGCTCTCCAGCGTTCCTTCGATGTTCCCGGAGAGTGCTGACAAGACCAGTGTGAGCAGTGGCTACAACCGCGCCCTGCTGTCGTGGTACCATATTGATCCGCTGTTTACCCGTCGTAGCTCATCACTCACACCGAGTCATATCAAGAGCGATCTGAACCAGCTGTCGAACCATTATGTACGCGAGATCTATGTCAAGGAGCTCTATCCGGCACGTGACCAGAGTAGCTATAACGGTGCTACGGCCACATTGCCCATCCTGAACCTTGCTTTCTATCCCACGGAACGCGGTCCGTATAACCTGGATACCGACCTGAATACCGACGGTACGCTGCCGATTCCCGAGAAGCGTTGGGGCGGTATGATGCGCAGGCTCGACACGAACGACTTCGAGACGGCCAACGTGGAATATATCGAGTTCTGGCTGATGGATCCGTTCATCTATTCGCGTGAGCAGGACGATGCTTCGCAATATGGTGGTGACTTCTACATCAACTTAGGTGAGATGAGCGAGGATGTGCTGCGCGACGGAAAGAAATTCTACGAGAGCGGTATGCCCGTGGACGGTTCGCAGAGTTTCACCACCACCCAGTGGGGAAAGATTCCCACGCAGTCAACAGTGACCTACGCCTTTGCCACCACCTCCGGATCACGTAATCTGCAGGATGTGGGCTATAACGGTTTGAACAACGATGAGGAGCGCAGCTTCGGTGTTTATCGTGACTACCTTGCTGCCATCAACGGAAGGGTGAGTGCGGCGGTCTATGACTCGATCCAGGCTGACCCCGCCAACGACGACTATCATTATTTCCGCGGGTCTGACTACGATCGTATCGAGGCTCCTGTGCTGCGTCGCTACAAGCGTATCAACAACCCGCAAGGAAACTCTCCCGACAATGAGAACAGTCCGGAGAGCTACAGCACGGCGTATAAGTCAACCCCCGATGTGGAGGATATCAGCCAGGACTACACCTTGAACGAGTACGAGAAGTATTTCCAGTACCATGTCAGCATCCGTCCCGAGGACATGAAGATCGGTACGAACTTCATCGTTGACAAGCGTGAAGGGGAGGTGGCCCTGCGTAACGGAGCCAGAGAGACCGTGGCGTGGTATCAGTTCCGTATTCCGTTGGATGACTATGAAGAGAAGTTCGGATCGATCAACGACTTCACCTCGGTGCGTTTCATGCGAATGTTCTGTACGAACTTCAAACGACCGATTATTATGCGTTTCGGTAGTCTGGACCTGGTGCGCGGCGAATGGCGTGTGTATGAGCAGTCGCTGAACCCGGGCGCTGCCGAGAGCGGAAAGATGGCGGTGAGTGCCGTGAACATTGAGGAGAATATCGACAAGGAACCGGTGAACTACGTATTGCCTCCAGGCATCCGTCGTGAGCAGGATCCTACACAGCCGCAGCTGGTGGAGAGTAATGAGCAGGCCCTTGACATCGAGGTGACCAACCTCTCTAACGGCGAGTCGAAGGCCGTGTATAAGAATACCAGCGTGGATCTGCGACAGTATAAACGCATCCAGATGTTTGTTCATGCCAATGCCTTGCAGGAGAACACCACGAACCTGCAGGACAACCAGCTGGCCGTGTTTGTACGACTGGGTTCCGACTACAAGAGTAATTACTACGAGTATGAGATTCCATTGAAGCTCACACCGCATCGCGATCCTGCCTACAACCGCTATTCTGTTTCCGACCAGCGAGCCGTATGGCCCGAGGAGAATATGCTGGATGTGCCCCTCACGGTGTTCACCAACCTGAAGAAAGAGCGCAACAAGGCCAAGGCCGAAGGTAGGGCTTCGTATAACCGTGTGTATAGTATCTATACCGATGATAAACCGAACAACAAGATCAGTATCGTTGGTAATCCGACATTGGGCGACGTGAAGACCATGATTATCGGTGTGCGTAACCTGTCGGCCGACCTGAAATCGGGTGAGGTATGGGTGAACGAGCTCCGCCTGAAGGAATACAACAACGAAGGTGGCTGGGCTGCCCAGGGTGCTCTGAACATGCAACTGTCGGATGTGGGTAATGTGAATATGACGGGTCGCTATACCTCTGAAGGGTTTGGCGGACTGGAGCAGGGCGTGAACGAGCGGAGTACGGATAACTTCGGCTCATATAGTGCCACGGCCAGCGTAGAGTTAGGTAAGTTCTTCCCGGACAAGGCCAAGGTATCCGCCCCGTTGTACTATTCCATCACCAAGGAGAAATCGAGTCCTAAGTACAATCCGCTCGATACGGATATGGAACTGAAGGATGCCTTGGATGCGGCAGGCAGTAAGTTTGAGCGTGACTCCATTGAGAGCATCGCCGTGACCAAGACCACCAATACCAACTTCTCGTTGTCGAACGTGCGGGTGGGCATCAAGACCAAACGGCATCCCATGCCTTACGACCCGGGTAACTTCTCGTTCTCGTACAGTCATTCCCACCGTCATTCCAGCGGCGAGACCACCGTATATGAGAATGAGGATAACTGGCGAGGATCGCTGAACTACTCGTATTCTCCGGTGTATAAGACCTTTGAACCGTTCAAGAAGGTGTTTGCCAAGAGTAAGAGCAAATGGCTGGAAATCTTCAAGCGCTTCGGTCTGAACTATCTGCCGCAGAGCGTTACCTTCAATTCGGATATCGTGAGGACCTACTATGAGCTGCAGGAGCGCGATATGGAGAGTCTGGAGAACTCGCAGCTGCCGCTCACCTTCAATGAGCAGTTCCTGTGGAACCGTAACTTCTCCCTGCGCTGGGACCTTACCCGTAACCTCCACATGAATTTCTCCTCTACCACCCACGCACAGGTGGAAGAGCCTTATACGCCCATCAACAAGAACCTCTATCCTACGGAGTATGAGGCATGGAAAGACTCTGTGTGGACCAGTATCAAACATCTGGGAGCACCGATGGATTACAGTCAGAACTTCAGTGCTTCCTACCAGCTGCCGCTGAACCTGATACCAATTTTCGACTGGATCAATACGGATGCCAGCTACAGCTCTACCTATAACTGGCAGCGCGGAACGGATCTGGAAGACGGAACATCACTGGGTAACAATATTTCCAATAACCGTCAGTTCAACCTGAACGGAACATTTAGTCTGGAGAAACTGTATAACCATATCCCGTTCCTGAAGAAGACCAACGAACGGTTCAATAAGAATCCTCAACGGAACAATTCTTCAAGAAACAACAGGAACACCAACGCCCAGAATGATTCCAAGAATACCAAGGATCAGGGTAAGCAGAACGATAAGGAACAGGCGGCTCTGCCCAAGAACAAGAAAGGATTCGAGAAGGAGATCACGCTGCTTCCTGATACCACCATTACCGTGAGTCATGGTAAGAACAGCAAGAAACTGATTGTATCTGCCAAGAACGAGCAGGGCAGGACCTTCCCCATCAAATATAAGGTGGTGGATCAGAATAATATCCGCATTACGACAAAGGTGGATTCTTCGATGAAACTGAAACTGACGGTAACACCTAAGGAACCGCACGACGATGAGGCTTGGTACAAGACCGCTCAGGTGGTGGCCCGCGGACTGATGATGGTGAGGAACGTCAGCTTCTCTTATCGTAATACGTATAGCATGGCGCTGCCGGGATTCCTTCCTTCGATAGGCAATATGCTGGGACAGCGACGCGATGGTTTGATGGCGCCAGGACTGGACTTTGCCTTCGGCTTCATCGGCGATAGCTATCTCGACAAGGCGGCAGCCAACAACTGGTTGCTCATGGACGATAATATATCTAATCCTGCAGCCACCAATCTCACGGAGGATGTGCAGGTCAGAATGACGCTGGAGCCTGTGCGTAACTTCAAGATCGACCTGAATGCCAGCAGGACAGAATCCAAGACGAAGAATATTCACTATATGTACGTGGGAATGCCTGCCAACCTGGGAGGCTCGCTGACCATGACAACCATTAGTCTGCGCAGCGCCCTCGAAGGAATGGGTAATGCAAACAACGGCTATCGGTCGAAGTCGTTCGAGGACTTCTGTCATTCTCTGGAAGGCTTCCGTCAACGGGTGGAAGGACAATACAAGGATGCTGTCTATCCAAGGGGCTCATCATTGGCTGGTCAGACCTTCAACCCGGAGAATGGTACCGTGAATCCCTACAGTGCTGATGTGATGGTACCGGCCTTCCTCAACACCTATACCTCCATGAGCGGCAGCGGCTTGAAGATTTTCCCTGCCTTGACACAACTCCTGCCTAACTGGACCATCAGGTACAGCGGATTGGGTCAGCTGCCTTGGTTCCAGGATCATTTCAAGAGTGTGAACATCAACCACTCGTACAAGAGCATTTATGCCGTGGGTGGATATAGTTCGTACAGCACGTTCATGGAGTACATGAACGGTACGGGCTTTGTGGTCGACGCTACCTCTGGTAATCCTATACCCAGCTCGATGTATAACGTATCTACGGTCAGCATCAACGAGTCGTTCTCACCGCTGCTCGGTGTGGATATGACGTTCCTGAACAACATGACTGCCAAGGTGGAATACCGTACCACGAGGAACATGACCCTGTCGATGACCAGTGTGCAGATCAATGAGGCCATCAGTCGTGACTGGGTAGTGGGCATGGGCTACAAGATCAACGACTTCAACTTCTTCGGACTGGGTGGAGCTCGTAAGGTGAAGACAAACAAAGGTAAGGGGAATGATTCTTCCGACTCACAAAGAACGCAGTCGTCACAGTCATCTTCAAGAAAGAAGGGCATCAACCACGACCTGAACCTTCGTCTGGATGTGAGCTATCGCAGTCAGGCTGCCATCGTGCGAGATATTGCTTCGATGACCAGCTCTGCCAGCAGTGGAAACAAGGCCTTCAAACTGGCGTTCAATGCCGACTATACCTTGTCGCGCCTGCTCACCATGAGCTTCTATTACGACCGTCAGGTGAATACACCGCTGCTGTCGAGCAACTCGTATCCGACCACCACGCAGGACTTCGGATTGAGCATGAAATTCTCGTTGACAAGATAACTTTAATCTTTGAACTTTGAACTTTAAAATTTAACAGAGATAACTTAATAGATATGAAAAAACAACTGTTGACTATTGTGATGCTGTTAGTAAGCATTGCGGCATTTTCGCAGGATCGCCCCAAACTGGTGGTGGGTATTGCTGTTGACCAGATGCGATGGGACTATCTCTATCGTTTCTACGATGAGTATGGTAACGGTGGGTTCAAGCGGTTGATGAACGAAGGATTCAACTGTGAGAACTGCCAGATTAACTATATCCCTTCTGTGACTGCCATCGGTCATTCCAGTATCTTCACGGGTAGCGTACCGAGTATCCATGGCATTGCAGGAAATAACTTCCTTCTTGATGGAAAGATGATTTACTGCTGCGATGATGCTACCGTGCAGACGGTGGGAAGTGACACGAAAGCCGGACTGATGTCTCCCAGGAACTTATTGGCAACAACCATTGGCGATGAGCTGAAGACAGCCACGAACTGGGAATCGAAGGTGATTGGCGTGAGCTTCAAGGACCGCGCCGCTATCTTACCAGCAGGACATAGTGCTGATGCAGCCTATTGGTTCGACAAGAAAGCCTTCTGCTTCATCTCCAGCACCTATTACATGCAGGAACTGCCCAAATGGGTGAAGACCTATAACGACCGTATTGGTAGGGAGATCAAACAGCTGGAGAAGAAAAACAAAGATGCCAGTCTGATTGACCTCATCCAGTATGAGCCCTATGGTAACGAGATCACCGTGGGATTGGCCAAGGCGGCCATCAGGAACGAACGGTTAGGAATGGGTAAGCAGACCGATATGCTCACGCTGAGCTTCTCGTGTCCGGACATCACTGGTCATAAATACGGCACGCACCATGAGAAGACCCATGCGCAGTATGTGGAGCTCGACAAGCAGTTGGCTGATTTCTTCAGCTTCCTTGACAGCGAGATAGGAAAAGGCAACTACCTGGTATTCCTCTCAGCCGACCATGGTGCAGCCAATGGCATCCTGCAGAACCAACAGCATAAGATTCCGTCAGGACCCTTCTATGGGAACCAGGAGATAAGAGATCTGAACACCATGTTGGAAGAGACGTTTGGCGCTGCACGATTGGTTCGTCGCATCATGGATTACAAGGTGGTGCTCGATCGTGAGAAAATCGCCCAAGCTGGTGCCGACATCAACAAGGTTAAGGAGGCGATTATTGCATATTACAAACTGAGGAAGGAAGTGGCCTATTGCTTTGACCTGGAGAAAATTAATGACGCCAGTGTTCCTGCTCTCATTCGTGAGAAGGCTGTGAATGGATACAACGCGCAGCGTAGCGGTGATATCCAGATTATCCTGAAGCCAGGCTATTATGGAGTGGGTGATGAGATTGATGAAGGTACCACCCATGGTTGCTGGAATCCGTACGACTGTCATATACCCTTCCTGCTGATGGGGTGGGGCGTTCCTCACGGCAGTACGCAGGCGGAATGCCATATCACCGACATCGCCCCAACGGTGTGCGCACTCATTCATGTGCAGATGCCGAACGGCTGTATTGGAAAGGCTGTGACTCAGGTCACAAAATAAGAATAAAAAAAACGTGCGTTGTTAGTTCGGTGTTGACCCCATAACAACGCACTTTTTTTATTGTCCTGCCGGCCGCTGGTAGATTCTCAATCCAAACTGTGGTGCAGCGGCATAGACATATTCCATGATATCTGCGAGGATGTGCTCATAGGGAACCCATTCCTTGTTCTTTACAAAGAAGTAGAACTCTATGGGCAATCCCCATTGTGTGGATTCCAGTTGGCGCACCATCAGTGTCATCGAGGGGTTCACACCCGAGCGTTTCTTCAGATACTCTTCCATGTAGTACCTGAAGAGGGTGAGGTTTACGGAATCCTCCTGAATATCTTCCGCTTTCACCAGCTTCTTGTCGATGAGCTGTTGACGAAGCGATTCATCTACGACATGGATGCTGCGGAAATCAAAATACACGGTACGCTTCACCCTTCGTCCCTTTCCTTTCTGCATCCCTTTCCAGTTCTGGAACGAGTCATCTACCAAGGTCTGAGGGGTCACGGTGATGATGGTATTATCGAAATTGCGTATCTTCACCGTGGTGAGTGTCATCTCTTCCACGATACCGTCGGCACCAGCCTTCGGTACGGTAATCCAATCGCCTTTATGCAGCATATCATTACTGGTGAGGCGGATACCCGCAACCAGTCCTTTGATGGTGTCCTGGAACACAAGCATCAGGATGGCAGAAGTAGCACCCAGTCCTGCAAACAGCTTCATCGGGTCTTTATCGATGATGATAGACACAACAATGATGGCAGCCACGAAGATCATCAACAGGCGCAGTACACCGATGAACGAATAGAGGTACTGCTGTTTGTTGCTGCGCTGCTCACCTTCCAGATCCTTGATGGCGGAAATGAATACGAGGACCGTCTTCACCGACATCACCACGATATAGATGGCGGTGATGCGGGTGAGCAGTTCCTTGACAACGGGAAACTGGAAGAACACCAGGGGCAGCAGCTGCCAGATGACGATGGCCGGTACGATATGACAGGCAGAAACCAGCACTTTCTCATTGAAGAGCACATCGTCCCATTTGACCTCCGTCTTGGCTGTCAGTTTCAATACCAATGGCACAATGATCTTCCTACAAAGCAGTCCGGCAATAGCGGCCAGCAGGATAGCCACCAATACCAACAGGATATGTCGGGTAACAGGAACCATGCTACCCGTCACACCCATCATACTAATGAGGTTCTCCACCCATATCTTGATATTTTCCATACGATAGTTGTTTTATGGCTTACAAAGCGCTTCGCAGACATGATCCTGGAAGTTCCTGCCGATGTCGGCCTTGCGAATACCCATGTTGATGATCGAGAAGCATAGCAGATGTCCGTTGGCCGACGTACAATAACCCGTCAAGGCACTTACGCCTGTCACCGTACCCGTCTTGGCCTTTACGTTCGTGTGGGCAAATCCGCTGCGCATGCGTTTCTCCAAGGTACCATCCACACCGGCAATCGGCATGGCGGTAATCAGGTGCGGATAGATATGGTCGTTGGCATAGGCGTAGCGAAGGAACGCCACTTCCAGTTCCGGCGATACGTAGTTGTATAAGGAGAGTCCGCTACCGTCGGCAACGTAGTAGTCGCTGGGGCGGAATCCCAGTTTGGTGATCAGTCGGTTTACCATCTCCCTACCGTTCTTTGCCGTTACTCCTTTGCCACCCGTGCTGGCAGCCAGTTGGTAGAACATACTCTCGGCAAAGAGGTTGTCGCTGTTCTTCATCATCCGCATCAACACCTGGTCCATGGTATGGGTGCGGGTACAGAGGTGATAGGCATTGGAAGGTGTCATACCGTAGAGGGTGTCACCCACGAGAACCAGTCCTTCTTCCTTCATCACCTGGCACAGTCGTCTTAGGAAATTGTTCTTCTTACCAATCAGCAGCGGACTGAGCACCGGGTTATCATCATCCCAGCACCAGCCTTCACCCAACAAGTCACGGTCTTTCATGGACACGTCAGCATAGATCCTTCCTCGTATCGTGTCAACACCTTTCTTCAGCAGCGCATCTACGAAAGCACGCATGTCGTCGATGTTGAACAGGGGGTCCATACCGCCCTTGCAGTAGATATTTCCACGGAGCGTACAGCTGTCTATCTGTCCTGTATAACGCATCTCCGTCTTGAAGAGATATGAGCCGCCCAGTTTGTCGAGCGAGGTAACGGCATTGAGCATCTTCATCGTTGAGGCCGGGCGCATACACTGCTTCTCATTATATTGGTACAGGATGGAGTCGGCGGTGAGGTCATACACCTGGATTCCCACCGTGGAGGTCTTGAACATACTGCTTTTGAGCAGGTTGTCCAATCGGGCACACACGTTGTTGGGCCACACCAGTGAGGAATCAATCGCCAGCGTATCTGTCAGGAGTGTGTCGGCAGTCATCTCTACCGTCTCTTCCTGCAAGGAGTCAACGGTTGTCGTATCCTCGTCGGTAACCACCTGTGCCATGGTCGTCAAGGGCATCAGCAGCAGGATAGCCCAAAGCATTCTCCACATGTTATTGTCTCTCTTCATGGTCGTCTTGTCTTTTCTTGATTTCTTGAAGGAACGCCTCTTCGTTCATGGGTTGCACTTCTGTTTCATGTCCAGCTCCATATTCAATCAGCAGATAGTCAATCAAGAGCCATTGGCGCCTGATGGGTGAGATACGGGTAATATCCTTTACCGGTACCTCCTCCTTTTTCATGAACCGTCCTCTGCTGATTGTCAACAGGTCGCCTTCAAACTGATAGTTCGTGTGCAGTAGTCTTTCCAGCATCATGATGATGACCACCACCAGACCGAAGCCGATGATGAGGTGTATGGCGGTGCGGTGCAACAGGAAATAGAGCGCCATGACTGCCATGATGATAGGTACAGTCACGCCGACGATGGTTACACGGTGTTGGAAAGTACGGTTTGTTGACATATTTGGGACAAAGGTAGTGCAAACCGAGCGAAAAACCAAACAAAAACATAGTTTTGTTTGTTTTCCCGAGCACAAAAAGGACCTGATACTGTCTCAGCATCAGGTCCCGCGCAAACTTTAGTAAATCGCTACCACTCGGCCATTCACAAGTTAAACCCGTATGGCCTTCGCTTCATCGCGATTTTCAAACAACCAAAAAAGAAATCGACGAAGAAACATAGTCGTCGAAGAATTGTTTGATGCTATCGGATAAACAACAACTCCCGATATTTCGGCAGTGGCCAGAGCGCATCGTCCACGATCAGCTCCAGCTTGTCGATCTGGTAGCGTATCTCGTCGAGCTTCGGCTCTACATCATCATGGTAGGCAATGGCCTTGTCGTGTTCATCCTCAATCTTGTTAGCGAGCTTGCGGGCTGCAACCAGCTCATCCACCCCTTTCTCGATGGCTGCGGTGCGCTCGGCAATCTCCTCAATAAGCTTAATGTTACGAGCATTCAGTTTCTCGGCTTTATCCTTGGAGAAGATATCTGTCATGTTCTCCACATTGTTCAGCAGGGCGCTCTGGTAGTGAGTAGCCACGGGGATGATGTGGTTCATGGAGAGATCGCCCAGCACACGAGCCTCAATCTGGATCTTCTTCGTGTAGGTCTCCCATTTCACCTCGTTACGAGCCTCCAGCTCCTTCTTGGTCATCACGCCCAGACTCTCGAACATCTCAATACTTTCCTTGTCGAGATAACGCTCAAAGATCTTCGGGCACGACTTCTCCACGTCGAGTCCTCGCTTCTCAGCTTCAATCACCCATTCGTCGCTGTAGCCGTTACCGTCGAAGCGGATGGGCTTACAGGTCTTGATATCTTCGCGCAGTACGTCGATGATAGCGTGGTAGGTAGCGCTATGACCAGTTCCTGCGAGTTTCTTCTCCAGCTCAGGAATGCGAGCGTCAACACGTTTCTTGAAGTCAGCCAAAGCCTCTGCCACAGCACTGTTCAGGGCAATCATGGCACTGGCACAGTTCGCCTCAGAACCTACGGCACGGAACTCAAAACGGTTACCTGTGAAGGCGAAGGGTGAGGTACGGTTTCGGTCGGTATTGTCGATGAACAGCTCGGGAATCTCAGGGATATCCATCTTCATGCCCTGCTTACCAGCCATAGCGAGGATGTCCTCCTTATCGGCCATCTCGATGTGGTCGAGCAGTTCGCTTACCTGCTTACCAAGGAAGCTGGATACGATGGCAGGCGGTGCTTCGTTGGCACCCAGACGGTGGGCATTGGTAGCCGACATGATGCTGGCCTTGAGCAGTCCGTTATGACGATATACACCCATCAGTGTTTCTACGATGAAGGTAGCGAAACGCAGGTTCTGTTCGGGTGTCTTACCAGGTGCGTGCAGCAGAATACCGTTATCGGTTGAAAGTGACCAGTTGTTATGCTTACCACTACCATTGATGCCGGCAAAGGGCTTCTCATGCAGCAGCACACGGAAACCGTGCTTGCGGGCCACCTTCTTCATCAGCGACATCAGCATCATGTTATGATCCACGGCGAGGTTGGTCTCCTCGAAGATAGGAGCCAGCTCAAACTGGTTCGGTGCCACCTCGTTATGACGGGTCTTGCAGGGAACGCCCAGCTCCAGTGCCTGAATCTCCAAATCGCGCATAAAGGCTGCCACACGCTCAGGAATGGATCCGAAGTAGTGGTCGTCCATCTGCTGGTTCTTGGCAGAATCATGTCCCATCAGTGTGCGTCCGGTCAACAGCAAGTCAGGACGAGCAGCATAGAGTCCTTCATCCACCAGGAAATACTCCTGTTCCCAGCCAAGGTTGGAAGTCACCTTCTTCACGCTGGGGTCGAAGTAATGACAAACATCCGTTGCTGCTACGTTCACTGCATGGAGTGCACGCTTCAACGGTGCTTTATAGTCGAGCGACTCACCGCTATAAGATATAAATACGGTGGGGATGCAGAGTGTATCTTCAATGATGAAGACAGGCGATGTGGGGTCCCAGGCTGAGTAGCCACGGGCCTCGAAAGTAGAGCGGATACCGCCGCTGGGGAATGAAGAAGCGTCAGGCTCCTGCTGTACCAGCAGCTTACCCGTGAACTCCTCTACCATACCGCCCTTACCGTCGTGTTCAATAAACGAGTCGTGTTTTTCTGCCGTTCCTTCCGTCAGAGGCTGGAACCAGTGCGTATAGTGCGTCACGCCGTTCTCGGTGGCCCACTGCTTCATGCCTGCTGCCACTGCATCGGCTACCTCGCGATCAAGTCGTGCACCATTGTCAATTACATCGACCATCTTCTCATACACGTCCTTGGGTAGGTACTTATACATCTTTTCGCGGTTAAAGACCTTCTTACCGAAATACTCATAAGGTCTCTCTGCGGGTGCTTTTACGTCGAGTGGCTTCTTCTTGAAGGCCTCACCGACAACCTGAAATCTTAATGCTTCCATAATCTTTTTGGTGTTTGTGGTTTTATGTGAATACTTACACTTTGTCTTATTTCGAGGGCAAAGATACGACATTATGCAAGTAAATCAGTAAATAGAAAGACATAAATTTTCTTCTTTTTGATATATTATTACAAATTGAAAGTATTATGTGCTTGTTTACTTACAATTTGAAAGTCCAATACCCTTCATCAAAAGATAAGTTGTATTGTTGTATGCTACGGATGCGGTGTAGCCAGTTACCGTTCCTTCGTGTCAAGAAAAAATAGTGTAAATTTTTGGTAGTTTGGATTATTCTCCGTATTTTTGTGGAGTTACAAATGCTATCACATCTAGACATTAAAAAACCAAACCTATGAAGAGAGCCATGAACATATACGACGAGGCCCGCCGATGCCTGCTTTGTGCCGATGCGCCATGTAGTAAGGCGTGCAAGAAAGGAGATCCCGCCAGGGCCATCCGTGCCATCCGCTTTGACAATGAGCGAATGGCTGGGCAATGGGTGGCGGCCTGTAGCGAAGACGACCTGCTCAGTGCCGAGGAGGCTTGTATCCATTATGACCGTCCCATCCGTATCAGGGAAATGCTCAAGGGGGTTCCGGTGGCCGATGGCGCCAAGTCGCTCCCTTCTTTGGAAATCGAATTCTGCGGCATCACCTGTGAGAACCCGTTCTTCCTTGCCTCTTCTGCCATTTGTACCAACTACGAGATGGTGGCAAGAGCCTTTGAAGCAGGGTGGGCGGGAGTCTTTTACAAGACCATCTGTATGGAGGATATCCGTGAGGTGTCTCCACGCTTTGATGCTGTGAGTGAAGGGGGAACATCTGATTTCTTCGGTTTCCGCAACATGGAGCAGCTCTCGGAGAATCCTGTGGATGTTGACTTCGACATCCTGCACCGACTGAAAGAGAACTATCCCACCAAGATTGTGGTGGCCAGTATCATGGGTCAGACCGAGGAGCAGTGGATTGAACTGGCAAAGATGGCCGAAGCAGCGGGCGTGGATGCGGTGGAGCTGAACTTCTCGTGTCCGCAGATGCGACTGGCGGGAATGGGCAGCGATGTAGGACAGAATGCCGAGCTTGTCACATTCTATACGGCTTATGTGAAGCGTAGCGTAAGCATCCCCGTCATCCCGAAGATGACACCCAACATCACGCAAATCAATCAGCCGGCCATGGGAGCCTACTTCGCAGGCGCCAATGCCATCTCGGCCATCAATACCATTAAGTCGGTCACGATGGGCGAACGTGCTGCCGTATCAGCGCACAAAACCATTTCCGGCTATTCCGGACGGGCTGTGAAACCCATTGCCCTGCGGCATATCCTGGAGATGGCAAAGAATCCCATCATGAAAAACATCCAGTTCAGCGGTATCGGTGGTATTGAGACATGGCGCGACGCCTTGGAGTTCATCCAGTTGGGTTGCCGCAATGTGCAGGTATGCACTGCCGTGATGCAATATGGCTACCGCATCATCGACGATCTTGTTTCAGGACTTCAGAACTACATGCAGGAACGAGGTGTCAGTCAGCTGGCCGACCTCGTGGGCGAGGAACTGCCCCGTTTCATCACTCCCACCGACCTGGACCGTGAAACCATCGTGTTCCCCAAGATAGACCGTGAACGGTGCATCGGTTGCGGCCGCTGCTATACATCATGCATGGACGGTGGTCACCAGGCCATCACCTTCGATGAAGACCGTCAGCCGCATATTCAAGGAAAGCGTTGCGTGGGCTGTCATCTCTGTCTGCTGGTTTGCCCCACCGGTGCCATTGGCGCCACCAAGCGTGTCGGTAAGACGGGAAAGAAACCGTGACGCCCCAACGTATTACTTACGTTTCCTCTTTGAAACAATCGTTTTCATGCGAGCGTGGAGATCTTGATTGTCTGTCAACACATTCCAGATCCCATCCTCGCTGAGCACCCCTCGTTTCAGATCCTGAGGCAGCAGTCCTTGCTCATCGTCGGCAAAATCCTGCTTCCAGTCATCACTACCATAGTACTTCTCCAGCTCACGGATAGAAGCCTGCACCTCGGCATAGTCATCGAGGGCTGCCGATAATTTCATCACAGCCTGCGAAGCACGGTCGAGATGTTGCTCCATCGTCTTGATTCTTTCAATTTGTTCCATCGTTTGTTTCTGTTTTTTCATCCTTTGTTAGTGTCATGAGGGGTTCCCAGAGATGCTTCTGCATGTCCACATGACCGTTGGACTTGAAGCTGACACCTTCTTCCTCCAAGAGAAAGCGTTGGCGGCTCCAGCCCGGGGCGGTTCTTCCTGCTATATTCACTACCCGGTGACAAGGAAGAGACCTGGCTTCAGGGGTGTAACGCAGGGTACGTCCCACCATTCTTGAATGACTTGCCCAGCCGGCCAATGCGGCAATATGACCGTAGGTCGTTACCTTGCCACAAGGTATCTGACTGACGATATTCAGCACATCATCGCGAAAAGTCCGTGCCTGCTCTGCGGTCATCTTGTCAGGGTAGTCTTTCATTTCCTCTTCTTATTATTATATATGTTTATTTGGGGAATCATTCTTTTCTGTCATGTACTTCCAATACCTGCGGGGCATGTCGCTGAGTTGTTTCTTGGGATTCATACGTTCCTTGATGCAGATGGCCTTGAAATAAGTGCGCCACAGATCCTGGAATATTTTGTCATTCTCGCTGAGCACATCCTCATCGAGCTTACCGTTGGTAAGGTCGAAGGGAACCGCACTTTCATCCTCGAAGGTAATGTGGATAGGTGCCGCTGTTCCGTCATAATAGTAGCCATAGTGCCGTTTCGCATCGTAGATGAGCCAGGGCTGATCGTTGAACCGATCCTGGAAGTGGTCAATGATGAGTGGCAGCACGTTATGGTCGGGAGATACCACGGCGAGATAGGTGCCGTCCTTGGCCTTTTGAAAACGGATGAACTGTTTCATGCGCAGCTGCTCGTGGAGCACGCGGCGACAGGAATTGCGTACACCCAGCACGTCGGCATCACTGGCATTGCGTTCCAGACTTAATTGATCTGTTACTGATGAGCCCTTCTGCCGGAACACCTTACAGATGAAATTGAACAGCGGCTGATTCAGTGTCCGTTCCTCGGAGAGCCAGCTTACGGTAATCATCCGCAGACCTTCCAGCGAGAGATGCTTTTCAAGTCCTTTCCATACACGGGCGGCTTTCCCACTATCCGTAACCACCACATGGGGCTCATCGGCAAACAGCGGCAGCTGTTCCCCCTCTCCCAGTAACATCTCCGGTTGCTGGTGCAGGAAGAAACTGTCGAACACAGCCGTCAACAGTCCGTCGAGCGTATTATCGAACACATATACTTGCATCTGTTCCAACAGCTTTTACGGATTCTCTTCCCCAAAGTCGAGTGCGAGCTGCTGCTCTGCTGCGGCCCGTTTCTGCTGGGCCTTCGACAGCAGCAAGGGGCGCAGGCGTTCCGGGTGCAGTTCGTTGATGCCGATGATCGGCTGCGAGAAGGCAGAGGTGAGCTCACCACAAGTAATAAAGTACTTGGCCTTCTTCATCACCACGCCCATCTTCTTCAGATGATAGGAGGTAAGACGGTTGAAGCGACGACTATTAACAATAAGGAAAGCCGATTTCACGCCAATGCCCGGCACTCGGAGAATACGCTCGTAGTCGTCTTTGTTGATATCCACAGGAAAAGCTTCAGGATGGCGTAATGCCCAGCCTAACTTAGGATCAACATCAAGGTCGAGATGGGTATGGGCATCATCCACAATCTCATCGACATTGAAATGATAGAAGCGCATCAGCCAGTCGGCTTGATAAAGGCGGTTTTCGCGTACCAAAGGCGGCTGTTTCAACACAGGCAGACGCGGGTCGTAGGTGTTCACGCTGACATAACCCGAGTAATACACCCGTCGCATCGTGGGCTGCTGATACATGGCGTTCGACATCATCAGGATGTCACGGTCGGTTTCCTTCGTGGCCCCCACAATCATCTGCGTGGATTGTCCTGCCGGCACAAAGCGGGGAGCATGGCGGAACTTACGACGGTCCTCCTTGTTCTCCAATACACCCTGCTGAATCTGCGACATAGGGAGGAAGATGCTCTTGTGATCCTTCTCGGGTGCCAACGCCTTCAACGTCTCCTCCTTGGGAATCTCGATGTTGATGCTCATACGGTCGGCATAGCGTCCCGCCTCTTGCAACAACTCCCGACTGGCCCCCGGGATGGTCTTCAGGTGGATGTAACCGTTGAAGCGGTGCACCGTTCGTAGGTCGCGCACAATGGCCGTTAACCGTTCCATGGTGTAATCAGGATTCCTCACCACGCCACTCGACAGGAACAATCCTTCGATGTAGTTACGGCGGTAGAACTCCATGGTGATCTCCTCGAGTTCCGAGACGGACAGTGTGGCACGGGGAATATCGTTCGTGCGACGGTTGATGCAATAGGCGCAGTCGTACATGCAGTAGTTCGTCAGCATCACCTTCAGCAACGAGATGCAACGGCCGTCGTCGGCAAACGAGTGGCAGATGCCCACGCCGCCCACCGTGGAGCCCACCATGCCCTTCTTACCAGAGCGCACAGTACCGCTCGACGAGCACGATACATCGTACTTCGCCGATTCTGCGAGTATCCGCAGCTTCTCCATGGTTTTCTCCGTCAGCATCTTCTACTCCTTCTCCGTTATCATTCTTGGGTACAAAGATAGTAAAAAAATACCTATTACCATCAGAATAAAAAAGGTTTTACTCATCAATTTGTATGAATGGATCTAACCACCGTGGCATAACGTAAGCTCGGTTGGTGTGATTTATATCACTCTTGATGCTTTACAGTCATATATAACGGCTTATTTTCGAACTTAATTTTTAAGTTAATTATTTGGTTGTTCCGAAAAAAGAATGTATCTTTGCAGCAGATAACTTAAAAGTTAAGAATTTGCATGAAACAAGAATACAGTATTGAATTACTGGAAGAACACGAGAAGGTTAATTTCTACAGCATCAAAATGGTTGGAGAAGAATTGACTGAAATGGAAGCCTTCTTTGAGAAATTCCCAATAGGATGCGATTATGATGACGAGATAGATGTGATTATTTCATGGTTAGATCAAATTGCTGAACGCGGAGCTTTAGAGCGTTACTTTCGGCCAGAAGGTAAATATGGTGATGGTGTTGGGGTGATTCCCATTGATGTGGGGAATAAACTCAGATTGTATTGTTTACGACTATCGGATAAGATTCTTGTATTTGGCAATGGTGGCGTGAAGGATTCGAAGTCTTGGCAAGAAAGTGAAAGTTTGGCCCCATACGTCAGACTACTGATAGATACAAGCCGTTTTATCTCTTCAAGAATTAAAGACGGCACATTGGTGCTTGTGGATAAGGAAATTGTTGGAAACTTAAATTTTACAAGATATGAGAAGGAGTAAAGTTTTGGAGGAGAGGCGTAAGCAGGTGAATCCTGAAGTACGTGATTCTGTTGCATTGTCTTTCCGTATCGTTGACAGAATACATGATATTCTAGTAGAAAAAGGTCTGAAGCAGAAAGATCTTGCTCTTAGGCTGGGCAAAAGTGAAGCTGAAATCAGTAAATGGATGCGTGGAACGCACAATTTTACGATTGATACGCTCGTTTCCATCGAGAAGGCTCTTGATTCTCCTATTATACAGATATGTCATTCTCAAGTTTATCCCGCCCATGAATTCGAGCCTATAGTAGCTGCTGAGCCGTAAGGTGCCCCAGAGGGCAACAAGATCAAGCTCGACGGACTGTATGTGACAGGTACCAGGTTCCTGTCACTCTTTTTGATAGGGTATGGTCTTTGACAACGTTGATGAATAGACGAAACTGAATGTTGTTTCATAACCGTTAGGCGTGAGATTTGGATCATCTATTCCCAAGTCGTATGTTGAAACGACTGTCATGGAATAGGTCTCACCTTCTTTCAATGGACCAATCTCATAGTCAAGGTCGTAGGGACAAATGCATTTCACCATGACACCATCTTTAATCACATCTAATTCCGTCACCGTAATTGTCTTACCTTCTATGCTGGCCTTGGCTTCAAACTTATCGGATGCGCAGTTGAAGACAGCATTAGCATGCTTCACCAAAAGGTTTCCTGCCTGAGTTCCTTTCAGTTCGAAATACTCATTATCTCCGATGGATCGTGACTCCACGTATGACTTGCACCCAGAATAGTTGAGGTTCGTCAACGCGAACATTCTTTCAGGTTGTTCCTCGGGTGTTTCATCACTGCATGCCACCAAACCGAGTAAGGCGAAAACACCCCATAAAAACATGTACTTTTTCATCATTGCCTACATATTTAGTTGAACTCCTTTTTTATATAAACGCAAAGATTGCGAAATACTGCATCTACAAATGATAAACAATGTTAAGCACCGCTCATTTGGCTTCATTGCTTAAAGAGTAGTGCAAGGTTTGAAGGAGATGTGCCGCTAAATCAATTTCTTTTATCAAGTAATACTCCATAAGTTTTGTTTATGTTGATATTATTTGTATTTTTGCAAAAAAGAAAGGAGAGATGTATGGGACTTTTCGATAAATTCCTTGTATTGCTTGGGGCACGGAGTGTCATCAAGACGATAGAGAAAAGCCAGGTTGAGCAGCAACGACGTATGCAGCTGGCTGAGATGGAGCGGCTCAGACTTGAAGAGGAAAGGGATGCCCTCTTAGAGATGCAGGAAGACTACGAAGATAGGATCGATGAACTGGAGGACGAAATCGATGAGTTGCAGGACATCATCGATGAAATGGAGTGATTACCACATGAAGGATTTACCGATTTTATGGCTGATATTTAATACCAAGATTGGGAGGGCAATCGTTTGTTTTATCCTGGCTGGTGCTTTCATTCAAGTAGCGGGATGGTGGGTTGTGCCTATCATGTCGGCTATCATTGCTGCGCTTCTGTTGGGTGATTATACCAATGATGAATACCAAGACAAGAAAACGAAAAAGATCAAGCTGATCATTGCCCTCTGCCTGTTGGCGATTGCTGCGGTATGGACGTTGGTTAAGTCCTATTTGGAGTAAGAGAAAGGGGATGCGCTTCAAAGCACATCCCCTTTCTTCTATTTTTATTTCGACAGGAAAGCGTGCACTTTTTGGGCGGTCTGCTTACCACTGGCCATGGCTCTTACAACCAGACTGGCTCCATTGGCAGAGTCACCGCATACGAACACGTTCTCGGGATATTTGGGGTGTTCGGGCTTGAGGAAACCCATGGCCAACAGACAGAGCTCAGCCTTGATGATCTCGGGCTTGCCTTTTTCAACCATGATGGGACGACCACCGTTGGGATTGGGTTCCCAGTCGATTTCCTGCACTTTCACACCTGTCAGCTTCCCGTCCTTACCAAGGAACTCAAGTGTGTTGATGTTCCATCTTCTGGTACATCCCTCCTCGTGCGAAGAGGTGGTCTTGAGGGTGCGGGGGAAGTTCGGCCAGGGATTTTGGGGATCCACATGACCTTCAACAGGCTTGGGCATGATCTCAATCTGTGTGACACTCTTGCAACCCTGACGATGAGCCGTACCGATACAGTCGGAACCTGTATCGCCACCACCGATGACGAGTACATCCTTTCCTTTGGCGGTGATGCGTTCATCTTTCGAGAACTCCATTCCTGCAAGCACGCGGTTCTGCTGTGCCAGCAGTTCGAGGGCGAAGTGTACGCCCTTCAATTCACGACCAGGTGCTTTGAGATCGCGGGCAGTAGGAGTGCCTGATGCGATTACGACGGCGTCGTAATCAGAGGTGAGAGGTGTGAGGTGAGAGGTGAGAGAAATGTCTTGTCCATACTTGAATTCAATGCCTTCGGCTTCGAGCAGACTGATGCGGCGGTTGATGATTGCCTTGTTGAGTTTGAAGTTAGGAATACCATAGCGGAGCAGTCCGCCAGCCGCCTCGTTCTTCTCGAATACCGTTACCTGATAGCCCATCAGGTTCAGGTCATTGGCAGCAGCCAATCCTGCAGGGCCCGCACCGATCACTGCTACTTTCTTCCCGTTTCGCTCTGGGTGATGAACGGTGATATAGCCTTCGCGGAAGGCAGCTTCGGTAATGGCACACTCATCCTCGCGGTTGGTAGTAGGCTCATGCTCGATGAGGTTCAGCACACAGGCCTTCTCGCAGAGGGCAGGGCAGATACGACCGGTGAACTCAGGGAAGGGATTCGTGGCATTGAGTAAACGATAAGCCTGTTCCCAGTCGCCTTTATACAGGGCATCGTTCCACTCTGGCGGTTTGTTGCCCAGTGGACAGGCCCAATGACAAAAGGGTACGCCGCAGTCCATGCAACGACTGGCCTGGAGTTTTCTCTCGCGTGTGTTGAGGGTCTGCTCAACTTCACTGAAGTCGTGTATTCTATCTTGTATCGGACGATAGCCTGCCTCTTGGCGGTGTATCTCCAGAAATGCTTTCGGATTTCCCATGATAACAATTGAAAATTGAAAATTGAGAATTGAAAATTAATACTCTCGTTGCATGTCAGCAATCTTGTCGCGTAGTTTCTTCATCTGCTCTTCCTGCAGCACACGCTTATACTCGATAGGAACAATCTGGATGAAGTCCTCTATGTAGTGGTTCCAGTTGTCAAGCATGGTGCGGGCCAGTTTAGAACCCGTGTAGAGGTAGTGCTGACGAATGAGTTCGTGCAGCTCCTTGCGTGACACACTGTCTTCCACCAGATTGATCTCCACCATGTCCATATTACAGAAGTAGTCGAAGTTGTGGTTCTTATCCCAGACATAGGCCACACCACCGCTCATACCGGCAGCGAAGTTTCGTCCTGTCTCACCAAGCACAACCACACGACCGCCCGTCATATACTCGCAGCAGTGGTCGCCTGCGCCTTCAAGCACTGCAATGGCACCTGAGTTTCTGACACCGAAGCGTTCGCCTACCTTACCATTGATATAGAGTTCGCCGCTGGTGGCGCCGTAAAGACCCGTATTACCTGCGATGATATTGTCCTCAGCAGCGAAGTTAGCACGTGTGGGAGGAAGAATGGCGATACGTCCGCCAGAGAGTCCCTTGGCGAAGTAGTCGTTGGTTTCGCCTTCGAGCTTGAAGCTGATGCCATGTTCCAGGAAGGCACCGAACGACTGTCCTGCGGAACCCTTGAACTTCACGTTGATGGTATTGTCGTGAAGACCCGCCAGTCCGTATTTTTTTGCGATGACGCCAGAGAGCATGGTACCCACGGCGCGATCGGTATTCTTGATGGCATAGTCGAGGTTCACCTCTTCACCTTTATCGATAGCTTTTGAAGCAGCCTCAATCATCTGCTGGTCGAGAACGGTTCCCTGCATACCCAGCGGCACAGAAGGTTTGTGGACATCGCCCGTGAAGTGAAGCGTGCCTTCTTCCTTGTAGAGCAGACGAGAGAAGTCGAGAGCCGATTCGCGCGTCTCAATTAGGTCGGTGCGACCCACGATATCGTTCAGACTCTTGAAACCGAGTTCTGCCAGGTATTCCCTTACCTCTTGGGCGAGGAAGGTGAAGTAGTTCACCAGATATTCATAACGTCCCATGAAGTGCTTGCGCAACTCGGGGTTCTGCGTGGCCACACCCATCGGACAAGTATTCAGGTTACACTTGCGCATCATGACGCAACCCAATACGATGAGGGCTGCCGTACCGAATCCAAACTCCTCGGCTCCCAGTAAGGCCATCAATACGATGTCACGACCGGTCTTGATCTGACCATCTACCTGCAGACGGACATTGCTGCGCAATCCGTTACGAACAAGTGTCTGTTGCGTCTCAGAGAGTCCGATCTCAGGTGAAATACCTGCGAAACGCATGGAGCTGGCAGGAGAAGCACCTGTACCGCCCTCTGCACCAGAGATGATGATCAGGTCGGCCTTGGCCTTGGCTACACCTGCGGCAATCGTTCCCACACCGCTCTCGGCCACCAGCTTCACAGAGATGGCTGCCGTGGGGTTCACGTTCTTCAGGTCGAAGATCAGCTGGGCCAGGTCCTCGATACTATAGATATCGTGATGAGGCGGCGGCGAGATCAATGAAATGCCGGGGATGGAGTGGCGCGTCTTGGCAATCACCTCGTTGACCTTGAAGCCAGGAAGCTGTCCGCCCTCACCGGGCTTTGCACCCTGGGCCACCTTGATCTGAATCTCTTCGGCATTGACCAGATATTCCGTTGTTACACCGAAACGACCAGAGGCAACCTGCTTGGTCTTGCTCGACAGTGAGATACCGTCGAAGGTGGCGTGGAAACGCTCAGCGTCTTCACCGCCCTCACCTGTGTTTGAGCGGGCTCCCAGTTTGTTCATGGCCAGACAGATGGCCTCGTGGGCTTCTTTCGAGAGGGCTCCGAACGACATGGCGCCTGCCACAAAGTGCTTCACGATGTTCTCAACAGGTTCCACCTCGTCGATGTTAATAGGATTCTTCTTCCACCCGATGAAGTCGCGAATGAATATCGGCGCCTCCTTCTCATCGACGAGTTTCGAGAACTGCTTGAATTTCTCGTAGTTACCTGTGCGGGTAGCCAGTTGCAGCGTGGCAATGGTTTCCGGGTTCCATGCATGCTTGATGCCATCTTTCCGCCAGTGGAACTGACCGAGATTGGGTAAAAAGGATGTGTCTGTGTTGTTATGGGCATAGGCAGCTTGGTGCATGGCGATGGCATCAGCGGCGATCTTCTCCAGACCGATACCGCCGATGGTACTTATTTCCGTGCCGAAGTAAGTCTTCAGCAGACTCTCGCTGAGTCCGATACTCTCAAAGATCTTTGCCCCGCGATAGGAGCGGATGGTAGAGATTCCCATCTTGGCCATGATCTTGAACAGTCCTTTCTTAACGGCCTTGATGTAGTTGGCTTCTGCGGTGGCATAATCCTCTTGGATCTTGTGACGCTTCACGAGGTCGTTCAAGATGGCAAACGTCATATAAGGACATAGTGCCGAAGCACCATAGCCTAACAGCAGGGCTGCATGCATGGTTTCGCGAATCTCACCGCTTTCCACGATCAATGCTGTCTGCACACGCTTACCTACGGAAATCAGATAATGATGCACGGCGCTCACTGCCAGCAGTGAAGGGATATAGAAAGACCCGGCAGCATCATCAATCTTATCTGTCAGAATAATATAGTTATAACCATCATCTACCGCATGTTCAGCATCCTTACATAACTTGTCAAGCGCTCTGCGCAAGTCCTCCCCGGCTTGCGTGTAATCACTTCCCTCCTTGATAGGGAGGGGCTGGGAGAGACTGAATGTCATCGGTAGCTTAATGGTATTGAAACCCTTGTAGCGGATATTACAAAGGATATCGAGCTGGGTGTTGTTCAGTATGGGATGAGGCAGACGCACCATCTTACAGTTGGTTTCGTCGGGGTTGAGGATGCCAGAACCCACACGACCGATATATTCCGTAAGACTCATCACGAGTTCCTCGCGGATGGAGTCGATGGCAGGGTTGGTTACCTGTGCGAACTGTTGACGGAAATAGTTGAAGAATGTCTGCGGCTTGTCAGAGAGAACGGCCAGCGGGGTGTCGTTACCCATGGAGGCTGTAGGCTCCTGACCGTTGATGGCCATCGGAACGATTGTGCCATCTACATCCTCTTCGCCATAGCCGAACATCATTTCCTTCTGCAGCAGGTTGCTTACTCCGTTCTCCACATGGCGACCGCTCTTCAGCTTCTCCAGCTGGATGCGGTTGGTGGACAACCACTGACGGTAGGGGTGCTCATCGGCCAACTGCTTCTTGATCTCACCATCGTAGTAGATCTTACCTTCCTGGGTGTCGATCAGCAAAATCTTACCCGGCTGCAGACGTCCTTTCTCAGCAATCTCCGTAGGGTCGAAGTCCATCACACCTACCTCAGAGGCCACCACCATCGTATCGTTTTTGGTGATGGTGTAACGAGCAGGACGAAGACCGTTGCGGTCGAGCATACCACCGGCAAAACGACCGTCAGAGAACAGGAGGGCAGCAGGACCGTCCCATGGCTCCATCAGGATGGAATGGTACTCATAGAACGCTTTCAGGTCCTCACTGATCGGGTTCTTGTCGTTGAACGACTCAGGTACCAGCACGCTCATGGCATGAGGTAATGAAAGTCCGCTCATCACGAAGAACTCCAATACATTATCGAGAGATGCCGAGTCTGACATCCCCGGCTGCACAATGGGTGAAATCGCTTTCGCATCGCCCAGCGCCTCGCTCGACAATACGCTCTCTCTCGCCTTCATCCATCCACGATTTCCACGTATCGTGTTGATTTCTCCATTGTGCGCCAACAAACGGAAAGGCTGTGCCAAACTCCACGTAGGGAATGTGTTTGTGCTGAATCGTGAGTGAACCAGTGCCAGTCCGCTTGTCAAATAGGGATTTGTCAAATCAGGGTAGTACTGTCGTACCTGCATCGACGACAGCATTCCCTTGTAAACCATGTTTGTGTTGCTTAACGAACAGATGTAGAAGTCGTTGTTCGTGATGCGCTTTTCAATCTTCTTCCTTATTATATATAACGTGCGCGGGAAGGTGTCCACCTTGTCATCCGACACGCCGGTGATGAAAATCTGCTTGATGTCAGGCTCTGTACTTAATGCCGATTCGCCCAGACACTCCGGGTTTGTGGGTACCGTACGCAGGTGCATCAGCTGTAATCCCTCGCGTTCTATCTCTTCGATCATCACGCTGAGAATCTCGCTCTGTGCCTTCTCGTCCTTCGGCAGGAAAACAAGGCCCGTGCCATACTTTCCCTTTTCTGGTACAGGAATACCCTGCAGCAGGATGAACTCATGCGGAATCTGGATCATGATACCAGCTCCGTCGCCGTCTTTGCCGACTTCCGCTCCGCGATGCCTCATGTTCTCCAGCACCTTCAGTGCATTGTCAACCAGATCGTGACTCTTATTGCCGTGGATGTTCACAATCATTCCCACACCACACGCGTCGTGCTCATAGTCGCTCTGGTAGAGTCCTTTTTGGTTTTGGGTTTGCTTGCTATTCGTCATATTATCCTTCTTAAATCTTAAATTCGTGGCAAAATTATGACATTCTGCTATCAAAATGCTCATATTACTGACGTTTTTACCTACTTTTTGTTCATAAGTAACAAATTGTAATAATTATGTTTACTTTTGCTTACAATTTGAAATAATATATTTCTTATGTTGTGCAGATAGTCATCACTCCTCAAACTCATCTATTGAATACCTCTTTCTTACGCGCATAAACTAACAGATTGTAGTATCTTTGCACCAAATTCTTACAGCATGGAGACGAAATATATTTTTATCACGGGAGGAGTAGCCTCGTCATTAGGCAAGGGCATCATCTCGGCTTCGTTGGGAAAGCTGCTTCAGGCACGAGGTTACAGGATAACGATTCAGAAATTCGACCCTTACATCAACATTGATCCAGGAACACTCAATCCCTATGAGCATGGGGAGTGTTACGTCACCGCCGATGGTATGGAGACGGATTTGGACCTTGGACATTACGAGCGGTTTACGGGTATTGAGATGACGCGTAATAATAGTGTGACCACAGGACAAATCTACCTGAGCGTGATTGAGCGGGAGCGGAGAGGTGACTATCTGGGTAAGACCATTCAGGTGGTGCCGCACATCACCGACGAGATTAAAAGACGTATTCTTCTCAATGCTACGAAACGTGATCTGGATTTCGTGATTACAGAAATCGGCGGTACTATTGGTGACATCGAGGGTCAGCCGTTCCTGGAGGCCATCCGACAGCTACGTTGGGAACTGGGTCCTTCAAGGGCGTTGAATGTGCATCTTACCTACGTGCCTTATCTGGCAGCGGCTGGAGAGTTGAAGACCAAACCTACGCAGACCAGTGTGAAGCAGTTACAAGGACTGGGTATTCAACCTGAGGTGCTGGTGTTACGTACGGAACATGCGTTGAATGAGGGAATCAGGGAGAAGGTGGCCCATTTCTGTAATGTGGATGTGGCTGCGGTTATCCAGAGTCAGGATCTGCCCAGCATCTATGAAGTACCTGTCAATATGCAGCATCAGGGGCTCGACGCCATCATCCTGAAAAAGATGGGCGTGGAGGTAGGCGAGACTCCCGAACTGGGTCCTTGGCGTAACTTCCTGGAGCTCAGGAAGAATTCCACTGAGATCATCAACATCGGTCTTGTCGGTAAGTACGACCTCCAAGATGCGTATAAGAGTATTCTTGAGAGTCTGGCACATGCCGGCACCTATAATCACAGAAAGGTGAAGACGCACTTCATCAACAGTGAGCATATCACCCAAGAGAATGTAGCCGAACAACTCAGCGGTATGAACGGCATCGTGATCTGCCCGGGCTTCGGCACACGAGGCATTGAAGGTAAGATCATTGCAGCCGAATACACCCGAACACACGATATCCCAACCTTTGGTATCTGCTTGGGCATGCAGATGATGGTCATTGAGTTTGCCCGTAACGTGTTGGGTTACAAGGATGCCAACAGTCGTGAGATGGATGAGCACACACCCCACAATGTGATCGACCTCATGGAAGAGCAGAAGAACATCACGCAGATGGGCGGTACAATGCGATTAGGTGCTTACGAGTGCCAGTTGGTGGCAGGCAGCAAGGCGTTTATGGCCTACACGCAGTCGGAACGATCTACTCCCCTCCATAACAGGGAGGGGCAAGGAGGTGGGTCTGCTTTCATCAAGGAACGTCACCGTCACCGTTATGAGTTCAACAACAGCTATCTCAAAGCGTTTGAGAAGGCGGGCATGAAAGGGGTAGGGGTGAACCCTGCTGCTGATCTTGTGGAAATAGTGGAAATACCCGAAAAGAGATGGTATATCGGTACGCAGTTCCATCCGGAGTATTCCTCCACCGTGCTCCATCCCCATCCGTTGTTCATGAGTTTCATCAAAGCATGCGTTAAATAATTGATAATTGATAATTGATAATTGAAAATTGAGAATTAGAAATTGAGAAGTTAAGAGGTGAGGGGTTGAAGATGGAAGAAATAAAGCATGAATGCGGTGTGGCGATGATTCGCCTGCTGAAACCATTAGAATACTACGAACAGAAATATGGTACGCGGTTGTATGCGCTGAATAAGCTCTATCTGATGATGGAGAAGCAGCACAACCGAGGACAGGAGGGAGCGGGCATTGCCTGTGTCAACCTGGATGCTCCTGCCGGTACGGAATATATGTTCCGCGAAAAGGCCGAGGGTAAGGATGCCATCACGGAGATCTTCTCAAGAGGGCTCCCCGAGGCGCAGCTGTTCATGGGACATCTTCGCTACTCCACAACAGGGAAGAGCGGATTGACGTTTGTCCATCCGTTCCTGCGCCGTAACAACTGGCGCGCAAAGAACCTCTGTCTGTGCGGTAACTTCAACATGACGAACATCGATGAGGTGTTCCGTTTCCTGACCTCACAAGGACAGTCGCCTCGAATCTACGGCGATTCGTACATCACGCTGGAACTGATGGGACACCGGTTGGATCGTGAAGTGGAGCGATTGTACGAGGAAGCAAAGGGTAAACAACTGGAAGGAACCGATATTACCAGTTACATCGATAACCATGTATGCATGGCCAATGTGCTGCGCACCACGATGAGTCATTATGATGGTGGCTATGTGATGTGCGGACTGACGGGTTCGGGTGAGATGTTTGCCGTACGCGATCCCTGGGGCATCCGTCCGTTGTTCTACTACATCGATGAGGAAATCGTGGCCATGGCCAGTGAGCGCCCTGTGCTGCAAACAACCTTTAACCTGCACACCGAAGATGTGCAGGAATTACAGCCAGGAAAATCATTGATTGTGAGAAGGAATGGCGAGAGTATGCTGGAACAGATCCTACCGGCTCAGAAACTGAGTGCGTGTTCGTTTGAGCGCATCTATTTCAGCAGAGGTTCGGATCGTGACATCTATCAGGAGCGTAAGCGTTTGGGAGAACAACTGATGCAGCCCATCATGAAAGCCATTGATGGTGACATCGGGAATACCGTGTTCTCTTATATCCCCAATACTGCCGAGGTGGCGTTCTATGGTATGACCGACGGCTTCCGTCAGCAGGGGCATAACGTACGTACCGAAAAGGTGGTGTGGAAGGATATCAAACTGCGTACCTTCATTGCTGATAATGCTGAACGTAACGACCTCGCTGCGCATGTCTATGATATCAGTTACGGCAGTCTGCGACCTTTCAAGGATAACCTGGTCATCATCGACGATTCCATTGTTCGGGGTACTACCCTTCGGGAGAGCATCTTCAAGATTCTCGACCGTCTCCATCCGAAGAAGATCGTGATGGTGAGCAGTTCTCCACAGATACGCTATCCCGACTACTACGGCATTGACATGTCACGTCTGGAGGAGTTGTGTGCTTTCCGGGCGGCCATCGCCTTGATTCATGAACGGGGAATGCATGAGATTATCTCGGAAACGTATAGGAAATGCAAGGAGCAGATCCGTGCCTTGTCACCCGAGGAACAAGGGGATGATTCTCCTGTACGTGCAATCTATGCTCCCTTTACAGTGGAGGAGATCAATAAGAAGATTGTGGAAATGCTGCGCCCCGATGATATGCATGCTCCTGTGGAGCTCGTCTTCCAAAGCATCGAGGGATTACATGAAGCCTGCCCCAATCATCCCGGTGATTGGTATTTTACAGGACATTATCCCACCCCTGGCGGCATCCGAAAGGTGAATCAGGCTTTCGTAAGTTATGTGGAAAGTCCGACATTCAAGAAACAAATAACCTTATTTTAGCCATTTCTCAATGCGCTGCAAGGCTTCGTCGGTCTGCTCATGACTGCCGAAGGCGGTGAAGCGCACATAACCTTCGCCTGCAGGACCGAAGCCCACTCCCGGGGTGCAGACCACATGGGCACCATAGAGCATCTCCTCGAAGAATTTCCATGAAGGACTGTTCTCTGGTGTCTTCGCCCAGATATACGGGGCGTTCTCACCGCCGTAGCACTCGAAGCCTAAAGAACGGAGCGTAGTGAGCATCTTCTTGGCATTCTGCATGTAGTAGTCGATGGTGGCCTTTACCTGTTCCTTTCCCTCAGGGGTGTAGATGGCTTCAGCGGCGCGTTGCGAGATATAGCTGGTGCCGTTGAATTTCGTACACTGTCGGCGGTTCCACAAGGGATTGAGGGGGATACGCTCACCCGTCAGTGTGGCAGCAGTCACATCCTTCGGTACGATGGTATAGCCACAGCGAACACCTGTGAAACCAGCGGTCTTGGAATACGAGTGGAACTCGATGGCACACTTACGAGCACCTCTTATCTCGTAGATGCTATGCGGAATCTTTTCATCCTGGATATAAGCTTGATAAGCAGCATCGTAGAAGATGAGTGTGTCGTTCTTCAGGGCGTAGTTCACCCACTTGCTCAGCTCTTCCTTGGTAATCACCGTTCCCGTCGGGTTGTTGGGATAGCAGAGGTAGATCACATCCACACGCTGATCAGGAATCTGCGGAACGAAGTTGTTCTCGGCATTACAGGGCATGTAGATCACATTCGACCATCGACCGTTCTCCTGAACACCTGCCCGCCCGATCATCACATTCGAGTCGATATAGACGGGATAGATAGGATCGGTAACGCCAATGGAATTATCCCAGCGCACCAGTTCCTGAATGTTTCCCGTATCACTCTTGGCACCGTCGTTGATGAACACCTCGTCACGGTCGAGATGAATGCCTCGCGACAGGAAGTCGTTCTTCAGAATGGCATCACGAAGGAAATCGTAACCCTGCTCAGGACCGTAGCCTCGGAATCCCTGGCGGGTGGCCATCTCGTCGGCAGCCTTGTGAATAGCTTCGATGACGGCGGGTGCCAGCGGTTGGGTAACATCACCAATGCCAAGACTGATTACATCAATCTTCGGGTGTGTGGCCTTGAAGGCATTCACCTTCTTGGCAATATCTGCGAACAAGTAGTTGTTCGGTAATTTCAGGAAGTGGTCGTTTACTAAAGCCATATTTTCAATAATTCATAATTCATAATTCTGCTTCGCCATCAAAGACGAATGCGGCAGGACCGGTCATATAAACATGATCATCTTTCTCGCACCACTCGATATGGAGGGTGCCGCCATCCATGATGATGCTGCTCTTGCGTCCTGCTCTACCTGTTCTACATGCAGCCACGGCAGTAGCACAGGCGCCCGTTCCACAGGCCATGGTGATGCCGCTGCCCCGTTCCCATACTCTTGTCCTGATACCGCCGTCAGGTTCCATGCGCGCAAACTCTATGTTACAGCGCTGCGGGAAGGAAGGGTGGTGTTCCAGTATAGGTCCTATCTCACTCACCAGGTCGATGTCGTCTGTGAAGATCACGTAATGCGGATTTCCCATCGATACGAACGTGCCTTCGGGCAGATCCTCATCAGCTTCTGTAGAAATGGGGATAAACTGAGCGGGAACATCGAAGGCCGGACCAAGCATGTCAACCGTGACGCTTTCCACGGTAGTATGACTGCTGTCGAGATGAAGCTCCAGATTCTTGACCCCGGAGAGCGTGAGCAGACGGATGTGTGTTTGTGTTGTCAGGGCCCTTTCGTAGAGATATTTTCCGATGCACCTCGATGCATTGCCGCACATCATGGCTTCCGAGCCGTCGGCGTTGAAGATGCGCATGGTGAAATCTGCCTCGGGAATAGGCGACTTTCCAATCAGTACCAGTCCGTCGCTACCGATACCTTTATGGCGATCGCTCCAAGCGATGGCTGTCTTCTCGGGATTGGGGATGTTATACCTGAGGGTGTTTACGTAGATGTAGTCGTTCCCAGCCCCGTGCATCTTGGTGAATTCTACTTTCCCTTTCATGCTGCAAAGGTACGACGATTTGTAAGATTTTACAAGGAATAATTGAATAAATCATCTTCATTTTGACCAAAAGTAACAATTTGTTAGTTCTTATCCCTGTTTTGTCGACAAACTGTAAGCGCAGAAAGAGAATATGAGTATAAAAGATAAGAAAATGATAAATAATTAAACAAAATGAAAAGCAAATTACTTGTTTTACTTTCAAAATGCTTTAACTTTGCACTCGGAAATGACAAAGTGTTAGATAAAGATTGTTTTATTAAAAGGAAAAGGTATGAAAAAGATTGAAGCAATTATCCGAAAAACCAAGTTCGAGGAAGTGAAGGCTGCCTTGCTTTCATCCGACATCGACTGGTTCGAGTACCACGACGTGCACGGCATTGGACAGAGCCGACAGGAGAGAATTTACCGTGGTGTACAGTATAGTACAGATGTAATAGAGCGTGTGGCCATCACGATCGTGTGTCGTGACATCTTCCTCGACCCCACCGTGAAGGTGATCCTGCAGGTGGCGCATACAGGAGAGGTAGGCGACGGACGTATCTTCGTGAGCGACGTAATCGACACCTGGTCGATCCGCACGGGAGAGAATGGTGATACGGTACTTAGAGATAAGAAGTAGAACCCCCGACCCCTACATAGGGAAGGGAAAGTAAGTAATAAGTAATACACAAACACAAAATTTTCAGGATTATGAACGAAATTGGATTATCACTCGATACGGTATGGATGCTATTGGCAGCCATGTTGGTTTTCTGGATGCAGCCGGGATTCGCTCTGTGCGAAGCGGGATTCACCCGTAGTAAGAACACGGCTAACATTTTGATGAAGAACTTTGTCGACTTTATGTTCGGCTCACTCTTGTTCTTCTTCCTCGGTTTCGGCTTTATGTTTGGCAGCGAGGGAGCAGGCTTTATCGGTATGCCCAACTGGGGCGACCTCTCTTTCTATAAAGGTGATTTACCCGTAGAGGGCTTCCTCATCTTCGAGACCGTGTTCTGCGCTACTTCTGCCACCATCGTCAGTGGTGCCATGGCCGAGCGTACCAAGTTCTCGATGTATCTGATCTACAGTGCGGTGATCTCTTTGTTTATCTATCCCATTGAGGGTCACTGGACATGGGGCGGTGGCTGGCTCTGTAACGATGCTGCCGACAGCTTTATGATGACCACCTTTGGTGATGTGTTCCACGACTTTGCAGGCTCTGCTATCGTACATAGCGTGGGTGGTGTGTTGGCCCTGATTGGTGCTATGGCACTCGGTCCCCGTATCGGTAAGTATTCTAAGGAAGGTAAGAGCAACGCTATTCCCGGTCATAACCTGACCATGGCATCTTTGGGTGTGTTCATCCTCTGGCTGGGTTGGTTTGGATTCAATCCCGGTTCTCAGTTGGCAGCCTCTGGCGAGGTGAACCGCATCGCCATCTCACATGTGTTCCTCACCACGAACTTAGCTGCTGCAGCAGGTGGTGCGGCTACGATGTTCCTCACCTGGCTGAAGTATGGTAAACCCTCACTTTCTCTGACGCTCAACGGTGTACTGGCAGGATTGGTGGGAATCACAGCAGGTTGCGACCTTGTGTCTCCCATGGGAGCAGTCATCATCGGTCTGGTATGCGGTATCGTGTTGGTCTATTCCATTGAGTTCATTGATCATAAACTGCATATCGACGATCCCGTTGGTGCTTCCAGCGTACATGGTGTCTGCGGTATCCTCGGTACCTTGATGACAGGTCTGCTTTCTACCTCTAACGGTGCGTTCTACGGTTTCGGCTGGGGATTCTTCGGTGCAGAGCTGTTCGGTATCCTCGTCATCGACCTCTGGGCAGCTGCTTGTGGATTCATATTATTCTATGGAATAAAATATATTCACGGTTTGCGCGTTGATAAACGTATAGAGGAGGAAGGTCTCGACGTTTACGAACATGGAGAGTTGTGTTATAACTAAAGAGATTCTCCCCTCGCTCGGCTTTGCCGCTTCGCTTAGCGAAGAACCCCTCCCTCGCAGGGAGGGAAATAATTTGAATAATAACAAAAAAACAAAATGGTTATGAAAACAAAGATTATAATTAGTGCATTGATAATGATGTGTATAATTCCTGTAAAGGCACAAGAAGTAAATGTTTCTGCTGATGTGGTCAGTCAGTATATATGGCGTGGCTTGGAATGTGGTAGCGCATCGTTGCAGCCCACACTTGGCTTGGACTACAAAGGATTCAGTATTGGAGCATGGGGTAGTGTAGGACTGGTGGACGCCAGCGATACCAAGGAATTGGATCTGACCGCTGCTTATACCATCGGCGGCTTGAACCTCGGTATTACCGACTACTGGTTCAACAGTCCTGAGGAGCGCTATTTCTTGTACGACGCTCACAAGACGAGTCATGTATTCGAGGCCAACATCGGTTACGACTTCGGTCCGGTAGCCATTCAGTGGTACACCAACTTCGCAGGTAACGACGGGGTGAACAAAGATGGTGATCGTGCCTATTCAAGTTATGCAGAACTGAGCGTACCGTTCAAACTCGCATCGGTTGACTGGAGTGCAGCCGTAGGTGCAGTACCCTTCGCCACCACCAGTTATGGTACCAATGGCTTTGCTGTTACCAATGTTTCGTTGCAGGCCACCAAAGACATCAAGGTAACCGATACGTTCAGTATCCCGGTCTTCGCACAGATTGCTGCCAACCCGAGCACACAGAAGGCATACTTGGTCTTCGGTCTCACATTGCAGCCGTAAGCAAAACAACAGCAAACAACAACCAAATACAAAATATATTATGTGTGGAATCGTAGGAATTTTCCAAATCAAAGAGCCTTCTGCCGAATTGCGGCAGAAGGCATTACGTATGAGTCAGAAAATCCGTCACCGCGGACCCGATTGGAGTGGTATCTATTGTGGCGGTAGTGCTATCTTAGCTCACGAACGACTGAGTATTGTGGATCCTGAGAGTGGTGGGCAGCCCTTGTATGCACCCGACCGTAAGCAAGTGCTGGCCGTGAATGGTGAAATCTATAACCATCAGGATATCCGCAGGAAATATGCGGGAAAATACGCTTTCCAGACTGGTAGCGACTGTGAGGTGATCCTTGCCCTCTATAGAGAGATGACCCACCCCTCGCCCCTCCCTGAGAGGGAGGGGAATGATAACTTCCAAACTACCGATTCAGCGCAGGCACTCCCCTTAAATACTCCCCTCCCTCTCAGGGAGGGGCAAGAGGTAGGCTCCTTACTGGAACAGCTATCAGGCATCTTTGCCTTTGCCCTCTACGACGAGGAGCGGGATGCTTTCCTGATTGCCCGCGATCCTATTGGTGTCATTCCTCTTTATATAGGTTATGACCACGAAGGAAAGATCTATGTAGCTTCAGAACTGAAAGCCCTTGAAGGACAGTGCGACTACTACGAGCCCTTTCCTCCGGGGCACTACCTTTGGAGTGGAGATCTCACTTCAGGCTTCTCACCTCTTACCTCTATAAAAAGGTATTACGTTCGTGACTGGTTCGATTACAGCGCAGTGAAGGATAACCCCGCCAGTGTGAAGGCTATCCATGATGCACTTACCGATGCCGTCAAACGACAGCTGATGAGCGATGTGCCATACGGTGTACTGCTCTCTGGTGGTTTGGATTCATCAGTCATCTCCGCCATCGCCGAGAAGTTCAGTGAGCACCGTATCGAGGACAACTCACAATCACGTGCCTACTGGCCCCGACTGCATTCCTTCGCTGTGGGCTTGAAAGGTGCGCCCGATCTGGCCAAGGCCAAGATGGTGGCCGACCATATCGGTACTGTCCACCACGAGATCAACTACACCATACAGGAAGGACTCGATGCCATTCGCGATGTGATCTACTTCATCGAGACCTACGATGTTACTACCGTTCGGGCCTCTACTCCTATGTACCTGCTGGCTCGCGTCATCAAGTCGATGGGCATCAAGATGGTGCTCAGCGGTGAGGGAGCCGATGAGATCTTTGGTGGCTACCTCTATTTCCATAAGGCTCCTAATGCACAGGCCTTCCATGAAGAGACCGTCCGCAAACTCTCTAAGCTCTACTTGTACGACTGCCTTCGTGCCAACAAGAGTTTGAGTGCGTGGGGCGTTGAAGGACGCGTACCCTTCCTCGACAAGGAGTTTCTGGATGTGGCCATGCGCACTAATCCCGAGGCCAAGATGTGCGGTAAGAAGCAATCGGGTGAGCCGGGTTTCGAAATCGAGAAGAAGATTGTCCGCGAGGCCTTCGCCGACATGCTGCCCGAAGAAGTGGCTTGGCGACAGAAGGAGCAGTTCAGCGATGGGGTAGGGTATTCATGGATTGATACCTTGAAGCAGATCACTGCTGAGGCTGTGAGCGATGAGCAGATGGCGCATGCTGCCGAGCGTTTCCCCATCAATCCGCCAAGGAACAAGGAGGAATACTATTACCGCAGCATTTTTGCCGAGCACTTCCCCAGCGACTCCGCTGCCCGAAGCGTTCCCAGCGAGGCTTCTGTGGCATGTTCCACCGCCATTGCCTTGGAGTGGGATGCTGCATTCAAGAACATGAATGAGCCCAGCGGAAGGGCAGTCAAAGGGGTGCACGAGCAGGCATACTGATTACCAGAAGTAAAGAAAAGTGACATATTACTTAAATTCACTTAAAACTTGCCACAAAGCATTGTAATATGAATTTTTTTTATATCTTTGTACCGTATAAAATGTATAAGGTATGAAAAGAATGATTCTATGTCTCATAGCTATGATGGGGATACTGACCCTTTCAGCGCAAACCGTGTATGATTTCACCGTGAAGGACGATGCAGGCAAGGACGTATCACTCGCCGAGTATAAGGGCAAGGTATTGTTGATTGTCAACACTGCTACTAGATGTGGTTTCACACCACAGTACAAAGATTTGGAACCGCTCTACCAGAAGTATCATGGTCAGGGATTCGAGATTCTTGACTTCCCCTGCAACCAGTTCGGTCAGCAGGCACCTGGTACGATTCAGGAGATACACCAGTTCTGTACGGCCAATTTCGACATTCACTTTCCACAGTTTGATAAGATTGAGGTAAATGGTGAAAATGCGCATCCGCTCTATACTTGGCTGAAGGAACAAGCTGGTGGCGGTGATATTAAGTGGAATTTCACCAAGTTCCTGATAGGGCGTGACGGAAAAGTGATCAAACGCTATGAGTCGCGCGACCAGGTTTCCACCATCGAGGCCGACATGCAGATGGAGGTTAATCCTGTGCTCAGCAACATCATGGAACGTCGTTCCATCCGTAAGTATCTTGACAAACTCGTGGAGCACGAAAAACTGGAGATGGTAGTAAAGTGTGGCATCAATGCGCCAAGTGGCATGAATGCCCAGCCGTGGGCTGTACGTGTGGTAGAAGATCAGAAACTGATTGCCGATGTTAATGAGGCCGCGAACAGAAGTCTTTTCTACGGTGCACCCGCCCTTATCTGTGTCTGCACGCCAACTAACGGTGGCGATCTGGATGCAGGCTTGCTGGGTGAGAACATGATGCTGGCCGCACAGTCATTGGGTCTCGGCACCTGTTGTCTTGGCGGTCCGGTGCGTTTCCTCGTTTCAAATGAAAAGTGTAAGTTTTTCCTTGACCGTCTTGACATTCCCACTGATTACCGACTGAACTACATCCTCGCCATCGGCTACCCCGACGAGCAGCCTGATGCGAAACCCCGTGATGCCTCGAAGGTGAAGTTTATCAAGTAAAAAACCGTGAATCTATTTCCCCAGAAACTCGCTGGGTGTAAGACCGGTGATACGCTTAAAGAGGCGGGTGAAATGGTGAGGGAAATCGAAACCCAATAGGCGGGAAGTCTCGCTGATGTTATGACCTTGCATCAGCAGACTTTTCGCTTGATTGATTATATAGTTGTGGATGTAGCCGATGGCTGTGCCACCTGTGGCTTTGTGGACAATATCACCGAAATAACGGGGCGAATAGGCCAGTTCAGAGGCACAATAAGCAACGGTTGGCAGACCGTACGACAGTTGGCGGTTTTCGCGGAAATACGTTTGCAGCAGGTCGTGAAAACGTTTCAGCAAGTCGTCGCTACCCTTGTTTTCCTCGGAAAGCAGACGATGATAGATACGGTTGCAGTATTCCAGTATCAAGTGCAGATAACCCAGCAGGATGTTTCGTAATGACGGTGAATCTTCGTTGTTTTCAAGCTCCTGCCGCATCTGGGCAACCAACTGCGTAATGCAGAGCCATTCATCAGGTTCCATCGGCAGCGAGCCATCGAAGAAATACGAGAAGAACTGATAACGGTCTATCTGGCGTTCCAGTTCGGTCCCATGCAATAACTCTGGCGACCACAGTAGCACCCATCCGCTCAGCGAGATGCGCTCGTCATCATCCTCCAAGCCGCCAATCTGTCCCGGCTCCACGGCAATAATCGAGCCATCGCTCACCTGCAGTTTCCTCATGCCATACGAGAGGTTGCGGGGAAACTGGCGCTGGATGAAGAGTCCGTACACACCGTAGTTGTTCAAACTGTGCCGGAAGGGAGCCAGTTCATCATAGTGGATGATGCTCACTAACGGGTGCAGCACAGGGGCGTTCACAAAGCGGGCATAATCGTTGGGACTGTCAACTTTCAGAATCTTCTTCATAATAACAGCGCAAAGATAAGAAAAAACCTTCATTATAGACTAAAAATGGTTGAAAATTTGTAATATTTAAGCACAATCTGCGAAATTGGTATATTATCAGCCAATTTGTGTAATACCTATATTATTTATAATACCTAACTTTGCAATCGAATAATCATAAGAGATATGAAGCAGATTCTTTTATTCTTAACTGTATTGCTGTTTAGCTGTTGTTCTTCAGACAATGTAATAAAGGCCCAGAATATGGATAAAATGTATATCACTATCGGCGATCAGACGCAGAGCATTATACTTGCTGACAATGACGCCACACGAGCACTTGTCCAAAAGTTGCCTGTTAGCGTAACACTCAATAGCAGCGGTGGTTTCGAGATTTGGGGTTCGCTTGGTTTCTCGCTTCCCACGAGCAATCAACAGATTACTGCCCAGCCAGGCGATGTGGTTCTCTACAACGGAAGCAACATCTGTCTGTTCTATGGTTCCAATTCATGGAGCTACACTCCTCTGGGAAAGATTGAAGGTCTCTCGGAGAGTCAGCTGCGCACTTTCCTGAAAGCTGGCGAAAGCAACATCAGCGTTACATTGTCGCTTTCATCGGGTACAACAGCCATTAAAAGCCTCACCCTTACCCCCTCTCCAAAGGGCGAAGGGAATATCTACTCGCTGAGCGGTCAGCAGGTAAGCAACCCATCAAAAGGAATATACATCAAAAACGGTAGTAAGGTCGTGATTAAATGAGTAAAATGGAAGCTCGATTACATTTTCGAACAAGAACGAGCTCGAACATAGTTCAAAGGTGATATTATGAAAAAAGTAATAATAGCTGCAGTACTGTTTAGCGGATTGCTCGCAGGCTGCACAAACAAAGAACAAACTAAAACAGAAGATAATATGACGACATTGAATCTGACGCAAGAGTGGGACAAGGTGTTCCCGCTGAGCGAGAAAGTGAACCATCAGAAGGTGACGTTTAAGACACAGTACGGACTGACATTAGCAGCCGACCTCTATACTCCTAAAAATGTGGAAGGTAAGTTGCCGGCAATTGCCGTATCTGGTCCTTTCGGAGCCATCAAGGAGCAGTCGAGCGGTCTCTATGCCATGCGGATGGCAGAGCGTGGGTATGTAACCTTAGCTTTCGATCCTTCATACACTGGTGAGAGTAGCGGTGAACCTCGTCGCACGGCTTCGCCAGACATCAACACAGAGGACTTCATGGCGGCAGTAGATTACCTCTCCAAGCAGGACAATGTGGATGCTGAAAAGATAGGTATTATCGGTATCTGTGGTTGGGGCGGAATTGCCTTGAATGCAGCCGCTGCCGACCCACGTATCAAAGCCACTGTGGCAAGTACGATGTACGACATGACACGCGTTAGTGGCAATGGCTATTACGATAGTGATGACAAGGAGGAGGCTCGCCATGCTGCCCGCGAGGCGCTTGCCAGGCAGCGCCTAACCGATCCGATGGCAATGGCTGGTGGGGTTGTGGATCCTCTACCCGATGATGCGCCTCAGTTCGTGAAAGATTACTTTGACTACTATAAGACCGAACGCGGCTATCATAAGCGTAGCGGTAACTCAAACGACGGTTGGCGTACCATCGGTACGCAGGCCTATGCCAATAGCCGTTTCCTCTATTACATCAACGAGATCCGCTCTGCCGTCCTCGTCATGCATGGTGAGAATGCTCACTCGCGTTATTTCGGTGAGGCTGCTTACAAATACATGGTGGAAGGCAAGGCCGAGGGTTACAACGTGGTTGGCAAGCCCAATCCTAATCCTGCCAACAAGCAGCTGCTCATCATCCCCGGAGCCTCTCATTGCGACCTCTACGATGGCGGTTATACGGAGTTAGTGGGTAAGGGTGAGCCGAAAAATATGATTCCTTGGGACAAACTGGCTGAGTTTTTCGCTCAGTATCTAAAATAAGAAAAAGATCCTGTATGGGTATAAGCAAGTAAAAACCAATAACATGAAGCATATGAAGAAAACAATGATGATGATGGCAGCACTCCTGGCTATATGTCTGAGTGCCTGTTCGCAAGGAAACAAACAAAAGGAGAACAAAGAGATGAAAACATTAGTAGCCTATTTTTCAGCAACGGGCGTAACCAAAGGGGTGGCCCAACAATTGACCGAGGTGACAGGTGGTACATTGCACGAAATCAAACCTGAAAAGCCTTATACGGAAGCCGACCTCGATTGGCGTGACAAGCAGAGTCGGAGTAGCGTAGAGATGGAGGATAAGACCTCACGTCCTGCCATTACCGACAAGCTCCAGAACATGCAGGATTATGATGTGGTGTATGTAGGTTTCCCCATTTGGTGGTACACTTGTCCCACCATTATCAACACTTTTATGGAAACCTACGACTTCACAGGTAAGACCGTCATTCCTTTTGCCACCTCGGGCGGTAGCAGCATCAAGAAAGCATGCGATGATCTTAAAGCAGCCTATCCGAACATCAATTGGAAAGAAGGAAAACTGCTCAACAGTACATCGAGAGAAGAATTAGAAGCCTGGGTGAAAGGTATCTGACAGGCGGACATTGTAAAAGACAAGTAGTATTGTCCTGATGATGGTGCTCGACGTGGTGCTGGGACAATCCAGATGCAAAAATAAAGGTATTTATTTTGTATTGTTCTCACTAATATGTACCTTTGTACCCACATAATTGCATCAATTCATGGATAAGCATCAATTTGAGGGACATGCCGCGATCATCACGGCGAATGTTATTTTCGGTCTGGGTGTTCCCGTGACCAAGTATCTGCTCGAGGAGTGGGTAACCCCCATGACGTACATGGCTACGCGCTGTCTTGGCGCTGCGCTGATCTTCTGGGTGATTAGTTGGTTCCTGCCGAAGGAGAAGGTGGAACGGAAAGATCTGCTGGTGATCATGGCAGGCGGTTTGTTAGGCTTCGTCATCTCACAGACACTCACAGCATGGGCGCTGGATTTCACCACTCCTGTGTATTTCTCACTGATTGCCACGTTGACACCTGTGGCCACAATGCTCATGGCAGCGATGTTCCTGAAGGAACAGGTGACGGGTGTTAAAACCCTGGGTGTGATCATCGCCATCTTAGGTGCCGCACTGATGGTGTTCGTAGGCTGGCAGGCTGGTGCAGGTAGTAACGATCTGTTGGGCATCATCCTGGCTATCCTCAGCGTGCTTACATGGGTGGTCTATCTGCTCATTACAAGGAAGGTGTCGCAGAAATACACGGCGGTAACGCAGATGAAATGGATCTTCCTGGTAAGTACCATTGCCGTACTGCCCTTCTCATGGAAAGAGTTCCCCACCACGGCTTTATACGGTGGACAGGCCAACTGGACGGGTATAGCCGCCATGGCCTTCATCGTGATCTTTGCCACGGTGCTGGGTTACTTCATGATTCCTTTTGCCATGCAGTACCTGAAGGCTACCGTGGTAAGCATCTATACGAACATCCAACCCGTGGTGGCTTCATTGGTGGCCATTGCCATCGGACAGGACATCCTGACATGGGATAAGCCCATTGCTGCCGTGCTGGTGTTGTTCGGTGCGTGGTTGGTGACGCGAGAGAAGCAATAGTTGACAGTTGAAAAATGATAGTGATATGATCTATAAGTACGACTTCCTCATTATCGGCTCAGGAGTGGCCGGTATGAGCTACGCCTTGAAGGTGGCACGCGAGAAGAAGGGTAAGATCTGCATGATCTGTAAGACAAGTCTCGACGAGGCTAATACCAGTTTCGCACAGGGTGGAGTGGCCTCGGTGACCAACCTCGCCGTCGATAATTTCGACAAGCATATTGAGGATACGATGATCGCCGGCGACTATATCAGCGACCGTGCTGCCGTGGAACAGGTGGTGCGAATGGCGCCTTCACAGATCAAGGAACTGGTGAACTGGGGGGTGAACTTCGATAAGAACGAGCAGGGCGACTTCGACCTGCACCGCGAGGGAGGGCATTCGGAGTTCCGTATCCTGCACCATGCCGATGATACCGGAGCGGAGATCCAAAGGGGCTTGATGGCAGCCGTACGCGCTTGTCCTGACATCGATATCAAGGAGAACCACTTTGCCGTGGAGATCATCACCCAGCACCATCTTGGTGCGAAGGTGACACGTCGCACCCCCTATATCAACTGCTATGGCGCCTATGTGCTGAACCCTGATACCCAGAAGGTGGATACCTATCTGTCGAAGATCACGGTGATGTGTACAGGTGGCTGCGGCGCTGTCTATGAGACAACCTCCAATCCCGTCATCTCCACAGGCGACGGCATTGCCATGGTGTATCGTGCCAAGGGAACAGTAGCCGACATGGAATTTGTGCAGTTCCATCCCACGGTGCTTCATCATGTTGGAGAGACACATCCCGCTTACCTCATCACCGAGGCCATGCGCGGCTATGGAGCCATCCTGAAACTGCCCAATGGCGAGACGTTCATGGAGAAATACGATGACCGTCTGTCGTTGGCTCCCCGCGATATCGTGGCAAGGGCCATCGATAAGGAGATGAAGATTCACGGACTGGATCATGTGTGTCTGGATGTGACGCACAAGAATGCTGAAGAGACACGTCACCACTTCCCGAATATCTACCAGAAATGTCTGTCAATAGGTATTGACATCACCACCGACTATATCCCCGTCCGTCCTGCTGCTCACTATATGTGCGGCGGTATCAAGGTGGATCTGAACGGCTGCACGAGCATTGAACGACTCTATGCGCTAGGCGAATGCTCATGCACGGGCTTGCATGGCGGTAACCGTCTGGCCAGTAACTCGCTCATCGAGGCAGTGGTGTATGCAGAGACGGCGGCCAAACACTCGGTGGAGCATGTGGACCTCTACGACTTCAACGACAAGATTCCTGAATGGAATGATGAGGGAACGATGACCAACGAGGAACAGGTGCTGATCACGCAGAGCGTGAAGGAGGTAGGACAGATCATGTCGAACTACGTAGGTATCGTACGCTCCGACCTCCGTCTGAAACGTGCATGGGATCGTCTGGACATGCTGTACGAGGAGACTGAGAACCTGTTCAAGCGCGTGAAAGCCTCTAAGGATATCTGCGAGCTGCGAAACATGATCAACGTGGGTTACCTGATTACCCGCATGGCCATAGAACGGAAGGAATGCCGCGGATTGCATTACACCCTCGACTATCCGGTGCATGCGTACGATAAGAGTTGACAGTTCTTCGCTACGCGAAGAACTGTCAACTATCAATTGTCAACTGTCAACTCTTAAAACTCTCAAGGTCTTCAGCCTTGAAGTTCTTGATGTGAACTGACTTAGTCAGGGAATCAGTTATCAGGCTTTGGCCACGGTGGAAAGTCTGGACAACTGCGAAATCATATTGAGAGACTGAAATCTATTTCCCTCCCTTGACCGTAATTTGTGGATTGATGGATTGCAGCTGGCGGATGAATTCTTCCTTCCGTCGGGGTGAAATGACTACTTCATCATATTTGTTGTAGCTGATGCGCAGACGGTCTAAAGAGCTGGCTGGCGCACTGAGAATGGTGTGGGTGGGTTCGATGCTTTTGATGGTGTTGATGTCGATTGTCATCTTGCCCATTGCTTGGTGAATGATGAGTTGCGAATCGTTGATTTCGTACTTGATGCTGAGCATCAGATATAGCAAAATGGCGTAAACTAACAGATCGATAAAGAATAGAATCCACTTGCTGTTGATTATAAGTGGGATGAGGGTACAGCCCACGATGATGCTGATAATCAAGACGAGCGTGACGGATACCTTTGTGGGATAGACAGTTTTCATAATGGATAGGATGATCAGTGGATTTGAAAAAATGGAATGCGCAGAAACCTGCGCATTCCATTTTTGTATGCTGTTGATTTTAAGCTTCGGCGCTCTCGGCAGCCTTGAATGCTTCAAGATCTTCCACTTGGAAGTTCTTGATATAGGCCGACTTTCCGCAAACGTCTTCTTCGGTCATGCGAACATATACATTGGCACTCTTCTCGAAGAGTTCTGGAGCCTTGGCAGCATCGCGGATGATGAGCAGAGACATCACCAGCTCGGCAGTCATATCGTAGAGACGACGGGCCAGGAAGTCGAAGGCGTCCTGAGAGTCGAGGCTCTTGGCGTAGTTGAGTGCATCCTCGTAGATGGGGATGAGCTTCTCCACGCGAGCCTTCAGCGCCGCATTGGCATCAGCAGGCAGGGCAGCGAGCATATCCTTGATGTTGTTCAGCATTGTGCCGTTGGTGATGTAGCGGATGGCGGCCACCACCTGCAGCTGTGTAGTACCCTCGTAGATGGAGAAGATACGGGCATCGCGGAACAAACGCTGACTCTTGTACTCCATGATGAAGCCTGAACCACCGTGAATACTGATGGCATCGTAAGCGTTCTGGTTAGCGTATTCAGAGTTCATACCCTTGGCCAGCGGTGTGAATGCATCAGCCAGGCGCTGGTACTTCTTCATCTCCTGCTTCTCCTCGGGAGTGAGCTTACGGTCGCGCTCGATATCTTCAAGACACTTATAGATATCCACATAGCAAGCTGTCTCGTAGAGCAGTGAACGACCCGCATCCAATTTTGCCTTCATGCGAGAAAGCATGTCATAGACAGCAGGGAAGTTGATGATCTTATCACCAAACTGCTGACGCTCCTTAGCGTAAGCCAGTCCTTCGTTATAAGCCTCCTGCTCAACACCTACACTCTGTGCGGCGATACCCAGGCGGGCACCGTTCATCAGCGCCATCACATACTTGATCAGACCGAGACGGGTGCTTCCGCAGAGCTCTGCCTTAGCGTTCTTGTAGGTCAGCTCACAGGTTGGAGAGCCATGGATACCCAATTTATGCTCGATGTGACGTACGTTCACGCCACCCTGACGCTTGTCGTAGATAAACATCGACAGTCCGCGGCCGTCCTTGGTACCTTCCTCAGAACGAGCCAGTACGAGGTGGATGTCGCTATCGCCATTGGTGATGAAACGCTTCACACCGTTCAGTCGCCAGCAGTCTTCCTTCTCATCGTAGGTAGCCTTCAGCATCACGCGCTGCAGGTCGGAACCGGCATCAGGCTCCGTGAGGTCCATACTCATACCCTCACCGGCGCAAACGCGGGGGATATACTTCTGGCGCTGCTCCTCAGAACCGAACTCATAGAGTGTGTCGATACAGCTCTGCAAGCTCCAGATGTTCTGGAAACCGGCATCAGCAGCTGAAATCATCTCAGAGAGCATCGAGAACACAGCGTTAGGCAGGTTCAGACCGCCGTAACGACGGGGCATGGATACTCCCCACAGACCAGCCTTGCGGGTGGCGTCGAGGTTCTCGTACGTCTTAGAGGCGTAGATCATACGACCGTTCTCGAGGTGCGGCCCTTCCAGGTCGACAGCCTCACTGTTCAGCTCGATGATATTGGCAGCCACATCGCCTGTGATGTCGAGAATCTGCTTGTAGTTCTCGATGGCATCGCCCAGGTCAACGGGAGCGTAGTCATATTCTTTCGCATCAGCGAAACCTTTTTCTTTCAGCTCAACGATACGAGCCATCAGGGGGTGGTTCAAGTAGAACCCGATCTCAGGATGATCGCTATAATAGATTGCC
>JAGCDO010000040.1 GCA_017651265.1 Prevotella sp. | reverse complement strand
TGAAAACGGATGTCATTCCGATTTTCTTTCCTAATAATCCTGGCATTTCAGTTTAAAATTAAATAATATAATGTTTAATATGGTTTCTTTTTAAGTGCTCCTACGCTTTTTTCACACACACAACACACTTAAAAAGAAACATCCTCACTTCTTCGCAATTGAAGGTTAAGTTGTTCTTTATCAGAGTATTGATGGCATAAAGCCAGCGCAATACGCACTTTAGCGGGTGCAAAGGTACACATTATTATTGAAATAACAAGCATGAGTACCTTTGCACAAGCTAACTTTTATTGATTTTTAACTATTCAATAAGAAGAAATGACTGATACTGTATCAAGAAAGGGTTTTATTTCAGTCCGAACAGTCCTTTTAGCTTCTGGAAGAAACTGCTTTTCTCTACACTTTCGGCGCTCTCCTTGATAAACTCACCGGCGCGATCGGTTTGTTCGCTGACGAACTCCTTGGCTTGCTGAACGGTTTCATTAGAGGTAAGCTGCTCCACGGTTTCGTCGATCTTCTCACGAACAGCTTTCACGGTTTCGTTCTCGCTGATATCGTTAATCACGCCTTCCACCTTTTCCTTGACGTTCTTCAGGTTTTCTTCGCTCACCCAGCCTTCCACTTTCTCGCGGACAGCCTTCACGGTTTCGTTCTCACTGATATCGTTGATCACTTCCTCTGCCTTCTCCTTCATGTTTTTCAACAGGTCTTCAGCCGAATCCTTTACGTCACTTGCTGTTTCTGCAGCCTGGTCCTTTACCTCTTCAGCCGCTTCTGCTGCTTGATTCTTCAGTTCTTCAGCTGCTTCTGCTGTTTGATTCTTCAGTTCTTCAGTTTCCATATGCTTAATAATTTGGTTATTACGGCTACAAAGATATATAAAAAAAGAATAGACTCCAAAAAAATGCGCAGCAAATGAATTCAAAAGAATGCTCCGCTTTTACGTCTAATCAACTTATGGTCAGCAGGTTATTGGCGGAGCAATTCATTACAGATTATATAAAAACTGGCGCAACATACAAGGAACATACATCAACATACACTATACGGCTTATAAGATACACTAAGGGTTCACTCCTAACTATGTCACTTTCCCATAGAAACTATGCCACTTTCTCGATATTCCCACGTTGGGAACAATTTATTCCCACGTTGGGAATAATCATCCGTTTGTCAATCTCGCGTGTATGTTGCGTGTATGTTGACGCCGCTATTGTGTATGTTGAGCAGATTTTGTTTTGACCCACTTCTGTTAGGGAAAGGTGAAACGAGTTCCAATGGTAAAGACGCCCTGGAATCCATAGCCCAGTTCCGAATAGAAATGGATGAATCGGTTACCGAGATCGATGCCAACAGGAGTCAGTTGATAAGCAGAACGCCATTTCACCTCATCAAAATGTTCATGGCGATATTCATCGCGTTGAGTGTCGTCTTCAAAAGCAGTATATAGTCTACCATCAGAAGCAGCCTGCTGATAGTCGAATAACATGTGTTGTCTGATGGTTCCCAAAGCCGCCCGAGAATAGAGTTGCATGTGTCCTCGCATGGTAGTAAGCCAACTGTATCTGACTGATGGCGCAATATAGAATATACGACTCTGCTCACTGCCATACTTGGCAAGATAGGAATGGGGTGCCGCCCCATGTTCTTCAATTCCATCATAGGATTCTTTTGATATTCCCCAGCCGGCGATGCAGCCCACAGCCCATCGTTGGTTAAGACGATAGTGGTACTCAAAACTCAGAGTTATATGCGAATCACCGACAAAGTCGGAACATCCCATTTCACTTTCCATATGATAGGTTTCCAAATAGTGATCTACCACATCATTAACCTTTTTATCGGCCATGTTATTTCCAACACCGAAGCCCATACTGAACTCATGTCTGATCTGTTGCTGAGCCCCCAATCGAAGGGTGACGCAGTAAAGCAACACCGCCGCTAAAATCAATCTTTTCATAATAGTATAGCTTTGACAGTGCAAAGATACAAACTAATTCAGTAACTTCCAAAACGATTGACCATGTTCTTCTGTTTCCCAACATTTTTCTCTCCAACATTCAAAAACTACCCGCCCATGCTTGGAATGGATCGGATAGTTCTACTATCAGAGGAATAATATGCTTTCTATCGCCCCTCCTCATGGAGGGGATATTGTGGCTCATCGCTTTCAGATTGTGTGTTTACAGTCTTTTCTTCAGCACCTTGCTCATGCAATGAATAGCCCCGTTGCCTTTCAGCAGTTCCGTAATCGGAAGCCAGTCAACCTGCACGCCACTATCTCTTAATGTCCGTTGCAGTTCCTCAGATTGTCCTTCAACGGCTATGATATGTCTTGGGCTGACACAGAGGTAATTACAGGCGAACGTACGGGCATCGAACACGGATATGGGAATGATGCTGATACCCCTTTGTTCTAAGAACTCATCTAAGGCCGTGCCGTTTTCTATCTTTCGGTACTTACACTCACCTGTTTTCCCGTCCCTGGCATATATATCCACGGGAAGGTAATATATGCCATCTCGAGATGCATGGTAGCGGTCGGCCACCAACGTTACCAAATTATGGTCAATGATATTGAAGTATGTGTCGAGGTGCATCTCTTCGTTCGACAACTTACGGTCATTCACCACCACGATGGTATCATGCCCTAACACATCTGCTTTCATCAATTCTTCAATAGCCAGTTCGTTGGTGCGAAGCCCATTTGCGATAAAAGCCAATGTTCCAAACGGTAGATAATCACCACCTTCCAATACTGCGTTTTCATCGCTCACCTGATAAATGGGATTAATGCCCATATGGTGCAGGCACATATTTATCAATTGGGGCTCTTCCTTTCGTTTCGTATTGCGCATCTTCCCGAGGACAATCCCCTTTGGCGTGATAATTGTCTGGTCACGTGTATAGAATAGGTTCTGTACGATCATCTGACGGGCTGTCAGCTGACTGTCAGGCGACATCTCCTTAATAACATCACGAATGTTTATCACCTTGACACCGTTCTTCTTAATGGTATTCACCAGCCAGCCATGTTCTTCACTTGCTTTCTCTATGCTGCCGTAGGTGAATTCCGTATCAGGAGTTGACACCAACACGATGCCGGCAGAGTCGTATTCTGATAAGGGCCATTCATAGGAATAATCACAGGGAGTTGGAATAACCAGTTCCTCTTCTTGCCTGCAATTAGAAAGAGTTAGTGGCAAAGACAGAAGGAATAGGATTCGCCAGGAATTTTGCAAACTCTTTTTCATAACATAATGAGGTATCTGTGAGATTAATAATAGATGATAGAATAAGCCATTTGGTACTGGTAGTGCATGGAGGAATAGGGTGTAAAGCCATCAACTGTGAAGTAGCCATTATAATCGCCTCCCCATCCCCAGTTGCAGTGCATATAGCCTTCACCGCTATTTGCATCATCATGATAACCATCAATCACCCACGCATGGCCATCACTATAAAGATTGGAGTTCTGAGTTGCATATCCTCTGGCATAAATCAGCTTAGACTGACCCAATGCTGTTGCCACATTATTCACATCACTGCTAAACCATAATCCATGGAGTTGAGAAACATGATAACCAAGTTGGTACATGAAAGAAAGACATTGTTCACTATTATATAGTGTTTCCGTCCCATAATGGTATTCAAGATAGTGGATCAAGTGAGCCACTGCGTCAGAATTTGTGTTGTTTGTGAGCAACTTCCCATCGTTAAGAAGACATTCAATAAGAATGCTACTCCAGTTCATCGAGAACGTCGTACTGTCTCCATTGTCATGATAGGTGGCTGTAGTTGGGTATAGGTAGTAAGAGCATATCTGAGCCAAAGCTACTCCCATGGGTGAACAATAGGTAAAGAAAGAATGAGCATTATAGGGTGAACCTTTGTCCCATTTGACATGTAGTAGAGGTTCTATCTGCACATTTCTCATTACCCCCTCCTGCTCTTTCACCAATAGGGAGGAGTCGTTCTTGTCTGTAACTTTCATGGCAATATTCTTTAGGAACTGGTTGTATCCTACATTACCAGACTCTGTTCCAGGAAAACTACCGTTTTCCACGTATGCATAGACAGGAATATACCTGTCGTCTGTCGAAGCGAGAACAAACCCGTTCTCTCCCTTGAAGTTGATGGCATAGAAAACGGGCTGACTGGAGGATAAGGAGCGCGACTCCACACCAATAAAGTCGGTAGCACTGCAGGTTACAACGTTCTCCACTTCAAATGTTTTCTTAACTCCTCTTGTTTCCTTGCTCTGGAATGTGTTTATGAACTCTATCGCATTTTTCTTGGCCTGCTCTACACTAACGTAGTGATTTCCGTCAAGCACAGCTTCCTCGTCCTCGTTCAATACGTTCTCCTCATAATCATTCGAACATGATAAAAACCAAGAACAGGAAAACAAGCTCATACAAATGAATAATAGTTTCTTCATGACAATACAGTTTTATAGATTAATAGAAATAAATTAAAGATAGATGGTTCCGTAGAAACAGATGTTGCCTTGAATAATCTGAATCTCGTATTCACCTGAAAGAGTAGAGGGTAAAACCAAGCTGGTTGTGCCTGAGGCAATAACAGTGGAATAAACAACGTTGGCATTATCATCCAATAAACGGAGGGTACAACCGTCGCAAGGAGTAAGAAAGAACAAGGTGTGATTATCTAAACTAACAAAAGGAATTTCAATGGAATCCCTATGAAGAGGTTCATAATCCTCTGTGGGATCATCAAAACGTACTTGAAGGATAATACCATCACACACTTTCTGAACATTGGCAATACTTAATGTAGCCAAAAACATTAGACAAATACCTAAAAAAACTTTTGTCATACTTTTGCATTTAGTTATCGCAAATGTATGACAAAAGTCTTCAAACTACCAAACAGGAATGATATTAATTGTTAGTCAGAATTAACCAATGGGAATGTTGTTTCATTAAAAACAAATTGGTTATCAGAAGATTAAAAATATATTTAACCAAATTTAGTCAAGACCTCTTTAAGGAGCTCAAAAGATTGTTTTCAAGTGTATTCGCACTTTTTTCATTGAACAGTTTCATGTTTGCCCGTGACTTTGCTTTTGAAACGGTTTGGGGTGAAGACTTGACCATCATGATAATGGCATTGGTTGGAATCTTCAGCAGGAGTAGGATGCAAACATATTGCTCAAGAGAAGAGAGAGTCTTATCATGGCCAAATGAATTATAAATAGCTGGCATGTCTTTGCTGAACTGGGACTCCAGCAATCTCCACTCCGCATCTGATGGTACAGGCCTCTCTGTTTTGTTGTTGGCCTTTTTAATGAACAGTTGGGCTATGCTACTGTTCAAGAAATCATCAAGACGGTCAGTATTGTTCTCATTGGACTTTCTTTTATAGAGTTCATTCTTAGCCCGCAAGCGTTCTATCGCCTGTGTCAGTTCTGCCTCTTTCTTTTCTTTCGTGGCAATCACACTTTCATAGTCCTTTTCCTTAAGTCTTTTCAACTCCTCTTGGATTTCCTCACGAATCAATATGGCATTTCCCAGATCATTCTCTAGATTTAGAATCATTTCTTTCTTTTTCTGTTGTCTCCTATAATAGAACCATGATATGGCACCAATCAACACTACGGCTAAAAAGATAAGGGTCCTAAGCATCTCTTTCGCTTTTCGCGTGTTTTCTCTTTCTTGGGCAGCTTCCTTCTGACTCCTATTGTAGTTATAAAGTGAAGACATCTGATGGATGACATCTGTCTGCATTTTGTTATGCAGGGAATCTTGTGCGGCTTCATATAGATGAGAAAAAAGAAAAACAGAATCCATATTATTCCTTTCCCTATAGACAGAGAGTAGTCCTTTATAGCCCTCAGAGTTATACCCGTATTGGATGGCTTTCCTAAAATGGAATTCAGCAGAATCGGTTTTATTCACTGCAAGTTCATAAAGACCTTTTGTATAATAATAGTGTTCACGGCCTCTAACAATATTGCCCTTTTCGTCAAAGAGGTCACACTCATGCTCAAAGATATCCATAACCTGTTTAGCCTTGGACAATTGGTTTCGTTCTAGATAGATATAAATGGATGTGGGTAAAATAGAGGCAGCTCTTTTGGTTTTTCCTAAACGTTTGAGAGTTTGGTAGGTATCATTGATGATTTGCAATACTGTGTCTTTTTCTCCAAGAAGATAGTATGGCCTTATCAATTGACCTTTTGCAACAATGTATTCTTCTTTGTCGCATGAATGTTGGATGCAATTAATATAATGGTGGATAGCCCAAATCTCATCATGTGGGAGGTTCTGCTTGTGGAATATTCTGGACATTTGTCCATATACGGCTGTAAGAATTTGAATGTCACAATTAGAACTAGATGTATTGGCACACCCCACAGCCTCCTGATAGCACTGCAGGGCCATGGGGGCCTCTCCCATATCGCGGTAGGTACAGCCGAGAAGATAGTGGGCACGCATCCGCTCGTTGGCAGAGCCATGGCGGTCGTAATAGCGCACCACCTCCTTCATGATGCTGTCGGTAGTGAAATCAACGTATGATTTGTTCTGCGCATCGGCAAGTAGTAGTTCATAGTACATGCGGTCGGCCTTCCCAGCATTCTGCATCGTATCCCTCAGCTGTTCCAGCATGTGCAGGGCAGAGTCGGGATGATCATACATGATTGTCTCAGCTTTGACTAGGATTTCCTTATACTCCTTTCTTGATCCACAAGCCAGGAGCAGACAAAGGATGACGGTGATGTATGCTATCTTCTTCATTATCGAATGCAAATATAATCAAATTCAAGAAAACCGCCAAAAGAAAAAGTTCACAAAAGTTCACCTTAGGCTTTTATTATACCATTATCTAACGAAATTTAGAGAAGATGGTTTCGAGATTGCGTTTCAATTTGGGTATAGGCAACAGATCGTTTGCGTATAGGCGCACGATCGTTTGAGTATAGGCAAACGATGGAAAAGCGACATTTTACTCCCTTTATCCTTATAATATTACCCCACCAAGTCCTATGATAATAACCTCCAATACCATAGAGATGGTCACACGGTCACAGCTGTGACCGTGACCAATTACTGAATCAGGAAAAGACAAATTCCATACAAATGGTTACATGGTTACAGCTGTAACCATAGGACAAAAAGGTTACATGGTTACAACTGTAACCGTAACCGTTTTACTGTACAAGGGATGACAAAACAAAAACGGGAATCACAATATGTGACTCCCGTTTTTATGATAGTTTGCCCATGCGGGCTTTAACTATACCTTGATCTCTACCTCAACACCGCTGGGAAGCTCAAGCTTCATCAGGGCATCAACCGTCTTGGCAGTTGAGCTGTAGATGTCGATCAGACGCTTGTAGTCTGACAACTGGAACTGCTCACGAGCCTTCTTGTTTACGAAGGTAGAACGGTTTACTGTGTAGATACGCTTGTGGGTTGGAAGGGGGATAGGACCGCTAACGATAGCACCTGTAGCCTTCACAGCCTTCACGATTTTCTCTGCTGACTTGTCAACCAATTTGTGGTCGTAGCTCTTCAGCTTAATGCGAATTTTCTGACTCATAATTTGAATGATTGATTATTAATACTGAATGTTTATATGAGGAGCCGCTAAAGAGTCATTTGCTCAGCGGCTCTCTCTTTTAGATATACTAGTTGTACTAGTGTTTCCTTTACACAAGGTCAACGCGACCCTTGATCTCCTCAAGCACAGCCTTGGCGATAGAACCAGAAACCGGTGCGTGGTGATCATACTCCATAGAGCTGGTAGCACGACCAGAGGTGATGGTACGCAGAGCGGTTACATAACCGAACATCTCAGCCAGTGGAACCATAGCCTTCACGATGCGCGCACCGCTACGAGCCTCTTCCATACCTTCTACCTGACCACGGCGCTTGTTCAAGTCACCAATCACGTCACCCATGTTCTCCTCAGGTGTCACCACCTCAAGCTTCATCACAGGCTCCATGAGTACAGGACCGGCCTTCACGCAAGCGTTCTTGTATGCATTGCGAGCAGCCAACTCGAATGACAACTGGTCAGAGTCAACCGGGTGGAACGAACCATCGATAACAGTCACCTTCATAGAATCCATCGGATAGCCACCGAGCACACCATTCTTCATGGCATCCTCAAAGCCCTTCTGGACAGCGGGGATGAATTCCTTAGGAATGTTACCACCCTTCACCTCGTTGATGAACTGCAGACCGCCGTTCTCCTTGATGTCGTAATCCTCATCAACCGGACCAACGTTCACGATGATGTCAGCGAACTTACCACGACCACCCGACTGCTTCTTGTAAACCTCGCGGAGGTTGACAGTCTTGGTGATAGCTTCCTTGTAGTTCACCTGCGGCTTACCCTGGTTACACTCTACCTTGAACTCACGCTTCAGACGGTCGATGATGATATCGAGGTGAAGCTCACCCATACCAGAGATCACGGTCTGACCGCTCTGCTCGTCGGTATGTACAGTGAAGGTAGGATCTTCCTCAGCCAGCTTAGCAAGACCGTTATCGAGCTTGGCAATGTCAGCCTGGCTCTTCGGCTCAACGGCGATAGAGATCACGGTATCTGGGAAGCTGATGCTCTCCAGTACGATGGGATGTGCCTCATCGCAGAGGGTATCACCCGTACGGATATCCTTGAAACCTACACCGGCACCGATATCACCAGCGTCAATGCTCTCCATGGGCTGCTGCTTGTTGGAGTTCATCTGGAACAGACGGCTCACGCGCTCCTTCTTACCGGAACGGGTGTTGAAGACGTATGAACCAGCCTCCACCTTACCAGAGTAAACGCGGAAGAATACCAGACGACCTACATACGGGTCGGTAGCAATCTTGAAGGCCAGAGCTGAAGTGGGCTCGTCCTCGCTCGGCTTACGGTCTTCCTCTTCGCCAGTGCTGGGATTCTCACCAACGATGTTGGGAGTATCCAGTGGAGAGGGAAGGAAGGCGCATACATAGTCGAGCAGAGTCTGTACACCCTTGTTCTTGAATGATGAACCGCAGAGCATCGGTGTGCACTCCATGGCGAGGGTACCCTTACGGATAGCAGCGATCAGCTCCTCCTCAGTAATTGAGTTAGGATCCTCGAAGAACTTCTCCATCAGAGCCTCATCGAACTCTGCTGCAGATTCCACGAGCTTGTCGCGCCACTCCTGAGCCTCATCAGCAAGATCAGCAGGGATGTCAGTTACCTCGAACTCAGCACCCTGTGTCTCATCGTTCCAGATGATAGCCTTCATCTTCAGCAGGTCAACGATACCCTTGAAGGTCTCCTCCTGTCCGATAGGAATCACCAAAGATACGGGCTTAGCACCCAGCACGTCCTTCATCTGCTGGAGAACGTCGTAGTAGTTTGCACCAGAACGGTCCATCTTGTTCACATATCCCAGACGGGGTACATTGTACTTGTCGGCCTGGCGCCACACCGTTTCACTCTGGGGCTGCACACCACCTACTGCACAGTAGGTTGCCACAGCTCCATCCAGTACACGGAGAGAACGCTCCACCTCAGCGGTGAAGTCCACGTGTCCCGGAGTATCAATCAAGTTGATCTTAAACTGTTTGTCGTTATAGTGCCAATAGCAGGTGGTAGCAGCAGAGGTGATAGTGATACCACGCTCCTGCTCCTGTGCCATCCAGTCCATTGTTGCGGCACCGTCATGAACCTCGCCAATCTTATGAGTCTTACCTGTGTAGTACAGGATACGCTCAGAAGTTGTTGTCTTACCGGCATCGATGTGAGCCATGATACCGATATTGCGGGTCAGATGTAAGTCTTGTTTTGCCATTTTCTCTTTTTACCTATTATTATCCTGAATGTTTAGAATCTGAAGTGAGCGAATGCACGGTTAGCCTCAGCCATACGGTGCATGTCCTCCTTACGCTTATATGCACCACCCTGGTTGTTGTAGGCATCCATGATCTCAGCAGCCAGACGGTCAGCCATAGACTTACCACCACGCTTGCGAGCGAAGTTGATCATATTCTTCATGGACACACTCTCCTTGCGGTCCGGACGGATTTCCGTAGGAACCTGGAAGGTTGCACCACCGATACGACGGCTCTTCACCTCCACCTGGGGAGTGATATTGTCGAGGGCCTGCTTCCAAATCTCAAGCGGAGCCTTCTCTTCCTTAGCCATCTTCTCTTTGACGATGTCAAGAGCTTTGTAGAAAATCTCATATGATGTATTCTTCTTTCCGTCATACATCAGATGATTCACGAACTTTGAGACCTTTTGGTCGTTGAAAACGGGATCCGGCAGGATCACGCGCTTCTTTGGTTTTGCTTTTCTCATTTTTTACTAAAATTTATTCTGCATGGGGCTGTTCTTTCTGATATCTTCAACGCTCACTCCAGAGCATTTACTCAACCTGTTAACAATTCTCCAGCAAAACGGTTTACTTCAAGTTTCTGAGTTTTCAGTACTGAATGTTCAGTTACTGAGTTTGTAAGTTTCTGAGTCTTCGAGTTGTTGAGTTTCTCCTCTTGTTCCGAGCCTGCTCATCACCGAGCACCCATGAACTTAAAAACTCACTGACTCTTTACTTCTTCTGCTTAGGACGCTTAGCTCCGTACTTGGAACGACGCTGTGTGCGGTTTGCTACACCTGCTGTATCCAGCGTTCCGCGAACAATGTGATAACGTACACCGGGAAGGTCCTTTACACGACCACCGCGTACCAAAACGATAGAGTGCTCCTGAAGGTTGTGACCCTCTCCCGGGATGTAGGAGTTCACTTCCTTCTGGTTTGTCAAACGAACACGGGCAACTTTACGCATTGCCGAATTAGGCTTCTTCGGGGTCGTTGTGTAAACACGTACACAAACGCCACGACGCTGAGGACATGAGTCCAAAGCGGGCGACTTGCTCTTGTCAACAAGCGCCTTTCTGCCTTTTCTTACTAATTGTGAAATAGTAGGCATTGTACTTAATTTTTAGATATTTATATTGTTTTGTTTATATTCGAGTATGTGCACTATAATCCCTGCGGACTATTTCGGGCTGCAAAGGTACAAACTTTCCCCGAAACCACCTAATTCTATAAATAGCAAAAGCAACAGAATAATAAAAAATTAGTAAGAAATACACTTTGTTAACATTATTTTAGTATATCTCTTACTAATTTCGTTCAAGATTCAACAAGATTCACGAGATTAAGCCTCACCTTTTCCCATCGGAAACGGTGTTACCGTACGTGGTCCTTGGTTGGGGATGCGAATGGTTCCGAACTCTTGTTCGTAACGCATGATGTTCTCCTGTAGCGCAGCGAGGAGTCGCTTGGCATGTTCAGGAGCAAGAATCACGCGACTCTTCACCTGTGCCTTCGGCAATCCGGGAAGCACACGGGCGAAATCAAGGATGAAATCACTACTGCTGTGGGTAATGATGGCGAAGTTGGCATACTGTCCCTGTGCCACATCCTGCGGCAACTCCAACTGCAATCCGTTATTCTTCTGTTCCTCCATAACCTAAACTATAAACTATGAACTATGAACTATGAACTATGAACTATAAATTATTTCTGTACTTCTCTGCCTGCTCACGGATAAGGTCAGGATCATCAAAGTAATTGATCTTCATGGCCTCGCGCACCTCATGCAACGTCTGGGCAGCCACCTCGCGGGCAGCTTCACTACCCTTCTTCAAGATGTTATACACCTCGGGGATGTCCTGCTCGAACTCATGACGGCGAACACGGATAGGCTCCAGCTGCTTGTTCAACACCTTCATGAGGAACTTCTTGCATTTCATGTCACCTAATCCGCCACGGCGATAGTGGTCTTTCAGCTCATCCAGGTTCTTGTATTCGGGCCAGAACTCGGCAAAGTCATCATCAGAAGAGAAGGCATCGAGATAGGTAAACACCACGTTTCCTTCCACATGACCGGGATCTTCCACGCGCAGATGTTCCGGATCGGTATAAGCCGACTTCACCTTCTGCTCTACCTCCTTGGCGGTGTCGCTCAGATAGATGCAGTTACCCAGACTCTTCGACATCTTTGCATTACCGTCGATGCCGGGCAAACGCAGACAAGCCTGGTTGGAGGGCAACATGATCTGCGGCTCCACCAGCACCTCGCCGTATATGGAATTGAAGCGTCTTACAATCTCACGGCACTGTTCCAGCATCGGTTCCTGGTCCTCTCCTACCGGTACGGTGGTAGCCTTACAGAATGTGATGTCGGCAGCCTGTGAAATAGGATAGGTGAAGAAGCCCACGGGAATCGAGGTCTCGAAGTTGCGCATGGCAATTTCTGTCTTCACGGTGGGGTTGCGCTGCAGACGACTCACGGTAACGAGGTTCATGTAATACACCGTGAGCTCCGTCAGCTCAGGGATCATCGACTGGATGAAGATGGTGACCTTCGAGGGATCGAGACCCACTGAGAGGTAATCGAGTGCTACCTCAATGATGTTCTGACGCACCTTCTCGGGATTGTCGGCATTATCAGTAAGAGCCTGTACATCTGCGATGAACACGAACATCTTATCGTAGTCACCTTCATTCTGTAACTCCACGCGACGGCGCAGTGAACCCACATAGTGTCCCAAATGCAGGCGACCCGTGGGGCGGTCGCCTGTGAGTATGATTCTTCCCATATTACTGTTTATTCTCTTTGGCTTGCAAAGGTAATGAATTATTTTCAGATTCGGTAAACAAAATGAAAGATAATGTCACAAATGCCAAAAACAACAGCAGCCATATCCTTCTCACAGAAGAATATAGCTGCCGTTTCGTATTCTCAAGCACTCTGACGAGTACTTATTCTATTGTCTGAACGGATTAAGGCTCCACCTCCATGGCCTCTTTCTCGGAGAAGTCGAGCACGTTCTTGCGGTTAGCCTGAATACGCTCATACTCCTCTTTCGAGCCCACGATGATCTTGTCGAACTCACGCAGACCAGTACCGGCAGGAATCAGGTGACCGCAGATCACGTTCTCCTTCATACCTTCCAAGGTATCTACCTTTCCACGGATAGCAGCCTCGTTGAGCACCTTCGTCGTCTCCTGGAAGGAAGCGGCCGACATAAAGCTCTTGGTCTGCAATGCTGCACGGGTGATACCCTGCAGGATCTGGGTTGAAGTAGCGGGCACGGCGTCACGAACCTGAACGGTACGGAGGTCACGACGCTTGAGCATAGAGTTCTCGTCGCGCAGCTTACGGGCGGAAACGATCTGTCCTGCCTTCATGACCTCAGAGTCACCAGCGTCAACAACCACCTTCTTGCCCCAGATGCGGTCGTTCTCCTCTGCGAAGTCGAGCTTGTCAACAATCTCCTGCTCCAGGAAGATCGTGTCACCCGGATCATTGATCTGCACCTTACGCATCATCTGACGAACGATGATCTCGAAGTGCTTATCGTTGATCTTCACACCCTGCAGACGATATACGTCCTGAACCTCATTCACGATATACTCCTGAACGGCGGTCGGACCCTTGATGGCCAGGATGTCGTTCGGTGTAATCACACCGTCGGAGAGCGGTGTACCGGCACGTACAGCATCATGCTCCTGTACCAGAATCTGCTTCGACAGGGAAACAAGATACTTACGCTGGTCGCCTGTCTTAGAGGTAACAATAATCTCACGGTTACCGCGCTTCACCTTACCCATGGTCACCTCACCGTCGATCTCAGATACAACAGCAGGGTTAGACGGGTTACGAGCCTCGAAGAGCTCGGTTACACGCGGCAGACCACCGGTGATGTCACCACCCTTGGCAACGGTACGCGGAATCTTCACCAGAGTAGTACCAGTCTTGACAGTCTGACCGTCCTCAACAACCACGTGACCACCTACAGGGAAGATATAGGTTCCGATTACCTCGCCATTGCTGCCGATGATATCACAAGTAGGCACCAGATTCTTATCGCGTGTCTCCGTGATGATCTTCTCAGTCAGACCAGTGGTTTCGTCGGTCTCGGCCTTATAGGTACTGCCTTCAACCACATCCTTGAACTTCAAGGTACCGGCATATTCAGTAACGATAACGGCGTTGAACGGGTCCCAACGGGCAATCATTTCGCCCTTCTTCACCGTACTTCCATGCTTGAAGTAGAGAGAAGAACCATAAGGTACGTTCATCGTAGAGAGTACGATGTTGGTGTGAGGATCGACAAAGCGGACCTCAGCCAGACGACTGACAACCATCTGGCACTCGCGCTCACCAGTCTCACCATCCTCGATGAAAGGAACGGCACGAAGTTCATCGAACTCCAGACGACTGTCGTTCTTGGCCACGATAGAAGCGTTGGCGGCAGCATTACCTGCCACACCACCGGCGTGGAACGTACGAAGTGTCAGCTGTGTACCCGGCTCACCGATAGCCTGAGCGGCAATCACACCGACAGCCTCACCCTTCTGAACCATACGCTGGGTAGCAAGGTTACGACCGTAACACTTCATACATACACCCTTCTTGCTCTCGCAAGTGAGCACCGAACGGATCTCAACGCTCTCGATGGGTGATTCCTCGATGATTCGTGCCACATCCTCGGTGATCTCCTCACCGGCAGAGATAATCTTCTCGCCTGTAGTGGGGTTGATGATATCGTGTACAGACACACGACCTAGGATACGCTCATACAAAGTAGAGATGGTCTCATCACCGTTCTTCAGTGCTGTGCAAACCAGTCCGCGCAGCGTACCGCAGTCCTCTTCGGTGATGATCACGTCGTGTGACACATCCACCAGACGACGAGTCAGGTAACCAGCATCGGCGGTCTTCATAGCGGTATCGGCAAGACCCTTACGAGCACCGTGAGTAGAGATGAAGTACTCGAGCACCGACATACCCTCTTTGAAGTTCGAGAGAATCGGGTTCTCAATAGTACCACGTCCTTCAGCACCTGCCTTCTGTGGCTTGGCCATCAAACCACGCATACCAGCCAGCTGCTTGATCTGGTCCTTAGAACCACGGGCTCCAGAATCCAGCATCATATATACAGCGTTGAAGCCCTGGTCGGCCTCGGTCATCTGCTTCAGCAAGACCTCACCCAGACGATTGTTGACATGTGTCCAGGCATCGATAACCTGGTTGTAACGCTCGTTGTCGGTGATGAAGCCCATGTTATAGTTATCGGTGATGGCCTGCACCTCATCATTACCTTTCTGTACCAGCTCCTCTTTCTCCTTCGGGATGATGATATCATCGAGGTTGAAGGAAAGACCGGCGAGATAAGACATGCGGTAACCAAGGTTCTTGATACCGTCGAGGAACTCACAAGCCTCAGCAAAACCAACATGCTTGATCACGTTGGCAATGATGTCACGCAATGACTTCTTAGAGATAATCGTATTGACGAAGCCCACCTCATCGGGGATGATGCCATTAACGATGACACGTCCGACGGAGGTCTCCACCATATGGGTATAATACTCACCCTTCTCATCCTTGTCCTTAACCAGCACTTTCACCTGAGCGTGGAGGTCGCACTTGCCTTCGTTGTGGGCAATGATAGCCTCCTCAGGACCGTAGAAGGTCAGACCTTCACCCTTGGCACCCGGACGGATCTTTGTGATATAGTAAAGACCCAGCACCATATCCTGTGAAGGAACGGTAATCGGTGCACCATTGGCAGGGTTCAGGATGTTATGACTCTGCAGCATCAGGATCTGTGCCTCGAGTACAGCCTCGTTGCTCAACGGAAGGTGAACAGCCATCTGGTCACCGTCGAAGTCGGCGTTGAAAGCCGTACATGCCAGCGGGTGCAGCTGAATAGCCTTACCCTCGATGAGCTTCGGCTGGAAGGCCTGGATACCCAGACGGTGCAGTGTAGGAGCACGGTTCAGCAGTACGGGATGACCCTTCATCACGTTCTCCAGGATATCCCAGATCACCGGCTCACGGCGGTCAACGATCTTCTTGGCGCTCTTCACCGTCTTCACGATACCGCGCTCAATGAGCTTACGGATGATGAACGGCTTATACAGCTCGGCTGCCATCAGCTTCGGCAGACCGCACTCGCCCATCTTCAGCTCAGGACCTACCACGATTACCGAACGTGCTGAATAGTCAACACGCTTACCGAGCAAGTTCTGACGGAAACGACCCTGCTTACCCTTCAGTGAGTCAGAGAGTGACTTCAGCGGACGGTTGCTGTCGCTCTTCACGGCAGACGACTTACGACTGTTGTCGAAGAGAGAGTCAACAGCCTCCTGCAACATACGCTTCTCGTTACGGAGGATCACCTCAGGAGCCTTAATCTCCATCAGTCTCTTCAGACGGTTGTTACGAATGATGACACGACGGTAGAGGTCGTTCAGGTCGGAGGTGGCGAAACGACCACCATCCAGCGGTACCAACGGGCGCAACTCAGGAGGAGTAACGGGAATGATCTTCATGATCATCCACTCCGGTTTGTTGGTCTCCTGACTAACGCGGAAGGCCTCCACCACCTGCAGACGCTTCAGCGCCTCGGTCTTACGCTGCTGAGAAGAGTCGCTATTGGCACGGTCGCGCAGCTCATAGCTCAGGGAGTCGAGGTCGATACCCACGAGCAACTCGTAGATAGCCTCAGCACCCATCTTGGCAATGAACTTATTCGGATCGGAATCATCGAGATATTCATTGCCCTGGGGCAGACTCTCCATGATGTCGATATACTCATCCTCAGACAGCAGGTCCATCTTATGTGAACCATTCACCTCGTTGCCTTCAGCATCTTTCTTTCCTTCCATCACACCCGGCTGGATGACGATGTACTTCTCATAATAGATGACAGCATCGAGTTTCTTCGTAGGAACGCCTAACAGATAACCGATCTTGTTGGGCAGGGAACGGAAGTACCAGATATGTGCCACGGGCACCACCAGCTCGATATGTCCGGTACGCTCACGGCGCACCTTCTTCTCGGTTACCTCCACGCCGCATCGGTCGCAGACAATTCCTTTATAACGGATACGCTTGTACTTACCGCAAGCACACTCATAGTCCTTGGTAGGACCGAAGATGCGCTCACAGAACAATCCATCGCGCTCGGGCTTGTAAGTACGATAGTTGATGGTCTCAGGCTTGGTAACCTCGCCGAAACTGCTCTCGAGGATCTCCTCGGGTGAAGCCAGTCCGATAGTAATCTTCGTGAAATTACTCTTTATCTTGGAATCTTTCTTGAAAGCCATATTTAATTTTCAATTATCAATTGTCAATTATCAATTCACTTAGTCGAGACTTACACTTAAACCTAAGCCACGAAGCTCATGGAGCAACACATTCAGAGATTCGGGGATACCCGGCATCGGCATGGGCTCACCCTTCACGATGGCCTCGTATGCCTTCGAACGTCCCACTACATCGTCAGACTTGATAGTCAGGATCTCCTGGAGCACATGACTGGCGCCGAAGGCCTCCAGTGCCCAAACCTCCATCTCACCGAAACGCTGACCACCGAACTGTGCCTTACCACCAAGTGGCTGCTGGGTAATCAAGCTGTACGGACCGATGGAACGTGCATGCATCTTGTCTTCAACCATATGACCGAGCTTGAGGAAGTAGGTGATACCAACCGTAGCGGGCTGGTCGAACTTCTCGCCCGTCTCACCATCATAGAGGTGAGTAGAACAGAGGCGCGGCAGACCGGCCTTGTCGGTCCATTCCTGCAGATCCTCCAGTTTAGCACCATCGAAGATCGGGGTTGCGAACTTCACACCCAAACGCTTACCGGCAGCACCGAGGATAGCCTCGAAGATCTGACCGAGGTTCATACGTGAAGGCACACCCAGCGGGTTCAGTACCAGGTCAACAGGACGACCGTCCTCGAGGAACGGCATATCCTCCTGACGTACCACCTTAGAAACGATACCCTTGTTACCGTGACGACCAGCGAGCTTATCACCCACACCGATTTTACGTTTCTTGGCCACATATACCTTAGCCATCTGCAGGATACCAGAAGGCAGCTCATCACCGATGGTGATAGCGAGCTTACGGCGCTTCAACTCAGCATCAAGCAGCTTGTACTTCTTGATGTAGTTCATGATCAGCTTCTGAATGAGGTCATTCTTGTGCTCATCATTTGTCCAACCGTTACTCTGGATTCCATCGTACTCGAGATTCTTCAACGCTGCAACAGTGAACTTACTGCCCTTGGTGATGATCTCAGCTCCTGTGTAATCCTTCACACCCTGAGACACCTTACCCTTGGTAAGCGCCATCAGCTTATCGATCAGGATATCTCTCAAGTCGTTGATCTTGGCTGCATACTCTTCGTCGATCTTGGCCAGGATCACCTTGTCCTGCTGCTTGCTCTGACGTGTCTTAACAGCACGAGAGAACAGTTTCTTATCGATTACGACACCTGTCAGCGACGGATTAGCCTTCAATGAGCTGTCCTTTACATCACCGGCCTTGTCACCGAAGATAGCACGGAGCAGTTTCTCCTCAGGTGAAGGATCACTCTCACCCTTCGGGGAGATCTTACCGATCAGGATATCACCCGGCTCTACACGGGCGCCGACACGGATAATACCGTTGTCGTCCAGATCCTTGGTAGCTTCCTCGCTGACATTTGGGATATCAGCAGTGAACTCCTCCATACCACGCTTGGTCTCACGAACATCGAGAGAGTACTCATCAACATGTACGGAAGTAAGGATATCCTCACGAACCACACGCTCGTTGAGCACGATAGCATCCTCATAGTTGTAACCCTTCCAAGGCATGTAAGCCACGAGCAGGTTACGACCGAGTGCCAGCTCTCCATTCTCTGTGGCATAACCCTCTGTCAGGATATCGCCAGCTTTTACGCGCTGACCCTTGTTACAGATAGGACGGAGGTCAACCACCATGTTCTGGTTGGTACGACGGAACTTCGGAATGCGGTATTCCTTCAAGGCAGGCTCGAAGCTCACGAACTCCTCATCCTCGGTACGGTCGTACAGGATACGGATCGTGGTAGCATCCACATATTCAATCACACCATCACCTTCAGCGGTGATCATGGTACGAGAGTCTTCACAAACCTGCTTCTCAATACCTGTTCCTACGATAGGAGCCTCGTTATGAAGCAGAGGTACAGCCTGGCGCATCATGTTCGATCCCATCAACGCACGGTGAGCATCATCGTGCTCCAAGAAAGGAATCAAGCCAGCTGCGATAGAGGCAATCTGCTGAGGAGCCACGTCCATCAAGTCAACCTCACCAGGAGCCACAACGGGGAAGTCAGCATCCTGACGGCACTTCACATAGGTACGGATGAACGAACCGTCATCCTTCAAAGGAGCGTTACCCTGACCGATGATGTGATCCTCTTCCTCCTCAGCGGTGAGATATACCACATCCTCGTTCTTCAGGTCAACAACACCGTCCTTCACCTTACGGTAAGGAGTCTCGATGAAACCGAGCTCATTGATCTTCGCATATACACAGAGCGAAGAAATCAGACCGATGTTCGGACCTTCAGGACTCTCAATCGGGCACAGACGACCATAGTGAGTATAGTGCACGTCACGCACCTCGAAACCTGCACGCTCACGAGACAGACCGCCAGGACCGAGGGCCGAAAGACGACGCTTGTGAGTAACCTCAGCCAGCGGGTTAGTCTGATCCATGAACTGACTCAGCGGATTGGTTCCGAAGAATGAGTTGATCACGCTGGAGATGGTCTTGGCATTGATCAGGTCGGTAGGTGTGAACACCTCATTGTCGCGAACGTTCATACGCTCACGGATGGTACGGCTCATACGAGCCAGACCGATAGAGAACTGATTACTCAACTGCTCACCCACCGTACGTACACGACGGTTGCTCAGGTGGTCGATATCATCGACTGTTGCGTTGGAGTTCACCAGCTGAATGAGATACTTGATGATCTCTATAATATCTTCCTTGGTCAGGATACGGACATCCATATCCGTATTCAGACCCAGTTTCTTATTGATTCTGTAACGACCCACATCACCCAAGTCGTAACGCTTGTCAGAGAAGAAGAGGTTCTGGATCACCTCTCGTGCACTGGCATCATCAGCGGGATCAGCATTACGCAGCTGACGGTAGATATAGTTCACAGCTTCCTGCTCACTATTACTCGGGTCTTTCTGCAGGGTGTTGAAGATGATGGAGAACTTGCTGGCCGTATCCGCATCCTTATGAACGAGGATGGTAGAAGCACCGCTGTCGAGGATTTCCTCGGCGTTTTCCTTGGTAATCTCCGTTTCGCGCTCCATGATCACCTCATTACGCTCAATGGAAGTAACCTCACCAGAGTCCTCATCCACGAAGTCTTCCGTCCAGCTCTTCAGCACACGGGCAGCGAGATGCTTGCCGATGACCTCCTTCATATTCTTCTTCGTTACCTTCACTTCCTCAGCAAGGTCGAAGATCTGGAGGATGTCCTTGTCAGCCTCGAAACCGATAGCACGGAGAAGTGTTGTTACCGGCAGCTTCTTCTTTCTGTCGATGTAAGCATACATCACATTGTTGATATCGGTAGCAAACTCAATCCATGATCCCTTGAAAGGAATGATACGGGCACTATAGAGAACCGTACCATTGGCGTGAACACCCTGACCGAAGAATACACCCGGTGAACGGTGCAGCTGAGAAACGACTACGCGCTCTGCGCCGTTGATGATAAACGTACCGTTGCTTGTCATGTACGGAATCGTACCCAAGAACACATCCGACACGATTGTCTCGAAGTCCTCATGGTCCGGATCAGTACAATACAGTTTCATCTTAGCCTTCAAAGGTACACTGTAGGTCAGACCGCGCTCCAGACACTCGTCAATGGTGTAGCGGGGCGGGTCGATAAAGTAATCCAGGAACTCAAGAACGAAATTGTTCCTTGTGTCGGTTATAGGGAAGTTCTCTGCGAACACCTTATACAAACCGTCATTCTTGCGTTCCTCAGGCGGAGTGTCTAACTGTAGGAAGTCTCTGAAAGACTTCAATTGCACATCGAGGAAATCCGGATAGGGCATCGGATTCTTCACGCTGGCAAAGTTTATTCTGTTATCAACAATTCTTGAAACCATCTAAAATAAAAAATGTTTGGTTTTAAAAAAATCCCGGAGTAACCGGAGATTCCGGATTTTCCGGAATTCTGCCTTTTAGACAAGAAAAGGTTAGGACTCCCCTACTTAGGAAATCCTAACCCGTATATGAGTAACAAACCCGATTATTTGAGCTCTACCTCAGCACCAGCTGCCTCGATAGTCTTCTTCAGGTTCTCAGCCTCGTCCTTTGACAGGCCTTCCTTCAGAGTAGAAGGAGCACCGTCTACGAGATCCTTAGCCTCTTTCAGGCCAAGACCGCAAGCTTCCTTCACAGCCTTTACAACCTGGAGCTTAGCAGCACCAGCAGACTTCAGAACTACATCAAAAGATGACTTCTCCTCAGCTGCCTCAGCTGCGCCAGCAGCAGGACCTGCAGCAACTGCAACAGCTGCAGCAGCAGGCTCAATTCCGTACTCGTCCTTCAGGACTGTTGCCAACTCGTTAACTTCTTTTACTGTAAGGTTTACCAACTCTTCAGCAATAGCTTTAATATCTGCCATTTTTATTTAAATTTTTAATTGTTTTTAATGTGAATACTCTGGTTCGCTTATTGGTTACGCTCAGCGATAGCGTCAAGCAATCCGTGAATCTTGCCACCAGCGTTCAAGCCAGAAACAACATTCTTGATCGGAGACTGCAGCAAAGCCACGATGTCGGCGATCACCTCGTTCTTGCTCTTGATAGATGCCAGTTCATCCAACTTGTCAGCACCGATATAGATGCCTTCCTCTGCGTAAGCAGCCTTCAAAGCTGGAATACCCTGCTTCTTATACTCTTTCAGCATTTTAGCCGGAACGTTTGCAGTGTTGCAGAACATCACGGCTGTACTGCCTTTCAAAGTCTCATACAAAGGCTCAAAATCAACTTCTGATGCCTCGAAAGCCTTGTGAAGAAGCGTGTTCTTCACTACTACCATCTTGATCTCATTCTTGAAGCACTTGCGACGGAGATCACTTGTATCCTTGGCGTTCAGTCCAGAGACATCAACCAGGTAGAAATGTGCATACTCCTTCAGCTTCTCACCAAGTTCAACGATGATAGTATCTTTTACTTCCTTTCTCATTTTTCGTTTTCTTTAAAAATTACTCAATAGTCTTGGGATCTACCTTGACACCAATACTCATCGTACTTGAGAGATAAATGCTCTTGATATAAGTACCCTTAGCAGCAGCGGGCTTCAGTTTGATTACGGTAGCGATGAACTCCTTGGCATTGCCGTAGAGCTGCTCGGGGGTCATGCTGACCTTACCGATTGACGTGTGGATAATACCAGCCTTGTCAACCTTGAAGTCAATCTTACCCTGCTTCACTTCCTTAACTGCCTTTGCTACATCCATAGTAACAGTGCCGCTCTTGGGGTTCGGCATCAATCCACGGGGACCGAGCACACGGCCCAGAGGACCGATCTTACCCATACAAGAAGGCATCGTAATAATCACATCAATGTCTGTCCAGCCACCCTTGATCTTATCGATATACTCGTCAAGACCAACATAGTCAGCTCCAGCTTCCTTGGCAGCAGCTTCCTGATCGGGAGTACAGAGCGCGAGCACGCGAGTAACCTTACCAGTTCCGTTCGGCAGCGACACAACGCCACGAACCATCTGGTTAGCCTTACGCGGGTCAACACCCAGTCGCACGTCGATATCTACTGAAGCATCGAACTTGGTTGTGGTGATTTCCTTAACCAGCTCGGTAGCCTCCTGTAAAGAGTATGCTTTCCCTGCTTCAACCTTATCGGCAACTGCTTTCTGATTCTTTGTCAGTTTACTCATTTTCTTTAAAATTGAAGTTATAAATTATTTTCCAGGGAAGTCCCCCTTTACAGTAATACCCATACTACGTGCAGTTCCGGCAATCAACTTCATGGCACTCTCCACTGTGAAGCAGTTGAGGTCGGCCATCTTGTCCTCTGCAATAGCTCTTACCTGATCCCAGGTAACAGAAGCAACCTTCTTACGGTTCGGTTCCGAAGAGCCCCCCTTTACCTTGGCTGCTTCAAGAAGCTGAACAGCAGCAGGAGAAGTCTTGATCTCGAAGCTGTATGACTTATCGGTGTAGTAAGTGATAACGACGGGCAATACCTTACCTGCCTTATCCTGGGTTCTGGCGTTGAACTCCTTGCAGAATCCCATGATATTGATACCTTTAGAACCCAAAGCAGGTCCTACTGGTGGTGAAGGATTCGCAGCGCCACCTTTAATCTGTAATTTGATTAATCCAGCAACTTCTTTAGCCATTTTGTTTATAAATTAATTGAATTCATTACTAGCCAAGTCGGCATACGCCTTCCTGGCTGAATATAAAAGAACCGGTGCCCGTAACATGCGACCTATTCTTTTTCAACTTGCATAAAACTGAGCTCCAGCGGGGTTTTCCTGCCGAAGATTTTGACCATCACCTTCAACTTGTGTTTCTCGGCGTTCACTTCTTCGATGACTCCGCTGAAACCACTGAATGGACCATCCGTAACTTTTACCGTTTCATCAACGACATAAGGTACGTTAACCTCGTCCATGAGTTCTGTCTCTTCAACATTACCCAAGATGCGGTTGATGTCCGACTGCTTGACTGGTGTCGGGTTGTCTAATCCGCCGAGAAAGCCTAATACGTTCGGCATGAAACGCAAGGTATGTGCCACATCACCTTTCAGTTCGGCTTCTACAAGCACGTAACCTGGAAGAGAGATTTTCTCCTTTACCACTCGCTTGCCATTACGCAAGGTAGCATGCTTCTCCGTAGGAATAAGAACCTGGGAAACATACTGAGTGAGCAACGCATTGTGCTTCATTTCAGCCTCGATGTATTCTTTCACCTTAGCCTCTTTTCCGCTCACTGCGCGAAGAACATACCATTTCTTACCTGATTCAGCCATTTCTCTTTGAAATAATAACCTTTACAAAAGACCCGTTTAGATACCGAGTCTATAGATACCACTCATAACAGCCTTAAAGACACTATCCATGGCGAACACAACCAGGGCAATGATAAGGGAAGCAGATAATACTACCATTGCCGTATGTGTCAGCTCAGCACGTGTAGGCCAAGTCGTTTTATGCGCAAGTTCGTTGAAACTATCCTTGCAATATTGTACAAATTTCTTGAACATACTTATATTCTTTCTTAGCACGGGAAGGAGGACTCGAACCCACGACCCTCGGTTTTGGAGACCGATGCTCTACCAACTGAGCTATTCCCGTAAAAAAGTTCCCGCCGCATGGAGCGGGAACCTATAATATGTATATTAGTCTAATTTGGACTTATTAGTCAAACAGGCTAATATTAGTCTTCGTAAACCTCAGTGATCTGACCAGAACCAACGGTGCGGCCACCCTCACGGATAGCGAAACGCAGACCCGGGTTCAGAGCAACAGCGTAGATCAACTCAACAGTGATCTCTACGTTATCACCAGGCATTACCATCTCAACGCCAGCGGGCAGAGAGATCTCACCTGTACAGTCCATAGTACGGAGGTAGAACTGAGGACGATACTTGTTTCCGAACGGAGTGTGACGTCCACCCTCTTCCTTCTTCAGAACGTAGATAGAAGCCTTGAACTTCTTGAAAGGCTTGATCTGACCCGGATGGCAGAGCACCATACCGCGCTTGATCTCGTTCTTGTCGATACCACGGAGCAGCAGACCAACGTTATCACCAGCCTGACCCTCGTCGAGGAGCTTGCGGAACATCTCAACACCAGTAACAACTGACTTCTTGTCCTCACCAAGACCGAGGAGCTCAACCTCATCACCTACGTGGATTACACCAGTCTCGATACGACCAGTAGCAACGGTACCACGACCAGTGATAGAGAATACGTCCTCAACAGGCATCAAGAAGGGCTTGTCGGTAGCGCGAGGAGGCTCCTGAATCCAAGTGTCGCAAGTATTCATCAGCTCCATAACCTTCTCTTCCCACTTAGCTACACCATTCAGTGCACCAAGAGCAGAACCGCGGATGATTGGGGTATCATCTTCGAACTCATACTGAGAGAGGATCTCCTGAACCTCCATCTCAACGAGCTCAAGCATCTCCTCATCGTCAACCATGTCGCACTTGTTCAGGAACACCACCAGACGGGGAACGTTTACCTGACGAGCGAGAAGCACGTGCTCACGTGTCTGAGGCATAGGACCATCAGTAGCAGCAACAACGAGGATAGCGCCGTCCATCTGAGCAGCACCAGTTACCATGTTCTTCACATAGTCGGCGTGTCCCGGACAATCAACGTGAGCATAGTGACGAGTAGCTATCTCATACTCAACGTGAGCGGTGTTAATAGTAATACCACGCTCCTTCTCCTCGGGAGCGTTGTCAATCTGGTCGAAAGACTTCACCTCAGAAAGACCCTGCTTTGCCAATACAGTTGTAATAGATGCAGTCAGAGTAGTCTTACCGTGTTCAACATGACCAATAGGACCAATGTTTACATGGGGTTTGGTACGTTCGAATTTTTCTTTTGCCATAGCTTTAATTGTCTTATATAAGAGTTAATAATTGATTTTATTCTACTATTGTTACTCATTTTCTTTT
>JAGCDO010000039.1 GCA_017651265.1 Prevotella sp. | reverse complement strand
GCCTCACGCTTGGCCCTGATCACGATGCTGTTGAGGGCCGCCTGCGTGAGCGTCCTGTAAACAGGCTCTTCGGCAGGCAGTGCTGCAAACTCCACCTTCCCGCTCAGCACATTGCGGCGGAAAAGGTAATTGTCTTGTAGGAACAACTCGGTTGCGAGCGTGTTTTCCTGTGTGTTACTCATGGTGTTTCCACCCATCATAATTGTGTCATTCATAAATGGTAATAAAAGATTAATTGTTAATAATTGTTAGTAGCGCTGACACTCCAGGTTACCCCTTCATGTTTTGCGCCTGCAAAGGTACGAAAAAAATCCGGGATGACCAAAAAACCACCCCTCATAGGGTGCAAAAATCTGTTAACAAACCACCACCTTTCTGTTAAAAAACACTGAACGCCGTAAACGCTCCCAGTGATCAAGGCAAACGCTCCCAGCGTTTGACGTTCCCGCTATCAGCGTTTGAGGCACTTTTTACCAGAAACTGCCATAGTTTCCAACGCAAACTGCCATAGTTTATAACAACCTGGTCTTGAAATCTATTCTCTAAACTTCTAACTTCTAATATTCTAATAATCTAAGAAAAAGGTTAGATGAACGGGAGATCTACGGGAAATCTACGGGATATGTTTGAGCAACATCTCCCGTTGCTCAAACCCTTTACACATCGTTGTTTCGTGAATTTTACGGGAAATGTTAGGTAAAAATCGTGGTCGCTATTCTTTCAAAAGAAGCTAATTGGACAAAATCGCACCCAACTCAGTGCACTTTTATTAAAAAATTGCACTAAACTCAGTGCGTTTTCGTTATTTTTGTGTATCTTTGCCCCGAAATCATATAATATTACCCATTATGGAAAGATTACAGACAACTTTTGACAAACTTCTTCGTGAAATAACGTCCACATTTCACCGCTATATGTATAAGCAGATTGACTGGCATGCCCGCATGATAGGTATTCTCGGCCCCAGGGGTGTTGGAAAAACGACTATGGTGCTTCAGTATATCAAAGAGAACCTTCCGCGCCAGCAGACTTTATACGTAGTTGCAGAGGATTTATATTTTGCTTCTCATACACTTGTAGAATTAGCAGATTCTTTCGCTAAGACGGGAGGTAAATACCTATTCATTGACGAGATACACAAATATAAAGGATGGTCACGCGAACTTAAACTGATATATGATTACCACTCCGAATTGCAAGTCGTTTTTACGGGTTCATCCATTCTTGATATTTCAAAGGGTGCGGCAGACCTTAGTCGTCGTGTCCTTACGTTTGAAATGCAGGGCCTCTCCTATCGAGAATACCTTCAGTTGTTTCATCAGATTGAATTACCTGTATATAATCTCGATCAAGTTATATCCCATCAAGTTGTGTATCCAAGGGACTTTCTCCCTCTACAACACTTCTCCGACTATCTGCAACGTGGCTACTATCCATTCAGAGATATGAATTTTGAACGATATCTCACCCAAATTGTCAACGCCACATTGGAAACAGATATTCCTCAATATGCTGATCTCACACCAGCAACTACACGAAAGTTAAAACGCTTATTGGCCATTATAGCTCAAAGCGCCCCATTTAAACCAAACTTCACACAGATTGGCGGTCAGTTAGAGGTATCACGCAACAACGTAGCTGATTTATGTACATGGATTGAAAAAGCCGGTCTAATAGGCCAGCTACGTGACAGTACCGGAGGCATTCAAGGGCTCGGTAAAGTGGAAAAGGTATACATAGATAACCCTTCACTGGTATATGTATTAGGTAATCCTAATGTAGAAATTGGAACCATTCGTGAAACATTCTTCTTCAATCAGCTTCGTGTTCATTACGAAACTACTTCATCGCCAGTTTCCGATTTCCTGGTCAATGATACATTTACATTTGAAGTTGGAGGAAAGAAGAAAAAGCAGAAGCAAGTCAAAGATGTCAGCAATGCGTATGTAGTAAAAGATGATATTGAGACTGGTTTTGGGAACATTATCCCTCTATGGATGTTCGGCCTACTATACTAACATATATTATTTAACTGACCACGGATCACACGGATTGCGGATTTGATAATTATCCGTTTAATCTGTTCAATCCGTGGTCGAATAAAAGTCATGCGGATCTGGCAGATTATGCGGATTTCTATTTCCAGCGGAAACATAAAGATAAATACATGTTTCCGCTGGTTATAAGCACATTTTTACCTTATTTTCAGCGGAAACATGAAGAAAAATACACATTTCCGCTGGTTATAGGTTACTACAACCTAATACAAAATGAAGTAACGATGGACGACTTGTTCCTACCATAAACAAAAAACAGCAGCTTGTAGCTGCTGTTTTTTAGGTGTCAATCGTCCGGCGCTCCTTGGTAATAATACTCATCGCTATCTACCACCAACAGTTTCGGCTCCTCAAGCATAAGTACCCCAATTGCTGGTTTCACATAAATCTTGCGGTTGATAGTTTCCGTTTTCATAAGCATAAATTCCGCAGCACTTTAATGTAACAGTATTTAGAAGTAATAGAGCAACAAAAACTCTTGCTTGGGCAGCGGCATAGCAGAGCGGCCCAGAATTTTGCCATGTCAGATTTTCACTTACCTCAGTGCTGCATTAAAAGACAAGCAAAATCGCACATGACACTGCAAAGATACAAATAAAACTGAGAAAAACACTCCTTTGGGAGGATTATTTTACGCAAGAGACACACATACAGAATCCATAATGACCAAAACTATATGACATAGTATTACATATATTACATTATAGATACAACAACAGCTACAATCGAATGTGATTGTAGCTGTTGTTATATAGGTATTACTACCTATAGTTTATCGAATGCTTACAGTCTATCGAACACTTAGGTTTATCATCTTGCCCATATCCCTCTTGAACATCGTCACGGTCTTTGTCATCATACGGGAAAAAGTTTCACCCGGGAAGCAAGGGAAAAGTCTCATCAACCGTTTAAATGTAGCTATTCGTTTGTTTAGCTTACCCTTTCCAACATTTACCTGTCGTTGGCTGTACTTCCCTAAGTTACCTCCTTCCAACGTACTTTCAAAAATCTTCCTCCCCCACTTCTCATCTGGTGTTGTCAACAAATACTGTTCAGGAAGCCCAAGCACCTCATGCTCTATCCACATGATAGCTGAAGCAAGTCGGCCCATACCAAACCTTTTCCAAGCCTTTCGTATTTGCTCTTTCTCTTCCTCAGATATACCCTCTAAGTTTTTCAGCACATAGTAATAATCTATCAGCTGCCGCAACCCTATGCCTTTATCAAAAATGTGAGTCATGATATGCCCCAAATGATAAACAGCATTGAACCTTGCCGTAGGTACCGCCACTTCTGTTTCAGTACCCGTCAATTTCACCATATGACTAAACTGTTCCTCTTTATTATCCTCAATCCATTGTTGTAACCTACTATGACAGACGGCGTTGCGCAACTTCAACGGAGTTTGATGCACATCTACGTGGACATCGTTGAACACAGGAAATTTAATGTGCTTGAAACTCTCTTTAGCATTAGGGAATAATTTTATAACATACTCATAAATAGATCTTTCGTCAGCATCTATCCACACATCTATATCCCCTGGAAATCTCAGATTAGGATTAGGATACATCTCCGCATTCCCTTGCCCCTTCAACAAACAACACCTAAATCCATCCTCCTGTAGCTTCAGGAACAATTGACAAACCCGTTCGTTCAGTAACGAATTACTTATTTCCAATTGTCTTACAAGAGCCATCCAGCCAAGCAGAACCTTATCATCCACATGAACAGCAAACCTCGTCGGCTCACATACCCCTCCTATCTTCTGCTTGTCACAGAAAACAAAAACATTTCTCCAATTATTAATCGAAGGAATAGTTCTTTCTATATTCAAAACAAACCGAAGCCATTCCACGGCTTCGGTCTGAGCTACACCTAAAAAGCGATCAGTATTATCCAAAGATAGAATGCTTACGGTATCCTAATGGTTATATCTTTAGTCGACTCTTAAGATGAACCCAAATAAAGCTCAGACACAACCGCCAGAATGATTCTGGAGGGAAGGCAACTTTGTACTTCCATCGATTTCTGAAGAAGGTTGTAGCCTCTTTCACTATACCTAGCAATGATCTACCCCCCTTAGTTTTTGATGAAGAATCAATGATGCTATTCCATATACGTTCAGTTGTAGCATCCATAATGGGTTTGATGGGGCATTCAGCGATGTTAATATGGAACTTTTCTACAAGGATTCCCTGTATCATTCCTGCGAAATAATCCATACCCGATTGCTCATATATATGGAGCACCCGATTCCAATCAACATTTCCACTGTCTTTCTTTAGGAACAAAGCCCAGTCGTATAGCATTCTCAAAGGAATTGTCTCAGAAGCAAAATGAGTTGACATGTGCCTAATCAAGAAAATGGCATTCATTGTGGGTGTCATGCAATAGGCATTGTCAATTGTCGTGTCCCCAAAAGTAAAGGGACAATTCTTCCCCTCCTCCACAGCCAGTTTTTTCAATTCATCATCAATCAGAATATTACACTTATGATTCACCCTATCAACAAAGTCGTAGTGGTTTTCAAGCAGAATGTCAAATAAACTTCCTGTAGAATGATGATGGAAGCCTTCGTCAAAATCAACATCTATATCTTTCAGAACCAAGATACCTTCATCATAGTCACCATAGAGGTAGAAATCGATATCACTGAACATTCGCCATTCAGGTACAGGATAGTATTTGGCCAAGGTAGCTCCCTTAATGAACATCACATCCAATCCTGCCTTCTTGAAAACCTTGGCCAAGTTTTCCATGAGCATCACTCTTTTTTTATACCCCCTTTGAGACTTCTCTGCGATCCCGTACCAAGTAATGATAATATCTCTCAGTTCTTCATCTTGGTAATCACGTTCCAACAAACCATGCATGAACGAAGAAAGAACTCCTTGGCAACCTGCGATTTTCAACAAAAGCTCAATCTCGCCAACATCAGGGAGGCCGACATTCTTCCAGCCTGACTCGTGCTGAAACAAAGCCTTATTGCAAATCTCAATAATTGTTTGGATGCTCTTCTCTATCATACTATTCTGACCCATTCTTCGTTATTCTCTTATCCGAACGGTATAATGGGAAGAATGGAGACGAATCATCAAAAAGTGGATCTTCTTCCTTTTTCATTCTTACCAATTCATTATACATATCTGCATCAATAATTTGCTTCCCTATAGAAAATTGATAATCAGAGTTTCTGTTAAAACCGGCCTTAAATGTATATAAGGGATCATCGGCTGAGCCAACACCTCCTCCTAAATGAAGTGTCTTTAGACCATGTTCATATCCCCACAGTGCTGCTTTATAAAGAAGAAGGTTGTTGGGCTCCAAATTCCTATATTCCATCAGGGAGCCAGAAAGATGATAGTGCATCTGACCATTGCAATAAAGCATAATAGCAATCATGATGGTCTTTCCGTCCAGAGTTGCATAAAACATCTCATAATTGTCCTTTAATCCCTCATGAATCGCTTCGTAGAAGGGCATGTCAAAGAAATAATAGGTTTCTGCATCATCTTTTTCCATCGTTGCATTATAGATAGGAAGAAACTCATGAAATAGATCAAGACCTTGACCATGATGAACCTCAATGCCATTCTTTTCGGCCTTCCTTATTTTTCCTCTTTTTTTAGAGGTCATGTTGTTCCAAATATCATCAGGTGAACTAAGGTCAATGGCGATCGTTTTCCCCAAGTCAATGACAGATGTAAAATTTCTTGCAGTAGAAGCATTTCTAAGTACTGGATGGTAGCGAACAAAATTATCAATAATGCCCTCATTCTTCATTGTTTCATTGAAAGAATCCCAGAAGTTCTGGAGATCCTCATTTGAATATGTACCATCAAACAACACACCACCATATCCATATGGTGTTATAGCATCATATACACCATCGACAAATGTCTTTCTTTTCATAAAGACGTAGATGGCCTTCCATGTCTGACCTTCTACGAATAAAAGATATGGTTCCCCATCTCCATGAATCATAAAGGGCTTAACATATCCACTCAGATAATATACATCATAATTAGAGAATGAGCGAACGATGGAGTCCCACTCATCCCTTTGTGATATGTCTAACAATCTAATCATTTTGAATAATAATATTTATTGTATTCAACAAATACTGCATTTCGCTTTCGTTATACCTACCATCACAATGAATTGACAATATCCTCTTGCTGATACTACTTACTTCATGATCAACATTTTCGGGAACGTTCCATAAAACTGCAGGATAGATTGATGCTTTTATTAGTTTCTTTCTTATACGTTCTCTTTCCGAATGATCCTTAAACAAAACGACACAAGAGAATGGGGTAAATTCCTCATCCTCTGGCAGAAGAACTGTTATACCATTTATTGATGAAAGTTCGTTTAACACCTTCCAATTCCTTTTTTTTGCCTTATACCAAGCATCAAGATTAAAATGATATAAAAAGTCTCTCGACCTTTCATCTATGGAGGATATTTCCAAATCATCAAGAGCATTTTCTGTTTCCAAATATAATTCTCTAAATGATTCCTTGTTATCTGCCAATCCTACTAAATACTTTTCTTTTTCCTCCATGGCCTGCCATCTTTTCTGGGCTAATGCCATATTTGAGGAAGACAGTTCTGGATAGCAATCCAATTTGTATCCTTTAGGCGACCATACAATACCTCCCTCAGGAATGGGTATGATTTTTCTTAGAGAAGCAATACACCAGTCAGCATCACTATTACTTGCCCAATCACCAACTAAGTCATGTGAGTGATCCTCAATAACAGGAACAGGAATATGCTTTTCTGATCTAAAAGACCGCAGACCGAAATAGTTCATACGTAAGAGAACGTCTCCTTCCATAAAACTAATATCGGAAATCGCCTTGTTGTCATCATTTCCGGGGTAATCGCAATAGAAAGAGACTTCTACACCTGTCTTATGCTGTATATACTGTATGATATTATAGCAAAAATACTCTGGCATCCACAGACGCCTCCATCTGTATTGTTTGATAAGTGACTCTATGCCATGACGGCCGTCAGCCAGTAGGTGCGCATCAGGATATAAATCCTTTAAATACGCATTCCTTATCTGGTAATCCGTTACTTGATGAAAATCAGATCCGAATTCTCTCATTTTTAACTTTTTCTTGAGAGGATAATCTCATTCTTGTACATGATTTTTTCAGCCATTTTCAGCATTGGAGGACCAATGAACTTGTTGTCCTTCACGGCAACACCTTTTCCTTCTGCCTTTGCCTCTTCCGTTAACTGAACCATTTCTTCAGCCCAGGCAATCTCTTCTTCGGACGGCGAAAAGTATTGGTTAACCAAAGGTAACTCCTTGGGATTCAATACTAACATTCCCTCAAAGCCCAAGTTCTTTGATAATATCAGGTTCTTCTCCAGATCCACCAGGTCGTGAACCTTAATATGTACGGTATCAATTGGCAATATCTCTGCAGCGCGTGCCGCATTTACGATGGCATTACGGGCATAGAAGATGCTCATACCCTGCTCATCATGTTTTCCACCTAGATCTGTAACATAGTCCTCACAACCAAAGGCCACTGCGATAACACGAGTACATGCAGTACAGATTTCTTTAATGTTGACAATAGCACCAGCCGTCTCTATCAACGGTATCAATTTAAAGGTACCGACGGGAATCCCCTTCTCATATTCAATTGTCTCCAATAGTTTGCCGACAAAATATACATCCTCCTCCTTAGTAGATTTCGGATACATAAAGCCAGAAATACCGGGGATGGTTAACTGATAAAGATCTTTTAATAATTCACCACTCTCACGTTCATTTACACGAGGGTAAATAAGTTTACCCTGAGCCTCAGGCCTTGTTACGAACTCTTTAATATTATCTCGAGCAGTCTGTTTGTCAACGACTGGTACAGAATCTTCTATGTCCAGCAGGAGGACATCTGCATCACGACGCAAGGAACTGTCAAGTAGTTTCTGATTGTGCGCAGGAACGAACATCAAGCTACGCATCAAATATTTTTGGTTATCCATTATTTCTTTTTTTTACTAAAACATGACGACGGAATGATAAGACATCCACACCATTTTGATTATATGTAATTGATTCAACATAAATGATTCCACGATCATTCTTACTCTTTGACTCTCTCTTGTCAAGTACTTTTGTTCTTACATAGATAGTATCACCAATAAAAACAGGGTTCAAGTGTTTAATACCCTCATAATCGAGATTGGCAATGGCCTTTCCGCTCACATCGGGTACAGTAATACCAACGGCCAATGAAAACACCAAAGTTCCAACCACGAGAATCTTCCCATGCTGGTTGTGACTGGCATAGTCTAAGTTTGTATGAACAGGATGATGATTCATCGTCATCAGACTGAAAAAATTGTTATCACTCTCAAAAATCGTTTTGGATAGCGAGTGTTTTATCTCCTCACCTACCTCAAAATCCTCATAGTAGAGGCCTAACACTGATTGATTCATAACTATCTTATTATATTATTTAGTTGTTCCTTTTCTCTTGCAGGATTGCCATACACAATGGATTTGTCATGAAGACTACGAGTAACATTTGATGCCATACCAACAATGCACTCATTACCAATAGTGAGTTCATTCCTCAAACTACAGTTCAAACCGAGAAAGTTCATATTACCTATATGAAGGCCACTTCCTATACAAACTTGAGCAGCACTATAATTGCTATCTCCGATAACGGTATCATGGCCTACTAAATCTCCCGAATTAAACGTATTGAAGTTACCAATGACTGCATGGCTGTTTATTACAGTATTTGCTAACAGCACATTACCGAACCCCAACTTCGCGCTATGCGCAACATAGGCAGTAGGATGAATGAAATTCATATACTTTTCCAATGGGATATTAAAGCTATCGCGAAGTTCGCTCCTCACTTTTATTAAATCAGGCCGATATAACTGATATATAAATTTCACGTCATCATATTTGCCATATTTATCCAACACCTCATACGAATGACATAATATGGGCATGTCTATCACCTCTGTCATATCGGGATCATCAAATGCAAATCCGATAAGTTCTGCATCGTAATGATATCGCTCTATAGCATCTATCAACTGCTCTGCAATCACGACGGCAGTACCTCTACCACCAATAATAATAACCTTAGTTTTCATCTATAATCTCTTCTATGGATTTACCTGTTCTTCCGGGTGAAGACGTATGTGAAAGTTCAAATCATCAACCTCAGGCATATTTGCTCCACCCTCTCCTACATCCTTTCTTCGGATGATGTTGACTATTGTCAAGTATATTATCTTCAAATCTACTATGAACGAGCAATGATCAACATACCACACATCATATTCAAACTTCTTACTAAGTTTCAGAAGGTTCCTACCATGCACTTGTGCCCAACCTGTAATCCCTGGTCTTACTTCATGACGACGAGCTTGCTCTTTCGTATAAAGAGGAAGGAAGGAGACCAATAGTGGACGTGGACCTATCAAAGCCATATCCCCCTTCAAAACATTGAACAATTGTGGTAATTCATCAAGTGACAATGAACGAACAAACCTACCAACTTTTGTCAGTCGTTGAGCATCAGGAAGCAATTTTCCATCTGCATCCCGCTCGTCTGTCATCGTCTTAAATTTTATAACCTTAAAGATCTTGGCATTTTTCCCTGGCCTTTCCTGTAGGAAAAATGCCCCTGCTCCCTTGTTGGCTATCTCCAACCAGATTGTCACCACCAACAAGATAGGACTGATACAGATTAGTGTGACTAAAGAGAAGCAAAAGTCCAGAGTTCGCTTAATTAAAGACTTATACATAGGTTGTTCTCTGTTTTGAATACTGGTTCAACTTTCTTAATGATTCCGTATGTCTGATTGATTACAGACCACAGGAAACGCTCTATAAATACTGCCACCCCATAGACAGGAATGATAACTGATACCATAAAAATATAGGCAGGTCATTTTTTAAATGATACCCTGCATACTAAAGGATAGTGATCGCTGAGATCTGTTTTTACCACTCTTACATCACTAATTTCCAAGCCTTTCACGACAATGTTATCCAAGGCATAAGATTTCTTCGGATATGTGATGATTGAACCATCATTTGCCATAGAATACCCTGCGATCTTGAACTGAGAGTAGTTTGTCGTGTTCCAGTCACCACACATAATTACCCGGTCATACCCTTCAAATTTCTTTATCAGTTCATTAATTTGAGCCCTACATATCCTTATTGCGCTACTTGTTGTATGGGCACAAACCAGTTTAACGACTACACCGTTTACATACAGATCACCACATAGATAATAATAATTGGCGGCTCTTGGTGTCTCAGCAAGATAAGATTTGCTGCTATTAAAAGGACACTCCTTTACATTTTTTACTTTTAAGTTGCTGAAGATAGAATTACAACTGAATCCCGCTAGTCTTCCTTCTTTCTTTATCTTGAATTTATTCAAAAGTACCTTTTTTGATAGTCTTTTCTTCTTGTTCTGATCAGTTCCAAGCACATGACTGTACTCATTCAGACACATAATATCTGCCCCTATCGAATCTGTCAGTATATCATGAAGTCCTTTAAGTTTCGATTGGTATTGGCTGCTGTTTATCAGCGAGTGGTTCTTCTTCCCATTAGCAAAATGTCCTATGTTCCAAGTAGAAACAACAAAACTGTAATCCCCCTTGCTCTGAGACACACATCTCAAAGACACAAAAACCGAAACTAACAGGAATAGAAGTATCTTATTCATTCAACTATTATTCATACTTATAGAATACAAATAGGTAATTCCTTTTTTCGGTTGGGAAACCGTAGTTCCCATGTGTTGCTTTACAAAAGTTATTATTTCCAATAGAACTTTGTCCTCAAAGAATAATGTTGTTTGCGCTTCTCAGGCGGTGGTAATTGCATGTAGTCACGATAGTTATCACGCAGATATTCATCATAACCATTCATAACACAGAATTCTGTGTCCTCAAAAGGCTTCAGTTCACAAGATTTAAAAATATCTATTCGATGATGCCCTTTAATATTATCTCCCATAGTGGTTAACTGCCCCCAAAACTTAGTATCACCCCACTTTATTGCCTTTGCTCGATTTATTACCTTCTTTACATAATAGTCTGTTCTGTTCCCATTAAGAAAGTATATTTTTTTTATTAATAACTTCAGGTTATATATCAATGGTTTATCCCACAAGAAAGGACAGCGAGCAGTACGGGATGTCCCAGACCGTATCCACAACACTCTACTTTTGTTATAATACTTTTCAAAGTCGTTTAGATCTTCTATCACACAATCTGCTGGTACTACATCGATCCAGACTCCGACCTCATCATTACACCAAGGTGCAGTTGTTTTGATAACAGTTCTTTGATCATCATAAACGCGTGCAAATGGAACCATACAATCAGGATTATTCTCTCTGCATTTTAGTTTGTATTTGTCTGACTTATATGTCTGACAGAAGCGTTCATAGTCAGGTCTTCTTAGGACGATATCGATATCATCATCCCAAGGGATGAAGCCTTTATGCCTAATCGCCCCTATTAAAGAGCCATCCAATAATGAATAAACTATATGGTTGTCTATACAGAATTGATGCACATCCTTCATGATTTCCAGCGAGAACAACTGCAGTTCCCTTAAAGACATTTCTTTCATCTCTCTATAATTTAACAACTTTGTTATTGTAAAAATTTTCAAATTCTGACACAATTGCCTGAGATATAGGCTTGCTAATATAGTTCATTACATTCCCCTTCCGTATGGCCTTAAGGAAAGACACTATCTCATAACGTATACCTTCCCCATCCAACTGATAGAAGTACCGTTTGTTCAGAGTGGGATCTTCTCGTCGAATTTCAAAATAGTCCATCTTCCACCAAGGGGCAGGCACATAGATATATCCAGTAGTACCAGAAACGACCAATTCTCCTTCAGTCTTCACACCCTTACCTACTTTTATAGAAGCTACGGCATGAGGATAAATAAATGAAATCTTCGTGAAGGAATCGTATAACTTCTCCTTATCTACAATCAACGACTGTATCTGTTTACTTACATAATCTGTCCCCAATATTTGGAAGACGGGGAGCATAGCATTGGGTCCCCATGAACACAGACTACCGACAGCATCCGTATTTACTTCACGCAAACTGCTACATGATGCATCAACGGAAACCACATCTCCAATGCGACCACTCTTAATCAATAAAAGCATACGGTAATATGCCATGGAGAAGGCTGTTCTAATAGCATCCATTAAAACTAATCCCTTACTTTTGGCCAAATTCGATAACTCATCCCATTCTGCCAGTGTCTTAGTCAAAGGTGATTCACAAAGAACATGTTTCCCCTTCTCTAAAGCGAACCTGATCTGTTCATAATGATTCTCCAGTTTTGAGATGATATACACGGCATCTACCTTGTCAATCAATACCGAATAATCTGATGTGACGATAGGCAAATTCATAAGATTCTCAGTAAGGCTAGCTGTTTTAGGTACACAAATACCTTCTATGGTAGCACCATTCACAAAATGGCTTTCTCTCTCGAACTTCTCAATGAGATTAAACTCATGCTCGTCACCAACGATTCCTATCTTGATGGAATTATCATGAGACCTCAGTTCTGTACTGGAAACGCCAGCTGTCCTTTCTAAATATACAACCTGACAGAATTCGTTAAGATAGTCGAACTTTCCTTTCCAGTCGGAACCGATGGCAAAGACATCCACATCGTATCTGATAATGTCGTCAATCTTCTGACCCTCGTATTCCTCTACAATCACCTCGTCTGCTATACCAGTAGCCTTAACAGCTTCCATGCGCTCCATCAAAGACTGCTGAACATTGATTTTGCCTCTGGCCATATCAAAACCCTCGGCTGTTACGCCCACTATCAGGTAGTCTCCTAAAGCCTTGGCACGTTCCAGTAGGCGTATATGTCCGTAATGGAGCAAGTCGTAGGTGCCGTATGTGATGACCTTCTTCATATATGTTTAAATGATTCCTCTCTTCTGAAGATCTTTGAAAGCATTGACTAAGGTTGTATTATTCTCTTTTGTCAATGCACCAATATGTCCGACGCGGAATACCTTATCCTTCAGATCACCACCGTTGGGACAAATCCATATACCATACTCATCCTTCAAAACTGTGAAGATGTCGTAAGCGGAAGCTGTTGTTGGATGCAAGGGAGTTACGGCATTGGGCAGAGAATTAGAGACAATTTCAAAAGGCAGGCCTTTAATCTTATTCCGGAAATCCTGTGCCAAGTCGCCTATCTTCTTATTCTCACTCTCAACACCACCTGCCGCTTCTATTTCCTTAAGACGCATATTGATCTGCCTGAGAATACCGACGGCACAAGTGAAAGGAGTCTGCCCTCTTTCACCATTCTTCAACGCGGCTTTCAAATCAAAGTACAAAGACTTCACGTGATTAGCGTTAACCCGCTTTACAGCCTTTTCAGACAAGACGATCAAGGATATGCCAGGAGGACATGCCAAAGCCTTCTGAGAACCTGTAATCATCACTTGTACATCCAATTCTCTCATATTGAACGGATCACATAGGAAAGAACTGATAGAATCAACCACAAGGAAGATTCCATTACGCTTACAAAAATCACTAATTAACTGGATGTCGTACAGAACACCTGTTGATGTCTCATCCAGATTCACCAAGAAGCCTGTATAGCCCTGTCCCTCATAAGGAGCCAGCATCTCTGCTGTTACGCCTCGCCCGAAGTCAGGACGAATCTCTGTAAATGGGATGTCATGGATTTCGCAAATCTCGCAGAATCGATGACCGAAGCTACCGCCGTTGATAACCAAAACCTTGTCTTTATCTGAAAAGACATTCATTACTGAAGCTTCCATGGATGCAGTACCCGACCCTGTGATAAACACCACACGGGCATTTTCTTCTGCCTTGGCAAACTTTTTTACCAACCTTTCATTCTCGAACATCAGTTCTGAAAACTCCGGCGTTCTGAAATATGGTACCTGCTCAGCCCCGATTGCCCTTACGGCTTCACTCGACATAACAGGACCGACTGTAAAATTAAGCATATCCCTATTATTCTTTTTTTATATGATTGGCAACTCTTTCTGATTCAGGCGGAGGGGTCATATAATTATCGCCAAACTGTACACACAAGCATTGATGATAATCCTCAACAACACAAACATCTATTCCTTCAAATGGGACGATAATAACCGAACTTAACAAGTTAGCTGGATAATACTTCCCAAGGCATTTTATTTCCTCAAAATAGCATGTCTTCTGCCGAGTTGTCTTACTATTTGACATCTGTGCTACAGCATCATACCATCGTAACTTTGTTTCACGCGAGAACAGTTTTCCTAGGAAAAATGTCAGAACTGTACACAATTTCATCAACATGTTTCCTTTCCGCAGACGTATATGTACTTTTGTCATTCCTTGTAACAACAACACCTCTAATAATCTTACCTTTCTTGCTAATCGTCCGTCGGGAGCATTGTCAATAACAAAAACATCTATAGAAGGTATTTCGTATGTGTTCCAGTCTGTTATACCTTTGTTTTCTGCTTCATATACTCTCCTAATCCAAATCGTCCGAGGACTTGAATTATCAATAACCAGTTCTTTATCCTTTGCTATGGAACTAATTAACTCTTCAAGATTCGTTCTATCTACCATGACATCGATATCACCATCCCATGGTATAAAACCTTTATGTCTAACCGCTCCCAGCAACGACCCCCAGTCCAAACTATATACTATGCCGTTATCGCAACAATGTTTATGAAACTTCTTCAAGAGAGTCAACAATTCTGTTTGTCTTTCAAGAAGTCCATATCTATTATCCAAATCCATAAATAAATACTAAAACATTTCAACAGTGAAGTCAACATTTTATCTGTGTTGGACGTTCTCCTCTGCGTAAAAGTCCGCCCATATCATTCAGTTCTATATTTACTTTAATAATTTTAGCTGGATTGCCTGCTACTATAACATTGGATGGAACGTCTTTTGTAACGACTGCGTTAGCACCAACAATTACATGATTACCAATGGTTACGCCAGGACCTATAAAGGCACCCCATCCTATATTCACATGATGTCCTATTCTTGTATGAACGTATTGATGACTATAATCGCGATAATGATCATGTGCTAATATGACTGAATTTTGTGCTATTCCGACATAATCCCCAATGTGTACTCCGTGAGGATTGACTCCATCTATCTTTGCTTTTCTTTGTATTCTGCAGCATTTTCCAACTTCAACACCACGAATGTGACGCAAATAGAATACAGTTAATCTACTAACACCTCGGAATAAATAAATCTTAATTTTCTGTCTGACCGTTTTCTTTGGCCTAACAATCTTTTCTGTTTCCATTATTATTTGCTTTAATAAATATTTAACTAAACAACTTCACTCTATCTTCGTTAAAATCCTTCCTTTTTTGCAAACTACACCTTCGGAAATTAATGTTGCAGGGTTACCTGCCACAATAGTATTAGGTGAAACATTTTTGGTAACCACACTTCCTGCACCCACTACTGCCGAATCACCAATTCTAATGCCTGGAAGAATAATTGAACGTACGCCGATAACACAATTCTTTCCTATATATGTATCTATTTTCAGGCCACGGCATGCATCATGTGTCAGAATCATGGCACCGTTAAGAACACGAGTTCCATCGCCAATGTGAATACCTTTGGGATTAACAGACTTATCAAGATGCGCTTTCCAAGAAATCCTGCAATCTCTTCCGATGTCCATTTTATATATAAGCCGCAAATAATTCGAATATGCGCTCGTCAACTTTCGCCAAAGATATGCTCTTATAAACATATTCTATAAGAAATATATATACAAAAGAAATACTACCAGTCTTTCACAATCCTGGACACTCGCTGATAGTCGTCATATGTGTCGATATCATATGCCCGTACTTTAATACCCTTCATTGGCAAATAAGACTCAAACATATTAAACACATTTTGAGAGCAATATGCAAGATGCTTTTTACACATGCAGGCTGGACCAGTCCACTCATAGTCGCCGTATTCACGTGAGAACTCCAATACGTTGCCTTGTTCATCCACCTTAACAAAAACGGCATCATCAGAAGTCTTATCAGAATAGCAAATGAACTCATCTTCTGTAGCCAATATCATCTTAACATCATCAGGGTGAACCAACAGGTCTCCATCCCACTCCAATATATATTCATTGGCATGACGTGCTCCCAAGAAGAAACTGGCACCTGTCTTCGTCTCGAAATAGCGATGATTGAACACAAATGTCACATCATCACGATATTTTCTGACTTCCTCAATAATGTCATTGGCTTGAAAACCTACGACAATTCTAAGATCCTCCACATCCTTGAACAGTTCCAACTGCCATGAAATCAAGGAACGACCATTTATCTGTACCAAGGCTTTTGTTAAACCCAAGCCTAAACGGGAACCGATTCCCGCACAACTTATAACAACTGACTTAGTTGACGACATAATGCTTTCTCATTATAAAAAATATAATCAACAATAGATAATAAACTCTTGGCCGGATTATGAGTGAGACCTACGGCAATGGAGAAATTCGCATGTCGCATAGCCTCCAAATCATTGTTACCATCACCGATAAAAACCACGGTTTCACCCAATGACCTGAAATGATCCACTACTGATTCTTTACGCAGAATTTTGTCCAACTTCACTACTTTGTTGCTTTCCACTATGGCATGGGAGCAGAATGCCTGACAACCTACTTTTGCATTAAGTTGACTGCACCAGCAATCCAAGTTTCCTGTTACTACAGCACAGTTTTCTGGATGATCTTGTATAAATTGATGAACCAATGGGTATAGGGGCACCTTACCCAAAAGATCATCAACCTCAGAAACAGGGAGGGTTCCTAAGATATTCACTCGTCGGATAAAACTCTCTACGAACGGAATATTGCCTTGTACAGTCTGCTTTGTCAGTTCCTCCATCTCCTTGCTAATGCCGAAATGGTTGGCGATAACAGGAAGGGTTTCTTGAGAAGTGACCGTTCCGTCTAAATCGAAAAGAAACTTCATTACTCTTGTATGTTTATTTGATTGATTCTCTAACTCTTGCTATGTCGTTTTCTCCACTTAATAAAACGGTAATAATTGACATCCATTTTCTTACAGTAGTCTTCCACACTAATCATATCTGAACACAATTGGTAATGGTCATATATCTTCTGAAAATCAGCATTTCTCAGAGGTAAGAATCTAATCACCCTACCAGGCTTCCATAAAGTCTTAACTAAGAATTTTGATATGTAGAATCGGAAATTACAATACCTATCACTATATGGACACCCATCTAACCACCTTGCCATGACCACAGAGTAATACCAAGTTTTAGGTGACGCATAAAACTTAACACATTTTGCACCCTTTTTCATATTCAACTTCTGAACCAATTTGTTATTCTCTTCGGTATTGAAAAAGAGTATTCTAACCCCTGACTGTTTAATATAGTCCAAACGTATTTTTTGTAAACCCAAGTAAACGTCAGTTCCTCGGAACTCTGGTATGATGGCATCACCGAATGTATAGATTACCTCCCCTTTATGCCACCACATGTTTACTTTGGCAATCTTACATGAGCACATGCCCACCACCTCCTTGTCTTTCAAAGCCACAAAACACATTGCATTTTGATATGCCTTCTCAAACTCATCAACGCTCATAGTTTGGTTCTGCATCACTACACCTTTCTTTCTTAAAGGCTCATGTGCTTTTATCATACATTCTTTAATGTCTTGCCACGTCACCCATTCAGGTTTAAGCATAAATTGAATATCTTCCATTTCTAATATGATTAACCAACTTAATTTATCGAAACTATCTTCTCCACATACATGACTGTAGAATTTGATCTGTCAAATTCGTGGTCGAGTTGACATGTGCTTGGTTCACTAATCACTATAATACCACCATCTGTGGTATCACCATCGGCTTCGTTTTTAATAACATGGTGCCCCAGCTGAGGCCAAGACCGAATGATGAGCCAAGGATAGTTGTAGGTTCCTTGCGCAACTTATCTGCGATACGTGTTACCATCAATGATGGAATGCTGGCACCACCAAGATTACCGAACTCCTCTAAGTTATAAGGAACCTTCTCCAAGGGAAGTTTCAACTTTTTCACTACCCTATCGACAATCATCTTATTCGCCTGATGAATTAGGAAATAGTCAATGTCGGTATTGCGATCGAGGTCGTAATCTGTCAAAAACTTCTCCACAGACTTTGGAGGTCGGCTTATGGCAAAAGAGAAGACATTCATACCGTTGATCATTGTATGAATTGGGGCACGGACAATACCATTGCCAAAGTCTTCGTACTCGAAGGACTCTGGTGTTACAGGATGACGGAAACCACCATGAGGTGTCATCAACGCATCACCACCTTTTCCTAAAGTGTGGAAATCGATAATGATATCATTGGCTGTTTCGTCATATTCCAACGCAAGTGCAGTTCCGCCATCACCAAACAGGGGCACACGGCTCTTGTCTTTCATGGAGCCCATGCGAAGGGCCGTATCTCCAACTAAGAGAAGTGCACGTTTGATCTGCCCCGTGGTCAACAGATTACCTGCTACTGTAATGGCATACATACAACCACAGCATCCCATGGGTATATCTATGCAGAAGCAGTCTTCACTCAGGCCCATGCGATCTTGTAACAGACATGAAGTTGGAGGGGTGCGATAATCACCAGTCACAGATTCAAAGATTAGTGCATCGATACTCTCTTTCTCCCAACCCAGCTCTTCTAACAGTTTCTCACCTGCTGCCTGACACATATCCGAGGCACAAATCGTATCCGGGGCGATATGTCGTGACTTGATACCTACGGTCTTGTCAAAGACCTCGGCTTCCTCAGGTGTAAATAAATCTATCTCTGCTGTCTTCACGGTATGCTCAGGCACCGCCATCGCTACACCGGCTATGTTTACGTTTTTAATTTCCCACTTTGCCACGCTAGTAAAAATTGAAAAGTTGAAAAATTGAAGGATTAAAGTTCTACCTCGTATTTCTGAAGGAGTTCCTTTCCTTTAGCATAGGAGGTCATCTCCATGATATCCTCGGGATCGAACATGATATCGAAGGCTTCCTCGAAGATGGAAATCAACGTCAACTGATGAACAGAATCCCACTCACCCACATTATCCTTCGAATAGTCATCGTTTAATTCTTCTACTTTCGCTCCAAACACTTCAACAAACGCGTTGTTATACTTCTCTAAATTCTCCATATTATTTCACACTGATTTATTTGTTTTTTACTTATGTCACACAGAAAGCACAGAAATACTTACCTCTGATAATTGTGTTTATACTGAACACGGATTAAACGGATTGCACGGATTATGATGATTTGATAATATCCGTTAGATCCGAGTAATCTGTGGTTGATGTTAAAACAACTGACTATGTGGTTATTACTGAACACGGATTAAACGGATTTCTCGGATTATACAGATTTATGATTATCCGCAAGATCTGTTAGATCCGTGGTCTATTGGGTACTTAATTTTGCGTAAAGTATTTTGCCGGCTTCGTTCTTCGGTATCTCATCAATGATTCGTACCTCGAAAGAAGAAGCTACGAGTTTTAGACGATTGACAAGTTCCTCTTTAACTTGAGTTTTAAAGCTCTCATCTGTTAGATAGACTATCATCTTTTCGTCTGTTCCGACACAAGCACATTCCAGATTGGGGTATTTCCCCTTAACGATACGTTCGCACTCATCCAAGCCGACACGCATACCAAAGAGTTTCAGGAAACGGCCCATTCGACCGGTGATATAATAGCAACCGTCTTCATCGAAATAAGCCAAATCACCAGTACGGATAAAGCCATGACGCTCATCACCTAAGAGAAGATCTTCACGCTGACGGGCATAACCCATAGTCACGTTCTTACCACGATAGCACATTTCACCCTCAGTATTGGGAGTGGTAATTGGATTACCATCCATATCAATCAAAGAGAGTTCAGCATTGGGTACAGCAATACCTATACTACCCACTTTGTCTATTGCCCACTTCGGAGGCAACCAGGCCATACGAGCAGTACACTCCGACTGACCATAAGTAGCTATCCATTGCTTACCATTATCTCGGCAGAACTCAGCAAACTTCAAATTCAGTTCCTTCGGCATACGTCCCCCACCCTGTGTCAACAAGGTCAGATCGGGCAGATCCATCCGGAAGAAACGCATCAGATTCAAAATCTCAAAGCTATACGGAACACCAGTGAAACTGGTTGCCCGTTCTTCCTTCATAAACTTCCAGAAGTTACGGTCTGTCATACTGAGGTTTGTGATGAGAACAGTAGCACCCACATAGAAATGACTGAACACCATCGAGAGGCCCATCGTGTAGTATAGCGGGAGTACCATCAAAGGACGATCTTTCTCTGTTAGTTCAAAGAACGTGGAGATATTCAAAGCAGCTGCCTCAATATTATCATACTTATGGCGTACCAGCTTTGGACTTCCTGTACTTCCTGATGTCGGTAATAGATGAGACAGTTCTTCGTTCATCGGGCAAGCCTCATTGCCTGTCTTCATCAAGGTATAGCCATAGAATGTACCAGCTGTTAGATAGTCGAACTTTTCAGCCATCTTTTCAGGCACACAGACGAAAGGAGGCTGATAGAGTTCATACAAACTCTTATATAGCCCTTCGTCCAAATGGGCATTCAGTATCAGCGGTACGTTACCAGCACATATATTACTGATGGTCCAAACAATACCCCCCACATTGTTCTCCACCAACAGGAAGAACAATGAACGTTTCGGCATCAACTGTCTTGCTTGCTCCGCAAAATCCCTTAGTTCACCATACGTCAACTGCTGCCCTTGCGAATCAATTGCAGCTACCGCATCACTCGCCCACTTATCTAATTTCAGTATCATCTTTAAATACTTACCACATTTATCTTTATGACGACCACAGATTACTCAAATTTCACGGATTATGCCGATTCAATAGTATCTGTTACATCTGGAAGATCCGTGGTCTTATATAATTATTCTTTCTTTTTCTATCCCTTCAGGGTATCCAAAGTTATACAGTAATCCCAGCCTATACTGTGTCGCATGTAAGTAGTTATGCACCTGTGAACGATGGGAATCATCCAATGTCGATACAGCTTTTAGTTCCACTATAATCTTACCATAACATACGAAATCAGCCTTATAGGTTTGCTTAAGTTCCACACCATCGTAAATGATACGCAGTTCTTTTTCTCTTTCGTAAGGAATGTCGCGTTTCTGAAACTCTATCTCCAAGGCTTCTTGATATACAGCTTCAAGGAAACCTGATCCAAGTGAGTTATACACATGGAAAGCGGCACCATTTATTGCATAACTCTCATTACCATAGAGCAACATTATTATTGTATATTACGAACACGGATTGCACGGATGACACGAATTATACTGACTTAATAATATCCGTTTAATCTGTTAGATCCGTGGTCTTTTAATAACAATTACTGTGGTTTAAATTGATGCGCAGCCATTTACCCCAAGGATTTCCCCTGAGATATAACTAGCTCTATCAGAAGCAAGGAAAGCACAGGCATTAGCTATATCTTCTGGAGTTCCGAGCCGTCCAAGACCGATCCGTGAGATACGCTGATCGATTTTAGCACCGTCACTCTCATACAGCTCTGCAAAACGTTCTGTCTTGACGATACCTGGAGCCACGGCATTCACGCGGATACCTTGGGGTGCCAACTCCTTGGCAGCCGATTTGGTAAATGAGATGATGGCACCCTTCGTGGCAGAATAAGCAGACTGCCCAGGGGAACCCAGTACGGCAGTTACAGAAGCAATATTCACAATCGAGCCGCCACCCGTGCGGGCCATCAAGCGAGAACAAAGCTGAACCAGTTCGATAACGGCAATCACATTGATGCGGAACATCAACTCCGTTTCCTGACGCACAATCATGCCAATCTTTTTATTGAACACCACTCCGGCATTGTTTACCAATGCATCAATACGTTTCTCTGCCTTAAAGATACCCATCAAGGCATTCTTCACTGCTACGGCGTCGGAGACATCAAAGTACATGGGGATGATTCGGGTATCGTTGCGCTCGGCACAATCTTTTGCCCACTCATCCATGCTACCTTCACGAAGATCACAGGCATAGACAATAGCACCATCGGCAGCAAAACGCTCAGCTATTCCCTTACCAATACCTTGTGCAGCACCTGTAATAATGCACACCTTATTCTCTAACAGTCTCTCCATAACTATGAACTATGAATTACAAACCATGAACTACCCAAGCGTCATTCCGCCATCAATCTTCAATGCTGTACCAGTGACGAACGATGATGCATCAGACAACAGATAAACAATACCATTGGCGATGTCTTCCGGTTGGGCAAAACGTCTTAATGGGTAGTTCTTCTTTTCGCGCTCCTTCTCTTCTTCAGTAAAGGAACCTATCAACGCAGTTTCCACCATACCAGGGTTCACGCTGTTACAGCGTATTCCCTTAGGACCGACCTCTAAGGCCACCGTCCGCATAAAAGCATCAATGCCACATTTGGTTGAGGCATAGATACCATTTCCTATAGAAACACGATACACGCCAGCTGCTGAAGCCGTGAAGACTATGGAACCTCCCTTCTTGATCTTTTTCTTCTTTAACAGAGAACGTGTTAGCAGGATGGGCGCATTCAAATTAATCTTCTGGATGCGTGTCAGTTCCTCTTCTGTGATAAACTGTGTCGGTGTCAACTTCATTACACCGGCATTGCAGACCAATCCGTCTAACGCGGGACAAAAATCCACCAATGCAGCAAGCTGATCCGCATCTGTCAGGTCTGCCGTAAAGCAGAGATTGGGCTCTCCGGACTGAGACTCTGGCAATGAAGCCAGGGTGGCCTTAAGGGCATCCTCACGGATATCCGTTAAAATAACCCTGGCTCCAAGGTCTATACAAGTCTGAGCTGTGGCGCTTCCAATGCCGCCAGCTCCACCAGTAATTAGGATTGTCTTACCTTGAAGAGAGAATTGATTATAAACTCCCATTAAGCCTTAGCTTTTACTGCATTGAACAAGTCTTCTACAGTAATAGAGTTTCTGATATCTTCACCCTTTAAGGTAATGTCATACTCCTCATCAACCATACCAATCACACCAAGAGCAATGAGCGAACTCCACTCTTCTAGTTCTTTAAACACGGTTTCTGCCTTAATCTCACTTGCATCAGTATCATCGAACTGCTCTGCAAACTTCTCGACAAAATCTTTTAATTCCATAACTTTTTATTAATGTATCGATTAATAATATCTCTATATAAAAAATAACCTTCTATTTTAAATAGTTTTGAAATCCATAAATAAGAAAAGACATATACAACTATTTGAATAATCATTACGACATATTGATGTAAGGGTATATAGATTCCCAAAATGTATAATAACAATCCAATGCCAAAAGCCACTGCAAAAATCCCTTTCACATCTGAAACCTGATTAACGATCCCGTATCCTAACAATTTATTTACGACAAAACTATTAATAATAAAGTCAACATAGAATGTCACGGTGATAGAACAGACAATGCCTACTACACCGAAAGTCATTCCAATGATAATCAAACAAATACCAATTAATCTTTTGGTTGTTTGCATAATGAAATACACCTTCCCTCTTCCTAGCGATTTAATAACATTAAGATTCATACAATTGATAATGTATGCCATCCCAGAAAGACAGAGAATTTGAAAGTACAACACCGAATCATCCCACTGAGAACCGTATAACAAGCGTATAAGAGGCCTACCTATCACAATCAAAAGTGCACATATCGGGAAACACAAGAATGAAATGGACTTGATACTCTTTCTCAAACTATCCTTCAACTTCTCCTTTTTGTCATTCAGCATCGAGAACACAGGGAATACCACCTGTCCAACAATCGCAGACAATGCACTGGTTGGAACCTGTTCAAGTTTCCGCGCCTGAGCATAATAACCCATATCCTGAGGGGTGTACCATTTGCCAATTATCAATCCTTGAATGTTTGTATATAAGGTTTCAACTAACGAGGAGGCAGCCATAAGACTTCCAAAGGGGAACAACGACTTAAAAGACTGCCAACTAAACTCAAGGGTTGGTCTCCATTCACTCATGCGCCACAAAAGTAACACACTGGTGATTGATACAACTATATGTAATGTAACAAGGCTCCATACACCAAATCCCATAAAAGCCATGACAATTGAAACTAAGACACCTGCCAACGCCGCAGTCACACCTCGAATAGATATTTCCCTAAAACGAAGTTGCTTTTGAAGTTGTGTTGTTTGAACAAAAGAAAAAGCACTAATTAATACTACAATACTCTGCACCCTCAAAACATCACAAAGCAAAGGCATTTCATAAAATCTTGCGATATATGGAGCAGAATAATAAAGTAAAACATACATGAGAATTGCAACGAAAAGGTTCCAATAGAACACCGTTGTATAATCTATGTGAGTGGGATTACGTTTCTGAATAAGTGCTGCACCAAAACCTCCTAGAACAAAGACCTCTGAAACCGATATGAAAATCTGAAGCATTCCAATACACCCGAAATCCTTAGGGGTAAGCAAATGGGCTAACACGATGTTAGCGATGAAGGTTATGCCTATGGTTCCAAACCTCCCCAAGGCACTCCAAAGCATCGAACTAATTGTTTTTGATTTAAGATTCTTATCCTCCATAAGATTGAAGTGGTTCGATATTTAATTGTTGTCGAGAAGGAATGATAGATATTGTCAGGGAAGACAAGAAATAAACGTATGGCCAAAATAACATCCATGACCTATGCATCAACACTAAGGAATATGCCATAAACAGCGACAGAGCCAAATCCTTTCGAACACCACGTATGATAATTATTGTTATGAAAACGGAAAGTAACAATCCGACCCATCCGATAGTCATTATCATTCCACGATAATCCGAAAGGCAATATGCAGTATCAAAACGGCCAATGCCAAGAATCCTTTCTGAAAAACTCATTCGATTATAAACCATAAGAGGTAAATTGTTGGCTCGTTCATCTAACGCATCGTCAAATGAAGATGATTCTGATGTTGCTTCAATAATTTTCTCAAGATTCCTACCGTACGCAAGATTATAAATTTGATCTTGATAACTAACAGGCAATGACACATAAACAAGGTAAGCACCTAAAAATATAACTGGAACCCATTTGGTAGACTTTATTACCTTTCTCAATTGAAAAGCAAGACGTAATTCTGTAAAAAGCACGAATAAGATAAAATTTGCTGAAAATGTCAACACCCCACATATTATAATCCACCAGTTAATTCTTCGCTCCTGATATCTGTCTATCATATAGACAAATCCTAAAATTACAGCGAAATGCCCAGGTTCCTTCATCATTCCACATGCTCGAAAAGCAGTTACCTGTAGCGGATCCTGAATAGTTACAAAAAGCCCATACACGTAATAAACATATCCCAGTCTCTCATGTAGAGCCTCCTGAGGAGGGAGAGTAAAGTGTGGAATTCTTCCTATTAACCCGGCAAAAGATAACATGGAAACAATCGCTGCACCTATGGCAAAAAAAAGAATAAACTTACGAAGACATTCGTAAGTTTTTGACAACAAGTCTTTTTCCCAGAACAAAATAAAGACAAAAGGAAACCACACGCACAACCTTTTAACAAAGAAACCGAGATTCTCACTTTGAGTCACGATGTAAAAAAGACTATAGATGAGAATGAATAAAGACAAAAATCGTCTTTTTCGAGACAGATCCAAAGGTTTTACGACCATCGTGCCCCATATAATGCTAAATGCAGCAAATAGATGAATAACAGATGAGAACGGATTCCACACCACAATAGAATCCAAACTGACAAAAAACCACAATGTGGCTAATGTCGGTAACCATTTCTCTATTGTACTTATCCTTAAAGATAAACCTGTAGCATCAGCTTTATTAGAAACCAAAAACTGCCCTTCTGCTTTCATTTATTCTTGCTGCTTTTACTATTAACTTTAGTAATAAGATCTCACTTTAACAACCACTTTCTTCACCTTTTCTAGCTCATTAACACACAATTGGGGCATGTGTCCGTCTTGTGGGAAAAAGATGGCAAAATAGCCTGAACGAAGGTAAAAGGTCGAAGGACTAAAGTCGGATGCTGCGTTGTAGAATGCCGCATCGGTCTCTTCGCTGTAGGGTTTGGTTTCGGAGAGTTCTTCCACGGGGAGGCAGGCAATCTTTTCATTGCCTTTCAAGAGGTACTGAATATCTATATTCTGTCGATGGGCTTCATAGCCATTCTCGTTCACTTCCTTGGTGGTGTATTCTGAAACGATGGCCTTGACATTGGGAGTAAGCTGGTATGTGCCGACTGCTATATCGGGGTTTACCTGCTGAAGGAACTTCAGGCCTTCGTATATGTCAGGGGAAAGGCCTTTGTAGAACGCTATGTTGTTAAGGTTGTCGTAAATCATGGGAATTATGTCTCACAGATTGCACTGATCTCACAGATTAATTATGTCCCGCAGAAATGGCGGAAATCGCAGAAAGAGTTATTTCTGATTATGTGTTTTGTAGAACACGGATTAAACGGATTAAACGGATTGATAATTCGATTCTTTGTTTTTACGTTTCTTTTCCAATTCTTCTTCAAGTAGTGAGTAGATATATCCTGCACTTTGATAATAGAGTTTTGTATTGCGATCTGACAGTTTTGCGTATGTTTGTGAACGATACAACTGAGAAAATGCTTCTTCTACAGGACAACCAGTCTCCTCAACTAGTATCGCAACCAACTCTTCAGTGAGTTTAAGCTTCAAAAACTCTATCCTTTTCTGATCGGTCATAATTTTATCAATTTACTGATGGCCAACTCTGTACAAAACGCATACTGAAATGTGATACCACGCATGTGCTTCAATTTCTCCAGAAAACGCTCCTTGCTAATATACCCACCTTTGAACAAGGCTACTTGCTCCCCAACATTATCGTTGGCGATAGGGCCATAAACTATATCAAAGTCATGATGGAAGGCAGGTTTTCGTCGTTCGCGATTGGCAAAAATGAAATCAGCCCACTCCTCGGTATATCCTTCAAAAACCAAAACTTTTATTTCATCTGAAGCCATCAAGCGCTCGTCGAATGCAAACCTTGTGACATAAGGTTCTCCTCCCCACAAAGCAATGGCTGCATAGGCGCGTTCCCATGCCTGCTGCTCGTCAGCAGAAAGATAGAAAGCTCTACCGAAGTCTTTAAACGGTCGCGATTTTGACAGATCAATGTGATCAATCTCAATATAACTGCCATGATACAGATTCATCATAACGTACCTCCTTGACGACGGCAAAACTCACCTAAATCATCTACTACCTGATCATAATCCTGCGTATGTAAATAGCCATAATGATCCAGTAGCAACTTGTCACCGCCATAACGACTTAAGTATTGAAAAGCAACAGGTTCGCTATGACGATGTTTCTTGGCAAACAGAGCCACTATCATCGCGACAAATCCGATCTTTTTTAATACAATATCAGGCATAATTGTTTACTAATAACTATTGCAAATATAATTGTTTACTTTGAAACGACCAAATAATGAGTAAAATTATTTCGTAATCCGTTAGATCCGACAAATCTGTGGTTGATGTTAAAACAGCTGATTATGTGGTTGTTACTGAACACGGATTGAACGGATTAATATGTCTCACAGATCGCCCAGATGGCACAGATTAATTATGTCCCGCAGAAATGGCGGAAATCGCAGAAAGAGTTATTTCACACTCATGAACAGATTGATTGATGTCACACGGAAAGCACGGAAAGCACAGAAAAAATGGTAGCAAGCATATAAAGACCTCGTTCAGTAAATGCTTTGGTAGCCCCACGACGACTATTATTTGATACTTTAGAAATCAAAATTTTTGATTTCAAATCGCGCAACTCATTGGGAGTCAGTTCAAAAACATAGTGGGCAGGAAACTTTTCAGGGTTATTTTTTACCGCCTGATTAACCTCTCTGGTCTCTACGCCATAAAGAAACGCTACATCAGCATCGGCAATCACCTCATAATTGCGTATCACAGCAATTCTGTCCTCTACTTCCTTAATGCTCAACTGCATCAAGTCGATATTGTTCTTTGTCAAATCCTTCATATATTTGTCACACAGAAAACACGGAAAGATTTATCACTGATAGTGTGTGTTAATTGTGATGGTGGTCGAAATTTTCGACCTCCTCGTAATCCGTTAGATCTGTTAGATCCGTGGTCGGATTTACAAGCCGAGGAGGGGTTTGAGGTCTCCCTCTTTGTGGAAGGCCCAGACAGTGGTGCCGAGGAAGGCGAGGAAGAGGAAGGTGAGGAGTTTCTTGGCACGGGCGGGACCAGCCTTCTTCACAGGTACCGTGGCTCGCTGAATAGTAGTAAAGGCTGGGGTCTCCTCTTGTACTCTTGCACTTGCTGCTGTTAACTGGGCAGCCACCTGAGTATATGCATTGTACTGGATTTGCATCTCGTTCTCCAAGTCTGCACGCCTACTGCGTACGCTCTCCAATATCACATCTTGGTTAGCATCAGCAAATGCTGCGTATGCCTGACGGGCCTTTTCATACTTTGCCTTTGTTTCTCTGTAAAGCTTCTGATTGTATTCCAAATCCACGCGAGCCTTCTGTGTACGGTAATTGGTAATAGCCTGTTGTAAGTGTGTTTTGACAGAATCGGCCACTGTGGCACAAATTAATGGATCCTGATCGGTAACACTAATGGTAATAACCAATGTTTTTGCATCCACATCACAGGATACTTTCTTTTCCACTAAATCTGCAATGGACTTCTGCTCCTTAGTAAGCTGGAAGGGATCTAACCGTGTATTGTCTACAGTAGAATCCGGAGACGCAATTAGGCTTATTAAGAATCGTATGGTACCACCTATGGCTTCACTCCACCAAGGATATTTCTGCTCATTGAGCAGATAGTCGTAGTAAGTCATCACACGAGTGGAGTCCTTTTTATGCACTTGAATCGGGAACAGTTTCGTCTTGAAATCGACGGAGTTGACCATATCAGGATAGAGTGTTGGGAACAGGGCTTCTCCACTAGATGTCCCCGAACCTATACGCATACCGAAACTGTTTGCTAATGAGATGAGTGAATTTGAGCTTCCTGAGCGAGTGAGTTCCGGTGCAAGCATAACCTCGCACTTGTAAACATTATGAAGACTCAGTAAATATACGACACCCAACACAAAGGTAATACCAAGCACTAAGAAATAATGTTTCTTGTGTTTATGCATGTCCTGCTTCAGTTTACCGAAATCGAGAACAGTTTTCTCCTGACTTGTTGTTAAGGTTTTATTTTCTTCTGAAGACATAATTTAGAGGATTGATAAATTCAGAAATGGAAGAATTAACTACGTTGACTTTTGTCACGACTCGGCCAAGCATGCGAGCACGTTGGCTCTCGCTGCTCCAAAAGTTGAAAAACTACAATTTTGAGAGGGCCACAATTAACATTGCAATGGTGGTGAGCGGTGTGGTAATACCCGTCAGCGTTCGGAAATCGAATGGTTCTCTATGCCTCTTGCTTGGTACCACAATTTCACAACCAGGCTCAGGCATAGCGCCTTTCTTGGCAATACCCACCGTTCCGTTCTGATAAACGATGAACATTTTGGACTTCTTGGCTCTATTGCCAAAACCACCTGCCTGCTTAACATAGAACTTAGCATTCTGGCCTTTCTCGAAAAAGACGGTATTGGGGAACATCACATCACCAGACACCTTGACAGAACCGTTGTATTCAGGTACATAGATACGGTCACCCTCACGCAAAAGGACATCCTTATCGGAACCAGGATTATTAACGGCCTCGTCCAATTCAATACCTACAGGATAAGAATTATCCAAATCCATACGGTTCCATGCCAAAGAGTCATATCTTTCGGTAAGCAGATTACGAATAGCCTCTCGGGTGGCACGCATACGAACACGTTCCTCATCGTTCATCCTACGCATCAGACGGGCTCCACGCAGATAAGCAGCATCGGTTGCACCACCTGCCATCTTGATGGCATCGCTCAGGCGCAATGACTTGTTTTCCAACGTAAAATCACCTTCATAGTTTACCTCACCGGTTACTGTAATGGTACGTGCTGCATGGAAGGCAGGGCTCCTGCGGACATGTACCACATCGTAGGGTTGGAGATAGAACTGACGGTCGTGATTGATCACCAATCCGTCCTTGATATCGAAGGAGAATGATTCAGCTATCTGGTTGGTCTTTTCCGTAGCCAATGGATCGAGGATTCGTCTGGACACATCCACACGGGCCAACGAAGCCTGGTCGCGAAGACCACCTGCCATGACAATCAGGTCCTCGATGGTAATATTATCCGCATACTCGTAGGTTCCCGGCGACATTACCATACCCGTAATCGTCAGCGTGCGCTCTTTGATATTTTCTGTATTGGTAGGAATGAACAGCACATCCTCGTTTTTCAAAGGAACATCAGGGATGGCTTCAGACATAATGCCGGCCACATCCACGGAAATCACTTCCATGGTTCTGTCTGGCTTCAAGCGATGGATAATGGCATGTTCGGGGAAAGCATCTTCCGTGAGGCCTTCGGCATGCTCCACCAAGCTACGAACACTGAACACATCCTCTCCGAGATGGAACTGTCCTGGGCGGAATACTGCACCCTTGATTTCCACCACGTTTTCGTAACGGTCGAGGATACCATCAACAGTAACGTTATCGCCGTCTTCCAACTTGAATACCGACATGTCAAACTCTTCGACATTATGCACAGAATGGCGTTCACCTGTAGAACGCTGTACCCTAACCGACTTGGTATAGGCATCGCCCGTGAAGCCGCCAGCATATTTCAGCAAGGTTGATACGGTTTCGTTCTTACGCATTTCGTAGAACATCGGGCGCTTGACGTTACCCGTGATACCCACGATGCAGTCATACATGCCGACTTGGATAACGTCATCATCTTGCAACATGACGTTGCCTGCCAGTCGGCCATTCAGGATAAACTCATAGACATCCACCACTGTGATAACACGTCCCTGACGAATCACCTTGATGTTTCGAAGCGTACCTTGATTGGTAACGCCACCCGCTCTATACAAGGCATGAAATACGGTGGCAAAGGATGACAGATGATAAGTTCCAGGGGCACTTACCGCACCCATCACGTTTACCATGATGGTACGGGTTTTACCTACTGACATTTTAATATTGGAACTGCTATATCGGGAGCCTAATGTGGAGCGGATCCTTGCGTTGGCTGATTCCACGCTCAAACCGCTGACCTGTATCGGACCGTAACCTGGAACCGTGATGTCACCTTCTGGAGAGATGGTCAGGTGCATGGTCTTCTGAGAAGCCCCATAGATATCCACAACCACCACATCGCCAGGACCTAAGACATAGCGTGAAGGGGTGGCAATGTTCATGTTCGGCTCGAAGGAGAGCAGACGGCGGTTGAAGATGTCATGACCGAAGATGCGTTTTCCAAACGTCTCTTCATTCGCCACGCTGGACGTTTTTACATCGTCTTCCACACGGTCTTCCATTTCCGTGGGACTATCTTCTATCTCAGTAGCCGTACCCACCTTGGCATCAACCACCTCCTGATAGTCACCACTCGCGCTGACATTGTCCGCATCGAAATCGATGGAGCGGACATTGGATCTTGTACCAGCATCCCTTTTCTGGAGCTGCTCCTCTAACTGGTTACGGACACGCTGGATCTGATCCATGTTCACACCACGTTGCATCAGCTTGATGACAATCTGTGAACGGGAGGTGCCTGAACGGGCCTCGCGCTGCATGAACTGTGCTACTTGGGTGTCGGACATCACTGCCTGTGCGTTCAGTTCCACTGAAAACAGGCAGATAAGACAAGCGAATAACAATAATTTCTTCATATGATCAAAAACTAGTTTCTGTTTTTCTTGAACACGGATAACACGGATAACACGGATGATCTGTATTCAGTTTGTGAGTCAAGACATGGATGCGGGAGGGAAAGGGGTAGAACAGAAGAGTGAAAAAGTTTGTATCGTCATGTACTACATGCCGTTACACTTAGAATCCCAAACAACGCATCCGCTTCGGGGCTTGAAGCCCGCAGACTGTCATCCGACTCTTGACAGGAGAACCTGTCTATGAAAGTTTCAGGTTGTAGCAAAAAACAACAAAGGAAAGGCATCCGTAGAGACGTCTTAGACTTTATGTCTAAGCATCGTCTCATGACATGCTTTTCCTTCTATCATGTTGGTAATCAATATGATTTGATATATCATCGGTTTACGTCTCTTCTGCTACGTCCTAAAATCTGTGCAAAAGTAACACAAAAGATTGAGATATACAAATAAAAACGGGCAAAAAAAGCGCCCAAATCATAATAAAAGTGAAAGTTGGATTTTTAGACATAATAACATAAGGACATAATGGCTTGATGACGAACAGTTCTTTGAACTGCTTTATTTCATGAAATAAAGGTATGTTTTCCTGGAAGAACTTTGAAAGCAAGCTCTCCAGTTTCTTCCAAGAAAACATACTTTCTCATCAACAATCCACAAAATCCCTTTATAGGGTGGAACGGTACCAATCGAATAGGCGCTGGACACCTTCTTCGATCTCGACCTGATGATGCCAACCTAAGGAATGGAGCTTGGAAACATCGGTGAGTTTACGGGGTGTGCCATCGGGTTTAGAGGCGTCAAATTCAATGGTTCCATCGAAACCAACAGTACGGGCAACGAGCTCTGCTAACGCACGGATGGAGATTTCCTTACCTGTACCCACATTGATATGACAGTTGCGGATCTCGCCCAAGGATGGAATGGCGCCTCCCCTACCCTCACTGGCGTTACGATCGACGATTCCTTTCGTGCTGGTTCCGTAGAACACTGACGAGTACTTTTCAATGCCAATAATGTCAGAAAAATTCACATTCAACAACAAATGAACGCAGGCATCCGCCATGTCTTCGCTCCAGAGGAATTCACGGAGAGGCGAACCAGCCCCCCACAAAACAACCCTATTGTCAAAAATCCCATATTTTCCCAAAACATCAAGGATATTTTGGTCAAATCGAGGAAGGAGGAAGGAGGAAGGTGGAAGGAGATTAGCTTTAAGCAACTCTACTGGCCGTTTGTTAAGATCTTTGATGATAGATTCCCAGTCGTTTTCGTGGATTAATTTGGCCAAATAGATCTTACGCATCATGGCAGGCAACACATGGGAATTCTCCAGATGGAAGTTATCGTTGGGACCATATAAATTGGTGGGCATCACGGCAATATAGTTGGTACCATACTGCAGGTTATAGCTCTCGCACATCTTCAGTCCGGCGATCTTGGCAATGGCGTATTCCTCGTTGGTGTATTCCAAGGGTGAGGTAAGCAGCGCATCTTCCTTCATGGGCTGCGGCGCAAGCTTGGGATAGATGCAGGTGCTGCCCAGGAACAGGAGTTTCTTGACGCCATGGGCGTAGGCCTCACTGATGACATTGCACTGGATCTTCATGTTCATCATGATGAAGTCAGCGCGGTAGAGTGAGTTGGCCATGATACCGCCCACAAAGGCGGCAGCCAACACCACTGCGTCGGGCTGCTCCTCATCAAAGAACCGCCTCACCGCCACTTGATCGGTGAGGTCCAACTCCTTGTGACTACGGCCCACCAGGTTGGTATAGCCGCGTGACAACAGGTTGTTCCAAATGGCGGAGCCTACAAGGCCTTTATGGCCCGCCACATATATCTTATTTTCTTTTCCTAACATATACTATTCTTTTTTTATAACGGAAGAAACGGAAATATAACGGAATAACGGAAACACACTTTTTATATTATTCAACTTTCATTATTAACAAACGATTTACTTGCCATAACGTAAGAAACAGAAATAAACGGAAGAACGGAATTAATACTTGTTTATACTCTTCTGATTATAATCTATCGGGATCCCAATTGAAATTAACGATACGTTCTGGCGTAATGAAATACTCGGGGAAGTTAACCAAGAAACCTAAACGCAAATTAGTGGCACGAAGATAATTGATAACTTGGGCACGATATACATCTATCAGTTCCTTCACGGCCTTGCACTCCACGATAATCTTATCATAGCATACAAAATCGGCAATGTATTCTTGTTGCAATTCAACTCCTTTGTAATCTATCTTGATACGTTTTTCTCTTTCGTAAGGGATACCGCGCTGAATGAATTCACGTTCCAAACATTCTTGGTATACTTTTTCAAGGAAACCTGTTCCTTTTTGTTTATGTACCTCGAAGATGGCACCTCGAATAGCATATGACTCAACAGGATATAACAATGCCATTATCTCTTTTCCGTTTTTCCGTTTATTTTCCGTTTATTCCGCTGAAATAATTAAACTTGTGACTTCAGATACAGCTTGCGGACGAAGCGCATGTCGTGATCGACCATGATCTTGACGAGCTGTTCGAAGGGGGTTTTGCGGGGGTTCCAGCCAAGTTGTTCCTTGGCCTTGGTGGGATCACCCAGTAGCTGTTCCACTTCTGCGGGACGGAAATATTTCGGATCCACCTCTACGAGGATGTCTCCAATTGACAATTGATAATTGATAATTGATAATTGACTGTCGATACTCTTGATGACACCAACTTCGTTGAGTCCTTCGCCTTTCCACTCGAGTTCTATACCTACATGGTGGAAGGCTAAGGTGGCGAACTCACGAACGGAATGATACTCACCCGTGGCAATGACATAGTCGTCGGGCTCCTGCTGCTGCAGGATCAGCCACATACACTCGATATAGTCCTTGGCATAACCCCAGTCGCGCAACGCATTCAGGTTTCCTAGATACAACTTGTCCTGATAGCCCTGGGCGATACGTGCTGCGGCCAGTGTGATCTTGCGGGTAACGAACGTCTCACCCCTGCGCTCACTCTCATGGTTGAACAGGATGCCATTGCAGCAGTACATACCATAGCTCTCGCGGTAGTTCTTCATGATCCAGAAGCCATAGAGCTTGGCTACGCCATACGGACTGCGGGGATAGAAAGGTGTCGTCTCCTTCTGCGGCACTTCCTGAACCTTACCATACAACTCGGATGTGGAGGCCTGATAGATTCGGCACTCCTTTTCCATGCCACAGATACGCACAGCTTCCAAGAGTCGGAGTACACCTACAGCATCCGTTTCCGCCGTGTATTCAGGCACATCGAAGCTCACCTTCACATGACTCTGGGCCGCGAGGTTGTATATCTCGGTGGGGCGCACCTTACCGATGATGCGGATCAGTGATGACGAGTCGGTCATGTCAGACCAATGAAGATTCACCAGACGGGCCTTCTTCATGTCACGCACCCACTCATCCAAATACAGATGCTCAATGCGTCCTGTGTTGAATGACGAACTGCGGCGGAGGAGTCCGTGCACCTCGTAGCCTTTCTCGATCAGGAATTCAGCCAAATAGGAGCCGTCCTGACCGGTGATACCGGTGATTAATGCTATTTTTTTCATATTTTATATAGAATCGCTTCGCTTATAGAGGTGAGAAGCAAGAAGCAAGAGAATAGTACTAAGATGCAGTATCTCTGAGCATTTCTCCTTCGTCCTTCCTCGATTATTTAATCGGGTTCTTATCCGACTGATACCAGGCGATGAAGTTGGTGATTCCTTCATGGAGGGTGACCTTGGGCTTGTAACCGATTTCGGTTTCCAACTTGGTGGTGTCGGCATTGGTCATATACACATCGCCGGGCTGCATGGGCTTCATGATCTTCTCGGCCTCCTTCCCTACTGCCTGCTCTATCTCACGGATGAAATCCATTAGTTTTACGGGATGCGAGCAGCCGATGTTATAGACACGGAAGGGTACGTTGTTCGGACAGTCTTCTGCCACTGGCGGTTTGTCCAGACATTGGATGGAACCGAAGGCAATATCATCGATATAGGTGAAGTCGCGAATCATATCGCCATTGTTAAATACCTGTATCGGCTTACCCTGACTGATGGCACTGGCAAAAAGCATCGGAGCCATGTCGGGACGCCCCCATGGTCCATAGACCGTGAAGTAACGGAGTCCGGTGGAAGGAATACCATACAGCTTACTATAGCTATGGGCCATCAGCTCGTTAGCTTTCTTACTGGCGGCATACAGACTGACGGGATTGTCCACCTTATCATCCTCAGAGAACGGGGCCTTTGTGTTCAGACCATAGACCGAACTGGAGGAGGCGAAAAGGAGGTGCTTGACAGGATAATGGCGACAGCACTCGATGATGTTCAGGAAGCCTGTCAGGTTACTGGTAAGGTAGGCATAGGGATTCGTGATGGAATAACGCACACCCGCCTGAGCAGCCAGGTTGATGACTTTATCGAACTGTTCCTTGGCAAAGAGCGCATCCAACGACTCCTTGTCCTCAATGCCCATACGGAAGAACCTTAACTGCGGGAACGTACTGCTGACATATTCCTTGTGCCATTCCACGGAATCCATGCCCATGGCAATACCGAGTTCATGCAGACGACCGTATTTCAGTCGCACATCATAGTAGTCGTTGATATTGTCTATGCCTACTACCTCATCTCCTCGCTGTGCCAGCAGAAAGGCTATCTTTGAACCAATGAAGCCTGCGGCTCCTGTTACTAGTATTTTCATTATCTATAAAGTTTCACTTCGTTCAACTTTTGTGGAATGTGGAGTGTGGAGTGTGGAGTGAGATTATATCATACACGAATAATGATCCACGACACCTAACAGATGACGTTCCTTATCAATCACGAGGACGCTATGGATCTTATACCGGTGCATAATTTTCTGGATGTCTGAGATTTTCGTGTCGGGCAGAACGCACTTCGGATCGTGCGTCATGATATCAGCCACGGTCTTGTTAAAGAACTCGGCCTGCCAGTTCTCCATGGCACGACGGATATCACCGTCGGTGATCAGACCGATGACCTTGTTATCCTCCAAGGATACACCCAAACCGAGTTTTCCCTTGCTTACCTGAATGATGGCCTCACCCAAGTGCATCTCTTTCGGGATGATGGGCATATCCTCAGAACGCATCACATCCTGTGCCGTGGTAAGGAGTCGTTTACCCAGTTCACCACCAGGATGGAACAAGGCAAAGTCCTGCGGTTTGAAGTCACGACACTGCATCAAGGCAATAGCCAGCGCATCACCCATTACCAACTGGGCAGTCGTGCTACTTGTTGGTGCGAGGTTCAGCGGACAGGCTTCTTTCTCCACCTTCGTGATGAGTTGGGCAGTGGAGTATTTGGCCAGTAATGAGTCAGGATTACCCGTAATGGCAATCAATGGAATCTCCATGTGCAGTACCATCGGAATGAACCGCAACAGTTCATCGGTCTGACCGCTATTACTGATGGCCAGCACCACATCCTCATGTCCCATCACACCGAGGTCGCCATGGAACACATCGAGGGGGTTGACAAAGAACGAGGGTGTACCCGTGCTCGACAGGGTAGCAGCAATCTTCGCACCCACATGACCGCTCTTGCCTACACCCGTCACCACGATCTTTCCCTTGCAGTGAAGCATCAGTTCCACAGCCTTGTCGAAGTCATCATCCAGCTGCGGAATCATACCAAGCACGGCCTCAGCCTCATCCTTGAAGCATTGAATAGCTATATTACGTACGTCCATTAATACATGATTGAAAGGGTTAAAGAAGTTGCTTGATGAGCGATTCCAATTTACTGAGTTCCAACATATTGGCGGCATCGCTTAAACCTTTGTCTGGGTCAGGATGTACCTCAAAGAAGTAGCCTGTGGCACCAAAGGCCTTAGCTGCCAATGCCATGCTGGGAACAAAACGACGGTCACCGCCTGTCTTCCCGTTGGAACCACCTGGTCGTTGTACTGCATGGGTACAATCCATAATCACCGTAGGCACGATTTCCAGCATGTCGGGGATATTACGGAAGTCAACCACCAGGTTATTATACCCAAAGCAGTTACCCCTTTCCGTCAGCCACACCTCTTGAGCACCGGCATCCTTGGCTTTCTCTACGGGATAGCGCATATCCTGACCGCTCAGGAACTGGGCTTTCTTGATGTTCACCACCTTACCCGTCTTGGCGGCAGCTACGAGAAGATCGGTCTGCCGACAGAGGAAAGCAGGTATCTGGAGCACGTCACACACCTGACCTACAGGCGCTGCCTGCCAACTCTCATGGATATCCGTAAGGATGGGCAGTCCATACTTACTTTTCACCTCACTCAGCATCTCGAGTCCTTTCTCCAGTCCAGGTCCCCTGAACGAGCGGATACTGGTGCGGTTAGCCTTATCGAACGATGCCTTGAAGATGATCTCCACCCCCAAGGTCTGACGGATTCTCACAAATTCCTGTGCTACCGTATCGAGCAACTCGGCCGATTCGATGACACACGGTCCTGCAATAAACACCTTTTCCATGTTGCAAAAGTACAAAAAGTCCTCCATTCAACCAAGTTGTTTATACGTTTTTATGAATATTATTCCCTTTTTGCACAGAAAAACGAGCAGTGTTCTTGACTCTTTGGGAAAAAAGCAGTACTTTTGCAAAGCAAAAATGGAGGAAGGACGAAGGAGGAAGGAGGAAGGACCACCGTGCCACCGAAAGAAATAATAAATGATGAAACGAAGGAGCATCCTACTGCTATGTGGAATCTTCTGTCTGTGCAAGATGGAGGCGCAACGGGCTGACTCGCTCATTGTGAGTCAGCTGAGAGAGGAAGGAGTGACTTTCTCGAACGATAACTCCGTGGCCTTACTGATGAGCGGACAGGAGAAGTTCGACGATATGTTCGAGGCCATCCGACAGGCGAAGAGCAGTGTGCATATGGAGTACTTCAATTTCAGGAATGACTCCATCGCCAGTCTTCTCTTCGACCTTCTTGCTGAACGTGTAAAGGAAGGAGTTGAGGTGCGCGCCCTCTTCGACGGCTTCGGTAACACCAGTAACAACCAACCCCTAAAGAAAGACCATATCAAGCATATTCGTGAGCGTGGTATCCAGATCTATGAGTTCAACCCGGTGAAGTTCCCGTGGCTGGACGATATCTTCAACCGCGACCACCGTAAGATTGTGGTCATCGACGGACAGATTGCCTATACTGGTGGCATGAACGTGGCTGACTATTATATCAAGGGTACGGAGGCGGTTGGCTCATGGCGCGACATGCACTGTCGTATCGAGGGCGAGGAGGTAAACACCCTGCAACGCATCTTCCTGAAAATGTGGAAGAAGGTGGCACATGAGGATATACAAGGGGAACAGTATTTCAGACGACCGGATGGCACCTGCTTCAGCGGTCTGAAAAACGACACCTGCGACACGTCAGGAAAGAAGATGGTTGGTATCATCAACCGTGAACCCCATATCACCAGGTCTATTATCCGTAAGTTCTACGTCAATGCCATCAACGATGCTCAAGACAGCATCAAACTGGTGAATCCCTACCTCACACTGAACCACAAGCTGAAGAAAGCCTTGAAGAAGGCAGTGAAACGAGGGGTGAAGACCGAGATCATGGTTTCCAAGAACAGTGATATCGGACTCACACCCGACTGTGTGTTCTATAATGTGCATAAGCTGATGAAGAAAGGGGTGGACGTATGGATCTATGAACCGGGCTTCCACCATACGAAGATCATTATGGTTGACGGTCAGTTCTGTACGGTGGGCAGCGCCAACCTCAACGCCAGGAGTCTGCGGTGGGATTATGAGGAGAATGCCGTGATTATCGATCCTTGTACTACCCAGGAACTGAGCGATATGTTTGAACGTGACAAGAAAGACTCGTTCAAGCTAACCAAAGAGAAATGGAATGAATGGCGTTCGCCATGGAACAAGTTCGTGGGCTGGTTTGCTCATCTCTTGGCCCCGTTCCTCTAATTCTTGCTTCTTGCTTCTTGCCTCTTGCTTCTTGCCTACTCCGCTACCACGTCGCACATGATTCCCATGTCGATTTCCGAAATGGAATAAGCACGCAACAAGGCCTGATCCTTCATCATCTCTTCATGAAGGTCAGCCTGATTACCTGCCTCCTGTTGCAACCTCAAGAAGGTGCGGAACGCCTCTGCAGCCTTACGGATATTTCCTTTCAGCCACTGACAATACCCTGCATTCAGATAATCAATGGGAGCAGGTTCTGCTGCCAGCAGTTTCTCATACTCCCGTTCTGCCTGGTCCAGCTTTTTCTGTCCCATCAGCGCCCATGCCAATCCACGGGTGACATGCTGTGACGGATGCTCGAAATCCAATTGGAAGAGAACGCGCACGGCATCATCGAAACGACCGTTCTTGGAAAGGGTGATACCATAGTTCAGGGCATAAGACGATTTCTCTGGATATGATTGATACAGTTCTTCGTAAACAGCACAAGCTCGCTGGAAGTCATCCTGCTGATAATAGGCACGGGCCAGATAGCGTTTTGCCTGCTCATGATCGGGCTGTTCACGCAGCACCTCCTCGAGGAGGGTGATTGCCTGTGGCACCTGTCCGCTATCCAACGACCATAAGGCATAGAACAGACGGTGCGATAAGTCCAGATAAGGCTTACTTGCCTCTTGTAACTGTCTGAAGGCCTCTGCACAACGGTGCTTGGCAAAGAACACACAGAGATCGGGATAGTGTTTCGCCACATCAGTCTGCTGGAAAGCAGGATGCGAAACAAACACGATCCTATCGTTGGCAAAAGGATTCTGCAGTCCCCTACCCCTGTCATACAAGCAATAGAAACGATACTGGTCCTGCAGGTACATCCTGCGGATATACGTAGCATCCTTCATCTGCTCCTCGTCCATCATAGGACCTAAAGCCTCAGCACTGCCCATCATCTCCTTGATATCATTGGGCAGGCGGTCAACGATGCTCGACAAGGCCAACACGAAAGAATACTTATCGCTGTCGCAGAAAGGACCGTGCTGCACCAGATTGGACATGAACCCTGTGGTGCCGAGCTTGTCGGATAATCCCGACAAGGCAGGATGCTCCACATAGAACGGACAGAACCAGTTCACTGCTTTATGGAAGAACGGGAACCGTTTCATGTGCGAGAAACCACCGAAATAGATATCTGATCCGGCCTTCTGCATCTCCACCATCTTCTGGATGCTCTCTTCCATCTCCTCCATCCGCTCTTCTTCGGCATTGGGGTTGAGGATATCTTCCAGTGAATGGTCTTCCTTCTCGGTGATGATACCATCTCGGGAGATGGAGAAATTCTGGTTCTTCATCAAGGTAGGGATGATATCCTGCTGGATCTTCTCGTTGTCCTGACGGGTATTGATGCAATAAACCAACTGTTTCTGCAGATCCAGCACATCCTGTACCACCTTCGGGTCCTGACAGGCATCCCTGACCATCATGGTAGGCTCATCGGTTACCTGCTCATCACTGCCCAACGCAAAGGTCCAGCCCACCAGCGCCCGCTGACGAACATACTCATCATTGGTGCGCAGATAAACATGTAACAAAGTAGCAAACTTCTGGACATCGAAGGTCTGGATGGTGGAGAGCATCAAGGCGCTCACCAATACCATCACATCCATCCTATCAATGGTAGGCGAAAGAAGCAGGTCCTCGTAGAACTTCTGATCACCCTCACTCCATGGGAAGGAGACAATCAGTCGACTGAACAACTCATTCAGTAATGCATGGTGTCCACGATACAAGGCGGCAGCCTTTGTCTTCCGTTCCTCCTCAGGCTCCAACGACAGCATCGCCAACCCCGAGACATAGTCCTCTAACCGCTCTTTGGTCCGCACATCAGGAAGGGAACCGGAACTAATCGCAGCATCAGCATCCGAGAAGAACAACAGTCTGTCCTTGGCTTCTCGAATCCTCATGGCCTGACACAGGCGGTACAGACGTTTCTGCAGATGCACATACAGCTGCTCTCGCGAAGGATCGCTATAGCCCTGTCGGGCATAGTCGAGCATCAACCGGTAGTCATTTTCTATTCCGTTGATAACATCCATGGCACCATCAAAAGGATGGTCAGTTACGTAAGTACGCAGCACAGCAATGGCTTTCCGCAACTGGCGACTGGCTATCAGCTGGGGTATCTCAGACAATTGATCTTTCGTTACTGTACTCATACTATTTCAACCATTGGTCGGCACGGTCAAGATCCTTCTGACGAGGTGCCTTGGCATGTTCGAACTTCAATACCGGCAGAGCCTTCACGGTACGGTCATCTGCCTTGGTGTATTTCTTAATAATGTCGCCATAGAAGGCCATACCGCGCTGATTGATGCTATCGCAGGCCTCATTATAAGCTTTGATAAAAGCGGTGAGTTGTTTCTGGCGACGCTTGTCGGCAATGGCTTTCTCCTTGAACACGATGACTCCCATACGGAGGTCCTTTTTCCGCGAATCCATCAGTATGGGGTGTTTCTGAATACGTGCCGCTGTTGCCTGCGGCTCCGTGAAGAACATTGCATCGAGTTCGTTGTTGACCAGCATTCGCAGACGGATGACAGGATCGTTGATCTGGATACGGAACACATATTCCGACTTGAGCTTGGCACTGTCAACGGCCATGGAGGTCAGCATATCGGTCACAGAATAGCGGGCCATGCCCACCATCTTATCCTGTAGTTGCTTCAGCTCGTGGATACGTGACAAACGGTTACCGAACAGCTGCCAATAGGCATTGGTGGAAGATACATACCGTAGGGCCGTGCCTCTATGACGCATACGCTGGGCCCGCACTACATCGGTGACATTCCCTTCGATCTTCCCTTTCAGTAAGGCATCGTCACAGTCAATCTGCGACTGATAGGGCTTGACGCGCACGTCTTCACCATACTTCTCGAAGAAATGATGATCGTAGGCCACGAAGAGCGGCAGACAGTCGAGTGTAGGTAACGTACCCACCTTCAATGCCAGCGAATCTTCTTTCGCCAGTCGTGCCTTCTCAGCCCGTGACAAACGTTTCTGTTCCTCATACGATTTCCCGCATGAGAAAAGAAACAGACTCAATATCATGAATACAAAATATCTCCTCATTGCATAACCTTTAAGGGCGATGCAAAAGTAATCATTTATTTTGTATTACGAAAGTACTGACAAAAGAATTCGTAAAATAAGTATGATTCGTGGAGCGTATTTCAGTTTTTTTTGTATTTTTGCAGAAATAATTGAGAGATATGGCAAAAGACAAGATAGCATACGTCTGCGAGAACTGCGGACAGGAATCAGCGAAGTGGATCGGTAAGTGTCCGGCCTGCGGACAATGGAACACCTTCAAGGAAATCAGCGTCCCTTCATCCCCCTCCAAAGGAAGAGGGAGCTTTGGTGGTGGGTCTATTTCCAGCAGAGGTGGCAATACAGCCAAGGTGTTGCGACTCAGAGAGATATCAGCAAAAGATGAACCAAGAGTTGATATGCACGACGAGGAGCTGAACCGCGTGTTAGGTGGCGGATTGGTTCCTGGCAGTATCGTCCTTTTGGGTGGTGAGCCAGGTATTGGAAAGAGTACTCTTTCGTTGCAGACTGCCCTCCGTATGCCCGAGAAAAAGGTGTTGTATGTAAGCGGTGAGGAGAGTGCACACCAGCTTAAAATGCGCGCAGAGCGCATTTTAAGCAATGGACAATTGACAATGGATAATGGACAATTACATTCTTCTCTTGAGAACTTCCTTATTTTGTGTGAGAACTCTCTCGAAGCTATCTTTGACCATATCAAGGAAGTGCAGCCCGAACTGGTGGTGATTGACTCCATTCAGACCATCTCCACCGAGGATGTGGAGAGCTCACCGGGAAGTATCTCTCAGGTACGCGAATGTGCCTCTGCCCTGCTCCGCTTTGCCAAGTCGAGTGGCGTACCCGTCATCCTGATCGGTCATATCACCAAGGAGGGAACACTGGCAGGACCGAAGATCTTAGAGCATATCGTGGATACAGTTATCCAGTTCGAAGGTGACCAGCATTATATGTACCGCATCCTGCGGAGCATCAAGAACCGCTTTGGCAGTACATCGGAATTAGGCATCTACGAGATGCAGGAAAGCGGACTCCGTCAGGTGAGCAACCCATCGGAGCTGTTGCTGACACAGGATCATGACGGACTGAGTGGTATTGCCATCTCTTCAGCCATTGAAGGTATCCGTCCGTTCCTTGTGGAAACTCAGGCCTTGGTTTCCTCTGCCGCCTATGGTACGCCCCAGCGTTCGGCTACCGGGTTCGACCAGCGCCGACTGAACATGCTGTTGGCAGTGTTGGAGAAACGGGTAGGTTTCAAACTGATGCAGAAAGATGTGTTTATCAATATTGCCGGCGGTTTAAGGGTAACCGACCTCGCCATGGACCTGAGTGTTATTGCTGCTGTATTATCGAGTAATGTTGATACTCCCATTGAAAGCGGATGGTGTATGGCAGGTGAGGTAGGCCTGAGCGGGGAGGTACGACCGGTCAACCGCATCGAACAGCGCATCGCTGAAGCCGAGAAACTGGGCTTCCAGCACATGATCATCCCCAAAAATAACCTTTCCGGACTGAACACGAAGAAGTTCAAGATTGAACTGCATCCAGTTCGGAAAGTGGAAGAGGCACTCAGGGAGTTGTTTGGGTAGATAATAAGAGGTGAGGGGTGAGAAGTGAGAGGTGAGAGATTACCATATAGTTCATATTGCCATCATCTCAAATACTATTCTCTCACCTCTAACCTCTCACTTCTCACCTCTAAAAATAGCATTTTATGCCAGAATTAATCCAAAGTCCCGGCTGTGGCACCAATCCGTAATCCACATATTTCTTGTCGAAGAGATTGTTACCCTCTACATACACCGTGTAGCGCGGATGGTTCCAGGATAGACGCACATCGGTAATACCATAGGGGGAGTAGTTCTTGGTTTCTCCTTCCAGATTGGTATAGCTGCCCACACGGTCCTGGAAGCGGTAGTTGATGCCCATATCCAGATACGAGATCAGATGCAGTTGCAAGGAGGCTGTCAGCTTGTGACGAAGGTACTCCAAGGAATACTGCGACTGGATATGCTCTCCTGCCTTCTTATCCTCATTCAGGTAGGTATAGGCCACCCGCCATGATTTCAGGAACTGCTGATTAGTCCATAGCTGCTGTAAATCAACAGCTAAGGATGTCTCGAATCCCATGGTGTTCACCTTCGTATGGTTCACACTTTCCCATACCGGATCGGTCACGGAGGTATCAAGAATCCAGTCGATCATGTTCCTGCTATGATGGTGGAACACGCTGGCACTGGCGGTAACCACACGCGAGAGGTATTTCACACCACCTTCCACGGCATGCAGTTCCTCTGGTTTCAGGTATTTGTCGGCCTTATGACCGCCCACGCTATAGTACAGTTCCGTGAACGACGGCATGCGCAACGACGAGTTATAAGAGGCATATACCTTCCAATGATTCCCCAGACGGTAGCTCATATCCATACCCGGATATACCTTGAACGGCATCTCGTTCCACGTGTTCTTCACGGCGATGAAGCCCGCAGAGAGCGTGAACTGCCGCAACAGGATGTTATGCTCCAAGTGGAAACTCATGTTCGTACGGTTCAGTCCGAGGGTATAGTCACGGTCGGTTCCATGGATATGAACGGGTGTATGCAAGGGTTCCCCGAGGTTTCCGCTCACCAAGTCTTCATTGCGGAACTCAGCCCCAAAGGCAGTGCGCCCGCCAACCCAGTCGAAATAGCTGTTCAGGTTCACGCCGCAGACATTACTCCTATTATAATTATACTTCATTATTTCCGGTTGACCGTGGTAGCCTTCATAGCGATCACGACTCTGGTTCCAATAGATGGAAGGATGGAAATGGAAGGTGCCCTGCTTCGTCTCTGCCTGAATGGCCGTGTAGATCTTATCGGTATGCTCAAACTGGTTATCTGCCTTCCATTTCGGAGTGGCATACGACGTACTGCTGCCCCACCCTTTCATGCGGACTCCCGCATGCCAGCTGACCCGCAAGGCATCGTCTTCATACTGTCCTTGGTAGAACAGCTTACTGCCTTCGAAACCAGCATTCAGACCACCATCCATTGAACGACTGTAGCCATCACTACGGGCATAGCTGCCGCTCACTTGGTTGTTCCATTTGCCGTACAGCCAGTTCCCTCGTGCACCCGATGAGAGATAGCCGAAGGAACCCCCTTCAGCATGCACATCGGCACTGGTCTGCTTGGGCATCTTCGTCACCACATTGATAGCTCCCAGCAGAGAGGAAGTGCCAAAGACGCGCCCTGCCGGTCCTTCCAGCACTTCGATACGCTCAATGTCACTGATGTCAACAGGAAGATCAAAGGCATTATGTCCCGTCTGGGGATCACAGATATTGATGCCGTTGAGCAGGATGGTGATTTGCTCTGAGGTGCCTCCCCGGATACTGATGTCGGTCTGCGCACCCAATGGGGCCCGCTGTCTGACATCCACGCCGACGGCGTATTTCAGCAAATCGTTAACACTCTGTACTGGCGCCTGCGCAATCTGATCACGGTCCAGTACAACTACCATTCTCGCCGCTTGCCCTAAGGTAAGCGGAGCACGCGAGCCGGTTACTTCGACCCCATCGAGCACTACCTCCCTATTGGTCTTCCAGGTGGTGGAGTCCACCTTGTCGGTATCCGTACTCACACCGTCGGCCTTCGCATAAGTGAGCGTAGGGACGCTGAGGACACCAACAAGTACCACCTTCCCCAGACAAGAGAAGAGTGCATAGCCCTTGTTACTGAACTGCGTAAACTTCAGGGCTTCGCGCTTGTTGAATTCTCTATATTTATTCATATGGATTATTAGAGGTGAGAGGTGAGAGGTCAGAGATTACCATCATAATGCCACAATCTCATATACTATTCTCTCACCTCTCACCTCTCACTTCTCACCTCTAGTATAATCAAACCGATCCACATCGATGTAGCCACCCTGTTTCTTGGTAGCATAACAGAAGATGCTGTACTTTGATCCCATGAAGAAACGGCGCCAGTCGAAGCGCATCTTGTAATCCTTGGTACCGATCTGTGTCCAATTCTCACCGTCGAGGCTATAGTAGAAATTGGCCGCATCCTTACCGCCACGCTGAACAGGACTGAAGTCACCATCAATGCGCAACCACACCTTGGATGATTTAGATGAAAGCGCAACACCCGAGATCATCTTCTCGTCGTACTTGGTGATCGCCTTCTCACGGTCGGACAGCTGTGCCGACAGCTCTTCCATCTCCAGATATACCTTCTTTCCATTTTTCTTCAAGGTGAGAGAACCCGTATCGCTGTTGAATACCGCAAAGCCGGCTTTATCGCCATCCTTCATGTGCGAATAGTCTATCAAGACACAGGCACTGCATGCCGGACCCTCCATGCGCTGTGTCAGCGTGTTCGGAGCCAGATAGAGGTTCTCCACCACACGGTTGGTCTTCAAACGCAGGAATCCAGGTCGCTCAGTCAACGACCATGCCTTGTCAATGGGATTATGGTTCCATTGCCAGTGCAGACCGAGTTTGGGATCAGAGAAATCATCACTCTTCACGATGGCTGTTTCGGGTTCGCCACTCTTCAGTGGGCGCAAGGTCAGAGGCACCTTTCCGTTCTCATCACCAATCAGCGGCCAGCCATCAATCCAACGACAGGGAGAGAGCGTAAGCACTCGTCCTACACCACCACGGTCCTGGAAAATGATGCCGTACCAGTCGCCATCCTTCGTATCCACAATCGTACCTTGTCCCACATAGCCAAAGGTACTGAACTCACTCTCCAGGATCACGTTCTTCTCGTATGGACCGTGAATATCGTCTGCACGGTAGCATACTTCACGACGATGCCTTCCAGGACCGTTTGCCTGGGAGATCATCAGTAGGTAGTACTTACCGTTATGCTTGATCATACGCGAACCCTCCAGGAGTCCGTTCTCATCGCCCTCACGCTGGAAGATATGCTGGTAGGTTCCTTCAATGACATCAGAGAGATCGGGTTTCAGCTCCATCATCTCACCCGTGCCATAGATCACATATACCCTACCGTCATCATCAAAGAACAGGGAACAGTCGTGGAAATGGCGCATCCTGGATACGAGGTTCCACGGTCCTGCAGCCTTCTCGGCAGAGAAGATATAGGTATCGCCCATGGCACCCTGTTCGTTAGGTGCCAACAGTGCATAGAAGCGGCCGTTATGGTACTTCAGCGAGGTAGCCCACTGACCACGACCATAGACCGTTCCTTCCAGCAGATCATACTTGGGTGAGTCGGTCAGCTTATCAAAGATATAACCAACAGTCTCCCAGTTTCTGAGGTCTTTGGATGCCATCACCGGTGCTCCAGGCATCAGGTGCATCGTGGTAGAGACAAGATAGAACGTATCATCCACACGGATGATATCAGGATCGGGCACATCAGCCCACAGCATCGGGTTCTGGATTCTCGTGCTGTCTAACTCTGCTGGCAGCAGGATACGAGGCTGCGCATTACGACGTGGCTGGGCTTCAGCTGCGAGTGCCAAGACCAGAAACAGGGTAAAAATAATACTTCTTTTCATATAGTTTGATTTAATTGTCTATTGGATAGTGATGATCTGACGATTCAGGTCCTTGTCCTGCGAACTACTTCCGTAGAGAATCTCATAACGACCAGGTTTGGTGCGCATGGTATTGCTCTCGGCATCCCAGAATTCAAAGCTCTTCGGGGTAAGTGCTATGGTGGCAGTAGCTTTTTGTCCTGCCTTCACGTTCACCCGCTGGAAGCCACGGAGCGACTTACTCGGTCCGTCGGCATCAGAGAGATCACGGATATACAGCTGTACCACTTCGGTACCATCGCGCTTACCTGTATTAGCCACATCCACAGAAAGCTTACCGTTACCCGCATTATCGACAGTCAACTGGGGATTGTCGATAGCGAAAGTGGTATAGCTCAAACCATAGCCGAAGGCAAAGAGCGGATCGTTGAAATAACGGTAGGTACGGCCCTTCATGGAGTAGTCCTCGTAGTCGGGCAACTGCTTACTGCTCTTATAGAAGGTAACAGGCAGCTTACCGCCTGGGTTATAGTCACCGAAGAGCACGTCAGCAATGGCTGTACCACCCTCCTGACCGGCATACCAGACTTGTACGATGGCCTCGCAGTTCTCACTCTCGGGCTCCAAAGCGATGCAAGAGCCGGAGCAGTTCACGAAGATTACCTGCTTACCTGCCTCCTTGAGTGCCTTGAGGAAATCGCGCTGCACCGACGGCAGTTCGATGTTCGTGCGGTCACCACCCTTGAAGCCTTCGATATCCACGGGCATCTCCTCACCCTCGAGGGCTGCAGAGATACCTCCCACGAAGATCACCTTGTTGATACCCTTCAGCTGAGCAATCACCTGCTGGTAGTCGATAGACTGTTCCTTGGCGATGTTGATCTTCAGGTTGGCATTATAGGTATGGACATGCGAGAAGCGTACTTCAACGTTATAGCTCTTTCCCTTGACGGCCTGGATAGTCACACGGTTAGGCGTGGTGCGCCAGATATGATGCATGAATTTCTGCTCTCCGTCGATATAGAGCTCGAAATGACCGCAGCCTTCCACGTTCACCACATACTCGCCACTCTCCTTCGGGGTGAAGATGGTTTCGTACTTGGCAGAGAAATCCTCTAACTGTACGCCAGGTGCGAAGTTATGCATTCCTGCCGTGGTTACAGCCAGCGGTGTGGTGTAATACTGGGTGGTAACTGGTTTGCCTTCCATATTACGGTTGTTCCAGAAAGTACCCTTCACACCCTTCTTCCCTTGGAAGGAGCACTGGGAACCCATCAAACAGTCGAACACCTTGTCATATGTCAGGTCACACCCTGGATGATAGAATAACTTTGAACTTTGAACATTTAACTTTGAACTTTTTATATTAAGTTTGCTCTTGATTCCGTCGAGAATGGTAATGGTATGGTTCGGCATACCATTGTAGTTACCCCACATCATCGGGGCATTGTCGGCATTAGGACCGATCACGGCAATCTTCTCTGCATTCTTCTTCAAAGGGAGGATATCGTTCTTGTTCTGCAGGAGCACGATGGTCTGGCGGGCCATGTCGAGGGCAGTCTGGGCATGTTCCTTGCACGACATCTTTGAATAAGGAATCTTCGACCACTCCACAAGCGATGGGTCATCCATCTCTCCTAAGTCGAAACGACCTTCAAGCAGACGAATCACGTGCTTGTCAACCTCAGCCTCAGAAAGCAATCCCCTTTGCACTGCCTCCGGGATACTCTTATACGCATAGTCGAAGCCGCACTCCACATCTGTACCTGCTATGACGGCCTTTGATGAACCGTGAACGGCATCAGAGGAACTCTTATGGTTCATGTGGAAGTCGCTGACGGCACCACAGTCGCTGACCACCAGATACTGGAAGCCCCACTCGTCGCGAAGAATCTGCTGAAGCAGACGGTTGCTGCCACAGCAGGGATCATCATCGAGTCGCTGATAGGCACACATCACCTCGCGCACCTTTGCATCCTGCACCAACGTCTTGAAGGCGGGCATATAGGTCTCCCAGAAATCGCGTGCAGAGACATCGTTGATGTTCACTGTATGACGCGTATATTCAGGACCGCTATGTACAGCATAGTGCTTGGCACAAGCCCACAGCTTACGGTACTTCGCATCCTCAGGACCTTGCAAGCCCTTCACCACCTGTACACCCATCACGGAGGTCAGGTACGGGTCTTCACCGTAAGTTTCCTGTCCTCTACCCCAACGCGGATCGCGGAAGATGTTCACATTGGGCGTCCAAACGCTCAGACTATGGAACTTCTCGTCTATACCTGATCCGCGATACATGCGTTCGTTGTATTGGGCACGGAACTCCGTAGAGGCAATGTCGAACACATTATATAATAAGGAGGGGTTGAACGATGCCGCCATGGCAATCGGTTCCGGGAACACGGTTACATGATCCATGTTGGCGGCGCCATGCAAGGCCTCGCTCCACCAGAAGAACTTTTTAATACCCATACGAGGAATGGCCGGACTCTCATCGAGCATCAGCTGGGCCTTCTCCTCAAGGGTCAGACGCGAGCACAGATCTTTAGCCCTTTCCCTGGCACTCAGGTTGGGGTTCTGATAAGGATATGACTGTGCGGATACATGTATGCTTACCACGCATATCATGATCAACGAAAATAAATACCTTTTCATAAGTCAATTGTTTTTATTATGTTATCTAATAATTATCAATTATCAATTGTAAATTATCAATTTACTATAATCCCTGCCTCTCGCAACGCTTCTTCGCGTTCAATACAGGTGGCACACTTCCCACAAGGCTCATCACCACCCTTATAGCAACTCCACGTCTTGGAGTAGTCGATTCCCAGCGCCTTTCCTTTCTTTGCTATATCAATCTTACTGATATTCGTATAAGGTGCCAACACTTCTATACCGGGGAATGTGCCTGCCTTGGTGGCCGCACTCATGGCTTCGACGAATGCCGGACGACAGTCGGGATATACGGTATGGTCACCCCCGTGGTTAGCCATCATCACATACTTCAATCCATTACTCTCGGCAATGCCTGCCGCTATCGAGAGCATGATACCGTTACGGAAAGGAACGACCGTAGAGGTGATATTATCGTCAGCATATTGTCCTTCGGGTATGGCATCGGCTCCTTCCAGCAGGGAACTCTTGAAATACTGATGCATGAAGCCCAGTTCGATCACGATATGACGGATGCCTAACTGCTCACAGTGCCAACGGGCAAAGGGAATCTCCTTCGCGTTGTGGTTACTACCGTAGTTGAAAGACACGGCAAGGGCAATACGCTCACGCATATCATATAATAAGGTGGTACTATCCATACCACCGCTTAGAATCAAAACGGAATCTTTCATGTGTGCAAAGATACGAATAAGTGAGAGAAATACCAAATCTATTTTGATTTTTTCCGAACGAAAGTATCTTCGGCGAAGCCAAAGATAGTAATAAAAACCGACATGGCGAAGGATAAAGAATATTTTTCTTTTACATGGAGTGTAAGAAAGGGTTATTAAGAAGATCATTCTTTTTAGAACGAAGAATTAGAGATATTTTCCAATAATTGATAAAAATTTGGATGATATTCCCAAAGTCCGTACCTTTGCACCGTGAAACATTAAACAACAAACAATAAATAAAAGAAAGGATAAGATTATGAGTAAGAAGAATTATCGTTTTGAGACACTGCAACTCCATGTAGGCCAAGAGCAGGCTGACCCCGCTACCGATGCCCGTGCGGTGCCCATTTACCAAACCACCAGTTATGTATTCCATAACTCCCAGCATGCAGCCGACCGTTTCGGACTTCGTGATGCAGGTAATATCTACGGTCGTCTGACCAACTCTACCCAGGGAGTGTTCGAGGATCGCGTGGCTGCCCTTGAGGGTGGCGTGGCCGGTCTGGCTGTTGCCTCTGGTGCAGCTGCCATCACCTATGCCCTGCAGAACATTGTACAGGCTGGTGATCATATCGTTGCAGCCGACAACCTCTATGGCGGTTCCTACAACCTGATTACCCATACGCTGAGTACGCAGGGTATCAGCAATACCATCATCAATGTCAACGACCTCGAAGCACTCGAGGCTGCCATCAAACCTAACACGAAGGTGGTGTATGCAGAGACTTTCGGTAATCCGAACTCTGACGTGCTCGACCTCGAAGGCGTAGCAGCAGTGGCTCACAAGCACGGTATTCCGTTTATCGTGGACAACACGTTCGGTACACCTTATTTAATTAGACCGTTGGAGCATGGAGCAGACATCGTGGTTCACTCTGCCACAAAGTTCCTGGGCGGTCATGGCTCCTCACTGGGTGGTGTCATCGTTGACGGTGGTAAGTTCGACTGGAAGGCTAATCCCGATAAGTTCCCCACCTTGGCAAAGCCCGATCCATCGTACCATGGTATCGTGTTTGCCGACGCAGTAGGTGCTGCCGCTTACGTTACCCGTATCCGTGCCGTCATCCTGCGTGATACCGGTGCTGCCATCTCTCCTTTCAACGCCTTCATCCTCTTGCAGGGTGTCGAGACACTGAGCCTGCGTGTGGAGCGTCATGTGGAGAACGCACTGAAGGTTGTGGATTTCCTTGCCAAACACCCCAAGGTGGCTAAGGTGAACCACCCCGCTCTGGAGAGTCATCGCGACCATCAGCTTTACAAGAAATACTTCCCCAACGGTGCCGGTAGCATCTTCACCTTCGAGATCAAGGGCGGTCAAGAAGAGGCATGGAAGTTCATCGATGCACTGCAGATCTTCTCACTGCTGGCTAACGTGGCCGACGTGAAGAGTCTGGTGATCCACCCCTACACCACCACTCACTCACAGCTCTCTCCCGAGGAACTGGCCGAGCAGCATATCACACCGTCAACCATCCGTCTGAGTATCGGTACAGAGCACATTGATGATATCATCGACGACCTGGCACAGGCGCTGGAGAAGATTTAAGAATTGAAGAATTCAAGAATTTAAGAATTGAAGTTGAAAAATTAAGAATAACAAGGGTAATCTGTCAAAGTTCGCATTGGATTTGGCAGATTACCTGAATTTTCGTACCTTCGCACCCAAAACGTCCCATATGAGAAAGTATATCATCGCCGACAACCAGGAACTGACGCGATTCGCACTGGAGAGTCTTCTTCGGAAAGATGAAGAGAACGTGATCTATCGTGCTTTTGACAGGTCAGGACTTGTTGACCTGCTCAGGGAGCATGAGAGTGCTGCGGTACTACTCGACTATACGTTGTTCGACTTCGCTGACGAGGATCAGCTTCTGATTATTGCCGAGCGGTTTAACCTGTCTGACTGGCTTCTCATCAGTGATGAACTGACTCCCCAATTCATCCGTCGTGTGGTTTACTCGTCCCATCAGTTCAGCGTTGCCTTCAAAGACGGTCCTATGAGTGAGATCCGCGAAGCGCTTCAAGCAGTGGGGAACCACACCCGCTACCTCAGTCAGCGTGCCCTCGAGGCTATCATTACCCAGCAACAAGAAGAGGAAAAGCCCGACCTGCTCACGCAGACCGAGACGGAGATCGTGAAGGCGATTGCGCAGGGTAAGACTACCAAAGAGATTGCTGCTGAGCGTTTCTCAAGTATCCACACCATTACCACCCATCGAAAGAACATCTTCCGCAAACTGGGTATAAACACAGCGCACGAAGCGGTAAAGTATGCACTTCGTGCGGGGTTGATCGATCCTTCAGAGTTTTATATCTAATCCTCTTTTACAATCGGATAGAGTTCAATGAACTCGCCCTGGTGGTTCTGACCATCGTTGATGAGCTCGGCCATCTTCTGTCCTACGGTTTCTATATCGTGGAAACCGGGCAGTGCCATATTACCGTTCAAATCGGTGGTTGTGGGTCCGGGATGTACGGTGAAGATCTCCAGCGGGGTGTTGCTCTGCTGGAACTCGATAGCCATCACACCCACCATCGCATTCTGCGCTGCCTTACTGGCAACATAAGCCAACGGATGCCAGTAAGGACTGATCTCTGAGGGAACCGTCACATTGACAATGCGACCTTCGTTCTTGGTAAGCAACGGCATCAGCACCTTGGTAAGGGCAAAGGTACCAATGAAGTTCACGTTGAGCGTCTCCTTGATATCGCTGATCTCTGTGTGCAGACTGTCCACACTCATATCACCGGGAATACCCGCATTGTTCACCAACAGTGACAGCTTTGGGTATTTCTCATTGATTTCCTTGGCGGCCTTCTCGATATTGTCAAGGTCGCGCAACTCGATATTCACCCAACCCAACACGTCAACACCAGCTGACTTCAGCTCACCTATAGCTTTCTCGGCTCGCTGTCCGTCGCGTGCACCGATAATTACCTGCCAACCACTCTTTCCGAGGTATTTGGCAATTCCAAAACCGATACCTTTGTTGGCACCAGTTACTAAAACAATCTTTTCTTTCATTGTTATAAAAAATAAACAAATACGTATTTCCGACTCTTCCACGTGACTAAATCACGCTGCAAAGGTACGAATAATTTAGAAAACAGCAATACCTATAGCAGGAAAATTGTAAAACTATGCTCATTGTAAAAGCATAGGTTTTAGCTTCCAAAACCATAGGTATTACCGTCTAAAACCATAGGTTTTGCGTTCCAAAACCATAGGTTTCACAACCTTATACTAATGCCTGCTTGATATCCTCCAGCAAATCTTCGCCATCCTCCAGACCGATGCTCAGACGTACCGTGGTATCTGGTACAGACATCTCGGCGCATTGTTCAGCAGTGAAAAGACCGAAGATGGTCGAAGCGGGATGAATGGCCAGTGACTTACGATCGAAGAGATTCGTGGCGCGACGGATAATCTTCAGTTTATCGATGAACGTGAAGGCATCATCCTTCGAAGCGAGGTCGATGGTGAACACAGCCCCTGGTAACAGACCGAATTGCTCCTTCGACAGATCATAGAAAGGATTATCCTCCAGTCCGGTGTAGTTCACCCGTTTGATCTCAGGGATTTCCTGACACTGTCGAGCCAGCCACAGCGTCGTTTCTGCCTGACGACGGAAACGGATATCGAGCGTGTCAAGTCCGAGCGTCTCCATATATGCCACCTGTGGTGTCATCAAGCTACCAAGGTTGGTAATGAGTTCTGTTTTCACTCGGGCGGTAAACGCCAGTTTCTTCCCCACCTTCTTGGTACGAGCCAGCAAGGCAGGTGACGGATGCTGCGACCAGTCGAACCTACCATAATCGATGAGCAAACCGCCTAAGCCTGTACCACCACCTGAGATGTACTTCGTGCTCGACACCACCTCAATATCCACGCCGAAATCGCTGGCATGAAAAGCAGGGAACGGTACGATGGTCGTATCAGCGATCAACGGCACACCTGCCTGATGGGCAATATCCGACAGCTTACGAATATCAGCCACGAACAACTGCGGATTGGTGATGATCTCGAAAAATAGCGCGGCGGTCTTGTCATCAATCTGTGCCTCCACCTCCTCCGGCTTTGTGAAGTCGGCAAACCGCGGTTCAACGCCAAAGCTGCCCAACGTGTCGCGAATCAGAGAAACACTATTACCAAAAAGGTGCTTCGAGGCCACGATGTTCAGTCCTGCCCCACTCACAGCCGTCAAGGCATAGGCAATAGCCGCCATGCCCGTGTTCAGCGCTGTCACACTCGCAGCCCCAGTAATCTGTCGCACACGGTCTTCCAGATAGGTTGTCGTGGGGTTCGCGATGCGGGCATACGACGGCGCCATGGTGCGTCCACAGAAGGCATCACTCATTGCCTTGGCCGAGGGGAACTCGAATGCTGCCGTATAATAGACAGGCATCGACAGTGCCCCATAGGCGTCAGGCTTCTGGTATTTTGTGTTTAATACTTTTGTTTCGTATTTCATGAATGGACATTCATCGTTTATTATCACCTATGATCTTCCTGATTGCTATCACCAGTCGATCCACATCCTCTCGGGTATTGTACAGAGCGAAGGTAGGACGGACGCTCATCTCGTAGCCGAGGGCACGAAGGGCAGGCTGGGCACAGTGATGACCGGCACGCACGGCGATACCCTCCTTGTCGAGCAGTGTTCCTGTCTCAGGCACGGGAATACCATCGAGGACGAAGCTCACCACCGACACGCGGTTCGTGGGATTACCAATGAGCGTAAGACCCTTGATCTGGGCAAGCTGCTCTCGGGCATACTCCGTTAGCTGGTGCTCATGGTGCTCGATATTCCGGATACCGAGATGACTCACATAATCCAAAGCGGCACCCAGACCGATGGCATCGGCCACATTGGGCGTACCAGCCTCGAAACGAGCCGGCGGCACATTGTATTCCGTACGTTCGATGGTTACATCCTTGATCATATTACCCCCACCCTGCCAGGGCTGCATCTTGTCGAGAATATCCTTACGACCGTAAACAACCCCGATGCCGTTAGGACCGTAGATCTTGTGTCCGCTAAAGACGAAGAAGTCGGCACCGAGCTGCTGTACGTCAACAGGTGTATGGGCAATAGACTGTGCTCCATCAATCAGTACGGGGATATGGTGCGAGTGGGCGATATCGATGATACGCTTCACATCGTTGATGGTACCGAAGGTATTGTTCACATGTCCTACGCTGACAAAACGTGTTCGGGGCGTGATAAGACGCTCAAACTCAGACAAGACCAGATCGCCATTCTTATCGGTGGGGATGGCCTTCAAGGTACAACCTTTCTCGTGACACACCTGTTGCCAGGGCACGATGTTGGCGTGGTGATCCAACTCGGAGACGATGACCTCATCGCCAGGTGTAAGGAACTGACGACCGTAGGTCTGCGCCACGAGGTTAATGCCCTCGGTGGTACCACGAACGAAGATAATCTCCTCACTGGTAGCAGCATTGATGAAACGCTGTACCTTTTCGCGAGCCTCTTCGTAGGCATCGGTGGCGCGGGCAGCCAGCGTGTGGGCACCGCGGTGGATGTTCGAATTATACGTTTTGTAGTAATCCGAAATCTTGTCGATAACCTGCACAGGCTTCTGTGTCGTAGCACCGTTGTCGAGCCACACGAGGTCGTGACCGTTCACCTTCTGGTTGAGCACGGGGAAGTCTTTCTTGATCTGCTCCGAGTTCAAGGTATCCACCTCCTCGTAATGCATTTTCTGCAGCTTCTGCGTTTCAGGGATGCCGATGCCGAAGCCGTCTCCTACATTACCCGATGGCGTGTGAGGTGTTTCCGACTCAGGATGAGGTGCCGCAGCATCGTATTGTGGCAGCCCATCTCCAATATAAGGTAGATCAGGGAAGGGCGACCCTCCGCTGAGCAGTGCCTTGAAGCCTGCCTCCAATTCCTCCAGATGCAGTTCGTCGTCAGGCAGGATGACCTGTCGCTCCCTCTGGTATTCCTCTGGACAATATTTCTTGGCCAGGTCCCTCAGCTGCTCCAGTGCACCACCGTCGAAGGATGGTGCCTGGGTATAGCCTAATCCCGGGTCGGGTATAAATGTTTGTTGTATGTCTATCATAAACTACGTATATTTACTCCCCTCCCTCACAGGGAGGGGTTGGGGGGAGTCTTTTTTTATTTCTCTACAGCGTTACGATGCTGATAGTCGTGATAGTATCCTACCTCAACGTTCTCCAGTACGGCGATAGCGTCGTCGGTAAGGGCTGCCAACGAGAAGTACTTCGTGAGCAGATAGGCTGCCACACCGAACTTGTCGAGTCCCATCAGACGGGCACTGAGTGATGGTGCTATCTCACCCGGGATGCCGCTCTGGTGCAGACCGATGACTCCCTGGTTCTGCTCGCCGGTACGCACAAGGATGATCTTGGTGGTTCCTACCCCACGACCTGTGAGATACTGACCTTCAACCTCTACCTTATCAGAAGGAATCAGGGGTACGCCGCGCCACAAAATGACTTTCGTACCGTAGAGATCGGTCGTAACAGGGGGTACACCACGCCATGTGCACTCACGTTCAAAGGCAGCAATGGCACGCGGATGGGCGATGAAGAAGGCAGGTTCCTTCCATACCAGACTCAACAGTTCGTCGAGATCATCGGGTGTGGGTGAGCCGTAACGTGCTGAGATACGATAGGCAGGATTCACTGCTGCCAGCAGACCGAACTTCTTGTTGTTGATGAGCTCCCACTCCTGACGCTCCTTGATGCTCTCGATAGAGAGGCGCAGCTGCTCTTCCAACTGACTGTAAGGATTGTTATAGAGATCAGAAACACGGGTGTGTACACGTACCACCGTCTGCAGGGTGTTCAGACTGTACTCCCTCGGATTCTCCTCGTAGTCGATATAGGTCTCGGGAATGATATTATCCTCCTCATGACCGCTCACCAGGTCGATGTGCTTCTCACCGTTGTCGTTCACCGAAGCCTTCAGACGCAGCTGCTTATCAACAGCTTTGTTGAAGGAATCACGGAAGTCGGGCACCTCCTTGATGATCTTGAGTAACTCCTTTAGCTTCAGTCCGAGGAACACAGTGGGGGTGACGGCACGTACCGACACGGTAGATTCCTGCTCGTCGAGCACATCGGCCTCACCGAAATACTCACCGTCGCCTAAGAGCGCTATCCGTAGTTCCTCGCCATGAGAACCTTTGCTGATCACCTCTGCCTGACCAGAAGCAACGATGAAGAAGCGCTGCTTGTCCTTGCCCTCCTCCACGAAGAGTTTATCCACATCGACCTCCTTCGCCTCGAAAGAGTTCACCAGACGGTTGACGATCTCATCGTCGAACTCGGAGAACAGGGGGATAGCTTTCAGGGCCTTGGCCGTAAATGTGGGTACACCATCCACATACTGGATGGGCAGACGGTCGTTCTTACGAAGTTCCACCTTGGTGCGGTTCACACGGAAGGTGCCGCCTGACACCTGCACCCAGGGCAACAGCTTCAGGAGTAAACGTGGGGTGATACTGCCCATCTGCGGGGCGGTCTTGGTAGTGGTCGCCAATTTCCTGGCGGTAGCAGTGGTCACACTGCGCTGTAAATTAGAATCTGCCATTTTTAAAGAAGTTAAAAGGAGTTAGATGAAGTTACTGCTCGCTTTGCTCACAAAGAAGTTAAAGGACAATACTTCTCTGCTCCAAGGTTATACATTATTATTTCTTTATAGTCACTTTGTGTGTGGTGCCTTCAACGTGTTCCACACTCAGTACGTTGTAACCCTGCTCTTTGGCGTTACGGGGCACGTTGTCGAGAGGCTCGCCTTCTGCGAGCAGCACTTCCAGAATATCGCCCTCGCTGAGTTTCGAGAGCTCAATCTTTGTCTTCACGAAGGTCATTGGACAATGCTCTTTCGTGATGTCCAATACTTTTGTTGCCATAAAAAATGATGAATGTTGAGTTTATAATTAAATAAATAAGGTTTGTCCACCCTCACTTAACTGTAGGAACGTTGCTACGCCGAGAACATCCTTCACCTCAGGAATAAAGTCTTCCTTTTTCAGACCTAACACGTGCATTGCCATCTCACAGGCATACAGGTTAATACCTAATGCCTTTGCGGCCTCTACGAGTTCCTCCAACGTAGCCACATTATTCTTACGCATGAGATAGCGGAAAATCTTCGGTCCTGCACCCAGGAAGTTGAAGCGACTGGTTGGTGTCACCTTCAGACCACCCATCATGAAACCGAAAATCTTCGTGAGCCAATTACCACCGGTGAACGAACGTCCCTGCTTGCGCTTGATAGCGTCCAGTCCCCAGAAAGTGAAGAAGATGTTTACTTCGTACCCTACTGCTGCAGCGCCTGTACCTAATGTAAATACAGCCGTGAGCTTGTCAAAATCGCCACTGAAGGCGATGATGCTCAGTTTCTTGTTTTCTGCCATAATTGTCGGTTTAAATATCTGGGTGCAAAGATATGGGGTTTCCATGATGTGGGCAATCGCCCATTTGTGGCATTTTACATACCCATGATATGGTATGCCATTTACCATCGGTATGGGATTGCAGCGCTGACGGAATGGTCGTACCTTTGCACCGTAATTTATTCATTATTAAACCGACAGAGTTATGGCAAAGATTTATGTAAACGGAGATGCGCAGGAAGTGAGCCTGCCGCTCAACGTGAGTGAACTGATCAAACAAAGTGACGTACAGCAGCCTGACATGGTCAGCGTACAGGTTAACGAGGAGTTTGCTGAGCGCGAAGACTGGGAGACGATCCAGCTGAAAGATGGCGACAAGGTGGACTTCCTTTACTTCATGGGAGGAGGTAGTGTAATTGATAATTGACAATTGATGATTGATAATTGACAATTGATGATTGATAATTGATAATTGACAATTATGATTGATTTTACTGAAGAACAGATACAACGGTACTCACGACATATCCTGTTACAGGATGTGGGTGTTGAAGGACAAGAGAAGATAATGAACGCGCGTGTGCTCGTGGTGGGTGCTGGCGGCTTGGGAGCTCCCGTGAGTCTCTACTTAGCAGCAGCAGGCATCGGGCGCATCGGTATTGTAGATGCAGATGTGGTGGATCTGAGTAACCTGCAGCGACAGGTGATCCATTTCACAAAGGATGTCGGCATTCCGAAAGTGAAGAGTGCCGAAGAGAAGATCAAGGCCATCAACCCCGATGTGAAGGTAGATACCTACTATGAGTTCCTCGACTCATCGAATGCGCTGGATATCATCAAGGAATACGACTTCGTGGTGGACGGTACCGACAACTTCCCCGTGAAGTTCCTCATCAACGATGCTTGCGTGATGGCAGGAAAGGCGTTCTCGCATGGAGGAATCCTGCGCTTCAACGGACAGACCTTTACACATCTTCCCGGTACTGCCTGCTACCGTTGCATGTTTAAGGAGCCGCCTCCCGTAGGAGCGGTGCCAACCTGTAGTCAGGCTGGTGTGCTGGGAGCCATCGCAGGAATGTTAGGTACGATTCAGGCTGCCGAGACTCTGAAGTATTTTACCGGTGTGGGTGAGCTGCTGACCAACCGTCTGCTGACATTCGATGCCAAGACCATGCAGTTCCGTACGGTACCGGTGAAGCATCGCGACTCGTGCGCTATCTGCGGTTCGAACCCCACCATCGACCACCTGATAGATTACGAACAGGCGGCTTGTGACTTGAAACATTGAAAAGTTGAAGAATTGAAGAATTAAAGATGATTATACCACAGCATATTATAGAAGAACTGATAGACCAGGCAAAGAAGGATGCGCCGAATGAATCATGCGGCTACCTACTGGGCACCAGCACGGAAGAGGGCGACATCGTAACGGAGAACTACTGGATGGAGAATATCGACCACTCTTCGGAACATTTCTCTTTTGCGCCAAAGGACCAGTTCGCTGCATTGCGATACGCACGGAGCAAGGGTCTGAAGATCCTCGCCAACTGGCACAGTCATCCAGCCTCACCATCACGGCCTTCACAAGAAGACCTGCGCCTGGCTAACGACCCTACCATCCGCTACGCCATCCTCTCACTACTTGACGGAGAACCGAAACTGAACTCCTTCAAGATTCTGAATGGAGAGGTGGTAGATAAGGAAGTACACTTATAATAATTGATAATTGACAATTGAAAATTATCATTCCGCGATGCGTCCGTTTGAAACTGTTGTCGGTTAAAGTTTCTATGCGCGACGCATCGCTTTTTTTGTGTTTATGAAGGACACCTACCATATATGCGGTATATGAAATGCCACATCATCGGGATTGTGGGTATGCCGGAATCGCCGTACCTTTGCATCGTGATTTTAAACAATATGATTGAGTTATGAAGACAATGAATCGAATGCAAATGCAAGGATGTTGTTGCTGTTGTATGATGGCAATGACAAGGAGAGAGAGCGTATATATAATAGGTATAAACAGAATAAAAAATAAAGGTCATGAAAAGAATCGCATTGGCAATAGCAGTATTATTGAGTATCAATATCAGTCATATTTGGGCTGAGGGTAATTCTACCAACACGAGCAGTGTGCGCTACGTGAAAGCTCCACGTTTTGCCCGCCCGCTGGTAGAGAAGTGGATCACAGAATATGCAAAAACACAACCTGGCGTAGAGTTCCAGATCGCCAAAGGTAATCAGAATCAGGGTAGCATCGACCTGAATATCGTTTTTGACAATCAAGAGAGTAATGCAAAAGACTTTAGCCATATTGTTTATTTTGGAGAGTTCGCCGTGCTGCCTATCACAGCCAGCGGTAGTGAGGCTGCCAAAGTGCTGGAAGGCAAGCACCTGAACTCGAAGAAGCTAAAGCAACTTTTCTTCCTCGATGACGAATTCGACGAGGACGTAAAGAAAATCAAGCAGTTTGAACAACTCGTTATTTACAGTGGTAGCAACGCTACATCAGTAGCCTCATCTTTCGCTCATAACTTCGGTGAGGAGAGCAGTAACTTCCGCGGCAAGCGCATCTCTGGAGATGACCTCTTCCTGAACACTGCCTTGGCAAAGGATCCGCTCGGTGTATCGTTCAACGCCCTTCCCAATATCTTCGACTTGCAGAGCCGACATGTAAAGAGCGATCTGTCCATCATCGGTATCGACGTAAAGAAGAACCTCGAAGAGAACTTCTCTGATAAGGCCACACTGGATGAACTGATTGCCATCCTGGAAAACGACAGGGTGTCGGAAGTGGCTATCGAGAAGATTGGAGTGAGCTACAACGAGGGTGACGAGGCCCTGAACCAGTTCCTGCAGTGGGTGCTTACCAATGGTACGAAGTATAACCATGAATACGGACTGCTGAATCTGGACAACAAGGTAGCACAGATTGAGATTGATAAGATTAAGAACTCACTTACCGCACAGAATTAGAAGGTAATTGTGTAAACAATAAAAAGGTAATAGTTTTATGGTAAAAAGATTGTTTATTGCAACTTTCGTTGCAATCAGCCCTCTGTTGGCTTTCTCGCAGAACCTGATCACAGGTCATATCTCTGATGTTCGCACTGGCGAATCGCTCATTGGTGCATCTGTCATCGTCAAGAGTGAAAAGGGTCAGGGCGTAGTAACCGATATCGACGGTAACTTCTCTCTTCAGACCAAGGTAGAGGCTCCGCTGACCCTCCGTGTGGAATATGTAGGCTATCGTCCCCTCGATGTGGATGTCTATGATTTCGAGGAGCCGGTTGAGATCGCATTGATTGATAACTCAAACAGAATTGATGAGGTTGTGGTAGTAGGCTACGGCGTGCAGAAACGTAAGGCTCTTACGGGTTCTGTAACAACAGTAAAGAATGAAGAACTGCTGCAGGCCTCTACATCGTTCGACAATATCCTTGGAGGTGCTGTGGCCGGTTTGGATGCCACCTCATCATCAGGACAGCCTGGTGCATCCATCAATATCCGTATCCGTGGTGGTAACTCTATCAACGGTGGTAATGAGCCCCTATATGTCATTGATGGCGTACTGATATACAACAGCAATAGTGCCACCAAGACAGGAGTATCCTATGCCGACAGTAACTTTAACCCTCTTGCATCTATCAACCCGTCAGACATCGAATCGATTGAGATATTGAAAGACGTGTCAGCATCAGCCATTTACGGTTCACGCGGTGCTAATGGTGTTATTATTGTCACCACCAAGAATGGTAAGCGTGGACGCATTAAGGTTGACTATGGCTATAGCATTGGAGTAGCCAATGTGCGCAAGACACTCGACTTGCTCGATGCTCAACAATGGGGCGAATTGTATCTCGATTTGGCAACAGATGCACAGAAAGCTGCAACAGGAGTTACCCCGGCAGTTGTTTCGTCATGGGGAAAGGGTACCGACTGGCAAGATGCTCTCTTCCGTTCAGCCACCACCCAGCAGCATCAGTTATCGATTAATGGAGGTTCTGATAACGAACGTTTCCTGATTTCTGCCAACTACACCGATCAACAGGGTGTAATACGCAGCACAGACTTTACACGCCTTGGTGCACGTATCAACTACGAGCGCGACATCATTAAGAACATCACAGTAGGATTGAAATCCAACATATCAAAGAGCAGTCAAAAGGGTTCTTACTCATTCGGTAGTTACTCGAACGGCTTTAGCGGCATTCTGGAACAGGCTCTTCGCACATCACCAGCCGTGCCCATCTATAATGCAGATGGTACCTACAATTATGCAAACCCATTTGAGGCCGGCGACTTTGTGCGCAATGGACAAACGCCCAATCCAATAGCTGATTTGAGCGAAGTTGATGCAGAGACAAAAGTGGACAATGTATTGGTATCCATATTCGGTTCTTGGGAAATCGTATCTGGTTTACGTCTGCGTGTACAGGGATCTACCAATATCATCAATACCCGTCAGAACTTCTTTGGTCCTTCTACCTCAACAGCAGGTTTTAATACGCAAGGCTATGCTACTATCGGTAGCAAGCGTTGGGAAAGTGATCAGGTAGAAACCACACTTACCTGGAATAAGAAATGGAAGGCGCATGAGATCGAAGTGTTGGGTGGATACACCTACCAACAGGAAAAGAGCGAGAACGTTTTAGCAGCTTCAGCTAACTTTGCTAATGAGAATCTTGGTTATCACTCCCTCCAGGCTGGTTCGCAGTTGATTACACCTGAGAGCCATTTCGTAACATCAGTTCTTTATTCTGGAATTGGACGTATCAACTACTCCCTACTCGACCGCTATCATCTTACAGCAACACTGCGAGCTGACGGTTCTTCACGATTTGCAAAGAACAAGAAGTGGGGATGGTTCCCATCACTCGGATTCTCGTGGAATGTGAATGAAGAGAGCTGGCTTAAAAGTCAGAAATGGATAGAAGACCTGAAAATACGTGCCAGCATCGGTACCGTTGGTAACCAGGAGATTGGTGACTACCGATTCCTTTCAACCTATGCTGCCACTCATTACTATCTGGGTGGAGGAACCAAGAACACGGCCTATTACCGTTCTGGATTGGGCAATGACGACTTGAAGTGGGAAACAACGACATCCTACGACCTTGGTTTTGACCTTTCTGTATTAAAAGGTAAGCTCGGCTTTGTGTTCGACTATTACCATAAGAAGACTTCCGATCTGCTTCTTTCTATCCCTGTTGAACAGACCACAGGTTTCTCTTCACAGCTTAGTAATATCGGTAACGTCACTAACGATGGTGTAGAGTTTGCCATCAACGCGACACTCATTCAGCAGAAAGACCTCTCATGGAACGCTTCAGCCAATATCGCTCATAACAAGAATAAGGTTACGAGTCTTGGAACACAGCAAAACGAAATCATCAATGGTAACCAAACCATCATCCGTGTAGGCGAAGCATTAGGCACCTACTATGGTTGGGTGTTCGACGGTGTAGTACAGAAAGGTGATGATTTGAGTAAAGTGCCTGCTCCTTCGAATAAAACCAATGTAGAATATGGCGATGCCAAGTTTGTTGATCAGGATGGTGATGGTGCAGTTGATCAGGAAAACGACCGAGTGATCCTTGGTTCTGCGCAGCCAAAGTTCACTTATGGTTTTGCCTCTCAGTTGCGCTACAAGAATTGGGATCTGAGTTTCAACTTCCAAGGAAGCTATGGAAACAAACTCTACAACCAGTTAGAGCAGGCTCTCGAATCACCCAATGCCAGCTACAATGCATCAGCAAAATTAGCTAATCGTTGGACTGAGAATAATGCTAACACTACCATCCCTCGCGCCTATGCCCTCAACCTGTATAACAGCTATCTCGACAGTCGTTTCATTGAGGATGCCAGCTACCTACGCCTTAAGAACATTCAGGTGGGTTACTCATTCAAGCCACGTTTGCAGAATGGTTCAAAGCTTGGAGTTTACCTCTATGCCTCAGCCCAGAATCTACTTACAATTACCAACTATAGTGGTTTCGACCCTGAATACTCTGGTTACGTAGATCGTGGCACCTATCCATCGGCACGCACATTCACATTTGGCGTAAAACTGTCGTACTAATTATTGAACCCATTAAAATATAGAAACATGAATAAGATAAATATATTCCGCTCGTCGTTAGCATTGTTGTTGGCACTAACAACCCCATCGCTTACATCATGCGAATCGCTTGATCAGGGTAACCTGAGCGAGCTGGCGGAGAGCAATCTGCCTCAGAGTGATGCTGATGCGCAAGCACTGGTTAACGCTGTCTATTCAAACAATATCACCATGTGTACTTCGTTTATGTATCTCTTCGATCTCACCACCGAAACCACCGTGTCGGGCGAGAACCCCAATGGTGGAGGTGGTATGCTGGGACTGCTGGCCTGGGATGGAACAAACTCATACATTGTAAGTGCATGGTCAACCATCTACACTGCCATCGCCCGTGCTAACGACACTATCGAGAAACTGGAGAAGAATCCTGCTGGTGTTTCACCGGCCATTGCATCGAGAGTGATTGGCGAAGCAAAGTTCCTGCGAGCCTATTGGTACAACTATGCCGTACAAATCTGGGGTCCGATTCCCCTTGTTACAAGTACCACTGGTGGCAAGAATGCCATACGTAACTCTGAAACCGAAGTCTACCAGCAGATTGTTGACGACTTGAAGGATGCAGCAGAGCGCTTGCCCGAAGCAAGTGGATACGGTCTGAGCGATGTTGGTCGTGCTACACGTGGTGCAGCTAATGCAGCCCTGGCGAAAGTATATCTTACATGGGCACAAACCGATGATGACCTGACCGATGCGCAGCGCAAAGAATACTTCAACAATTCGGTAGAATACGCCCAAAAGGTTATTGACTCTAACCAATACAGTCTTGAAGAGAACTTCTATGACAACTGGAACAACCAGAATCGCAATGGTAAGGAGAGCATCTTCGCCGTACAGGCCTACATCGGTTCATCGGTCAATGGTGACAACTCGGGTGGTAACCACCTCTGCCACTGCTCATTCTCCACATCTTATAGCGTATCGCTGCCTCATATAGCTCCAGGTCCCGACAACAGCGTAGAGAATTCATATCTTGATGGCGACCAGCGCAAAGATGTATCGTTTGCCGACTCGCTGTGGCGCCCCTCTACACAAAGCTACTTCCATTTCTACTTCGATGCTGATGGCAATGGTACCAAAGAGTCTGGTTTCTCACGCTATAACAAATATATTGACCACGACTCACCTGAGACCAGTGCTGCCGATCGTGCCATGAACCGTACCGTAATACGCTATGCAGAGGTGCTACTCGTCCAAGCCGAGGCTATCAACGAGCGTGACGGACAACCCAACTCACAAGCTTACGAGGCATTTAACAAGGTTCGCCGTCGTGCATTCCGTGAGGACATCAACAGTAGCGCAGCTCAAGCACATGATTTGGCAACGGGTTTGAATTATGAGCAGTTCAAGGAGGCTATTATCCAAGAGCGTTCGTGGGAGTTCACACTTGAGCAAAAGCACCTGCTCGACCTGAAACGATGGAAGATACTTGTTAAAACCATCAAGAACAGTGCCCTTGCCAAGAACTATCCACAGTACAGCAAGCAGAACATAGAATACAAGCACTACCGTTTCCCCATTCCGCAGGCTCAGCGCGAGGTTAATCCCAACCTCTGGCAGAACTACGGCTACGATGGCTCTGACATTACTGCAAATCCATACGTAGGAAGAGAATAAGTAACGTGTAAGATCCATCAAAGACAGTCATATGAACAATATATCAAAAATCGTAGTACTGGGTTTCCTCACATTCAGCCTCAATAGCGCCTATGCTCAGGGACCACTGGATATCTTCAAATCTAACACAAAGAAGACAGCACTGGAGCAGAACGCACCCTCGCTGAGAAAGCATCTGAAAGAGCGCAAGATAGCCCTGCAGGCTTGGAATGCCGTAGCGGGCAGTGAGTTACAACCTGTTACGCTGACAGCCAATGTAACAGCCAAGAACCGTTCTGGTATCAGGGAGTTGAGAGTACGTGAATTCCATTATATCGGCGACTGCGGCTATTCACACGGAGGACAGGATTCTGGTGTTGACACACCAACAACAGCCCAAGCTGTATTCGCATCCGACCTGGCCGACAGCTATCTGAACCAGGCAGCTCTCTTAGGTATAGACATCGATTCGCTCACCATCGAGATTCATGGTCAGCCCGACAAGGTAAAAACCGATCGTGTGTGGTATCCCCGCAACTTCCTCTATACCCTTTATATTGATTCGCCTGCCTCTGACGCAGAACTGGAAAAGCTGGCCGTATTGGCAGAACAGAATTCAGCAGTAGCCACATTGGTAAAAGCAGCTGTTGTTCCCCAGCTTACCATCGATCGCAAGGAGTCGCCCCGCGAGAAGAAAGTAGAAGGAGCTACCTTGGCAGGACTTCGTGAGTATATCTGGGGCAAACGTCAGGCTCAGCAGGCCAGCAAGCTTCAGCAGCAGAATCAGAAAAGAGACAATGCTGCCAATCGTAATGCCTCCGCTCCCCAACGGGGTCCATGGGTTAAGGTATTCCCTAATGGTGTACGCCAACTGACGGTTAATGACAAGTATCTGATTCTTCATGATAATCCTGCTTATCTGGGAGGGACCAACCTGGGTATGACTTCTATCGAAGGTGTACTTGGTATCTTGGGAACCTGTATCACCCACATTTCTTTAGGTCAGGCTGCAGAGCGTGCGCTCGATGTTGATTCCATCTCTTTGACTGTACAGGCCGAATGGGATCCGCGTGCTGGTCGCAAAGGATTTGAGAATCTGTCCATCGCTCCTCAGAACATTCGCTATACGCTCCATGTACTGACTCCAGAAAGTGAACAAGCAGTAAAAGAGTGGATAGAAGCTGTAGAGAAGATCTGTCCCATGTACAACCTCTTCAAAGATACGCAGACTTTCGAACATCGCATCGTTCGAGGCAGTTTCAAATGAACAAACATTACATGAACAATTATTAAAAAATAAGGCATATGAAACGACAAATATTACATTCATTGATCATAGCAATTTCTGCCACCCTACTCCTTAGTGCATGTGGTAGTAGTAATGACGACGATATCATAGGAGGCGGTACTGATATCACCATCCCGGGTGAGGAAGATAGTGAGTGCTGCAATGCAGAAGAGACGTTTCTGGCTTATGCTTTTCTTAACAATGGTTTCGTGAAAGAGATCACCGAACTACGTGACACCATTGCCGACAAATACGTGTTGAAGGTGTATTCGGCTGGGGGAAAGTTACACGTTGGCTATAACGACTTGTACTTCGCACTCATTAAGATTTCATCACAGGGCTACGTACGCGACTTCGATATTAGCGACATTACTCCGGTGATGACCATGACCAAGATGGGCATGAAACACTCCACACCTACGGCAACAGAGGCTGTTATCTACGACAAGACCTACCCTGCTGTTCGTCGTGCATGGATATCATTCCTCATGAGTAGTAATGATGGTGGTTTCTGGGAATTATCTTACAAGGCTTCCTCACAGAATCAAAGTATTACCCATACCGCCACGGTTATCAATGTCGATGCCCTTGCCAACGGATTGGCTTGGCTGAAGTCGTTCATAGTAGGCGATAACACCTATTATCTGTCACTGGTTAATCCCAACAACTTCCAGACAGGCATCAACACCATCCAGGCCTACGTTTCAAAGCAGAGTGCAGACAAGACGAAACCCTATCTGGTAGCCAACGAGACCTTCACGATTGAGATCACGCCTACAATGCCTGATATGGGAGACCATAGTTCGCCGAATAATGAACCACTCATCCTGCAGGAGTCAGGTATCTACGAAGGTAAGCTAAACCTCTCCATGACCGGCTTATGGAATATCCACCTGGTGGTCAAGGATAAGGATGGTAACATTGTAGCTGGTGCAGACAACGATACAAGCGGATACAGCAGTCTGTATTGGACCATTACTATATAAAAAATGGATTTATGAGAAATGGGGTTAGAATAAAACAATATATTTTTAGATTTTGTGTAATCATTGCAGGGCAGTCAATAACGACTGCCCCTGCTTATTCACAAGATCACACTACCGATAGCATCTATCGAGAAGCTGAACTCACCGAGGTAACAGTTACCTCTACCGTGGGTGCCAAGCGCAAGGTAGCAGGAAAAGGGCGCTCAGCATCCATCGAAGAGCATCTGTTACAGCTGGGTAATGTGGATATGGTACGTCGAGGCAGTTATGCCTGGGAGCCCGTAGTAAACAACATGGCCACCGAACGTGTATCAACCACCATCGATGGCATGAAGATATTCTATGCCTGCACCGACAAGATGGATCCCGTTACCAGCTATGTAGAGAGCGGTAACCTACAGCGTATTCGTCTTGATTCCGGACTCGACGGTAATCCTCAAGCCACAGGTAATATTGGTGGTAGCATAGACCTAAAACTACGCAAGACGGGATTCGATGCCAAGCCACAGGAATACAACGCTACTATGGGATATGAGTCGAATGGTCATCTGCAAGTATATGGTGCCGATGCCGCTTTCTCCCATCAGAAATTCTATAGTAACCTGGGCGTTTTCTATCGCCATGCCGATAATTACAAGGCAGGTGGCAGTCATGAGGTCATGTTCTCACAGTTCCAGAAGATCAATACTTTCCTTAACTTAGGCTGGCAGCCTGCCTATAATCATATCATCGAGGGTACAGTCATTTTCGACCGTGCCACTGACGTGGGCTACCCTGCCCTCACCATGGATGTCAGCGATGCTACAGGTTTCATCTCCTCGCTGTCATACCGTCGCGAACAACTGAATGGTCTGTTTTACCGTTGGGAGACGAAGGTCTATTATAACCATATCACTCACAATATGGACGACACCCATCGTCCTGATGTCATCATCCACATGGACATGCCAGGGAACAGCACTACCACAGGTATCTACAGTCTGTTACAGGGTGGTCTTGCCAACCACCAGTATCAGCTCAACTACGATGCCTATTATAATACACTCTTTGCCGACATGACCATGTATGTGACTGGTGCCAAACCTATGTACATGCTCACATGGCCCGATGTAGGCACCTTCAATCAAGGTCTTTCGATCTCTGACGACATCCAACTGACCAAGCATCATCATCTCCGCCTATCGGCCAAAGGCTCATGGCAGCACCGCCGCATCAACAACGATGAAGGTTTCCGGGCATTGAGCATTTATTTTCCGGGCATGAAACAAACGGCATCGACCCTGACAGGACGAGTAGCCATGAGTTATGCTTACACCAACAATGGTTGGAAACTGGCTTTAGGTACGGGCTATGGCAATCGCACCCCATCGGTAACCGAGGCATATGGCTATTTCCTCAACAACACGTTCGACCGTTACGACTATATTGGTAATCCACGTCTAAAAAACGAGAGTGCCTTTGAGTTAAACGGCTCTGTTGCCTGGACTTCAGAAACGGTTGAAGCACGATTGGAGGCCAACACCTTCTTTTTTAAGAATTACATCATCGGCACCCCCGACGATCGTCTGTCGCCTATGACCATTGGTGCCGAAGGTGTTAAAGTGTACCACAATCTGCACGATGCTCAGATTCTCAATACCTCGGCAGTACTCAATTGGCAACTTCTTAGCTGGCTTCGCTTGGACAACCATCTCTCCTATAGCTACGGCAAAGAGAGTACTGGCGCTCGCCTGCCCATGATTGCCCCATTAACCTATAAGGGCGTCTTGAAATTCTTCTGGCGCAACATAGAGTCGGAGGCCGGTATGCGTGCTGTAGCCAGAAACGGTAAATGCGGTACCCAATATGGCGAAACGCCCACTGCAGGGTACGCTATATGGCACTTCAATATTGGCGGTCATTTCCAGATAGGTAAGGTTGGCGCCGATATTCACGTTGGAGTAGAGAATCTCTTCGACCGCTATTATTCCACCTATTCCGATTGGAATCACATTCCCCAGAAAGGTCGCAATGTCTATGCCAATCTTTCATTCCAGTTCTAAGATACCATATACGTTATATTATATAGGTCAACAGGTTGGCTAAATCGCATGTATGTGGTATGTGAATACCATAAACGAGCGATTGTACATGTTAGCGAGACACCGTACCTTTGCACCCGAATATTAAACATTATCAGGATATGAACAAAAAAGTATTTATACTACAGTTACTCCTTCTGGGTATTTCAGCACAAACAACCCTGGCTCAAGAGACGATCGATCCAGAAGATGCAGTAACGACACAACATCAGGCAGTTTTCAACGGACAGACCGTATCGTATTCCGCAACGATCGGTCATCAGCCGGTATGGGATAAGGACGGGAATATCATTGCCGGCCTCAACTACACCTATTATGAAAAGAATGGTGTGAAGGACAAGGCCCACCGTCCGTTGCTCATCTCGTTCAATGGCGGTCCTGGTTCCGGCTCACTTTGGATGGAGATTGGTTATACCGGTCCTGTACTGCTGAATCTCGATGACGAAGGACAGGTGGTTCAGCCTTACGGTGTTCATGATAATCCTTATTCTGTACTTGATGTAGCCGACATCGTGTATATCTGTCCTGTAAACACAGGTTTCTCACGGGCGATAAAGGTCAATAAAGAAAATAAAGAAGGTGCAGATACTCCCTCCCAAGGAGCAAGTCGAGGAAACAGACAAAACGTTAGCTCCAAGAGTTCGTCTCCTTTCTTTGGTGTGAATGAAGATATCGACTATATCAGTGATTGGGTAAAGAACTTTATCAATCGGCATAACCGTTGGGAATCGCCCAAGTTCATCATTGGGGAGAGCTATGGCACTACGCGTGCATCAGGACTCACCTATAGTCTTCTGCAAAAGCACTGGATCTATGTAAACGGAGTGATACTTCTGTCGCCAACCGAACTGGGAGTCGATTCGCGTAGTGTCAATCGCAGAGCACTCACCTTACCCTACATGGCTGCCACATCATGGTATCACAAAGCACTGGGTGCCGACCTCCAGAACAAAGACTTGGATGAGATCCTGCCTGAAGTAGAGAAATTCACTGTCGAAGAGTATATCCCTGCATTGGCATGGGGCGGAACCCTGCCCGAGGCTCGCAGGAATGACATTGCGACAAAGGTGGCCCGCTACTCTGGTATCAGTAAACAGGAAGTATTACGACACAATCTGATCATCCCCACACGTTACTACTGGAAAGAGCTACTTCGTGATCGTGATCTCCACATTGGTCGTCTTGACTCCCGTTACACTGGTCGTGACATTCAGACATCAGGAGAGTCGCCAGACTACAGTGCTGAGTTCTCAACCTGGAACCGTGCCTTCACAACTGCTTACAATTATTATGTGCGTAATCAGCTCAATTATAAGACAGATGTGGAGTATCTGCTATTTGGCAATGTATCTCCTTGGAATCGGGACAACGACCATACAGGCGAAGATCTGGGGAAAGCACTGTCGCAGAATCCCGACCTTAAGGTGCTGGTACAATCGGGCTATTATGATGGTGGTTGTGACTACTTCAATGCCAAGTATAATTTCTGGCAGATAGACCGTGGTGGCAAGTTCCAGGATCGTATTATCTTCAAAGGCTATCGAAGTGGTCACATGATCTATGTACGCCAGGAAGATCTGAAGCAAGGCAATGAGGATATTCGTCAGTTTATTCTCAACCAGATACCTAAAGACGGCACTGCCATCAAATATTGAAAACTAAAGAAAAAAAGATGATATGAAAAAGATTCTTGGATTATTGCTGCTCGCAGGACTCATCGTTAGCGGCAGCGTGGAAGCAAAGAAGAAAGCAGGAAACACAGGTAAGGCTAAAGTAGCTGTTGATTATCTCAACAGTCATTTTCAGACCTATGATCAACTTCAAAAGACCATCTGGGCCAATCCCGAGCTGGGATTCCTGGAGACCAATAGCAGTGGTTTGTTGAAGCAGCACCTACGCGAGAATGGCTTCACCATCGAAGAAGGTGTGGCAGGTATGCCCACTGCTTTTGTTGCCACTTATGGAAGTGGTAGTCCTGTGATTGGTTTGTTGGCAGAGTTCGACGCTCTTCCCGGATTGTCGCAGGACACTGTACCCTATCGCAAGCCTATCAAGGAGAATGCACCGGGTCAGGGCTGTGGTCATAACACCTTTGGTGTTGCCTCGTCGGCAGCTGCCGTATCACTCAGCAAATGGCTCGCAGTCAACAAACAGAGCGGTACCATCAAGGTCTATGGCACCCCTGCTGAGGAAGGTGGAGCTGGTAAGGTATATATGGTTCGCGAGGGCTTGTTCAAAGGTGTTGATGTGGTTCTCGACTGGCACCCCTCCAGCGTGAATGCCGTCACCACTAATGGCGGTACGGCGATGGTGATGGTTGACTATAAGTTCTATGGTAAGCCAGCGCATGCCGCCGGCAATCCCTGGAAAGGACGTTCGGCCCTTGATGCCGTAGAAGCATTCGACTACATGGTGAATCTGCTGCGTGAGCATGTGCCTACATCAAGTCGCATCCACTATGTCATTCCCGATGGTGGTTTCGCACCCAACGTAGTACCAGAGTATGCCCGAGTATCTTACTATATCCGTAGTCCTAAGCGCGACATTCTGAATACGCTCACCGAGTGGATCGATTCTGCTGCCGTGGGAGCCGCTAAGGGGACACAGACCCGTGTTGAAAAAGAGATTATAGCTGGTACTTACGAACGTCTGCACAACAAGACACTCTCTCAGGTTATTCAGAAGAATCTGGAAACCGTGGGCGGTGTGATATACGATGCCCGCGAACGCCAGTTCGCCCTCGATCTCATTCGTGCCACAGGCAACCCAGAGTCACTTATCGACGAGGCGGCCAAGGTGCAGCCACTGGCAGAATTTCCCAAGGAAGGCAGTGGTGGTAGTAGCGATGTGGGCGACGTGTCGTGGGTGGTTCCCTTGGCCAGCTTCGGAGCTGCCACTTTTGTTCCAGGCAGTCCGGGACACAGTTGGCAGAATGTGGCTGCCGATGGTACCACGATTGGCACCAAAGGATTGCTCAACGCCAGTCGGGTATTTGCCCTTACGGCAGTCGACCTGTTTACTGATGCCAAACTGCTTCAAGCAGTGAAAGATGAGTTCAAACAGGTAGTGGGCACCGATTTCAAGTATGTTCCCCTTCTGGGCGACCGTAAGCCTGCTCTTGATTATCGCGTAACAAATAAAGAATAACATGAAGCATTTAGCCGTATCTTGCTTACTGATTTTTGTGGCACTCCTTGGGGGTGCCACAAAATTGAATGCCTGCACAAGTGTCATTGTGTCGGGGAAGGTTACCCCCGATGGACGCCCTTACATCTTTAAGAATCGCGATACCCCCAACCAAGACAATCTGGTTGTCTCAGTGCAAGGGAGCAGATACCGTTTTATGGCTATTGTGGGACGACAGGATTCGCTCAATCTCAATGTATGGTCGGGACATAACGAGGCTGGTTTTGCCATCGCCAACACAGCAGCATACAATCTGAACGGACAGCAGAAAGCCGATCAGCCTCGTCCTAATGGTGACGAGAAAGATGGTAACCTGATGTATAAGGCATTGGAATCGTGCGCTACGCTCACCGATTTCGAACATCTCTTGGATAGCATCAAGCTGACGAAAGGCACGTTACATTCCAACTCCAACTTTGCTGTTCTCGATGCACAGGGTGGTGTAGCCTACTATGAGACAGGAAACAACGGCTACGTCAAATTCGATGCTAACGACCCTCTGCAGGCGCCTTATGGTTTTATCGTACGCACCAATCACGGCATGTCAGGCGACCGCTCGTTAGATCAGGGCATCGAACGCTACCTGGCCATTCAAGACTACATGACACGTGCCGGATTTGAGAACAACCTTGACTTTGAACCAATCATCCGCAAAGTAACCAGAACACTGACACATGGGCTGACACATCTTAACCTATGGGATTTTGCGCCGCAAGATGATTCACAACCTGTTTACTTCCCATTCCGCGATTTCATTCCCCGTTGGCACACTGCATCGGCTCAGCTCATACAAGGGGTGCGTAAGGACGAGGATCCTCGCCTAACCATAGCATGGACCATCCCAGGTTCATCGCTTACCACGCCAGCCATTCCACTCTGGATAACCCCTCATGGTGAACTGCCACAAATAGTTACCCGCAATAGTCAAGGTCATGCCACGCTTGTTGATGCTGGCTTCCAACTCAAAGATCAGCTCTTCCCCATCAAACGTGGCAATGGGGCCGACTACATCAATTTGGCACGCCTTATCAACCACGCTGGCACAGGCATCCTACAGCAGATAGAGCCCATAGAGGATGAGATCTTCAGTCGGGCCAAGCAAGTGATCGACACTTTAAGAAAGAATGGTAAGGCTGGTCGCGAAACTACAGAGTTCTATCGCTGGGTTGATCAATACATTAGTGAACAATATGAAAAGAGATTTCATTTGATGTAGCGTTGGCTGCAATCAAATGACTTCTCTCTTTCATTCCCACGCTGGGAACAGTTTATTCCCACGCTGGGAACAGTTTATTCCCACGCTGGGAACATTTTATTCCCATGTTGGGAACATTTTATTCCCATGTTGGGAACAACTTGTAGGATAGTAGAAGTTATGAGTCAGGATGATTGTACGATGTCCTGAATAACCAGTCCTGCCAGCATAAAACCAAAGATGGCGGTGATGTGAGCCAGGGTACCGTTGATCTGGGCCTTTGACGAACACCACTCGTGATTGAGCAACGAGGGATCGCCAGGACCTACCTTTGCTTTGGGACACATACATTTCTCTGTGCCACAGGTAGCGTTATGACCTTTGTTCTGCAACAGTTCGTCGGAATAGACACACTGGAACTTTCGTTTGGGAAACACCTTATCGCGTTTGAAACGATTGCGAAGGGCACGGGCCAACGGATCGCCCTGTACCTTCCAGAACTCTGCGGTTTTGATGCGGGTAGGGTCTAACTTCAGGGCTGCACCCATCGACGAAAAGAATTTGGGTGCTTTCCCATCTTCCCCACTACGCGAAGAAGACGTAGCCATCAGGATAAGCAAAGCCTTATCCTTGAGCGAGTCGATGGCATCAATGATATAGTCGTAACTTTCAATATGGAAACTCTCTGCCGTTTCCGCAGTGAAGATCTGCTGTACAGCGGTGATCTCTGCTGAAGGATTGATGCTGAGCAGGCGCTCCTTCAGGGCTTCAACCTTTACCTGACCGACGGTCTTGGAGGTGGCCATCAGCTGACGGTTGATATTGGTGATGCACACGCGATCGGAGTCAACTATGGTTAGTTGCTTGATGCCACTACGTACCAGACTCTCAGCGCACCATGAGCCTACTCCACCCACGCCGAAGATGATCACACGTTTCTCTGTGATGCGACTCATCGTCTCATCACCTAACAGAAGCTCTGACCTGCGGAAGATAGCTTGTTCTAATGCCATAAATTACTTGGTTACTCCTGTCTTCTTTGATGGGGTTGCCTTTATCTCAGAAGCTTCGTACTTAATCTTCTTGAAACCTTCGATAATGTTCTTAACGTTGGTTTTGTCGGCATCATACTCAATGGTAACAGTCTTGTTCTCGAGATTGGTCTTAATGCTCTTGATACCCTTCTCGAAACGTATGTTACTCTTGATCCTCTGCTCACAATTCTCACAGTGCATCACTGGATTGGTGGTAAGCACGACAGTCTTGATATCCTTGGCGGCACATACGACAGCCAAAGACAACGCTGCTAATAATACTTTAGTTCTCATCATTACCATAGTTAATTGTCCATTATAATTTATTCCAATTCAATCTAACTCCTATATAGAAGACTGTTCCATGAACAGGACCATATATCATGGTAGCATCAAAATCAGGACTCCAAGGGTTGGCAGCGCTGATAATGGCATTCTTCTGCTTGAAACCTGTCAGGTTCTCTCCGCCTGCATAGATGCTCCAATGACGGAAGAAACGGGTTACCTGAGCACTCACTTGCTCATAGGCCTTGAAATGCTGGTCCCAGAGCACATTCTCTTGTTGGTCGGGTAAGCGTCCGCTGCCATTCAGTTGGCACGTTGCATCAAACTGCCATTTGCCCAGACCAGGAGCATACGATGCGGTGAGCAGACCTTTATAACGACTATTCATCGGCTTTTGGCGCAGCTGTCCGTTATAGGTAGCCTTCACATCGTTCCATCGCCACGCTGCTGTTACATTCAGCTTGGGCAGGATCTCATAGGTCGCATCAACCTGAAAAGTATGGGAATACGACTTATCACCATGGCCCAATCCATGTACGTTAATAAAACCCTGCAGGTCGTAATCGATAATGGCTTGCTGGATGAAATGGGTGTAATAGTATTCCGCATTCAGCTCCAGCTTGCGCTCACCGATAGGAATCTGCAGTTGGGTACTGAGTCCGTAGTTCCAGGCTTCCTCCTGTTTAATATCCTCGCTGATGAATAACTGTCGACTGCTGGTCAACAGGTAACTGTTCTCAGCAAGGACGTGGGGAGTGCGATAGCCCTTACCGACAGAGCCGCGCAGTGTAACCCCATCTACAGGTGTGTATTTGGCATGCATGCGAGGTGTGATATACCCTCCCCATAACGAGCTGTGATCCCAACGCAGTCCGCCCATCAAGGTGAACATCTCACCTATCTTATAAGTATATTGCGCATAAACGCCAGGAGTCGTCTCGTCAGAACGTAGCGTGTTCTCTTCCAGATAGTCGTGATTCAGACTCATACCCGTAGAGAGTTTGTGATGATCGTCGAAATCGGTCTCGAACATCAACGAGGCATAACCGTTGCGCTGATCACCATTATAGGTCCTTTTACCATACGAACTCCTTTCATGATGAATATCCCCGCTGAGTATCAAGGCAATGTTCGTCATACGCTCAGGATTCAGAATGAAAGCATTCTTGGTGAAAACCTCATAACGTTCATTGGTGATATCGATGGTATAGACAGGCATGTGTATATCTCCTGCAACAGAGTGATGAGAGATCTGTCCGCCCTCACGATGCTCTTTCAGTCCTTTGATGGCAGCCTGAAACATATAGCTGTCGCTGATATACGCCCACCGGCTCATCATCGATCCTTGTCGCATCTTGGGCATGTCGGCAAAACCATCGCCATTGTCATCGTGTACTTTGTCCTGCAGTTCGTAATGACCTAAGAGGGCTGTGCTCCACTTGTCGGAAAGCTCCAGGTTCGCACCAAGGTTAGCCTCTATTTTCTGGTCGCTGTTATAATAAAGGTTCGCATCTGCCCAAGGTGTGGCCTGGGGCTTCTTGAACTCCACGTTGATCTGTCCTGTTATGCTCTCGTAACCGTTCTTGACTGACGAAGCACCCTTCGACACCTGAATGCTCTGCATCCAAGGACCAGAAATGTAGCCCAGGGAATAGGGTGCAGCCAAGCCGCGATAGTTAGGAATATTCTCTGTCAACATCTGTACATAGGTACCCGAGAGTCCAAGTAGCTTGATTTGTTGAGCACCTGTAGCTGCATCGGCATAGTTCACATCGACAGAGGGGTTGGTTGTAAAGCTCTCGCCAAGGTTACAGCAGGCAGCTCTCAACAATTCCTTGGAACTAATCAGTTCTGCATTACCAAGACCACTCGTCTTTACCCTGCCCGACTTATGCGCCGTCACTGTCACCTCATGCATGGTCTCTCCGTCGAGTGTCTTAACATTCGACGAATCAGCCAATTCCACATGCTGGGCATGAACATCTGCGGCTATCAATTGCGCTATCAGGATGAATAACAGTTTCACGGTGCAAAGGTACTGCTTTTTTCCATAACATGCCTCCATTAGATTACTAATTTTTCAAAATACCGCACTCTTGGTATTTCTTGTTTCCACAAATCTTCGTACCTTCGCAGCCAAATAAAGGTAAAAAGAAATGAACAAAACGATATTATGGATTGGCGCACTCATCGTGGGTGCCATCTTGGGATTATTGGGACTCGACAGGCTGAACCAGCTGATGGACTTCGTAGCAACGGTCTATACACGACTGTTCCAGCTGTTGGCTGTGCCCACCATTGTGCTGGCGGTAATCACCACCTTTGCCACCTTCGGTTCGAAAGGATCGGGCAAGGTATTCTCCCGTACCTTATTATATACGTTACTCACCACCTTCGCCGCCGCCATTATCGGTGCTATACTCTACGTGGCCATCGCCCCGGGTAATCTGCCAGCGGAAGTGCTTTCGGCTGAAGGATCCCTGGAAGGAAACACTCAACTCTCCAATATCAACACCCAACTTTCCTACTATGACCATATTCTCGGCGTCATTCCCAACAATATCGTCAAGCCTTTCCTCGAAGGTAATGTGTTGTCGCTGTTGCTGATTGCTTTTGCGGTAGGTATCGGACTCTCAAAACTGCCTGATTCGGAGAACAAGAAGGTGGTGGTTAAAGGACTGTTAGGGTTGCAGGATCTGCTTTTCCTGCTTATCCGCGGACTCATCTGGACACTGCCACTGGGTATTCTTGCCTTCTCGGCTCAACTGGCAGCACAGGTATCAGCAGGTGTTGTGGCAGATTCTATTGGCAAGTATGTACTGGTCGTACTGAGCGGAAATGTCATCCAGTTCTTCATCATCCTCCCGCTGTTCCTTTTAGTCAGAGGACTCAACCCTATCCATTTCTTAGGACGTATGATGCCTGCCGTACTGATGGCACTCTTCACTAAGAGCAGTGCTGCTACCCTACCCGTCACCATGGAATCGGCAGAACAGCGAGCAGGCATCCGCAAGGAGATTGCCCGCTTCGTACTACCCATCTGTACAACCATTAACATGAACGGCTGTGCGGCCTTCATTCTTGTCACCTCACTGTTTGTGATGCAGAATGGCGGTACTCCCCTTACATTCAGTACCATCCTGCTATGGATTCTCATCTCGGTTGTCTCGGCAGTCGGTAATGCCGGTGTTCCCATGGGTTGCTTCTTCCTGACACTCTCACTGATGTCGGGCATCGGTGCTCCCATCGCTATTCTCGGTATCATCCTGCCCATCTATACGATCATCGACATGGTGGAAACGGCAGAGAATGTATGGTCGGATTCCTGTGTCAGCGCCATGGTAAACCACGATTTAGAATAATATACCAAACTATTGGTATGCAGAATGACATATTGCGGGGATTGTGAGAATAGCAAAACCACCGTACCTTTGCATCGTGATTAATGATTAAACATAGATCACTAAAAATAAAGATTATACATTATAGTAATAAAAAGGATAAGACTATGACAAAGATTGCAAAACAGCTGACCGAGCTCGTCGGTAACACACCGCTTCTTGAGCTCAACAAGTATTCAAAGGCAAAGGGTCTGGAGACCCCGGTAATTGCCAAGGTAGAGTTTTTTAACCCCGGTGGTAGCGTAAAAGATCGTATCGCCCTCGCCATGATCGAGGATGCAGAGGCTAAGGGTATCCTGAAACCCGGTGCCACCATCATCGAACCCACATCGGGTAATACAGGTGTAGGACTGGCTCTGGTATCTGCCGTTAAGGGCTATCGTCTTATCCTTACCATGCCCGAGACCATGAGTGTGGAGCGTCGTAACCTCGTGAAGGCCTATGGTGCCGAGGTTCGTCTCACCTCTGGTAAGGACGGCATGCCAGGAGCCATCCGCGCCGCCGAGGAGCTGCGCGCCGCCATTCCAGGCAGTGTGATCCTCCAGCAGTTCGAAAACGCAGCTAACCCCGCCAAGCACTATGCTACAACTGGTCCTGAGATCTGGAAAGACACCGACGGACAGGTAGATATCTTTATCGGTGGTGTAGGTACTGGTGGTACTATCTCTGGTGTAGGTAAGTACCTGAAGGAGCAGAACCCCAACGTGAAGATCATTGCTGTGGAACCGAAGTCATCTCCCGTGCTGAATGGCGGTCAGAGCGGACCACATAAGATTCAGGGTATCGGTGCAGGCTTCATCCCTAACACCTACGATGCTGAAGTGATCGACGAGGTGTTCGACGTAGAGAACGACGACGCCATCCGTACGGGTCGTGAGGTAGCTCAGCAGGAAGGTCTGCTGGTAGGTATCTCAGCAGGTGCAGCCCTCTTCGCAGCCATCGAGGTGGCCAAGCGTCCTGAGAACAAAGGTAAGAAGATTGTTGTTCTCCTGCCTGATACTGGAGAGCGTTATCTCAGTACTGTGCTCTACGCCTTCTCAGAGTACCCACTCTAAACATTATCCTATAACGAGGAAAAGTCCCCAAGCGTATCTCTACCTTGGGGACTTTTCTTTTGTGTTTCCCTCGAATCGGCATCAGAATATGCAAAAAAGATTGAAATTCTTCATCCACATGCTTGTATCTCAATTTATTTTCTTAATTTTGCAGCTGCTTACAGGATAAGAAGATTCAAACCAATAATATTTAAAGTTATGACAATTAACGAATTCAACTTTGCCGGTAAGAAGGCAATCGTACGTGTAGACTTCAACGTACCCCTCGATGAGAATGGTAAGATCACTGACGACACCCGCATCCGCGGTGCCCTTCCCACCCTGAAGAAGATCCTGGCTGACGGTGGTGCCACCATCATCATGAGTCACATGGGTAAGCCCAAAGGAAAGGTGAACCCCAAGCTGTCGCTCGGACAGATCCGCGAGGCTGTAGAGAAGGCTCTTGGTGTTCCCGTTGCTTTCGCTCCCGACTGCGCTAAGGCTGCTGATGCTGCCGCTGCCCTGAAGATGGGTGAGGCTCTGCTGCTGGAGAACCTGCGCTACTATCCCGAGGAGGAAGGTAAGCCCGTTGGTATTGACAAGGAAGATCCTAAATACGACGAGGCAAAGAAGGCCATGAAGGCTTCTCAGAAGGAGTTCGCCAAGACACTGGCTTCTTATGCTGACTGCTATGTCATGGACGCCTTCGGTACTGCTCACCGCAAGCATGCCTCTACTGCTGTCATCGCCGACTACTTCGATGCTGACAACAAGATGCTGGGTCTGCTGATGGAGAAAGAGGTGAAGGCTGTTGACAATGTGCTCAGCAACATCAACCGTCCGTTCGTGGCCATCATGGGTGGTTCAAAGGTTTCTTCCAAGATCGGTATCATCGAGAACCTGCTGGGTAAGGTTGATAAGCTCATCCTCTGCGGTGGTATGACCTACACCTTCGCCAAGGCTCACAATGGTGAGATCGGTGATTCTATCGTTGAGCTCGACAAACTGGATGTTGCCCTGGGCGTTGAGGAGCTGGCTAAGAAGAACGGCGTAGAGCTCGTGCTCGGTTCCGACTGTACCGCTACCAACGGTCTCGACTTCGGTACGATGACTGTCAAGGAAGGTGCTGAGATCATCAACTGTCCTGCCAACAAGGTTCCCGCAGGTTTCGAGGGTGTGGATGCTGGTCCTGAGAGTCAGAAGGCATTTGCCGAGGCTATCAAGGGTGCCAAGACCATCCTGTGGAACGGTCCTGCCGGTGTGTTCGAGTGCGACGCTTTCACAGCTGGTAGCCGTGCTATCGGTGAGGCTATCGCCAAGGCAACAGCCGAGGGTGCATTCTCACTGATTGGTGGTGGTGACTCTGTAGCTTGTGTCAACAAGTTCGGTCTGGCCGACCAGGTTTCTTATATCTCTACCGGTGGTGGTGCTCTTCTCGAGGCCATCGAGGGAAAGGTGCTTCCTGGTGTAGCAGCTATTAAGGGTGAGTAACCTTCATTCAATTCCATAAAAAAAAGGCTCCCGATGTGGGAGCCTTTTTTGTTACATCTTATTGATCTACTCTTTATCGAGCAGAATATTCATCATCTCCACGGCGGCCTTCGCTACCGAAGTACCCGGACCGAAGATGGCAGCAACGCCAGCCTTGTAGAGGAAGTCGTAGTCCTGGGCAGGGATCACACCACCTGCGATAACCATAATATCCTCACGCCCAAGCTTTTTCAGTTCTTCGATCAACTGAGGGATGAGGGTCTTATGACCTGCAGCAAGTGACGATGCACCAACGATATGCACATCGTTCTCCACTGCCTCACGAGCAGCCTCTACCGGCGTCTGGAACAACGGTCCCATATCCACGTCGAAGCCGCAGTCGGCATATCCGGTAGCCACCACTTTTGCTCCACGGTCATGACCGTCCTGTCCCATCTTCGCCACGAAGATACGCGGACGGCGACCTTCCTTCTTGGCAAACTCTTCTGTCAACGCACAGGCTTTCTCGAAGTCTGAGTCGTTCTTTGATTCTGAACTATACACGCCTGAAATGGTTCTGATTACTGCTTTATAACGACCTACGATCTCTTCGCAGGCATCACTGATCTCACCTAAAGTACAACGCAATCCGGCTGCCTTCACGGCCAGTGCCAGCAGGTTGTTCTTACTCTTCTTACCTTCAGAGAACTCACGCACACACTCGGTGATCTCCTTCAGGGCAGCCTGACAAGCAGCCTCGTCACGGTTAGCGCGGAGCTCCTTCAGACTCTCCTCCTGCTGCAGACGCACGGCGGTGTTGTCCACCTCCAGGATATCGATCGGATCCTCATGATCCAGACGGTACTTGTTCGTACCTACGATGGTCTGCACCCCTGAGTCGATACGTGCCTGGGTACGGGCAGCAGCCTCCTCGATACGCATCTTCGGCAGACCCGTTTCGATGGCCTTGGCCATACCGCCCAGCTTCTCGATTTCCTGAATATGCTCCCATGCCTTGTGCACCAGTTCGTTGGTCAGTGTCTCCACATAGTAGGAGCCTGCCCATGGGTCGATCTGCTTACACACCTTGGTCTCGTTCTGGATATAGATCTGCGTATTACGGGCAATACGAGCGGAGAAGTCGGTAGGCAATGCGATAGCCTCGTCGAGTGCATTGGTATGCAACGACTGGGTATGTCCCAGCACAGCTGCCATAGCCTCGATACAGGTTCGTCCTACGTTATTGAACGGATCCTGCTCGGTGAGCGACCATCCGGAGGTCTGCGAGTGGGTACGCAGTGCCAACGACTTCGGGTTCTCGGCGCCGAAGCTCTTCACAATCTTTGCCCAGAGCAAACGACCGGCACGCATCTTCGCAATCTCCATGAAGTGGTTCATACCGATAGCCCAGAAGAACGACAGACGCGGAGCGAACTTATCCACCGGGATACCTGCGTTCACACCGGTACGGAGGTAATCCATACCATCAGCCAGCGTATAAGCCAGCTCGATATCAGCCGTAGCACCAGCCTCCTGCATGTGGTAGCCGGAGATAGAGATAGAGTTGAACTTCGGCATGAACTGCGAGGTGTACTCGAAGATATCAGCAATGATCTTCATCGAGAAGGCTGGCGGATAGATATAGGTGTTACGCACCATGAACTCCTTCAGGATATCGTTCTGGATCGTTCCAGCCATCTCCTCCAACTGAGCACCCTGCTCCAGACCGGCATTGATATAGAAGGCCAGGATGGGCAGCACACCACCGTTCATGGTCATGGACACCGACATCTTGTTAAGAGGGATACCTGCGAAGAGCACCTTCATGTTCTCCAGTGAGCAGATAGACACACCAGCCTTACCCACATCACCCACTACACGGGCATTGTCAGGGTCATAACCACGGTGTGTCGGCAGGTCGAAGGCCACAGACAGACCCTTCTGACCAGAAGCCAGGTTACGGCGATAGAACGCGTTTGATTCCTCAGCCGTAGAGAAACCGGCATACTGACGGATGGTCCACGGACGGAACGGATACATCATGGAATACGGACCGCGAAGGAACGGTGGAATACCCGCTGTGAAGTCGAGGTGCTCCATACCCTCCAGATCCTCTTTAGTATATACAGGACGAACCTCAATATGCTCCGGTGTCTTCCAGGTAGGCACAATGTTGTTCTCCTTCAGCCACTTGGCACCATCTTGAGCCTTGATGCCTGCATAGATATCAATATTGTTAAATTGTTTACGCATCATTCAATCCTCCTATTCTTTAGATACCAAGTTTCTGATTATACTCTTTCAATGTCTCCAGCACGTTGCAACGAACGTGGATGTAGTTCTCAATACCCGCAGCCTTCAGGTCGTCCATGCAGGCCGGAGCACCGGCAACAACGAACATAGCCCGTCCGTCAAGATACTTGAAGGCAGGGATGGCATACTCTGCATACTCATCATCCGAAGAGCAGATCACCACGATGTCGGCCTTAGCCTCCAACGCAGCATCCACACCCTCCTCAACGGTCTTGAAGCCAAGGTTATCAATCACCTTATAGCCAGCACAAGCCAGGAAGTTACAAGAGAACTGAGCACGAGCCTGACGCATGGCCAGATTACCGATGGTCAGCATGAAGGCCACAGGAACCTTCGTCTCTTCAGTATGGATACGCAGATCCTCGAAGTCGGCAGCCAATCGAGTGGACGAGATCGCCTTGAATGCAGGCTCGCTGTTACTGTCTTTTGCTTTACAGCAACAACCGCAGCCTACAGCACGCTTACCTTCGCTCTTCTCGGTGAAGTTCGGGAACTGGTTCGTACCCAGCAGGAACTCCTTGCGTTTGGCAGCATCGCCATGACGCTTCACGTTGGTCGCATTGATATCATCCTGGATGGTACCCGCCTTGACAGCAGCAAGGAAACCACCCTCCTCCTCTACCTTGAGGAAGATCTTCCAGCCTTCCACTGCCAGACTGTCGGTGAGGTGCTCCACATAATAAGAGCCTGCACCTGGATCAACCACCGTATTGAAGTGACATTCCTCCTTCAGCAGCAGCTGCTGGTTACGGGCAATACGCTCAGAGAAATCTGTCGGTGTCTCATAGGTCACATCGAACGGAGTCACCACCAAAGAATGAACGCCACCCAGGGCAGCACTCATGGCCTCGGTCTGTGAGCGCAACAGGTTCACATACGAGTCGAACAAGGTCTGGTTATACTCCGATGTCACGGCATTGACGCACATCTTACAAGCGCAGTCGCACTTCGGCTCATACTGCTTCACGATCTGTGCCCAGAGCATACGGGCTGCACGGAACTTGGCCAGTTCCATGAAATAGTTCTCGGATACGCCCATGTTGAACTTGATCTTCTTGGCTGCGAGATCCACATCCACGCCGGCATCCACCAGCTGCTGCAGATACTCATTACCCCAAGCCAGGGCATAGCCCAGTTCCTGAACGATGTAGGCACCTGCATTGTTCAATGCCACGGTGTTCACACAGATACAGCGGAACTGCGGATAGTCCTTCAGTGCCTCCACCAGCTGTGGTGCAGTGGCCAGCACTTCGCTCGTATCCTTACCCTTCATCACCATCTTCTTCATCGGGTCGAAGTCGATAGAGCCGACGATCTTCTCCTTGTCATACCCCTTCTTCTCGAAATAGGCAGTCAGGATCTCAGCCAGTTCGAGCGCATGGCGCTGACAGGTGTGGAAGTTCACCTCCACGATGTCGCAGAAGATCTGGTCGAGCAGCGTCTCGATGAACGCGGCACTCACCTTCTCACCAGGGATACGGAATCCCAACGAGTCGATTCCCTTGTTCAGGATGTCGAGTGCTTTCTTGTTCGCCTCGGCAGCATCGTCGGCCACGATGTCCTGACGGATGTACCAGGTGTTGTCATCCTTTTTGTTACCACGAACAAAAGGAAACTCACCCGGCAGGGAATCCGGTGTCTTTAGTTTCAGCACATCCTCCCTGCGATAGAAAGGCTGTACATTAAATCCTTCATTGGTCCTCCATACCAGTTTTTTGTTGAAATCGGCACCTTTCAGATCCACTTCGATCTTGTCCAGCCACTCCTGCGTGGTTGGTGCCTGAAACTCGGTAAAGAGTTTTTCTTTACTGTTTGACATAGCAACTTTGTGTATTATTGTAAGTTATTAAAGTGATTATTCATGACTAGCGGAAGAGATTCCCGTTAAACTTCATTCTACGTTGCAAAGATATACTTTTTTTCTGAGATACCACACTTTCCATCGAAGAAAATTATATTTAATCATTAAAAATTCAAAAACGCCCTACCCGACCTAAAAAAAATGCACAAAAATTCTTCTAATGAGTATTTTATGACTACCTTTGCACCAAATTCGCAATTTTAAAGGAGAGAAGACCATCTTCCCTTTCATCATACGGAATATGTTATGGATTGGATAATAGATATTTTCACAAACACGCAATCGGTGGCTCACATCGTGCTACTGTACTCTATCGTCATTGCCATTGGTGTCTTATTAGGAAAAGTCAAGGTGGGCGGCATCTCGTTAGGTGTCACCTTCGTTCTGTTCATCGGTATCTTGGCCGGACATATCGGCTTCACCGCGCCTATTGACATCCTTACCTTCGTGCAAGACTTCGGTCTGGTACTGTTCGTCTTCATGATCGGTATGCAGGTAGGTCCCGGTTTCTTCGAGAGTTTCGGCAAGGCAGGCATTCAGTTGAATGGATTGGCCACAGCCGCCATCCTATTGAACATCGCTGTGATGTTCGGCTGTTACTATCTCTTTTTCGACACCTCCGATCCCAACAATCTTCCTATGTTGGTAGGTACGCTCTATGGTGCTGTCACCAACACCCCGGGTCTGGGTGCTGCCAATGAGGCACTTACCAGTGTGTTCACCGATAACGTCCCGCAGATTGCCTCTGGCTATGCCTGTGCCTATCCGTTAGGTGTACTGGGCATCATCGGTGCCACCATCGCCATCCGTTACCTCTGCAGTATCAAGTTCGCCGACGAGGAGAGCCGACTGGCTGAGGAGGATGAGGCCAACGGTAATGTCAAGCCCTACCGTCTGCGTCTGAAGGTGACGAACAACTACCTCGAAGGTAAGACCATGCTTCAGGTGCATGATTTCCTGAACCGTGATTTTGTCTGTTCACGCATCCTGCACGACGGTCATGTGAGCATTCCTAACCGCGACACCATCTTCCATCTCGACGACCAGCTGAACATTGTGTGTGCCGAGGCAGATGCCGAAGCTATCATCGCCTTCATCGGTCCTGAGATCGAAATCGACTGGGAGCAGCAGGACATGCCCATGGTGAGTCGTCGCATCGTCATCACCAACCCGTCCATCAACGGTAAGACCTTAGGCAAGATGCATTTCTCCAGTGTGCACGGCGTGAATGTCACCCGTGTCACCCGTCATGGTATGGATCTCTTCGCCAGTGTCAGTCTGCCGCTGCAGGTAGGCGACCGCATCATGGTGGTGGGTCCTGAGGATGCGGTGAACCGTGTCACCAACCTGATGGGTAACTCTGCCCACCGGTTGAATGCCCCGAACATCGCCACTATCTTCATCGGTATCATCATCGGTATCATCTTCGGGTCGTTACCCTTCGCCATTCCCGGCATGCCCATTCCCGTGAAGCTCGGTATTGCAGGCGGTCCGCTGATCGTCGCCATCCTGATCGGTCGTTACGGCTATAAGATACGACTGGTCACCTATACCACCACCAGTGCCAATATGATGCTGCGCGAGATCGGTCTTGTACTCTTCCTCGCCAGCGTGGGCATCAAGGCAGGTAACGGGTTCTGGGAGACCGTGGTGCAAGGCGACGGACTGCTGTATGTGCTCTCCGGTGTGCTCATCACCATTATACCTATTTTAATAGTAGGTACCATCGCCCGCAAGCATTACAAGTTCAATTACTTCACCATCATGGGTATGCTTGCCGGTAGCTATACCGATCCGCCCGCATTGGCCTACGCCAACAGCGTATGTTCCAAGGAAGCACCTGCCGTGGGTTACTCCACGGTGTATCCTCTCGCGATGTTCCTGCGCATCTTCACCGCCCAGATCATTGTGCTATTCTTCTGCGGAGCATAAACTAGTAACACTAGCAATACTAGTAACACTAGAAACACTAGTAGAATATAAATTTAAAATAAACTAAAAACTTATATAATATCAACAACATGAGAAGACTTGGAATACTGCTCTGCGGTATGTTACTGACAGGAACCTCGACGATGTTCGCACAAGGAGCGAAGAACATCAAGATCAATGAGGTTCTGACCAGCAATACCGCCAGTCTGCAGGACGAATTCGGACAGCACCTGCCTTGGGTGGAACTGGTGAACACCTCGTTCTCCACGTACAATATCCGAGGTATGTACATCACCACTGATCGTAGTGTGCTCAATCCCTCTCTTTCCGCTCCGCAACGCATCGCCAAGATGCAGGTAATCCCCAACGGTGATTCCCGTACCCAGATGTCTGGGCGCAATCACCTCATCCTGTTCCTTCATTCCAATCCCGCCAAGGGTGCCATGCACTTCGCCACGAAAGCTGTGGCAGGACAGCCCCTTTGGTTCGCATTGTACGACGGTAACGGTATCGACCTGATCGACTCCGTCTCCGTACCCGTACTGGCAGAGGATAAGTCGTATGCCCGCATCAAGGACGGTGAGCTGAAGTGGGATATCAAGCCTGCGGAGGCTGTCACCCCCGGTATCGGTAACTACATCGAGATCAACGAGACCAAGATCGCCCGTCTGAAGCGCGACGACCCCCACGGATTCGGTATCACCGTTCTCTCCATGGGTATCGTGTTCTCTTGTCTGGCCCTTCTCTTCGTCTTCTTCAGCATCCTTGGCAAGATCATGGTGAATAAGGAAAAGACCGACAAGGCCAGTCGCGAGGCAGGTTGGGTGAAGCTCAAGACCGCCCGTATGCCGATTGAGGCAAAAGACTCGAAGATTCCGCCCAGTAAGAAGAAGGAGGATATCGATGTCTATATCGCCGTCATTGCCATGGCATTGAAAGACTATCAAGACAACTTACACGACGAGGAGAGTGGTATCATCACGATCCGTCCACGCCACACGATGTGGAACCACGAACTTTAGTCATCAAAGATAACTTTGAACTTTAATTATGGATAAATATCAATATAAGGTCAACGGTGTTGACTACGAAGTAGAGATCCAAGAGATAGAAGGAACGACCGCGAAGGTCAGCGTGAACGGCAAAGCGTTCGAAGTAGAACTCAGTGAGCCCGTCAAGGCTACACCCAAGCCCGTTAAGGTAGTGGCTCCAGCGCCCAAGGCTGCTGCTCCCGCTGCATCACCTGCTCCTGCCAGCAAGCCTGCTGCAGTAGCTGGAGAGGGTGCCAAGGTAACAGCCCCACTGCCAGGAACCATCACCGAGGTAAAGGTAGCTGTTGGTCAGGCTGTGAAGGCTGGCGAAACCGTTATCATCCTCGAGGCCATGAAGATGCAGAACAATATCGAGGCAGAGACCAGCGGAACCGTCACCTCCGTCCTCGTGGGTCAGGGCGATGCCGTCATGGAAGGAGCCACGCTAATCACGATTGGATAATTAACAATTGATAATTGATAATTAAATTATGAGTTTCACAGAATTCATCGTTAGCAACTTTAATGAGTTCCTCACTTATACGGGTTTCGCCAATGCGACGATACCCAACCTCATTATGATTGCCGTGGGAGCCTTCTTCATCTGGCTCGCCATCAAGAAAGATTTCGAGCCGCTGTTGCTCGTACCCATAGGACTCGGTATTATCCTCGGTAACATCCCGTTCCGTGCGGATGCCGGACTGGAGATCGGTCTGTATGAGGATAACTCCGTGTTGAACATCTTCTATCAGGGAGTACGTCAGGGATGGTATCCCCCACTCGTCTTCCTGGGTATTGGTGCCATGACCGACTTCTCCGCGCTGATTGCCAATCCCAAGCTGGTGCTCATCGGTGCAGCCGCACAGTTCGGTATCTTCGGTGCCTATATGCTGGCCTTGGCCTTGGGCTTTGAACCGAACCAGGCAGCAGGTATCGCCATTATCGGTGGTGCCGACGGACCTACCGCCATCTTCCTGTCATCGAAGACCGCTCCGAACCTCATGGGTGCCATTGCGGTGTGTGCCTATTCGTATATGGCCCTCGTACCGGTAATCCAGCCGTTGGTGATGCGTTTGATGACCACCAAGAAGGAGCGTCTCATCCGCATGAAGCCCGTACGCCACGTCAGTCAGACAGAGCGTATCCTCTTCCCCATCATCGGTCTGCTGCTCACCACCTTCATCGTACCGTCGGGTCTGCCCCTGCTGGGTATGCTCTTCTTCGGTAACCTGCTGAAGGAATCAGGTAAGACCACCCGTCTGGCCAAGACCGCCGGTTCAGCCCTGAACGACATCGTGGTCATCCTGCTTGGTCTGACGGTAGGTTGCTCCACCCAGGCCAGTGAGTTCCTCACCCTGAACACCATCTATATCTTCGCCATCGGTGCCGGTGCCTTCTTCGTAGCTACGATGAGTGGTGTTGGCTTCGTGAAGATCATGAACCTGTTCTTGCCGAAGGATAAGAAGATCAACCCGCTCATCGGTAATGCCGGTGTATCTGCCGTACCGATGGCCGCCCGTATCTCCAACAACCTCGGCTTGGAGTACGACCGCCATAACTTCCTGCTCATGCACGCCATGGGTCCGAATGTGGCTGGTGTGATCGGCTCAGCCGTGGCAGCCGGTGCGTTGTTAGGATTCCTGTCATAATAACGAGTAAGGACGAAGGAGGAAGGAGGAAGGAGAAATGAACTAAAGGAATGGTTTTTGCGCAAAGTGGTTTGCACATAATACTAATCTCCTTCCTCCTTCGTCCCTCCTCCTTCATCGTAAAACATAAAAAAATGAACACTGGAAGACCCAAAGTAGCGATTATCGACCCCAATACCCTTTCGGCATTGGGGTTGAAATCGATGCTGATGAATGTCATGCCCATCATGACCATCGATACCTTCGGTTCCTTCGCTGAGCTTATGGCCAACGAACCGGAGTCGTACTTCCATTATTTCGTCGCTATGAATGTGGTGTTGGAGAACAAGGCGTTCTTCTCTGAACACCGTCGCAAGACCATCGTCCTCACCCTTTCACGCGATTCCGCTTCCCAACTGTCGGAGTTCCACAGTCTGTGTATCAACGTACCCGAATCGGAGCTCGTGCGGTCGTTGTTGCTATTGGAGCAGCGTGCCCACGGCAACGGAAAGAACCTCCCTCCGATGCCTCAAGTGCTGCAGCAGAAGATTCTCTCCGACCGCGAGCTGGAAGTGCTTGCCCTCATCGTGCAGGGCTATATCAACAAGGAGATTGCCGATAAGTTGAACATCGGTCTTACCACCGTGATCACTCATCGTAAGAATATCATGGATAAATTAGGGATGAAAAGCGTGAGTGCCCTCACCATCTATGCGGTGATGCACGGCTATGTGGACATCCACCAGATATGATTACAGCTTAACGGAGCTGATGTCAACCAAGTTGTTGACAATGGCATAGATGGTCAGTCCTGCAGGACTGTGAATCTGCAGCTTACGGGCGATGTTACGACGGTGGGTGATGACGGTATTCACCGAGATACACAGATGATCGGCAATCTCTTTGTTCGTCATTCCCTGTACCAGACTAACCACCACATCTTTCTCGCGGTCGCTCAAGGCATCCCCGTTGTCGGGGTTCTGACTGATCATCTTCGAGATCTTCACACTCACATCATTCTGTTTCTGCTGTCGTTCCAACTGTCGGATGGCAGGAACAAAGATATTGTCTTCCACCTCGGCGTGCTGTCCCAGCCATTCCTCGTTCTTATACAGGTCGTACAGCACTCTCGTCAGCTTATTGTTCCGCTTTGTGTCCGAAGGAAGATACTTGATAATGATATTCTTCAGCTCCCGCAGTTTCTGGGTAATCTGTGTATGATGCTTCGAGAACGTGTCGATATCCTCATCCCCTATCAGATCCCCCTTCAGCAGTCGGTCAACATACGGGAACACGTTCAGTTCCTCGTATTTCATGTGCACCCGGATCTCATGCGCATACGAGTCGTACAGTTTCATGATGAGTCGTGCCAGGTTATCCTCCTCATCCAGTGCCTCCTTCAGCTCCTGGCGGATATCAGGCAGCTGGAAATCCAGGTAATATTCGTGTGATGCCTTCAGGTAATGCAGCAGTGTAGGCACCGACATCCGGCGGTTATCATCACTGTGCCTGTAACCGTTGATGGAATAGTTCACCACGGCCAGGAATGTATAGGTATCCACGCCCTGATCCTCGCACACCTCCTTCACGGTCTTATCGCCGAACCCGAGGTTGATGCCGAAGCGTCCCAGACTCTCCAAGAGGTTATAGTTGTCGGCAATCAGACTGATCATCTTATCGTCGGCCTCATACATTTTCTGATTTCTCATACACGTTACCTATTTCTTATTACCGCTTGCAAAATTACGGATTATTCCCGAATTATGCAATAATCATATTTAGGTATTTTCGTGCCCCAAAATCGCTGGAAAGCCCTTTTACTCTACAAATTCATTATTTTTAGGTATTGCGCGACCAACACAAACGCTGTACCTTTGCAGCGTGTTTACGACACATCGCGATATCATACATCGCACTGGTTTTAGGTACATTATTAGCTTTAAGAGAATGAAAAGATTGGTTAGTATGATGGCATTCACCCTCCTGTCCGTTTCGGTCATGGCACAGACCCATGCCGGCGACAGTGTGATGCTGCATGCGAAAGGTAACAGACTGAGTGTGGGTGGCTACGGGGAGATTGGTTATACACGTGAGTTCTTCAGCGACCATGTGAACCGCTACAGCTCCCCCGCCAACTACAAGAACGATCCCAGTCATGGGAAGTTCGATATCCCTCACGCCGTGATCTACCTCGGTTACGACTTCGGTAAGGGGTGGACCATGGGAACGGAGATTGAGTTCGAGCACACAGGTACCGGCTCTGCCATTGAGAACGAGGCCGACGAGGCTGCCGAATGGGAGTATGAGCAGGAGAAAGGTGGTGAGGTGGAACTGGAGCAGTTCTGGATCAACAAGCAGTTCTCCAAGGCGGCCAACGTGAAGTTCGGACATATCATTGTGCCCGTAGGACTGAACAATGCCAAGCACGAGCCGCTGAACTACTTCACCGTATATCGTCCTGAGGGTGAGAACACCATCCTCCCTTCCACCTGGCACGATACGGGTCTTTCCTTCTGGGGACGCAGCGGGAAACTGAAATATGAGGTAATGGTGGTGGCAGGCTTGAATGCCATGCTCTTCAACCGTGATAAGTGGATTCATCATGGTGCCGGCTCTCCCTTTGAGTTCAAGCCCGCCAACCAGTATGGCTTTGCAGGAAGAGTTGACTATTATGTTATCGACGGACTGCGTATGGGCGTGAGTGGCTACTATGGAAACTCGGCACATAACACCTTCCCCAATGATCTCAAGGGCGACGGTAAGCCTTACGACAAGGTGAAGGGTACCGTGGCTGTGGGGAGCATCGACCTGACGCTGAACCGCTGGAACTGGATCGTGCGCGGTCAGGCCGACTACGGCTATATCGGTGATACCGATAAGCTGAACACCATCAAGGATGCCAAGGCCCACGCCTCCAACTCACCCGTCAAGAGTGCTATGATCGGTAAGAATGCCGTGGCCATGGGTATCGAGGCCGGCTACGATATCTTCTCGCAGATCGAGAAGCTGCGTCGTGACAACCAGAAGCTCTATGTGTTCGGGCGCTATGAGTATTACGACAGCTATATCCCTGCCAAGAACAAGGAGATGTTCGACTACACGAATATCCACCGTCTGGCCTTCGGTGTGAACTACCGTCCGGTACCGCAGATCGCCATCAAGGCCGACTATAGTCTGCGCAAACTGAAGAGTCCGTATAACAACGAGCCGAGCCTGAACATCGGCATCGCATACGAGGGGTTCTTTCTGTAAAGGGAGGAAGGACGAAGGACGAAGGACGAAGGAGGAAGGAGATGTGATTTGTAGAGTGTGGAGCCACCCCTAACCCCTCCATAAGGAGGGGAATCGGAGGCGCGGGGGTGCGTGGGTGCGGTGGCGCGAGAAATGCTCTAGCGCCAGTCACTTGGGCGCAAGCCGAAAAGAAATCACGCCAGGGCTTTGATGCCCTGAGCGTACCTTAATGAACGAGCGACGAGTAGGAGCGGTTAAGCCTTCCCATATAGGGGAAGGTTTGGTTAGGGTGGATGTTTCTTTTGCCTCTTTTCTTTGCGCCAAAGAAAAAGAGGGTAAAAAGTTTGTTTCTTTACAAAGAAAAAAGATTATACATTAAAATATAAAATGATGAAAAAGAATTTTGTTTTCATGCTCTTGGCAGCATGCTGCATGAGCTTCGCCTCATGCTCCAGTGATGACGACAACAACGACGACAACAAGTTGAATGAGAAAGAGGCCGCCATGGCCGCCATCACCACCCAGTACGTCAACAACGTAGTATTCCCCATCTACCAGTCATTGGCCGCTCAGACCTCCGATCTCTTCGATCAGCTGGTGAGCGCCAAGACGAAGTTCCGCGCAGGAACACTTACACAGAAAGATATCGACCAGATCTGCAACACCTTCATCAATGCCCGCTCGGCATGGGAGAGCAGTGAGTCGTTCCTCTATGGTGCCGCTACCGACTTCGGTATCGACCCCCATATCGACACATGGCCGCTCGACCGTACCGCATTGGCCAAGGCCCTGAGCAGTGCAGAGATCATTGACGATCTGGACGACCTTGATGATGGCGGTATCGACAATGCCCGTGCCCTCGTGGGTGAGCAGCAGCTCGGCTTCCACGGCATCGAGTTCATCATCTTCCGCAACGGTAAGAACCGTACCCTCGCTGCCCTGCAGGGAACAGAGGATGACGAGGCCTTCGCCGGTCGTAACATCACCGGTGAACAGGAGCTGATCTTTGCAGCAGCGGTAGCAGGCGACCTGCGCGACAAGTGCTTCCAGCTGGAGGTGAGCTGGTTGGGTGACAAGGCTCCGAAGAGTCATCAGGACCGTGTTGAGGAGTGTGAGTTCCCCACTACCGTGGCTGGTGGCGACGCCTCCTATGGCGAGAACATGCTCAATGCCACCAAGGCAGGTAGCACCCTGGCCACCTGGCGTGGCGTGATGTCAACCATCCTCGTGGCCGGATGCAGTAACATCTGTGCAGAGGTGGCAGGCCAGAAGATCGGTCAGGCCTACCTGGGTACCGACCCCGACTATATCGAGTCGCCTTACAGTCAGCGTTCCTACTACGACTTCTTCGACAACATCAGCAGCATCCAGTACAGTCTGTACGGTCAGACGGGCACCACAGCCCAGTCGAACAGCATCATGGCCTACCTCCAGAAGTACAATGCCTCGATGGCTGCCAACCTGAAGTCGAAACTGGATGCAGCCCTCCTGGCACTGAGCAATGCCAAGGCAGGTACCCCCTTCGTTGTTGACTCCCATAGCACGGCCGCGAAGACAGCGATGGATGCCATCAACGCGCTCGACGACACCCTCAACGAGGTGGCGTCATGGATTGCAGCTAACTAAATACGATACTTATGAGTTATTTGAACAAGAAAATGCATTTCTTGGTCATGGCGTGCCTCTTCGTGGGGTGCGCCATGACTGCGTGTTCTGACGATGACGACACAGACGATGTGATCCCGTCAGACGACACGAGTTATGTGGGTAAGTCGGTGGGTAACTTCACCGCCGAGGAATGGTACGTCGGCGGTCTGAAGGGAACGACGATGAACGTCACCCAAGGCTGTTACGAGGATGAGACACCTGCCGTCACCGAGATGGGTCTTACAGAGGCCTTCAACCGTGGCGAGCAGTTCTTTGAGCGTAACGTCACCGAGTTCCAGAACCCGTTCAACGGACTGGGACCTGCGTATGTCCGCAAATCCTGTCTCGACTGTCATCCGGCCTATGGTCATGGCAAGCGTGTCACCAAGTACACCGCCGAGTGGGGTAACGGCTACCTGCTGGTGGTGTATCACCCCGTTGATGGCATGAACAGCGACGACGGTCCGTATGTGGCCGAGGTAACCGGTATGCCGCAGACCCGCGCCGTGAGTCCGTTCCTGCCCCCTATCGACGAGAGCGGTATCCACCTGAGCTGGCTGCCCGTCACCGCCATGGCCGACGGCAGTGAGATCTCTCCCACCCATTTCCCTGATGGTGAGACCTACCAGCTCATCTATCCTGAGCTGGATATCGACCGCTCGGCCTTCAACACCGATCCCACCCCGTGGGAGACCGGTAATGGAGCCGTGGCCTTCCGTTTGGAGAGCACCATCGGCATCATCGGTACAGGACTGCTCGATGCCATTCCCGACGATTCCATCAAGGCACAGTACCAGCGTGAGGCTCCTTATGTGGAGCTGAACCCCGCCTTCTGGGACAAGGAAGCGAACGACTGGGCTGCATCGGCCATGTATGTCAATGCTTCCAGCGGTGTGGAGCAGGTGAACCGCATCAAGAAGTTCACCTATGCCATGACCCGCGGTTCGCTGCAGGATGGTGCGGGTGCCAATGCCATTTGGAACATCACCAACGTGAGTCGATCCGACCGTCCTAAGCTCTACACGACAGCAGCCTGGGCGAAGGCGATGTCGGAGAACCCGCAGGTGATTGCCGCCATCAAGGCCGACCCGTCGTCACCCTACTATGCCGACGGCACTGAAGAAGGTATCAAGGAGGCAGTGTATAACCTGCTGTTGCCCACCACGAACCAGTTCGACAACCCCTGGCATAACTTCGAGCCGGAGATGTCGGATAACAACTTCTGGGCCTTCCAGGTATGGCACCGCGGACTGGCCATTCCCCGTGCCCGTAACCTCCAGGATCCAGAGGTGCAGCGCGGTAAGCAGATGTTCATGGAGATTGGTTGCGCCAACTGTCACCGTCCTTCGTGGAAGACCAAGAACGACGACTACTGGAATCCGCAGATCATCGCTTCTCAGAACCTCCAGCTGCCCCGCTATCAGAACCAGACCATCTGGCCCTATACCGACATGGTTCAGCACCGTCTGTACATGAAGAACGGTATCCATGGCTCATGGTGCCGCACCACCCCGCTGTGGGGACGCGGATTGTCGCTTATTAATACAGGCGCCGAGGACCGTCTGCACGACTGTCGTGCCCGCAACGAGATCGAGGCCATCCTCTGGCACGGATACTCCAAGAAGTCTGATGGCTACGACAGTACCCTGAAGTTCTACAAGCTTCCCAAGGCCGACCGTGATGCCATCGTGAAATTCCTCAGGGCAATCTAGTTTTATCACCCCGCCCCCCTTGCCAGGAACCCCGCCCCTTAGAGGGGTGGGGTAAAGTTCAAAGTTCAATGTTCAAAGTTCAAAGTCCAAAAGTATTCCCCCAACAACAAGCCGCCCACTTCTGTCAACTGTTTGTCAGCGACGGAGAGGGCGGCATATATCCGTTGAGCATGTATGCCCGTCATCTGACGATGCTGCTCTGCGGAGAAGACACCTACGAAGGCTACACGGCCGAGCAGGTGCTCACCGGTCTGATTTTTTTCTATGACGACTGGAAACAAACGCCCCTGACCATCCGAAACGGTCAAGGGCACATGCTGATTGTAGAACTACATAGCGGACAGACCTTACGTCTCTTCCCGCATCATACTGGAAAGGATGTCATCTGGTATGCCCCCACCGACTCCCTGCCGGCCTCGATGGACATGGAGCATCAGAAGTACATCCACGATGTGTTCTCCCATCTAAACAACGAGGTGCAGGCCGGTCGTTGGCAGAACGTTGACCTCTTCATCGACAAGATGATTCAGTACCAGTGTACGTTCAGCAGTGAACCCCCACACCCCTATTCCATCCCGAAGGGTGGCATCAGTATAGCAGCCACGCTTCTACTATGTATCGGCGTGGCTTTGTCAATCCTTATTTCGCGTAAGCGACGCTCCTTGTCTCGCGGATCACGGTGATCTTCACCTGTCCGGGATACGTCATCTCATTCTGGATCTTTGTAGCGATCTCGCCCGAGAGTGCCTCCGTCTCCTTGTCGTCCATCTTATCGGCTCCGACAATGACACGCAGCTCACGACCCGCCTGGATAGCGTATGTTTTGGTCACACCCGGATAGCTCATGGCGATGGCCTCCAAGTCGTTCAAGCGCTTGATGTATGCCTCCACGATCTCACGACGGGCACCAGGACGGGCACCAGAGATTGCGTCGCACACCTGTACAATCGGAGCCAACAAGGTGTTCATCTCCATCTCGTCGTGGTGGGCACCGATGGCGTTGCAGATATCCGGTTTCTCCTTGAACTTCTCTGCAATCTTCGCGCCATAGAGGGCGTGCGGCAGCTCGCTCTCCTCATCGGGCACCTTACCGATATCATGCAGCAGTCCGGCACGCTTCGCCTTCTTCGGGTTCAGTCCGAGCTCCGATGCCATCACCGCACAGAGATTCGCGGTCTCGCGGGCATGCTGCAGCAGGTTCTGACCATAGGATGAACGGTATTTCATCTTACCGATGATACGGATCAGCTCAGGGTGCAGACCGTGGATACCCAGGTCGATAGCCGTACGCTTACCGGTCTCGATCACCTCGTTCTCCAGCTGTTTCTTCACCTTGGCTACCACCTCCTCGATACGGGCTGGGTGGATACGACCGTCGGCCACCAGCTGGTGCAGGGCCAGACGACACACCTCACGACGAATCGGGTCGAAGGCAGAGATCACGATGGCCTCGGGTGTATCGTCCACCACGATTTCCACGCCGGTGGCAGCCTCGAGGGCACGGATGTTTCGTCCTTCACGACCGATGATGCGTCCTTTCACCTCATCGTTCTCGATATGGAACACGCTCACGGAGTTCTCCACGGCTGTTTCCGTAGCCACGCGCTGGATGGTCTGGATGACGATCTTCTTAGCCTGTGCGTTCGCATTCAGCTTCGCCTCGTCCATGATCTCGTTGATATAGCTGGCAGCATCGGTGCGGGCCTCGTCCTTCAGACTCTCCACCAGACGAGCCTTTGCCTCGTCGGCACTCAGTCCGCTCAGCTCCTCCAGTTTCTCACGTTCCTGCAGGCGCATCTTCTCCAGTTCGTCCTGCTTCACCTGCAGCAGTTTCTTCTCGTTATCCACGCGCTGCTGCTGCTGTTCCACATCCTGTTTCTTCCTTCCCAGCTCTTCCTGACGCTGGTTCAGACTGATCTCACGCTGTTTCAGTCGGTTCTCGTTCTGTTGGATCTTCTGGTTACGGGCCTGCACCTCTTTCTCCAGTTCGGCCTTTTTGTTCAGGAACTTGTCCTTCACTTCCAGTAGTTTCTTTTCTTTCAGTACCTCAGCCTCTTTATTGGCCGTTTCCATCATTTCGTTGAATTTGCCTTTAGCGACATAACGAAAGATTAGATATCCGCAGAGTCCACCCAATATGAGTGCAACCGCAGCAGCGATAATCGTTAAACCCATTTCTGTATAATAATATTAATAATGTATGATACGTATTCTCTCCGTTCCATGCCCGCAGGCACGGCAAATCATTTCAGCGCTGCCTCAATCTCCTGCGTCAGCTTCTCCAGAATACCATCATACTCGCTAGTATCGTTATTGTCCTTGTTCTTCTCGTATTCCAAGGCAATCACGAGCATAGCGGCATACAGGATCTCCTTCTCGCTTTTCCTTCCTTTGAGGATATTCGAGTAGGTATTCACTGTATCGTTGATAAGTTTCGCAGCGTTACGATAAAGGATTTCCTCATCGCGGTTCACTACGACCGCCATGTCTGTATCGTAAAGATGCAATCTTATGTGTAGTCTATCTTCAGCCATCGCTATTGATCACTAAGCAGTGTGATACATTTGTTCACCTCCCTGATGAGCCCTGCGATCCGTTTCTTGGCGGCTTCCATGTCACCGTCGGTAATCTCGATCATCTTGGCCATCTGAAGGCTTTGGTAATCGTTCCTTGCCTGATTGAGCTGCTCTTGTAACTGCTTGATTTCGCTGTCGCGCTGTGCAACCTGCGCACACAGTTGTTCGTTCTCCTTTTTCGTAGCTTGGTACTGGAGAATCAGCTGCCGCATGCGGGTTGTAAACAACTTCAAGATACTACTTTCCTCAGCCATAGGATTGAATTTGCCTACAAAGATAAAACTTTTTCCGTATTCTGCAAAATTTCTCAAACAAATTTTTGTAAATATCTCACATCTTTCACGTTTCTACCACACAGATGTTTTATTTTCTCAACGAAAATATAGGTTCCCACTGAACTGGAGATTTTTTTTTAAGTCCCGCTGAAATAGATTTTTTAAGTCCCGCAGAAATCGCAGAAATGGCAGAAATTTTATGCTATGGTGATTGGCGCTAGTGGTAATCAACCCCCCTCCCAATCGTAGGGGAGGGGTGAGCGTAGCGAGGGGTGGGGTCAGTAACTTCAGCACCCCGCCCCCCTTGCCAGGAACCCCGCCCCTTAGAGGGGTGGGGAGCCGAACGAGCAACGGGCCTGCAGGTTTGGGTGGGGAGCTGAACAAGCCAACGTGAGGATAATCATGCCGCATGGCTGGGCGCAGCCCTTTCTGCGATTTCTGCGATTTCTGCGGGACTTAAAAAATCTATTTCTGCGGGAAATAAAAAAATAATTCTATTTCTATGGGGCTAAATAGTTTCTCTGTGGGAGAAAACTATTATTCCTCCTTCGGTTTCTTCTCCTTCTTAGCCAGCATCACGATCTGGTAGATGAAGTCGGTGACCCACTTCTGGGAGAAGCCCAGGCGTTTGTTATAGTTGCGGATGGCAGCCACTGTTTTCAGCGCTCCTGCATCACTAAAGTCATTCTTCGTAAAGATGTCACCCACAGTCTTTTCCGTGGCTGCGTAAATCACTTTCTTGAAGATCGACGGCACGCGCAGTTTGAACTTCATCAGGTTCCCAGTGAGCATCATCAAATCCTGCGAGAAGTTCTGGAACTGTATCAGGTACGTCTGCACGTCCTGCATCTTCTTACAGTTCTTCTTCACGCTGTTATCGATCTCCTTGAAGAAGTCATCATCGGTCTTGTAGAAGTCCTTGAGCATCTTCTTGCACTGGATCTTCTCGGCGATGCCCAGTTTGTTCTTCATCGTCGGCACCTTCAGTGTATTCTTGAACACGCGGAGGTCGGGCAGCACAGCCAAGTTGGTGATGCCTGCCGTCTCTGCTATAGCAGCCTGGAAATACACCCGGATGAGTGTCATGTAGTCTTCCATACCGCCTGCTTTCTTCTCTTCTGCACCCTTCTTTCCGAAGAGTTTGTCAAATATTCCCATTGTCTTTTATTGTTATATCGAGGAAAGTTTTTCGAGGAAGGTTTTTCGAGGAAGGAGGAAGGACGAAGGAGGAAGGAGAATACCATTAAGTACAAACTCCGTCTCATCGATCCTATCTCCAGTCTCTTACTTATTATTCCTTATACCCCTTTCCTTCATTTATATATAATTCTTGTTATCAATATCTCAGTATCATTTCTCCTTCCTCCTTCGTCCTTCCTCCTTCCTCGAGAAACCTTCCTTCCTCCTTCCTCGAGAAACCTTCCTTCCTCCTTCGTCCTTCCTCCTTCCTCGTGCTCAACCCTCATTATTGGGGGTTGTGCCCCTATTTCCTCAAAAAATCGATGCAAAATTACAAAAATTCTATGGATTCTTCGCTATCTATGGCATAAAATTATTATCTTTGCACAGTTTTTATAAAAGATTGGACTTAAGTTTTCGAAACGATATGAAAGGAATCGTTTTAGCGGGCGGTAGCGGCACACGTCTCTACCCCATCACAAAAGGAATCAGCAAGCAGCTTATCCCGATATTCGATAAGCCGATGATTTACTATCCCATTTCGGTATTAATGTTGGCAGGCATCAGGGACATCCTGATCATCTCCACGCCCCACGATCTGCCAGGCTTCAAGCGCCTGTTAGGCGACGGCTCCGACATCGGTGTGCGCTTCGAATACGCCGAGCAGCCCTCTCCCGACGGATTGGCTCAGGCCTTCATCATCGGCGAGGAGTTCATCGGTGACGACTGTGCCTGTCTGGTACTGGGTGACAACATCTTCCATGGTGCCGGCTTCACCTCTCTGTTGAAGCAGAGCGTGATCGATGCCGAGCAGCACGGTAAGGCCACGGTGTTCGGCTACTACGTGAACGACCCCGAGCGCTACGGCGTGGCTGAGTTCGATGCCGACGGTCGTTGTCTCTCCATCGAGGAGAAGCCCCAGCATCCCAAGAGCAACTATGCCGTGGTGGGATTGTATTTCTACCCCAATAGCGTCGTAGAGATTGCCAAGCATATCAAGCCCAGTGCCCGTGGCGAGTTAGAGATTACCACGGTGAATCAGGAATACCTCAAGCAGGATGCCCTGCTGGTGAAACCCTTCCTGCGCGGCTTTGCCTGGCTCGATACCGGCACCCACGACAGTCTGTCGGAGGCCTCCACCTTCATCGAGGTCATCGAGAAGCGCCAGGGCCTGAAGATCGCCTGTCTCGAGGAAATCGCATACAAGAAGGGCTGGATCACCAAGGAACAGCTCATCAAGGTGGCGCAGCCCATGGCGAAAAACGAATATGGTAAATACCTGCTGGCCCTAGCAGAAAACCCATAAGCCAGCCTCCAAGCTACACTAGTATTTCTAGCAATTAAAAATAAAAAAGAAATATGTCAGAAGAAATTGTAAAAAAACCCATGGAATTAGAAGAAGAGAAAGGTGGTTCCTTCTTCGACCTGCGAGCCATTATTGATGTGCTCATCCTGCACTGGCAGTGGTTTTTACTGTCGTTGATCATCTGCTTAGGCATTGCCTGGCTGCATCTGCGCTATACCACTCCGTATTACAGTGCCTTTGCCAAGGTGTTCGTCAAGACCAACAGCACCACCAACCTCCGCTCCATCAATGCGTTAGGCGAGGTGGTACAAAGCTACGGTATGGAGAACGAGAAGCTGATTATGAAATCCACGGCCATTGCCGAGGAAACCATTCGCGACCTGAAGCTCTACACACGTTACAATGCTAAGGGTTTGATCCGCAACCGTAGTCTGTACAAGAACCAGCCCGTCACCGTGGAGATCGACCCCGTGAGCGTGGAGAAACTCAACCGTCCTATCAACCTGGAGATTACCCGTAAGGGAGATGAGTACCATGTGGAAGGTACCTATTACATCCCCGTAGATGAGGTTACCTCTAAAGGTCCGTACGGCATCGACCGTATGCTGTCGAAGTTCCCCTGTACCATCCGCACCAAGGCAGGCTACCTGACGTTCTACACCACTAATAATGTATTAGGTGATGGTGAAACGGAGCTCGTTTCCATCAACTCCCCCGCCCGTCTGGCCGGCTCGTATGCCGGTAGGCTGAACGTGGCCGAGACCGAAGGAACCTCCATCCTCAACCTTTCGATTGTTGATGATCTCCCCATCAGAGCCATCGACTATCTCCGTCAGATCGTGACCAGCTACAACCGTCAGGCCAACGAGGACAAGAACGAGGTGGCTGTACGCACCGAGGAGTTCATCAACGACCGTATCGCAAAAATCAGTGGTGAACTGAGCAGCACCGAGAGCACCATCGAAAGCTACCGCAACCGTCAGGCTCTGAGTGAGATGAAGGCCACGGTGCAGAAGGCCTCCGAAAATGCTGACCAGACTCAGAAGCAGATGAACGAGGTAAACATGCAGCTCATGTTCATCAACGACTTGGACAATGCCATTAGCTCACCCAGCAACAAATACCAGATGATGCCGGCCAACGTGACCGATGCTTCTGTTTCGCAGCTCATTGCCCAGTACAACACCATCGTGGGTCAGCGTAACCGCTTGCTCCGCACAGCCGCTGAGAACAGTCCGGCCGTGGAGCCTTTGACTTTCCAATTAGACGAGTTGTATAACAGCATCAAGATGACACTCGACCAGGCCCGTCACAATGCTGAGTTCCGTCGCAACCTGCTCATGCAGCAGCACGGTCAGTATGTGAGCGCCGCCAACCAGTCGCCTGAGCACGAGCGTATGCTCTCGCAGATCGGTCGTCAGCAAGAGGTAAAATCCGGTCTGTACCTGATGCTCCTCCAGAAGCGTGAGGAGAACTCCATCTCCCTATCATCCACTGCTGACAAGGGTAAGCTGATCGATAACCCGAAATTCGGTGCACAGGTGTCACCAGAACCTAATAAGGAGTATCTTATTGCCCTTGCTACAGGACTTGCCATCCCAAGTTTGGTTTTCTTCCTCATCTACTTCTTCCGCTATCGCATCGAAGGACACGAGGATGTGGTGAAGCTTACCGACTTGCCCATTCTGGCCGATGTGGCTGTAGCCAACGAATCAGCAAAGGCCAAGGCCGACATCGTGGTGCACGAGAACCAGAACAACCAGATGGAAGAGGTGTTCCGCACCATGCGTACCAACCTGCAGTTCATGATGAAAGAGAACGACAAGGTCATCATGTTCACTTCCACTACCTCAGGCGAAGGTAAGACCTTCAATGCTTCGAACCTCGCCGTGAGCTTCGCCCTCCTGCACAAAAAGGTCATCCTTGTAGGTTTGGATATCCGTAAGCCGAGATTGGCTGAGCAGTTCGACATCGACGACGAGGTGCACGGCATCACGCCTATCCTCACCCACGATCATCCCACGCTGGAGGATGTGCGGTCTCAGATCCTGCCTTCAGGCGTACACGACGACCTCGACCTGCTGCTGGCCGGTCCGATTCCGCCGAACCCTACCGAAATCGTGTCACGCCAGTCGTTGGATGAGATCTTCCAGATTCTGCGCAGCGAGTACGACTATATCATCGTCGATACCGCCCCTGTGGGTCTGGTGTCCGATACCCTCCAGATCGGTCGTGTGTGCGACGTCACCGTATATATGTGCCGTGCCGACTTCACCCCGAAGACCAGCTTCGAGCTGATCAACGGACTGAGTGCCGACAAGAAGTTGCCGAACATGGCTATCGTCATCAACGGCATCGACATGTCGAAGAAGAAGTACGGTTATTATTACGGTTATGGTCGCTACGGTAAGTACAGTCGTTACGGCAGCTATGGCCGCTACGGCAAGTACGGACGCTACGGTCGCTACGGCTCCTACGGCTCGTATGGCTCGTATGGCAGCTACGGTACCTATGGCACCTACGGCAACTACTCGAAGAGCCGCTACAGTAACCAAGATGATGATTCCGTGAAGAGATGACCATAGCAGTAGATTTCGACGGTACCATCGTCGAGCATGAATACCCGGCAATAGGACGGGAGATCCCATTTGCCACGGAAACGCTCCGCATGCTGATCAACGACCGGCATCAGCTCATCCTTTGGTCGGTGCGCGAGGGCGAACTTCTGCAGGAGGCCATCGACTGGTGCCATGAGCGGGGGGTTGACTTCTACGCCATCAACCGCGACTTCCCCGAGGAGGATGTGGAGAAGAACATCCATTTCTCCCGCAAGCTCAAGGTTGATCTCTTCATCGACGACCGTAATGTGGGTGGCTTGCCCGACTGGGGCACCATCTACCGCATGATATCCGAGAACAAGACGTGGCGCGACATCGTCCGTGAGCGTCAGCCCGAAGTTTCTGAACCGCCCAAAAAGAAGTGGTGGAGTAGATAGAGCCCGAGGGGCTCTATCTGGAGGAAGGACGAAGGACGAAGGAGGAAGGAGAAATGATACTGAGATTTAAAATTTAATAATTATGAGGAAGAAGTAAGAATGAAGGAACAATACGGAGACTGTACTTAATAGTATTCTCCTTACTCCTTCGTCCTTCCTCCTTCCTCGAAATACAAAACAATTCAGAGTAAAGTGCCCGCAGCCTATATATTCATCATCGCATCATTCCTGATATCGGCCCTCATGGCCTGTGTCATCATACCACGTATCCTGCTCATCTCGCACAAACACCAGCTGTACGATCTCCCTGATGAGCGAAAGATACACGACACGCCCGTGCCGCGACTGGGAGGACTGTCGTTCTTCCCCGTGTTGATCATCTCCATCTCGCTGATGATGGCAGTGCGCTACCTCCTGGGCTACGACGTGATCTTCATCCCCGAGCGCATCGTACTGGTGGAGTTCCTATTTCTGCTGGCTGGAGGTACCATCCTGTATGTGGTGGGTGTGGGCGACGATCTGATCGGTATCAGCTACCGGTCGAAGTTCATTGCACAGATCATCTGCGGACTCCTCTTGGCCGTTTCCGGTTTGTGGCTGCACGACCTCGACGGGTTCATGGGCTTTAACGCCATCCGTGCCCGCTACAGCTATCCACTCACCATCTTCATCGTGGTGTATATCACCAATGCATTTAACCTGATAGACGGTGTGGACGGACTTGCCTCCGGGCTGACTATCCTGGCCCTCACGGCATTCGGATTCATCTTTATCAAGGAGCGGCAGCTCATCTACGCCCTTGTGGCATTCTCCACCTTGGGCGTTATTATTCCCTTCTGGTTCTATAATGTGTTCGGGAACCAGAAACGCGGACATAAGCTGTTCATGGGTGATACGGGCAGTCTTACCTTAGGATTCATCATCAGTTTCCTCGCCCTGCGTATCTGTCTGACGGGCGCGGAAGGGGTGAACACCACCAACCATGTCATCGTGGCCATCAGCGCCCTCATCGTACCATTGTTTGATGTGCTCCGTGTGGCGGTACATCGTATCCGCAAGGGTCGTAATCCGTTCAAGCCCGACCGCAACCATATCCATCACAAGCTGCTTCGGGCTGGCATGCACAAGCGGTATGTGGTAATCACCATCGTAAGTCTCTCCCTGTTCTACATGGTGTTCAACTACCTGATCAACCCATACCTGAACGTCACGTACATCCTCATCATCGACTTCGCCCTATGGCTTGTTCTCCATGGGGTCATCAACCATTTCATCAAGAAAGTTGAGGGCGTTCCACATAGTATTTAGGGGTCAATGACCTTCGTCTGATATCCCCGCAGCGCAGAGGCGATGTATTGCCGGAAACACCAAAGGGTGTCCTTGGGGAACACCCGCAGGTTGCGGGCATACACCGGTATCTGTCCCCAGAACGTAACCACCTTCTTCGCAATCGGGTTCGCCCCCTCCTTCAGTTGATCCTGCTTCTGCTTCGCCCCGAAGTTACCCGTCTTGAAGATGTTCTGCAGGACAATCCGTCCCAGCTTCACGTTGTCAGTGCGATATAAGGGCATGAGTTCCTGCGGGAACCCTAGTTGATCCACTGCCATGGCACCGAATACCTCCCAGTATTTCCTCAGACCTAAAAAATCCAGATCCTCCTCGAGTGTCTGGAGATCAATCTCTGCAATATGCTGGTGCAGGAACATCAGCCAGTCGGACACCTGACGGAGTCCTACCCCACCCGATCCTGCATAGTGCCCCACCATATGGGCAAAGATAAAGAGCACGTCGAACTGCACAGGCGGCAGGATAGCCCCTTTGAGCAATCCCTCCGTGAGATGTCTCCCCCCCTCTGCCAGTCGTATCTTCTTCCATTCAGGGGTATGCAACCGACACTGTTTGTTGATATAGAAGCGGAAGTCGCCATGCACCTCGATGGTCAGCCCCTTGTACAGGAACGCCGAGTGTTTCCTCCCAACGTCCTCATTTTCCACCTCCTCAGCAATCATCAGCATCAGTTCACGTGCATATTGGTACTCCTCGGCATCGAGTACCAGCAAGTCGATATCGCCCACCACGCGGTGCAGCGGCTGTCGGTAGCAGGTGGCCACACCCGCCCCTTTCAGCAGCATCGAGTGCACCCCTTTTCGCTCCAGCTGTATCATCAGCTGGGGTACGAACGCATTCATTCTGCGGTTCTCATCCTCCAGACTCATCGTACGAGCATAGAACTGCATGATCTTCGGGCGCGGTCCGTGGAACTGTTTCGGCAGGGCCGATATACCGTCGGTCACGATACCAACCACCGTCTGCTCCTTCGTCAGCTGGTACACCACATCCCAGTCGGTTTTCTCCGTAAACACCGACTGTTCCGGCTGCGTGCCCCACAGTCCGGCTTTCAACAGCTCCAGAAACGCCTTCTTATTCTTCATTTCTATAGTGATTATGGTGCAAAGATAGTTATTATAATTGAAAGTTGAAAATTGAGAATTGAAAATTATTCCTTTGCT
>JAGCDO010000038.1 GCA_017651265.1 Prevotella sp. | reverse complement strand
TGCCGGAATCATCTCGCAATTGAACATCACATCCTTGGTGCGATACTGCTTGTTGTACTTCTCGATGAGTCCTAAGATACCCTGTACAAAGTGCAGGTAGTCGTCGTTCGGGGTGATCTTCAGTCCCATGAACTCAGCAGCCTCCACCAGACCGTTGATACCGATGGTGAGATACTGTCGTCCGATATTGATATAACCGGCATCGAAGAGTGGTAACATACCGTGTGCCTGCAGTTCCTTCAGGTTCTCGTTGTAAGCCAACTGTACCTTGTGACACAGGTCGATAACCGTTCCCAGGTACTCCAGATAGTCGAGCTTGTTGTTTACGGCATACTGGATGCAGCGGTTCAGGTTGATGGTGAGCACGCTCTTGGAACCTGTTGATACACCACCGGCACCGAGTGTGTAGCTGAAACCATTGTCGGTAATCTCGTTGCGCAGACGGCAGCAAGAGCTGAGCGAGTCGGCATTGTCGCTCATATAAGTGAAGAACGAGTGTCCTTCAGAATACATCTCTGCGGTGAAGTCGCCCCATTCGGGATCCATGGGCTCGCCGTCTTTGGTGGTGAGCAGCGCCATCGTCTCCACGGGGAAGGTGAGGAGTGTCTTGGTGCGCTCCTTGTTGAACCACTTCATGAAACGCTTCTGCAGCCATGACAGACTCTCCCAGTCGGGCTTGGAACCATCGGGGAAGTAGAAGTCACCGAAGATGCTCTCGAAGTAGTACTTGTCGTAGTAAGCCACGTTCCAGAACACAGCCTGGTAGTTACGGGCACCTGTTGGCTGGTTGAGTGAATAGACAATCTGCTCGAAGTAGTCGGTGATGACCTTGTCGATGGTGCGCTTCTTCAGACTCAGGTCGGCCTGGTCGTTCACACGCTTGTAATAATCCTGTCCGTATTCCTTACCGATGAAATAGTTCATGTACATCAGGAACTCAGGAGTGGCGCACGCACCAGAGAGCATACTGGAAACCATGAAGACCATGTTGACAAAGCCGCCGCAGAAACTCTTCAGGTTGGTGGGTGCTGTGGAGTTACCACCGATAGAGGCAGTACCACCAATGAGCCAGGGGTACATGGTGATGGAAGCACAGTAGTTGGCCAGACTCGTCTCGTCGTTCTTATATATAAAGTGGTGTGTCAGCTTGTCGATATACTCATCGGCCAGCTGCTTTCCATACATCTTCTTGATACGGTCGGTGAGCAGACGGCGGTTCAGTCGGATGAAGTTCGATTTGGGTAACTCTCCGATCAGCGTAGCGATATTTTTGTGCTCCACGTTTGCATTTGCGTCATACTTTGAACCAGTCGCTGCATTTACCGAATCACAATATTCGGAAAGGAACTGCAGCTTCGCCAAGGTCTCGCGATCCTCGCTGTGAGCCTGTCGATAGAGCATGAACGACTTAGCCACTTTGTAGTATCCTTCGCGCATCAGAGCCTCTTCCACCTGATTCTGGATGTCCTCCACCTTGATATCGTCCTTCATATCTAAGTGGCTGAGAATCTTAGAGATAGTTCCAAGTTCAGCAGGTTGTTGAACACTGTCGAATGCCTTCACGATGGCATTCATGATCTTGTCTAGCGAAAAGCGGTCTTTTGATCCGTCGCGCTTGGTGATGGTAAAGTTTTTGATCTCCATTGTATGGTCCGTATTTTTAGTTATTGACTTCTTTATGTATGGAAAAGTTTTCCGTTTTGGACAACTTTTTGTTTTCTAGACTGAAAAAAGTTTCCCGTTTTGGAAAACTCTAACCGCTTGCAAAGATACAAAAAAATACTATATCCTACACAATCGATTATTTAAAAAGTTTTAAAAAAGTGATTTTTTACTGGTTTCTCATGTAACCTTTTTCCACCTTCGAAAAAGACTGATGAAGGTTCCCGAATGTTTTTTTGTAAGGAACTGCCTTTATTCTTGCTTTTCTCAGAAAAATTGTCTATTTTTGCAGAACATATAGAATACTATTCTACAACTGTAGAGAAATAATCCGGGTTACACTTAGTTTGCACAAAGATGATGGAAGTATTAGATGAAACAGATTTGCAGATACTGAGAACGCTGCAGAAGAATGCGAAGTTGACGACCAAGGAGTTGGCAGATAAAGTGCATCTTACACCAACACCTGTATTTGAACGACAGAAACGACTGGAGCGTCGCGGCTACATCAAGAAGTATGTAGCGGTGCTCGATGCCGACAAGATGGGGTTAGGACTCCAAGTGTTCTGCAAGGTGAAGCTGAAACAGATCAACCATGAGATCGCCGATGCCTTCACCCGTCGCATCCTTCGTATCCCAGAAGTGGCAGAATGCTATAACACGTCGGGCGCCTATGACTATTTATTAAAGGTACGCGCGCGAGACATGAAGCAATATCAGGACTTCGTGCTCAACAAGTTGGGCGACATCGAGAGTCTGAGTTCCATTGAGAGTACGTTCGTGATGAGTGAAGTGAAACAGGATTATGCCATTAGTATTTAATTGAATAGCTATGATAAAGAAGAATGTGTTGACCCTGTTGCTGGTTATGACGAGTCTTGCGGGCTGGTCGCAGCAGGTGAAGATCGAGTTCGTAACTCCCCGCATTGTCCATGTAGTCAAAGGACAGCCCACCAAGACCCTTGTGGTGACGGCCAAGAAGGAAGATGTGAAGGTAACGAAGAAGAGTAATGAGCAGTCGAGTGGGGAGCTTACGGTTCGTCAGGATCCTAAGACAGGCAATCTGACGTTCCTTACTTCCAAAGGACAAGTGCTGTTGCGCGAAAAGAGTCATGATGTGACAAAGGTGCGGCAGACATTCGTGCTCGACAAGGATGAGGCCATCTACGGACTGGGTACCATTCAGAACGGAAAGATGAACCGCCGTGGTGAGCATAAACGCATGGAGCAGTCGAACCTGGAGGATTTCCAGAACGTGCTGCAGAGCATCAAAGGGTGGGGACTCTATTGGGAGAACTATTCGCCCACGCAGTTCGATGATGACGCCAGCGGGATGTCGTTTACCTCGGAAGTAGGAGAGGGCATCGACTATTATTTCATGTATGGCGGATCGGCCGACGGCGTGATTGCCCAGATGCGCCACCTGACGGGCGATGTACCGATGTTCCCGCTCTGGACCTACGGCTACTGGCAGTCGAAAGAGCGTTACAAGACCGCTGCTGAGACGGAGAGTGTTGTGGACAAGTATCGTGAGCTGCAGGTGCCGCTTGATGGTATCATACAAGACTGGCAGTATTGGGGCTCGAACTATTTGTGGAACGCCATGGACTTCCTGTCAGAAGACTTCTCCAACGGTCAGCAACTCATTAAGAACGTGCACCAGAAACATGCGCACTTCATGATCTCGATATGGGCGAGCTTCGGTCCGCAGACCCGTCAGTTCCGTGAGCTCGATGAGAAGGGTCTGCTCATGCCTTTTGAGACATGGCCGCAGAGTGGTATCTCGCATGTCTGGCCGCCCATGAGGGAATACCCTTCGGGTGTGAAGGTCTATGATGCCTTCAGTCAGGAGGCCCGCGACATCTACTGGAAATACCTGAAGAAACTATACGACTATGGTACGGATGCTTGGTGGATGGATTCCACCGATCCCGACTTCTTCAATCCTCGCGAGTCGGATTATGAACACCCCGTGACGGGTGGCACCTGGCGTTCATTAAGAAATGCTTTCCCGTTGGAGACAGTCAGAGGTGTCTATGAGGCACAGCGCCAAACTCCCCTCCCTATGGAGGGGCAGGGGGTGGCCAAAAGGGTCTTCATCATGACCCGCTCCGCCTTTGCCGGACAGCAGCACTATGGCTCGAATATGTGGAGCGGCGATGTGAACTCGTCGTGGGACATGCTGCGCAAGCAGGTACCGGCTGGTCTGAGCTTCTCGCTTACCGGTAATCCCAACTTCAATACCGATATCGGCGGCTTCTTCTGCAGTTCCTATAACACCAGCGGTCCTGCCTCTGCGCCCCGCAACCCGCAGTTCCAAGAGCTCTATGTACGTTGGATGCAATACGGACTGTTCTGTCCGGTGTTCCGCAGTCATGGTGCCGACGCACCCCGCGAGATCTGGCAGTTCGGTAAGAAGGGCGAGCCTGTGTATGATGCCATTGAGAAGATGATTCGCTTGCGCTACCGTCTTATACCTTATTTATATAGTACGGCCTGGCAGGTAACCAGTAATAACGAGAGCTACCTGCGCCCGTTGTTCAGCGACTTCGCCGCCGACAAGAAGGTGTGGGATATGACCGATGAGTTCATGTTCGGTCGCAGTATTCTGGCCTGTCCGATCCTTGATCCGCAATATACCGAGGAGAAGATTATTCGCACCAATGCCATGACCGGCTGGGATAGACAGTTGACAGTTGATAGTTTAAAGTTGACAGTTGATTTCACCGCGAAGAAAACGGCTACGAAGTATTTGCCGAAGGGTGCCGACTGGTATGACTACTCCACGGGTAAACGCTATAAGGGCGGACAGATGGTGAAGCTGACGACCACCCTACAGGATGTTCCCATGTTCGTACGTGCCGGCAGCATCGTTCCTCTCGGTCCTGAGATGCAGTATGTTGGAGAGAAAGCGTGGGATAATCTGGAGATCCGCGTCTATCCTGGAGCCGACGGACTGTTCACGCTCTACGAGGATGAGGGCGACAGCTATAACTACGAGAAAGGTGTCTACGCAACCATTTCTTTTATTTGGAAGGATAAGACGCAGACACTTACCATCGGTGCTCGTCAGGGCTCATACCCCGGAATGCTGCAATCGCGTCAGTTTACCCTCGTATTTCCCAACGGAACCACCAAGACCATCAGTTACGATGGGGCAGAGGTGGTGGTTAAGCCTTAGTTTGAAAGAAAAATGAATCATCGCAAAATGAAACGGGGAGCGTTGAATACGCTCCCCGTTCTTTTGTATGAAAGATAACCCAGTTAGGGGTTGGATTTCATTTTACTATTATTACTGATAGTACTCGATCTTACGAGACTGCTCCATGTCCTGACCCATCATGGAAGTCTTGCGACTGATCCAGTTGCCATGATCGTCGAACTTGTAGTCGGTGTAAGGAGTTTCCATCTCCTGACCCATCATATCCATGGTCATAGATGCGGGAACACCCTTCTCGTTGTACTTATAAACCTGAGTCATAGCACCCTGACCGAAGTCCATTGACTGGCTCTTTACCTTACCGTTCTCCCACTTGTAGGTGGTAACGATCTTCATGTTGCCCTGAGGAGTCTCAACTGATCTCTCTGCCTTCTGCAGGTAACCGTTGTCGTCATAAACCAGACCAGTCATACCCTCAGCTTCCATCTTACCGTCCTGAGAGAATTTTACAACCTGCTCACCGCGGCCCATCATACCTGCCTGGGTAATAGACTTAACAGGACCAGTAGCCTCATTCAGTTCAACATCGTGGAACTTTGTTTGTGCCTGCAGAGCGAAAGGAACTGCAAGCAGGGCAAGCATCATACATGCTTTCTTCATAGATTTTTTCATTGTTGTTAAAAAATTAAGATATAATAAAAAGTTAGATGTCTCTTTTAATCTCCAACCCTTTTGTGAAGATTGAAGGATGCAAGACATCCTTTAGACGAAGAACAACCAAAAAGGTTTAATCGGAATCAAAAAAAATTCATCATTTGTTGATAAAATTTCTTTTTTTCTTAACTTTAACTTCGTTTTAGGTACTCACGCTCGGAAAATTGCAAATAAATTTGACCTTTGGTCTTATTTTGTCACGACTCAACAAATGAAATGCAAGCATTTCTTTGTTTTCGCTGCTCCAAAATTTGCATTTTCGCTCACTTAATCGTACCTTTGTCGCATAATCACAACTATTCAACTATTATAATATGAAAAAACTATTGGTATTCAGTCTGTTACTGCTCTCAATGACAGTGCAGGCGCAGACAGCGAGACAATTTACAATCGACCTGACCGAAGACGGAAAGGCGCAAATGGTTTGTTTCCTTCCTGAGCAATCTTCTGGTAAGGCTATCGTAGGTGTGCCGGGCGGCGGCTACTCAGTACTCTCCAACACCCACGAAGGAACTCAGGCTTCGGGATGGCTGAACCAGCAGGGCATCGCCTATTTCGTGGTGAACTACCGGATGCCCGAAGGCGACCGTACCAAACCTGTGGGTGATGTAGAGAAAGGTATTCGTATCGTTCGTGACTCAGCGGCTGTATGGGGCATCAATCCGCGTGATGTGGGTATCATGGGCTTCTCGGCAGGTGGACACCTGGCATCTGTGATTTCCACGCTTTCTCCTTATGAGGTACGACCGGATTTCACCATCCTGTTCTATCCCGTGATCTCCATGGACGAGAAGGTTTCGCACATGTGGTCGTGCCGTAACTTCCTTGGTGAGGACCAGAAGAATCCTGAGATGGTACGTAAATATTCTACGATGAATGCCGTACAGCGCCACCTCACACCGCCGGCCATCATCATCATGTCGAGCGATGATAATCTGGTGCCGCCCGTAACGAATGGTGTTGAATACTATCGAGCCATGCGCAATGCAGGTAATGAGTGTGCCTTGATGCTCTATCCCTCAGGCGGTCATGGCTATGGCTTCGGTCCTTGGTTCTCCTATCGCGATGAGATGCTGTCCACATTGGGCAAGTGGCTGAAGGCCCGTCAGGTTCCCAATACCAATGCTATCCGCGTGGCTTGCATCGGTAACAGCATCACAGATGGACATGGAATCGATCTGGCTCCTCAGCGTGGCTACCCTGCTCAGCTGCAGCGCATGCTGGGTAAGGACTACTGGGTGAAGAACTTCGGTGTGAGCGCCCGTACCATGATGAACAAAGGCGACTATCCTTATATGAACGAGACAGCATGGAAGGATGCCTTGGCTTTTCAGCCCGATATCGTGGTCATCAAATTAGGAACGAACGACTCGAAGCCCTATAACTGGAAATATGGTGATACGTTCAAGGGCGATCTGGAGCAGATGATTACGACCCTCCGTCCAGACCTGCTGAAGCCGGCTAAGAAAAAGGGAAAGAAATCGAAGGTGGCTGAGCCCGCTAAGCCGCGTATCATCCTCTGCACACCGATCCCTGCTTTCAAGTCAACTTGGGATATCAGCGACGAGGTGATCAAGAACGAGATCATCCCCATTCAGCAAGAGGTGGCAGCGAAATACGGTCTGGAGGTAATCGACCTTCATACACAGTTTGCCAATGATGGTGACAAGATGCTCGACGATGGTATTCATCCCGACGAGAAGGGAGTACGTCGCATCGCTGAGATTGTTGCAGGAACGGTAAAGGGAAATTAATAGAGGTAAGAAGCAAGAGGTAAGAGGTAAGAGGTAAGAAGCAAGAGATTAGTAATAAGATACAGGTGACTATATCCAATACCTATATAATAGTGCTATTCTCTTGCTTCTTGCTTCTTGCTTCTTACTTCTTTTACCCCCAAAGACTTACTGATTCTTCACCAGTCGTACCTCATAGATCTCTCCGATCTGCTTGCGCGGTTTAGCTACAAACTTCACACGTACTTGCTGCTTCCCCTTGAGTAATTCGGCAGGGATGGGGTAGGTTTCGTACTTGAATTCCGAGATACGGTACTTACCCGTATTGTTCACTTCCTGCACCAGTACGTCATCTACGAAGATGTCGAACTCATGGGTCTTCCATTCGCCCACGCCCCAGTATTTGAGTCGCAGGGAGAGCTCGGTCTGTCCACCGGTCTGCATCAGGTAACTGAAGAAATGACCATCGCTGGCATCACGGAAGAAGACATCGTTGGAGTTACCCGTCTGTGAACGATCGGTCTCCATCTTATGGTCCGTCTCGGGCTGCTGCTCACCGGGCTGCACCTTATCCACCGTCCTTGCCTCCAGTGCCTGACGTTCCTGTTCCTCCTTGGCCAGTCCGTCAAGATAAGCCTTGTAGTTATCCTCCGAGAGAGCAAGCCAGTACATCATATAGCGAGAGTCGTGAATCTCGAAGAAGGGCTGCAGGATACAAGCCTTGTCGGCAGAGACGTTGACCGCCTTTGTCTCCAGCATAAAGTGGAGGGGCTGGTCTGAGATGGGTTTGATCTGTCCGGCAATAGCGTCAATGTCGTTGTTGATGAGGATCGGCGCCTCGTTGATGGGCAGCTTCTTGCCGCTGGCATACTGTCCGAACCTACTGTCGTCGGCAATCAAGTGGGCCAGGTCCTCAGTGCCTGTCTTCGTTCCGAGCAGGATAGGACCGTGCATCAAGGCGATATACTGCGGTACGTTGGGCAGGTATTTGATGCTGTTGTGCATGGGGAAGGTGATGTCAACGACGTCGCCCTTCTTCCACTGACGGTCGATGATGACATAAGATGACGGACCGCTGATGATCTTAACAGACTGTCCGTTGACCTTCACTGAGAACTGTCCGGGCTTCACCCATCCTGGATAGCGCACCAGCAGCGGGAACTTACCCTTTCCTTGTACGATGGTAATTCTGCTTGTTTCAGCATAGGGGAATTCTGTCTCTTGACGCAGTGTCAACCCTTTCTCTTTCCAGTTCAGCTCTGATGCCACGAAGAGGTTCACGTAGAGGGCATCATCCACATGCGTATAGATAAACTGTCCGTACTTACTGTGGTTCTCCATACCTGTTCCCACGCAGCACCACATGGCTTCGTTGGGAGCCGAGTAGTTACGGTAATGACGAGGACGGGCTGGGGTGAAATACACATAGCCGCCATGCTCAGGATGCTGCGACGAGAGGATGTGGTTAAAGGTAGCCAGCTCGTAGTAGTCGGCATAGCGTGCCTCGGGATTACGGCGGTGCAGGTCTTCCGTCAGCTTCAGCATGTTATTGGTGTTACAGGTCTCCGGACCGTCGATGTCGTTGATGAAGTCCGTGCAGGCTTCCTTGCTGGGGAAGTGTTCGCGGCGTGAGTTACCGCCGAAGGCTAACGAGCGTTCACCGGTGACGATGTCCCAGAAGAAATCGGCTGCCTGGTGATAGGTCTCGTTGCTGCTCAGCTCGCTGATTCGCTCGAAACCCACTACCTTGGGTACTTGGGTATTGGCGTGCATGTTGTCCAGGTTATCCTGGCGCTGCGACATCGGCGTGAGCAGTCTGCGGTGCGAGAAACGCTTGGCCACGTCAAGGTATTTCGGTTCTTTGGTAATGGCGTAGGCATCGGCCAGTACTTCGTTCATGCCGCCATGCTCGTTGCCCAGCATGTTCTCCATCTGAGCGTCAGAAAGATCTTTGGTCAGGTCGATGGCCCAGTCGCAGAAACCCAGGAAGAGCGTCTTCGCCTGTTCATTACCGCAGTAGAGCCATGCATCGCGCAGTCCTGCATACATCTTATGAATATTATAGAAAGGCGCCCAAGAACCGAAGTAGGTCCTGAAATCCCCTTTCTTGAAGGTCGACCATATGCGTTCGCTGTTAGGCATACCACCTACATAACCCTTACCCCAATCGGGGTGGTTCTTCACGTTTGCGTCGGCACATTCCTGTAGCTCACTGATCATATACTCCATCCGCTTGCGACATTCGTCGTTGCCCATGGCAGCATTCATGGCCATGGCCGAGAGGTAATGACCGCCCACATGACCGTCCAGTCCGTCCCAGTTGGGATAGGCCTTGGCCTTGGGGGTGAGACCTGCCTCCTTGCGGTAGGGAGCTAACAATCGGTCGCAGTCGTACTGCAGCAAGGTTTTGATATTCAGGTCGCGTGCCTTTTTCAGCGGACCGTCCAACAAGGTTACGTCACCGAGGGGGAACTCGTCGGCATAGAGCTTATCTTGTGCCCAGGTAGTCGTACCAACAAGTAACAGTGCGGTGAGGAAAACAAGTTTCTTCATCGTTCGTTCCCTTCTTAGCGTACTACCTGTGTGAATTCAGGCTTGGCACCAGCTTCCTTGCCCACGGTCACATAGATGGTGGAGCTGGACTCCGAACCGTCCATGCCACGTCCTTTCACGATGAACTTATAGTCTTTGCTATCGGCTGTTTCACGCTTTCCAACGGTGGATGGTGTGCCCAGCGGGAACTGATAGCTGGAGCAGGCAGCATCAAAAATAGCCTTGTCCTCATCGGTTACGGGAACCTGCTCTGAGTAGTCGGGCAGTTTCTCCACAGTACCCTCCTTGTAGCCGTTCTCCTTCAGGAAGCGATCCACCTCCTTGGCCACGGCAGCCACTCTTGCTGTGCGAACGCCATAGCCTTCCACCACCTTGGCCTTAGGAAGTGCCTTCTTCAGTGCGTCGGTTGAAGTGTTCAATCCGCCACTGCCGAACGAACAGAATGGAACGATGGTCTTGCCGGCGAAGTCATTCTCTTTCACCAGCGTAGCAATCGGCATGGCATAAGTGCCAAACCAGATGGGGTAGCCCAGGAAGATCACGTCGTAGTCGGCAATCTTCTTCTTCAGTGGCTTCAAGGCAGGCGTCTCACCGCTCTGCATCTCGCGCTGTCCGCGCTGCATGGTTTTCTGGAAGTCACCTGAATAGGGCTCCACTGCCTCAATACTCTCGATGTCTGCACCCAGTTGCTTCTGCAACTCCAGTGCTACAGTTTTGGTCGTTCCGGTCTCTGAATAGTAGAGTACCAGGGTTTTCTGTGCATTGCATGCTGTAAATAATGCCATAACTGCAAAAGATAATAATAGCTTTTTCATAAGATGATGTTATTTAATAATACTATTTGGTTGCAAAGATACAACAATAAATCTTAACAGCCAAATCTTTCCAAGAACTCTTTAGGGG
>JAGCDO010000037.1 GCA_017651265.1 Prevotella sp. | reverse complement strand
TTCCCTTCCAGACGGAAGGTAATATTGTCATCGCCAAATGGCTGGTCTTCTGTTACGCCAAAGAGTGACAAAGTGTATTCTCGTACTTGTTCGATGTTCATACTTCGTTTTTGTTTGCCTTATTGTTATTGGTTGTTCCGCACGACCTTTTTAGACTTATGGTAGTCGGCAATCGCTCTTCCCATCGGATCCATTTTGCTATTCATCTTCCACCTCACATATCATTTTATTTTTACCAGATAAAGGGAATGAGCCGATAGCGAATACGCTGTATATACTCTTTGTAGCCGCTGAGTTCCTGCTTCAGAACCATTTCCTCGTTATGTATGCGCTTGACTACGATTAGCACGTAGAGCAACATGATGACATCATATAAATCCCGACTCATGTCATCTGCATAGGACGCAATGGCATACTCAATATCATCCTTCTGCCAGTCGAGGGTGTAATAGTAACTTTGGCATTTATACACGTTTTATTGGCAAAGTTACTCATAATTCCCCGTTTTTTTGTAAATTTGCGTCCAAATTTAGAATAGTTTAGTAAAATGACACAAAAACAATTCAAAGAACTATTGCGTAGTCAGCAAGGCGAATTAAATGCCGTGCTGATGTACCAGAGACTGGCTAAGGTGGTAAAGACAGACAAAGACTTTGTATTATGATATGTCAACCAAGAACTACATCAACGAATGAAGCTAAAGAAGCGTAAAATCAAGTATTCTGCTATATTCTGTCTATGCTGGTTTGCTGTTTTAGTCATACTGGTAGATGGTATTCTGACCAATGCATAGGAGGCAACAAAAAAGGGCGGGAAAAATCCCGCCCCATGAAAGATCAATCGAACTTAATCTTCGTCCTTCATCTCTTCCTCATGCTGCTTGATCAATGCCTGCTGGATATCGTTCGGCACGAGCTCATAGCTTGAGAAGCTCGTTGTGAACGAAGCGCGGCCACCGGTCAGCGAGCTGAGTGCGATGGAATAGCTGGCCAGCTCCTTCAGAGGAATCTTGGCAGACAGTTTCTGATAGCCAGCCTCTGAGTCCATACCCATGATGATGGCGCGGCGACCCTGGAGGTCACTCATCACGTCACCCATGTAATCAGCGGGTACGAGTACTTCGAGGTCGTAGATAGGCTCCAGCACCTTTGGTCCTGCCTCCTTGAAGGCTGCGGAGAAGGCGTTACGAGCAGCGAGCATGAACGAGAGTTCGTTAGAGTCAACCGGGTGCATCTTACCGTCATAGACGATAACGCGGACATCACGGGCATACGAACCGGTAAGCGGTCCCTGCTCCATTCTCTCCATCACACCCTTCAAGATAGCAGGCATGAAGCGCACGTCGATAGCACCACCCACAACGGAGTTGATGAAGACGAGCTTTCCGCCCCACTCCAGATCGATCTCTTCCTTGCCCTTGATATTCATCTTGAACTCCTGACCGTTAATCTTGAACGATGTAGGATCAGGCATTCCTTCTGAATACGGCTCAACGATCAAGTGAACCTCACCGAACTGTCCTGCACCACCCGACTGCTTCTTGTGACGGTAGTCGGCACGTGCCATCTTCGTGATGGTCTCACGATACGGAATCTTCGGCTCCTGGAACTCGATCATGATCTTCTCGTTGTTCTCCATGCGCCACTTCAGTGTACGCAGGTGGAACTCACCCTGTCCGTGAACGATAATCTGGCGCAACTCCTTTGACTGCTCAACCACCCAAGTGGGATCCTCCTGTCGCATCTTGGACAGTGCAGCCATCATCTTCTCCGTCTCTGCCTCGTTCACTGCCTTGATGGCACGAGAGAACTTGGAGTTCGGATACTTGATGAAGTCGAACTTGTTGTCGCAATCCTTTCCGTTAAGCGTGTTACCTGTCTTCACGTCCTTCAGCTTCACGGTACAACCGATATCACCGGCGTTGAGCTGATCTACCTGAACACGGTTGGCACCTGCACAAGCATACAATGTACCGATGCGCTCCTTCGAGCCACGGTCGGCATTGGTCAGGTCGTCACCGCTCTTCACAGAACCGCTCATTACCTTGAAGTAAGACACCTCACCGATGTGGGGCTCCACACCAGTCTTGAAGAAATACAGGGATGCGGGTGCATTCACCTCGGCAGGAACGTCCTTGCCTGCAGCGTTCTGTACCACGGGCATGTCGCTCACGAAAGGAACTACATTACCTAGGAATTCCATCAATCGACGGACACCCATGTCGCGACCGGCGCATACGCAGAATACGGGGAAGATGGAACGGGTTACAAGACCCTTGCGAATACCTTCGCGCATCTCATCCTCAGAAAGATCTTCGGTCTCGAAGAACTTCTCCATCAGCGTATCATCACCAGCGGCGGCAGCCTCTACGAGGGCAGCTTTCATCTCCTTGGCCTTCTCGAGCTCTTCTGCGGGGATATCCTCAATGATAGGAGCTCCACCTTCGGGCTTCCATGAATACTTCTTCATCAGCAGCACGTCAATCACGGCATTGAAGCCAGGACCTGTGGCGATAGGATACTGTACGGGCACGCAATTCGGTCCATACACCTCCCTCAGCTGATTCAGGATGGAATCGAAGTCGCAGTTGTCGCGGTCAAGTTGGTTCACCAGGAAGATAACGGGCTTCTTAAGCTTCTCAGTGTTGCGGAATGCATTCATCGTGCCGACCTCAGGTCCGTACTGGCCATTAACAAGAATGACGGCCTGATCAGTGACGTTCAGGGCGGTGATGGCACCACCTACGAAGTCGTCTGATCCCGGACAGTCGATGATGTTGAGCTTCTTACCGTTCCATTCCACATGGAAAACGGTGGAGAACACGCTGTAGCCATACTCCTGTTCCACAGGGAAGTAGTCGCTCACGGTGTTCTTCTGCTCAACTGAGCCACGGCGCTTGATGATTCCAGCTCCATAAAGTAAACTCTCGGCAAGTGTGGTCTTGCCGCTACCCGCACTGCCAAGCAAGGCAATGTTCTTGATTTCGTTCGTTTGATATACTTTCATATCTATCAGGTTTTTAGTTGATATTAGACACGTTAATAGGGGTGCTAAGTTACGCATTTTTATGAAAACGGCAAAAGAAAAATATGAAAAGGTGTGATTTTTTTAAACTTATTAGTAATTTTGTTGCCAAATAATAAGAAATGGCAGGTCTCTATATCCATCTTCCTTTTTGCAAAAGCAGGTGCATCTACTGTGCTTTTTACTCCACCACCCAACATGGACTGATGGACGACTATGTGAATGCCCTCTGCAAGGAAATGGAAATGAGGAACACCCCACCTTCCTCCTCTCTCCCTTTTCCTTCCTCCTTCCTCCCTAACAACGATCTACCTCGGCGGCGGTACGCCCTCTCAGCTTCCCCCAGCCCTGCTCCATCGTCTGTTTCATAATATATATAAGGTATATGAGGTGGCGGCCGATGCGGAAATCACCATGGAGTGCAACCCTGATGACATCACGCCCGACTATGCGCAAGTGATTGGTGAACTGCCCATTAACCGGGTAAGCATGGGTGCCCAGACCTTCTCGGATGAGCGACTACGTTTTCTGCACCGTAGGCATACCAGCAGTCAGGTAAGGGAGGCGGTTGACCTGCTACGTAAGAACGGCATACAGAATATCAGTATCGACCTGATGTTCGGTTTCCCCGGGGAGACATTGCAGGATTGGGAGCAGGACATCCACGATGCCCTCGCACTGGATGTGGAACACCTGTCGGCTTATTCCCTGATGATTGAGGAGGGAACCGAGTTGTATCAGAGATACGGAGATGCGGGTGTACGGGAGTACGAGAACAGTAAAGAGGAGCTGGAACGGGAGATGTATGAGCTACTCATCGACCAACTCACTGCTGCGGGATACGAACACTACGAGATCTCGAACTTCGCCAAGAACGGCTTCCGTTCCCGTCATAACAGCAGTTACTGGAACGACACGCCGTATATCGGCATTGGTGCCGCAGCCCATAGCTACAGTCCGCCCGCACTTCATCCCCAAGGGTTGGGAAAGCGAAGCTGGAACGTAGCGGATATCAGTCAGTATATCGAGGGAATGAAACAAGGGAAGCGTGTCTTCGAGGAAGAGACCATTGATGCCGACACGCATTATAATGATTTGGTGACCGTTGCCTTGCGCACCCGGGAAGGTCTTGATTTGTCGATATTGTCAGAGAAGCACAGGACGTATGCCATCAAAAATGCCCGTCGCTTCATCAACGACGGGCTACTCGAGCTCACTGACAACCGTCTTCACCTTACCAGGGGCGGACTGTTCGTCAGCGATATGATCATGACGGAACTGATGAATTGCTAATTCTTATTCCTCCACGATAGTCTTGAACTTGTTCCAGCCATCCACCGATTTGAAGTCTTCGGCGGAACCTCTCGGAACAATCACACGGGCACTGTTGAGCACACCCTCTTCGAAGGCCATACCGATGCTGGCACGAGTCATGTTACAACGGATGGTCTGTAGCGGACAGCCATAGAAGGAGAAGTCGCTAATGCTCCAAATACTTGCCGGAAGTGTTACGCTCTTCAAGGTAGAAACGCCACGGAAGGCACTCGGATAGATCTCGATGACGCCACGCGGCACCTCGTACGACTCCAGTTTCTTGGCCTGTGGGCAACGTACCAAGCGTTCCTTCTCGGAGTTGAACAGAATACCATCTTCAGAGAGGAAGAACGGACTGTTCTTCACCTTGATCTCTGCCAGGTTCGGACAAGAGGAGAAGGCATCATTGGAGATGGACTGTACACTGTTAGGGATTGTAATGCTACGGAAAGCCCCACAACCATAGAAGAACAGGGTTGACAAGCGGTTATCCTCGGTATAGGCACTCTTGTCCTCTTCAAGCGGATAATAGCTGTCGCCACCCTTCACGATGGTAGCATCCGACAGGTCGAGCTCGGCCAACTTGGCCTTACCCATCTCACGAATCACTTTGATATCATTACCATTGAGCGGACCGGTTACCTTCAGACTGGTTAACGAAGCACGCTCTGCAGCAGAAATCTGGTTTCCCAGCGTTCCGGCTGTACTTACTGTCACACTCTTCTGCGCCCATGCCACCGACAGGGAAAGCAGACAAATCATTGAAAGAAAGATTCTTTTCATCGTCAAGTTGAGTTAAATGATTACTATTGGAAGACAAAGATAAACAAAAAGGTAGATAATTGTTCAAAAATTTACCTTTTATGAATTTTTTACATGTTTTTTTACATTACTTTAAAAAGAATTGCGTATATTTGTGCTGTTTTATTTACCTATGAAACTTATATAATTACAACAATCATAACTAAAAATCATTTTTATGTCAGCATTAGTATCAGTTATCCCAATTGTACTACTCATCGTGTTAATGATGGGTTTCAAGGTGTCGGGCTACAAGAGTGCCATCGTGACACTTATCGTTACTATCCTTCTGGCTTTGTTTGCTGCTCCCGCCATGGGCATCATTCCTGAGAAATTTGCCGAAGCATCCATCTTCGGTCTCTCGTGGTGGTCGATCGTTGAAGGATTACTGAAGGCCTGTTTCCCGATTATCCTGATTATTATCTGCGCCATTTTCAGTTATAACATCCTTTGCGAGACCAAGGAGATTGAGACCATCAAGACGCAGTTCATCCAGATGACCTCCGACAAGGGTCTGCTGGTACTGCTCCTTACCTGGGGTTTAGGTGGTGTGCTCGAAGGTATGGCCGGCTTCGGTACGGCCGTGGCTATTCCTGCAGCTATCCTTATCGGATTAGGTTTCAAACCGATGTTCTCAGCTGTGATCTGTTTGATTGCCAACACCGTGGCCGTGGGCTTTGGCGCCGTAGGACTTCCTGCCACTACACTGGCTAACCAGGTTGCTGCAGAAGGAGTGGCCTCTCCCGAGATGCTCTGCGAGGTTGCCACCTTCATCATCATCCAGCTTGCGCTGATGTTCTACATCACCCCGTTTCTGATTCTGATGATGACCGACCGAAAGAAGATTTTGAAGAATATCTCGCTGGCGTTGTTCGTGGGAACATTCTCCATCATCGTTCAGTTCTGCTGCGCCCACTTCATCGGTCCGGAGACACCTGCTATCTTAGGTTCCGTGGCAGCCATCATCGCTATGCTGATATATAACAAGCTGTTCATCCGTGATGAGAATCCTGCCGACGAGGTGATCGTGGAGAAGAAGAAGTTCGGTTTGACAAAGACCCTGAAGGCTTGGAGTGTTTACGGACTCATCATCTTCTTCATCCTTATCTCAAGTAAGATCGTTCCTGCCATCAACTCCGCACTGAACAGTACGCTGGTTACCCAGTTCAGCTTACCAGTAACTGGTAACGCCTTTAAGTTCGGCTGGCTGTCGAATGCGGGTCTGATGATCTTCTTAGGCGCCATGATCGGTGGTTTGATTCAGGGCATGAGCTTCGGCAGACTGATGAAGCTGCTGGCTAAGACAACCCTGAACCTGCAGAAGACCGCCGTCACCATCTGCTGCTTGGTGGCCATGGCCATGCTGATGAACAATACGGGTATGACGAACGATATTGCCAAGGGCCTGGTTGCCCTTACCGGCACCTTCTTCCCGTTCTTCGCTCCGCTCATCGGTTCTATCGGAACGTTTGTAACAGGTAGTGCCACGAATGCCAATATCCTCTTCGGTAAGCTGCAGGCTACTGCTGCGAGCGACCTCGGTTTGGTGAACCAGAGCACCTTCTTCGGTGTGAGTGGTAACGAGACCAACTGGCTCGCCGCCGCCAACTGTGCTGGTTCTGAAGGTGGTAAGCTACTCTCACCGCAGAGCATTGCCATTGCTACCGCCGCCTGCGATATGGAAGGTCAGGACGGAGATATCATGCGCAAGACCATGCCGTTCGCCATCTTCTGGATCCTAATGAACGGTCTGATGGTATTCTTAGGACTGCACGTGTTTTAGTTGACAGTTGACAATTGACAGTTGACAATTGACAGTTGAAAGTTGACAGTTGACAGTTGAGAGTTAGGCTTTGCGCCAACCACCTTTACGGTAGGGAACTATCAACTGTCAACTTTCAACTATCAACTTTTAAAAGTGTATCCTTAAATCTACTCCCATTTGGAAGGGCATGCCACGCTGGGCTGAATAGACAGCCTGACCAGTGGCTGCACTACGGAAAGCAAAGGTGGCATATTTTGCATCTGTGATGTTACGGGCCCAAAGGTCAACATTCACACATCCGAAATTAGCAGCGGCATGGGCTCCTAAAACGGCATACAGTTTCTGTGAGAAGGTGTTTGCATCATCCCACCATATCTTACCCTGACCGTTCACGTTGGCACCAATCGTAATATCCTTCAACAGAGAGTCGCTGAAATCAAAGCGATAATCGGCCATTGCCGAGAAGGTGTGAGCAGGAATAAAGGGAACATTGTTGTCCTTATAGTCGGTTCCCTGGTCAACGTATTCCTTGAACTTGGCATTGGTGTAGCCATAGTTAGCCGCCCAGGTAAGGTGATTATTCACCAGACTACCGCGGAGTGAGATTTCCATACCACAACTGTAGCTCTTTCCAGCATTGATCATACGGCGACCAAAGCCAAACTCCTGATTGAAGACAGAGAGCTGTTGGTTGCGAATCTGCATATAGAAGAAAGAGAGGTCGGCATGAAGTGCATCACCCAAGAGATTCAGGTGAGTACCAAACTCATAGTTCCAGCTCTCCTCGGGCTTGAACTTAATCGCATCGAGCAATCCCTCATACTCAGCATCGGTGTGTTCGATTTCCTTGTAAACATCCTGACGTGACTGCTGTGCCTCTCCCATAACGGTCTGAAGATTCCTCTGCACATCGGTATTGATATAGTCGCCGAAAAGCTGCACGTTGAAGCCACCGGCACGATAACCCTTGGCCACTGTAGCATAGACGTTACTACCACCGTTGAACTTATACGTAAGACCGAACTTGGGAAGCAGCTGACTGAAATCTGCCTTTTCCTCATGCTGGAAGATACTCAGCAGTTTTGCCTTGGCAGCCACGCCCATGATGTTGAAGTCGAGATTGGCATCACCACGTGTGTCATAGTCAATCTCAGCATGGGTAAAGTCGTAACGCAGACCGAGTGTGGCCGTGAGGTGATCCGTGATGTCAATATCCGACTCATGATAGATACCCAGGTTGTACTGCGGCGTGCGGAATGTGCAGGGAACGAAAAGTCCCATGTTCACGTTGATACCACCGGCACGCTCAATAGCAGCCCTGGCTCCCTCCTCTCCCATTCGGGCAGCCATAGAGTTGAACATCGCATTGTAGATCTGATTGGTCACCATACCACCCATCATACGTGAGAAAGCAGTACCGAAGGTATTGGGAGCAACGGTCTTCAGCCACGAATAACTGCCGAAGGCACCTGATGTCCAATGCCAGCGACTGGTGTTGTTGCTCTTGAAAGAGAACTCTTGTGTCAGAGCGTTCGACAGCTGGAACTGGTCAACCACGATGAAATCAATGGCTGAATAGTCGTTATCCATCAGCAGGTTATCACGAAGGAACTGATAACTCGTGGTGGAATTGAAGTCAAAGCCGTTAGCGGCATACTTGATACCAAGACCCGTATTGAAGAGGTTTCGCTTGTAGTTGCTCTGCGAGTCCTGATTAGGCAATCCCACAATCTCTGTCTTATCCTCGTTGAGCACCCCATAAGGATATGCCTTCTGCTTCACGAACTGATAGTCGGCTATATAGTTGAGCGAAAGACGGTCTGTTGGCTGGAATACCAGGCGTAGACGTCCGCCGGCCTCATCACTATTGTCGGCACGCTCACCAGTAGTCTGATTACGGAAGAATCCGTTCTCGCCGGTATAGAAAGCAGCCACAGAGAAGGCGAACTGATCGCTTAGCTTATTATAATGGGCCACCTCAGCCTTACGATGGAGATGACTACCCAGGGAGAGGTTGACATCCGTTCCCTGATAGTTCATCGGGTTGCGCGTGTACATTCTTACCATTCCTCCCTCGGTATTGATACCATAGAGCGTTCCCTGCGGACCGCGGAGCACGTCCACACGCTCAGTTTCGTAGAGGTGGGTGTTGAAAGCCGTTTTGTTGACAAGCGGCATATCGTCGATATACACACCCATCGAAGGACTGTTCACACGAGATCCAATACCACGGACATAGATGGAGGATGTGAAGCGGGAACCATAGTTAGGCATGACGAACGAGGGTACGTACTGCGATAACTCACGAAGGTCGCGCACACCCAAACGGTTGATCTCATTATTCGTCAACACCGTTGAACTGATAGGCTGTTGACGCAGGCGGAAGAACTCCTTTGCCTGAGACACCACTACCACTTCATCAAGGTCATAAACACGGGCTGAATCGGCCACGTTCTCGTCTTCATAAGCCATGACGGGAAAAGCCGAACCTATGGCCAGTGCTACCATTAACAATCTTTTTTTCATTCTTTTACCTTATTTATCTTGTTGTTTTATTTCTGCTGATATGTTCGCAGCCTGTGTGATACGATGGGCCATACCGATACCATCGCGGAGATTTCCACCGATAATCAGTCCGGGATACTGATTCTGCAGTTTCTCTACTGCGGCAAATCGGGCGCCACTGGTCGCCTCATATTGCGGAATGGCTCGCTGATGACGGAAGATACGGATCAGATCAGGTTCCACATTTGAGGGGAACTTCAGCATCTCGTGGAAATAATCCACCACATAACGCTCTACTTCCTGATCGGAAAGGTCGAGCAGCTCGGGCTGCTTCACGCCTCCCATGAAATAGGAGAACAGGACACCACCTTGGGGAGCACGTCCTTGGAAACAGGATGAGGGGTAGAGGATGCCTAAGATGCGCTTGTGCTCACACGTCGGAACCAATCCGCCAAAGGCACGATAGTCACCACCCCAGTCATTACGAACACCTACGGCCACTTCCATCACGGGTGCATAATGGAGGGAAGCAATCGTATCCATCTGCTCCTTCTCTACAAATGGCAGGAGTTCAGGCAGACTGTATGCGCCGCAAGTGGTCACCACATAACGACTAAGTATCTGTCGTGACTGTCCTTCGCTGTCCACAAAAGTGGTGAGCCATCCTTCTTCACTCGGCTTTACCCGCACGTCTTTCACGCCAAGAGAGATATGCTCATGACCAATGGCTGCAGCTTCTGCCTCGGGAATCTGACTCAATCCACCTTTGGCTGAAAACACTTTCTTGGTAGCCAGACGGTCACGGTCGGTCTTGGGTTCCTTGGCCTTGGCAATACTGCCGCGGATAAAACTGCCGTAATTCTGCTCCAGGTTATACAGTTTGGGGAGTGCATACCGTGTTATCAAGGTGTCGGGATTACCTGCATAGACTCCTGAAAGGAATGGATCAACGGCATAATCCACGAACGACTTGCCCAATCGGCGGCGAGCCAGACTGCCCACGCTCTCGTCGGGATCAGTGCCTTTCTTCCTCCAGGGCTCACCCAGGATTCGTATCTTATCAGAAAAACGGAACAGCGGAGTAGTAACAGCACTCAACGGTCCTGAAGGTAAATCGTGGAACCAGTCACCTTTCCATATCAAACGTCGCTTGGCGGAATCAGGAGCCGTCTCCAACTGACATTCACCGTTGGAACTGATGGCAAGAGCTGACATCAGTTCTGCTACTTCGGGTGTTGATACTGAACCTGTTGTAGGACCGCTTTCGAAGACGAAACCATCTTCGCGGAAAGTACGAATCTGTCCTCCCACGCGCTTTTGCTGTTCTACAACATGTACCCTTTTCCCTGATTGCGACAGATGATAAGCAGTAGTAAGACCGGTAAGACCTGCACCGACTACCATTACATCTATCCTATCAAGTATCTGTTCTTTTATCATCATATATAATCGGGTGCAAAGGTACAGAAAAAAGACCGTTCGCACAATCCTTATTTATGAGGATTTCGGTTATTCATTCATGGCTCCACAGTTAGGACAACGCCCTTTCTGACGAATGGGCGTACCGCATTGTCCACAAACATACCGACAATGGGAACTGTAGTAATAATGCTTCAGCGCATAATAAATATACACCGCCAAGAGTATATATCCTATATAATATAAGGTGGTAAGACTGAATACAATGTAGTTGATGGCGCATACACCTCCTAATCCGCAAAGGTACAGCATGGCATCATTGAAAGGAAGATGTTGACGCACTACATCCACGCAAGCCAGTCCTAAGATGAGCATCAGCCATACACAGACCAGGAATACCGTAAGTATCGGGGGAACGCCGAAGGGATTCAAGGTTGGATGGAAATAGAACTGCTGCCACACATCTGGAGCGAAAAGCTGGATACTGGCATACAAGGTGGCTGATATGGCCACGGTGAGCGCCAGCAGTGTGGGATAGATACTGTCGATATCGTTGAAATGCACAATCTTGGCATTCTTCCTTCGGATGATATACAGCAGATAAGCCACGGCAATGAAGCTGATGACTACCAGGAAGATCAGCAGGTGGGTATCTGAGAAGGTGGAGATAAACTGCGAGATAGGATCGTCGGGCACCACCTTGGGCAACAGCTCCGACTCATGTGCCCAGCCGAACGTCATCTGATCGCGTGCCACCTGCACCCACACCGAGTCGATACTGTCGTTGGGCATGATACGGATATCGGCCACCACCAAATGGTCGTGACGATTCACAGGGAAGGTATCGATGGGCATCATGCTCACCGCCTCTTCTGGCTGCGAGCGCATTAGGTAAAGAGTATCGGCCTTCACTACGAAGTTGAAGTTCTCCGAGTAATGATGCTTACGAGCAAAGAGAACAGAGTCCTGTCGGCGCGCCATGTCGGCAGAGTCCAACACCTCCTCGGCGCGCAGCACATCGGCTTCGCCCCTACCCTTCCTGTCGTAACACCCTGACAACATCAGAAGAGAAAGCAGGACCACTACTTTGAACTTTTGGAGCAGTGAGTGCCATCGTGTTTGCACGTTTGGCCGAGTCGTGAGAAAAGTCATGGAACGAAGTGACATAACTTTGAACTTTGAACATTGAACTTTATGATTACAACAGCTATCTTTCTTCCTCCCTCCCTTTGGGAGGGTCGGGGTGGGCTCCATACACATTCATCTGACACTCACTGCATTGGAACTCCAGACGGAAACGTCTGCCATCATCCAGCTTCAGATACAACGGTTCCTTCCAAGGAGACATCTCCCCACCATTTTTCACGCAGTAGCCCAGACTGTATTTCAGACAGTGCCGGCACTGCATGATGAGTGGATTCTTCACTGGCGAGAGCTCAAAGGCAGGAGCAATCTCTTTCAGTCCTTGCTGCTCGTAAAATGCCCGCGCCTGTTGGTTGGCAATATTGAGCAAATAAGGATACTTGTTGTGTAGTTGACAGTTCTTCGCGTAGCGAAGCGGCAAAGCCGAGCGGAGAGTTGACAGTTGAGAATTGATAGCGGACAGTTGAGAGTTTTCTTCCGCACAGTACGCTGGCACAAAGTCACTTGGAATATGATCACTTGGCGTAAATGCCATAGCAGTAGCGAATTCTTCACTATTCACTATTAACTTTTCACTTACCTCCCTTCTCATCTCTGTCAACACACTTGATGGAATGAAGAATGGGAAGTCTTGTGGAACGAAATGCACGGAAGTACACTCGTAAGGGGTATTACCCAGTTTCGACAACTGTCGGATGATGTTCTCATGCTGCGGCTTCTGAGCCAACTGTTTCTCCATGGGGAAACAGACGCTTTGAGAACCCATCTGCAGTTCGAAGCCGTTCTCCAACTCCCGTAAAGTCATCTCCACAGGAATCTTCCGCACGGCCGTCTTACCCATCATCACACGCTGAAACTCCTGGTCGAAGTTCCTATATAATGCCGTTCCCGGCTTAAGGTCGACTGGCATCTGATAAGGATACAATCGGTTCCCTTCCGCCCTGTTCACGCGAAAGCCTTCCAATACTAAAGATCTTCCATCCCTTACGTTTTTACGAGACACATCTTCTTCCTCCTTCCTCCTTCGTCCTTCCTCTCTAAAAAAGCACAACCCATCTCCATTGGCAAACGAAGCTGTTCCGGCCACATTGAATGAGTTGCCTCGGATCTCCTTCACCTTTCCCACATACTCGCCCAATGCTTTGGGGGTATCTGGAGAGAAGATGTTGGGTTTCCGTCCGTACAGGAAATAATCGGTAAAGCCACGATTGAAGGTTTTCTGTAAGTTCGGGGTAAACGAATACGTGCATGTTCCCAGAGAAGCACGACAATATTTGTCGGGATGACGGGCAATAATCTCGTTGAGTCGCTGACTATAAGCTGCCGTGACGTTCTTCACATAGTCGATATCCTTCAACCTACCTTCAATCTTGAACGACACAGCGCCTGCCTCCATCAGTTCCTCCAGCTGATCGATTCGGCACATATCCTTCAAGGAGAGCAGATGACGACCGCGTTCTATCACGTTCCCGTCAGCATCTTCCAAGTCGAACGGTAACCTACAGAACTGTGCACAGGCTCCTCTGTTGGCACTTCTGCCGAAACAATACTGCGAGGCATAGCACTGACCGGAATAACTCACACACAGGGCACCATGCACGAACACCTCCAGTTCCACATCTGGAACGGCTTGATGAATGGCTGCAATCTCTTTCAACGACAGTTCCCGCGCCAGTACCACCCGGCGGAAGCCAATGGAACGTAACCACTGCACCTTCTCGATGGTGCGGTTATCGGTCTGGGTGGAAGCATGAAAGTCAGTTGACAGTTGACAGTTGATAGTTCTTCGCGTAGCGAAGCGGCTGAGCCGAGCGGATAGTTGAAAGAGACCCATATCCTGAACGAGGATGGCATCAACGTTTGCAGTCTGCAAATCCTGCAGCAACCGCTGTGTTTCCTCCAGTTCCTCATCGTAGATGATGGTGTTGACAGTGACATACACCTTTGCGCCAAACTGATGGGCATAGGTACAGAGCTGTGCTATATCTTCTACCGAATTACCGGCAGCCACCCTTGCACCAAAGCGTTGTGCTCCGATATACACGGCATCAGCGCCATGATCAATGGCGGCGATTCCACATTCCAGGTTCTTGGCGGGAGCCAGTAGTTCGATTTTATCCAATCTCCTCGATATTATACGGAGTGGTCTGGTAAACGTAGTAGTTGATCCAGTTGGAGAACAGGAGGTTCGCATGGGCTCGCCAGCGCACCACGGGTCCTTTGTCCGGATCATCATCGCGGTAGTAATTCTTAGGCATCTCCACATCATCCCGTTTCCCCATATCACGACGATACTCGTTGTCGAGCGTATCAGGCGCATATTCCAGATGTCCTGTGATGAAGAACTCACGACCATCCCGGGCCATCACGATACTCACGCCGCTCTCTTTGCCCTCAACCAGCAGTGTGAGCTGATCGTTGGCAAGGATATCTTCGCGGTGAAGCTCAGTATGACGACTATGAGGCATGAAGAACACATCATCGAAGCCACGGAAAATCGGCATGCGGGGATAGAGAATATGCTGTTCGAAGATGCCGAACATCTTCTTCTGCAAAGGATATTTCTGTATGCCATAGTGGTAGAAGAGTCCTGCCTGTGCTGCCCAGCAGATATAGAACGTACTGGTTACATGCGTCTTTGCCCATTCAAAGATTCCTGACACCTCGTCCCAATAGGTCACCTCCTTGAAATCAAACTGTTCCACAGGAGCTCCCGTAATAATCATCCCGTCGAACTTCTTGTTGCGGAGCTCGTCGAAATCCTTGTAGAACAACATCATGTGCTCGATGGGGGTGTTCTTCGGGGTATGACTCTTCAGTTTCATGAACGTGATGTCCAGCTGCAGAGGAGTGTTCGACAGCAGACGGATCAGATCGGTCTCTGTCGTAATCTTCAGCGGCATCAGGTTCAGAATGGCAATCTTCAGCGGACGGATATCCTGGGTATGCGCCCTGGTATCATCCATCACGAAGATATTCTCCTGTTTCAGAATATCTATCGCAGGTAACAGATCTGGTATTCTTAATGGCATAATTCTCTCTACCTTTGCAATTTGAGTGCAAAGGTACGAATAAGTGAGAGAAATGCAAAAGGAAAACTCGTTTTTCTTTTCATTTCCGAACGTGAGTACCTTCGACGGAGTCAAAGGTACGAATAAGAGAGAACAAAAGCAAATAAAAATACTTAGAATCGTTCATTTTCCTACCTATTATTCTTTGGAGTCGGTAAAAAATGATTATCTTTGTCGAAAATTCAACGCATGTCACACCCCAAGCACATACCGTCTATACTAGTTTGGCTATACAGTATGCTCATCCCTGTTTCTGTGTCAGCCCAAGCTACCGTTGTGTCCAATAGCAATGGAACAGCCTGTCGCACCGAAAGGATAGATGTGAAGCGCCTGTCCGACATGAATACCGCCCGAACCGGTCATACAGTCCTGTTTGCCAATGGGGAACTCACAGTAGTAGGCGGTCATACCAACGGCTTTGTCTCTCTATCCACAGCCGAGTATTTCAGCGGCAGTAAATGGCAGCAGATGCAGATGGTGTATCATCATGATGATGGTTTCGCCCTTCCCCTTCAATCGGGAAAGGTACTCATTGGCGGCGGTCATGAGAAGAACCTCGGCATCGGACAGAGTCATGAGGTGGAGATGTACGATCCACCCACCCACTCCTTCGAGGGCTTTGGCTGTTTAGCCCTGAAAAGAACCAGGGCTACTGCTTTGGAGATAGACAGCGGACGAGTGGTGATTGCTGGTAACTGGTATCATGATGACGGTATTGAAGTGTTTAACGGTAAGGACAGTTTCTCATTGGTCAGAGAAGTTACAATACCTCGCTGTTCGCCTTATCTGCTCCAAACATCCAACCACGATGTGTTGGTTATAGGTAATACGGGATCAAAAGGGGAAACGATTGATGAGACCTTGATTGACCGTCTTTACGGGAAGTCGTTTCACGAGCCGCTTTTCGAGACCTGGCATCTGTTGAAAGACGATATCCAAGCTCCCCTCACAAACTGCCTCATCAGTGATGAAACGAAACCTATCTACACCTATTTGTTACCCGTTGTGAACAATAGCGGTCAGGTGGCCATCATAGAAGCGTGCGATACGGTATTCTCACTCCTGCCTACGACTACAGCTGTTCCCATGAAAGGTCCGTGGGGAGGGATTCATTACTATGGGATGGTGATGACCGACAGAGAAGCGAAACGGGCTTATCTTGCAGGGTTTGATGATGACTATCTCCAAAGGAAGAATGACAGCACCCGTCTTTATCTGCTCTGTATGGAGTATGACCAAAAGCCCTGTAAGCTGACACTCTATCATACCGACCCGTTACCAGAAGTGGGAATGGGCTCCTTTACCATCACTAACGATGGGAACATCGTTCTGACGGGTGGTGTACTACCGCAACGGAACAATAATTTCACACCGTCAAAGGCGGTCTATCTGCTACTTGTAAACGGAAAAGATGCGCTTATAAGTAGTAAGAAGATGAGTTGGTGGTGGCTTGTATTGGCTTTGGCACTGGTGGTTGTTGCTGCATGGCTGTATCGGAAGTATCAGACCCCACCCCTGGCCCCTCCCCTTGAAGGGAGGGGAACGCTGAGCGAAGGTAAAACCCTTGAAGGGAGGGGAACACCGAACGAGGGTGAAACCCTTGAAGATACCATACTTTTGAACCGCATCTGTGAACTGATGGAGAATGAGCAGCCATTCCTGAACAGTAACCTGAAGATTACCGATGTGGCTGCCATGTTGCATACGAACCGCACCTACGTCTCCAACTGCATCAACAACCAAAGAAACTGCACATTCATGCAGTTCATCAATACCTACCGTGTGGCGTATGCCCAGAAGCTGATGAAGGAAACCGACAAGAAGATTCCAGAGATATGGTTGGCATCTGGCTTCGCCAACGAAACCTCCTTCTTCCGCACCTTCAAGTCCGTTACGGGTATGACGCCCAATGAATGGAAAGCCAAGGCAGTTAACTGATTTGTACGAATTGTAAGTAAGATTCGTACGAATTGTAAGTACTGTCATTCTTCTTTTCCCTTAATTTTGTAGCAAATTAAGTATAACAAAATGAACGAAGAAGAAAATGAAAGCAAAAAGAGTGATTATTTCCCTGATGGTGCTTTGCTGCGCTATGGCAGTCAAAGCCCAAAACGATGTGGCCATCGCCACCTTGCAACATGGTAATAATGTGAGTGTGTTCAAAGGACCGAGTGCGCTTGCCAGTGCACTTGCAGCAGCAGATGAAGAAGGAGGAGATGTGATTACCCTTAGTCAGGGCACCTTCACGGCTGCCGCCATCACTAAACCCGTTTCCATTTACGGAGCAGGTTTCGAGACGGACAATGCCAGCAGTACACTGCTGACAACGATCTCTGGTGACCTGACTGTAGGAAGAACTGATAATACGACATTGTCAAACGTCCATCTCGAAGGTTTCTATCTAGATGGAGAGTTTAAGGTTGGCGGAATAAAAATCACAGGACCGTTAGAGAATTTACGCGTTGTCAAAACCAAATTGAAATCAATGCTCGTTCAGAGTACCAATTCAAACACCAGTTTCGACCAGTGTGTTTTTATGGGTATGATGAATCGTGGGAATGACAATACTGCATACGAAAGTGTTATCGCTGATATGTTTTTCAGCAATTGTATCATGAATCTTGGAGCTTTCAGGTTTTATTCTAATACCGGCTGTTCCATCGTGTTAGACCATTGTATCTTCAATGCCTATTACAATTATCCTGGTGGTTTAAATTATAGTCCATTACAGGGTTCACACAACACAATATTGACACTTAGGAATTCTATTTACATTTATTCAAATTCCTCAAAGAGTCAATCAGATAGCTATCATTTATGGCCTTCTGGAACCATGATTAGTAACTGTATCTCGCAAGAACCTAACATAGTTAACTATGACAACTGCTTTCAGATGGGAAAAGATGGAATATTTGAAGATGGTGAAGATGGAACCTATTCCTCCGATCGTACCTACGTTCTGAAATCAGAGCTTTCCTCTTCATGGATTGGTACTGACAACACGGAGATTGGCATCCATGGTGGCCACGGTTGGAGCAAGGTGCCCAGCACCCCTGTGGTGAAGAACCTGAGCGTTACGCCTGACGGAACGAACCTGAGTGTTACTTACGAGGCGGAGGTGAGATAGTTCATAGTTAATAATTCATAGTTAAAAGTTATATGGATAAGATAAGGATTCTCTTGATGGCAGTGGTTGCCATGATCAGCATGACAGTATTGGCGGAGGATGAGAAGAGCATCGTAGAGCGTGAGTATTGGTTCGATAACGATGTCAGTACGCTCCAGACACTTGATGCTGTTACGACAGCCGTAGATATATCAGCCCTATCTCAAGGTTTGCATTCCTTTACCATTCGAGTGAAGGACTCTAAGGGCTTTTGGAGCTGTCCGATGACCAAATATTTCGTGGTGAAGCCAACACCCACCACCACTACGGTGGCTGCCTGCGAGTATTGGTTCGATAACGATGTGGCAAACAGCAAAACGTTGGGCGAGTCGGTGGCAACGGTTGAAATGAGCGGTCTGAACCAAGGACTGCATGCCTTCACCATGCGAGTGAAGAATGATGCAGGAGTGTGGAGCAGTACAATGACAAAGTACTTCCTAGTTCCTGCTGATGCTTTCATGGAGAACGGACTCGCCGTTTCGCATTACATGTACTGGATTGATGAAAGCGAGGTAGTGTCGGGCATGTTGTCGTCTGCTGATGATATCATAACTGTTGACCTGAGTTCAGTGGAAGCAGGTGAGCACGTGCTGACATGGATGGTAGGCGACTCGAAAGGTGCATGGAGTCAGGTTTATACCGAGCCGTTTATCTATGATCCTTCGATGATTACGACGGGCGTTGACGATGTTGAGGCGGATTCCCGCAAGTATGTGTATTACGACTTACAAGGACGGAAGATCAACAAACCCGTTAAGGGACTGTATATTGTCAATGGAAAGATTGTGATTAAGTGAGAATGATATTATATAAATGATATTTGAAATGAATATGAAAAGAATAGTATTAACAATGATTGCCCTTTGCTGCTTAGTAGTCGCCAAGGCACAGAGTGATGTTCCCATAGCAGTGTTGCAAAGTGGCAATAATGTGAGTGTTTTTAAGGGAAATGGCGGTCTTGCTGCTGCACATGAAGCCGCATCTGATGGAGATGTCATCACACTCAGCGAAGGATCGTTCAATGCCTGCGACATTACTAAGTCTATCGCCATTTATGGCGCAGGCTTCGAATCCAACGAGACAACAGGAACGGGTGTTACCAAGATTATTGGTAGCTCATGGTATATAGGAGAGAATAATGGCAGCCTGTCTAATATACATCTCGAAGGACTTTACCTAGAACTAACAAATAGTACTATAGATAAAAGACTGGTGTTCCGTGGCTCCTCTATCGACGGGGCGCGTTTGGTGAAATTATATTTGCCAAGGGTAGCCACTACGTGCACGTCAATTACCAATATGATGTTCGATCAGTGTATATTAACAAATGGTATGCAAGGTGGTTATAATTCATCGTATGCTTCAGAGCTATTCTTCTCCAATTGTTATTGTGGAGGAACATTCAATTATTTTTGGAATACAAACAGTACAATCAAGTTCGACCATTGCATTTGTGGAAAGGCTGATGAATCAAATCCTTTTTACCAATGCAACGTTCCGGTCCTTTTTACCAACTCCATCTTCGTTATGTATGCTAACTATGATGGGGCACCAGTAGGATCAAAATTCAAGAACTGTATATGTACTAGTAATTCATCCTCTTACGTTTTAGAGAACTCATATCATGTGGTATTGGGTGACATCTTTGATGATGAATCCGACATGACCTATTCTGCTACTCGTACCTTTGAATTAAAGCAACCCGAGACCTGGATTGCTACCGATGGTTCTGAAATCGGTATCCGTGGTGGTAACGGCTGGAGCAAGGTGCCTGCAACACCTGTTGTAAAGAATCTGAGCGTTACACCTAATGGTGCTCATCTGAACGTGAGCTACGAGGCAGAGGTGAGGTAATTTAATACATTATTCATAATGCTTAATTCATAGTTATAATGAGTAGGATTAAAGTAATCATGATAGCCGTGACTGCCATGGATTGTCAATGGGGAAAAGGTTGTAATTAAGTGATATGTAACAAGAGAGAAGTGACAAGTATGATTACCTTCGTGTATTGGCCCTAGAGATTGGACCTGAAGGTAATCATACTTGTCACTTCTTACTTATCACTTACTACTTGAGCTTATTACCACAGTTCCAGTCGTTCGCTCTTCGGGATGAACATCTTGTCACCCTGCTTGATGCCGAAGGCATCGTACCACATATCGATATGTGGCAGCGCACCGTTTACGCGCCACTCACCCAGTGAGTGAGGATCGCTCTTGGTACGGTTGCGAATTTCCTTCTCTGTAATGTTCTGTCCCCAAACGCCGGCATAAGCCAGGAAGAAACGCTGGTCGGCAGTCAGTCCGTCGATGGTAGGCAGACCGCCATTCTTGGTTGCGTTCTTATAAGCATACCAAGCCACCTGCAGACCGCCATGGTCGGCGAGGTTCTCACCCAGTGTGAGCTTACCGTTAGCATTCAGGTCGGGCAGCACCTTGATGTTTGAGAAGAAGTCGGCATAACGACCAGTACGCTCCTCAAAGCCCTTGGCGTCAGCCTCAGTCCACCAGTCGGTCATATTACCCACCTTATCATAATGGCGACCCTGGTCGTCGAAGCCGTGAGTCATCTCATGACCGATAACCACACCGATGGCACCATAGTTAAAGGCATCATCAGCAGTAGGATCAAAGAACGGGGGCTGAAGGATTCCTGCGGGGAAGCAGATTTCGTTGGTGGTAGGGTTATAGTAAGCATTCACGGTTTGAGGAGTCATATACCACTCATCATTATCCACCGGCTTACCAGCCTTCTCCTCAATCTCCTTAGCTGTCCAGAAACGGTTGCACTCCATCACGTTCTCAAAGTAAGTCTTCTTCGGATCGATATCCATTCCGCTCAGGTCCTTCCACTTGTTCGGATAACCAATCTTCACATAGAACGTACCCAGCTTGTCGAGAGCAGCACGTTTGGTCTCTGCGCTCATCCAAGTCTGAGCCTCAATGCGCTCACCAAGGGCAACCTGCAGGTTCTTCACCAGCTGCTCCATGCGCTGCTTGGAGGTTGCGGGGAAGTAACGCTCGCAGTAGATCTTACCCAGGGCCTCACCCATCTGACTTTCCACCTGCTGGGTGGCACGCTTCCAAAGCGGATAGTCCTCCTGACGTCCACGCAGTGTCTTACCGAAGAAATCGAAGTTTGCAGCAGCAATCTCCTCAGAGAGATAGCTGGAAGCACCCAGGATCACGCCCCACTGCATATAAGCACGGTACTCACCAGCCGACATACTCTTCACCAGTTGCTCAGCGCCGGCAAGGAAATCAGGCTGTCCAACCACCAGCTCACGATAGTCGTCGGCCTTCACACCCAGTGTTTCCATCTGCTGTGCCAGACGCAGGTGCGGATAGTTACGCTGGAACTCCTGCATGGTCATCTTGTTGTAGTTTGCCTCTACATCGCGCAGTTCCGTTCTGCTCTTACTAACCTTTGCCAACGCGGTTTCCACCCTCATCACCTGATCCATCTTCTCCTTGGCACGCACCTCATCATAGCCGAAGAGACGGAACATACGGTAGATATGCGAACGGTAAGCATCGCGGATGCTGGTAGTAATCGAGTCGGTGTCCAGATAATACTCCTTCTGTCCCAAGGCGATACCACCCTGACTCACATTCAGGATATTGTTCTTACTGTCTTTCTCGTCGGCACCGAATCCGAAACGCATGAACTCCTGGTCGCCATACTGCAGCAGTCGCTGCTGAACAGCAAACAGGTCATCTTTCGTTGCAGCCTGCTCCAATTCCTTGAGGTAAGGCAGTACAGGAGCAATGCCCTCGCGGTTACGACGCTTCTGGTCCATGGCGAGCTTGTAGAAGTCGCCCAGTTTCTGCTCCACGGAGCCTTTCTGATACTTCTTCTTTCCGCTGGTCAGGTCTTTCAGAATCGTATTGATTCGTTTGTTGTTATCCTCCTGCAGCTGATCGAAGCTACCGAAGCGTGAATAAGCAGCAGGCAGCGGATTCTTCTTCATCCAGCCGCCGCACGCATACTGATAGAAGTCATTTCCTGGCTTCACCGTCTGGTTGAGATTGGTGATGTCGATACCTGACTTCAGTTGCTGTGCCTCAACGCCCATGGTGGCGGAGGCGATAAGCATGATGCTCATCATTGTTCTGATTTTCATTGTTGTATTGTTTTTTTGAGTGATATGGGCTTAATGGGCATTATAGGCTTAATAGGCCTAATGGGTTATTGGGAAAGCTGATCGAGTTCCTCGCAGAGGTGTTCCCAGCGCTCGGTTTCCTGATCAATGAGTTTCTTGATACTGGTGTATTCCGTAACGACGGTCATGTCCGATGCACCCTCAGGCGTACAGAGAATCGCATCCAGCTCTTTGATGCGGTCTTCCAGCTTCATGATCTTCTCCTCCTGCTCCTTGATACTCTTCTCCACCCGCTTCACCTTCTTCTGCTGCTCCTTGCGCTCCAGATAGGCGAGTTTGGATGAGACATCCGGAGTTGTGCTTGTGGAAGTATTCGAGGAAGGAGGAAGGACGAAGGAGGAAGGAGAATTGCTCTGTGATTCAGCACTATTACTTCGTACTGATAATTCATCCAACGATGCTATCTGCTTACGGCGGAGGAAGTCGTAGATACCACCGAGATGCTCTTTGACCATTCCGCCACCGAACTCATAAACCTTCGTTACCAGTCCGTCGAGGAACTCACGGTCGTGACTCACCACAATCACCGTACCGTCGAACGCCTTGATGGCTTCCTTCAGCACATCCTTCGACTGCATGTCGAGGTGGTTGGTGGGCTCATCGAGAATCAGCAGGTTCACCGGTTCGAGTAGCAGTCGGATCATTGCCAGACGACTCCTTTCACCACCGCTCAACACCTTCACCTTCTTATCGGCATTCTCTCCACCGAACATAAAGGCACCGAGTATATCATTGATCCTCAGTCGGATATCTCCTTTCGCTACACGATCGATTGTATCAAAGACCGACAATGACTCATCCAACAGCTGTGCCTGGTTCTGGGCGAAATAGCCAATCTGTATGTTATGACCGATCTTCAGATTACCCGTAAAAGGAATCTCGCCCATGATACATTTCACCAGCGTGGACTTACCCTCACCGTTCTTACCCACGAAGGCCACTTTCTCCCCTCGTTTGATGGTGAAGCTCACGTCTGTGAACACGGTGTGTTCCCCGTAGCTCTTCCCCACCTCCTCACAGATCACAGGATAATCACCACTGCGCAAGCAAGGCGGGAACTTCAGTCGCATGGCACTGCGGTCAACCTCATCAATCTCTATAGGTACGATCTTCTCCAGCTGCTTGATCTTCTGCTGCACCTGCACCGCTTTCGTGGGTTTGTAACGGAAACGCTCAATGAAAGCCTTCATCTCGGCTATCTCCTTCTGCTGGTTCTCGTAGGCACGTATCTGTTGCTCGCGGCGTTCCTTCCTGAGCTGTACATATTCGTCGTACTTTACCTGATAGTCGATGATCTTCCCGCAGGAGATCTCCAGCGTACGGTTCGTTACATTATTGATAAAGGCACGGTCGTGACTGACCAGTACAACAGCCTTGGCCGATTGTATCAGGAACTGCTCCAGCCACTGGATACTCTCAATGTCAAGATGGTTCGTGGGCTCGTCGAGCAAGAGCACATCAGGCTTCTGCAACAGGATCTTCGCCAGTTCGACACGCATGCGCCAGCCGCCAGAGAACTCATTCGTGGGGCGCTCCAGATCAGCACGGGTAAAACCCAAACCCATCAGTGTACGCTCAATCTCCGCCTCGTAGTTCTCTGCTCCCATCATCAGGTAACGCTCATGCTCTTCGGTATAGCGCTCCACCAACGACATATATTCGTCAGATTCATAGTCGGTGCGGACTGCCAGCTCATTGTTCATCCTGTCGAGACGCTCCTTCAGCTGTAGCATCCCCGCAAAGGCCTTCCGCGCCTCTTCCCTCACCGTGGTATCATCCTGCAGGATCATCACCTGCGGCAGATAACCGATGGTGGTATCGTTCGGCACAGACACAACGCCCGATGTGGGACGCTGTTTCCCACACAGAATCTTCAGCAACGTCGATTTGCCCGCCCCGTTCTTACCCACCAAGGCAATGCGGTCACGGTCGTTCACGACGAAACTGGCGCCGGAAAAAAGCGGCACCACACTGAATTCCACGGTCAGACCTTCAACTGATATCATCTTTCATTCTCAATAAATCGTGCAAAAGTAATCATTTTCCACCATTCCCGCAAAAGGATATAGTGAAAAAAACTTACCGCATAGGAAATCCCCTCCTAACTTTAGGGTTTTTCCCACCTCGATTTATGGATATTCCTTTTCAAGAGACCGATTCTTGGACTATCTTTGCAGCGAGAAAAGATAATAAGTTGAACCATTTAAAACCATACGATTATGAAAAAGTTTACTTCTATCATCACCCTGATGCTCATCGCAGCGATGGCATTTACTTTCACCTCTTGCGAGGATGAGTATATCGCCGATAACCTGAGCGGCGGTACTTTCTACGGAAAGACATGGCAGGGAACTATTCGTCAGTACTACCACGACCGTTGGGGTCTCACCGGAAACCACTACCGCACCGTGATGCAGTTCAATGGCGAAGGCTACACATCAGGTACTGGTTATGAGGTGGACTACGATCTCGACGATCCGTACGGAAGCTACTACTACTGCGAGTTCGACTGGAGTGTATATGGCGGCACCATCACCATCCGTTATGCGGATACCTATTACGACCCTGTATATATCTACGACTACACGCTGAGTAGCAACTACTTCGAGGGATACTTCGATGATGGAACGGCATCAGACATCTCCTTCCGCCTGCATGCCATCAACAACTTCGACTGGGATCCTTACTGGTACGACTACGATTATTATTACTATGCCAAGCCGCAGACCCGCGCAGCTGGTGACAGCAAGTTGAAGACCGCTGCCAAGGGAGCGTTTGCAAAATGATATACATTCAAGTTTATTAGGGATAGCATAAGAAGGAGGGGGTGACCACAAAGCGGGTCGCCCTCTCTGTTTTTGTCAACATCGTTTGGTTGTTTGGACAAAACACATTATCTTTGTCGTCGGAAACAAAAATACCTATGACATGAATCCATTCACCAAGAGAATAGCACAAGTATTAGGACTTCCTGAAAAAGGCGTTGACAATACGTTAGCACTGCTGGACGACGGCTGTACCATCCCTTTCATCTCAAGATATAGAAAGGAACGCACAGGAGGACTCGACGAGGTTCAGATCACCCGCATTGCCGATATGAACGAAAAGCTGAAAGAGCTGGTCAAGCGGAAGGAAACCATCGTCAAGACCATTACCGAACAGGAGAAGATGACCGCCGAGCTGCAGAAACGCATTGACGACTGCTGGGACGCTACGGAACTGGAAGATATCTACCTTCCTTTCCGTCCTAAGCGCAGGACAAGGGCTTCTGTGGCAAAGGAACAAGGACTGGAGCCGCTGGCCACCCTTCTGCTCATGCAGCGAGAACCTAATCCCAAGCAGGCTGCCCAACGGTTCGTGAAAGGTGAAGTAGCTGATGCAGATGCTGCCCTCAAGGGTGCACAGGATATTATCGCCGAGATGGTGAGTGAAGACGAACGTAGTCGTAACATCGTACGTCAGTCGTTTCGTCGCAATGCTCTCATTACCAGTAAGGTGGTGAAGGCGAAGAAGGAAACGGAAGAAGCAGCGAAGTATTCCGACTATTTCGATTGGCACGAGCCGCTCAAAAGGTGTTCTTCGCACCGACTATTAGCTATGCGACGCGGTGAGAGCGAAGGTATCCTGAGAGTGAGTATCACCACCGACGATGATTTCTGTATCGAACGGTTGCAACGGAACTATGTTCGTGGCTACGGCAAATGTCAGCGTCTGGTAGGCGAGGCTGTGGAAGACGGCTACAAGCGTCTGCTGGAACCAAGTATTGAGACTGAGTTTGCTGCCTTGAGTAAGGAACAAGCTGATGATGAGGCCATCCAGGTATTCACGTCTAACCTAAGACAACTGCTGATGGATGCGCCGTTAGGACAGAAAAGGGTGATGGGTGTAGATCCCGGCTTCCGCACAGGCTGTAAGGTGGTATGTCTCGATGCACAGGGTAACCTGCTGCACCACGAGGCCATCTTCCCCCACCCGCCTGTCAACCACCGTATGCAAGCCACCATGCACGTGCTTCAGATGTTGAAAGACTACCATATCGAGGCCATTGCCATTGGTAATGGTACAGCCAGTCGTGAAACCAAGGAGTTCATGCAGGATGTCATCTCCTCCCTCCACACTTCTCCCTCCACGAACACCACTCCACAAGTATTCGTCGTGAGCGAAGACGGTGCCTCTGTCTATTCCGCTTCCAAGACCGCCCGCGAGGAGTTCCCCGATGAGGATGTAACGGTGCGTGGGGCAGTAAGCATCGGTCGTAGATTGATGGATCCCTTGGCCGAACTGGTGAAGATCGACCCGAAGAGCATTGGTGTAGGACAGTATCAGCATGATGTGGACCAAGGGAAGCTGAAGAGGAGTCTTGACCAGACCGTAGAGAGCTGTGTGAACCTCGTGGGTGTGAACCTGAATACCGCCAGTCATCACCTCCTTACCTACGTCAGCGGATTAGGTCCTACGTTGGCCAAGAACATTGTTGACTACCGCAGTGACAACGGTGCCTTCACCTCCCGTTCCCAACTCAAGAAGGTGCCTCGCTTAGGACCGGCGGCTTTTGAGCAGTGTGCCGGCTTCCTCCGCATTCCTGGGGCTGAGAACCCACTTGATAACTCGGCTGTGCATCCTGAACGCTATCACCTGGTGGAACAGATGGCTAAGGATCAGCATTGCACCGTCAAACAGCTCATTGAGGAGAAAAACAGAAGGGAGGCCATCGATATCCATCAGTATGTGACCGACGAGGTGGGAATTCCCACGCTGACGGATATCATGAAAGAGCTGGAGAAACCCGGAAGGGACCCCAGAGAGCAGGTGGAGGTCTTCGAGTTCGACCCGAATGTGAAAGAGGTAGATGACCTGGAGGAAGGGATGATTTTACCCGGTATTGTGACGAACATCACTAACTTCGGCGCCTTTGTGGACATTGGTGTACATCAAGACGGACTGGTGCATATCTCTCAGTTAGCCAACAAGTTCGTGAAAGATCCTAACGATGTTGTTCACCTGCATCAGCATGTGAAGGTAAAGGTGGTGGAAATAGACAGAAGGAGAAACCGCATCTCCCTCACCATGCGTATATAACACTCCACAGTTCCCCTCCTCATGGAGGGGCGAGGGGTGGCTTCAATTTCTAATAGGTAGTCTTCGCCACAACCAGTTGGGAATCATTCGCCAGAAAGGAACCAGCAGACGGTAACGCCAGTCGATAACCCGCACATGGCGTTGCTGCTTGATGGCCTGTAGGATTTCCCGTGACACCTTGTCTGCATCCATCAGCAAAGGATATTTCTTCCCGTCGCCCAACAGCGGCGTATCCACGAAACCGGGTCGGATATCCGTAAAGCGAATGGGTAGTTTCCGCATGTTAGCCTGTTGCTCTAACGACTGGATGTACACGTTCTGAAAAGCCTTGGTGGCGCTGTACGACGGGGCGGCACCCAATCCTTTGGTTCCTGCAATCGAAGAGATCACCGCAATATGACCGCCCTGATGGTCGGCCATATACGTAAAGACGGTATCCACCATCCGCGTGAATCCCAGGGCATTGGTCATCACCGTCTTCTGTTCCACCTCCTCATCCAGCAGCATGTTCTGCTTCCCGATTCCCGAAGCATGGAAATACAGGTCGATACCCCCCATCTTTTCGATGAGTTCCAGTAGTCGCTGCGGCGCCTCTTCCGCCATCACGTCAATCTGCATCACCTCCACCCTGTCGGGGAAGTCTTCTGCCAGTTCGTTCAACGCATCCATTCTTCGTGCCGCAACACCCACATGCCACCCTTCTTTCAGTAGCATCTCACTCACTTTTCGCCCCATGCCAGATGAGGCTCCCAACACAATTGCCTGTTTCATGATAGGGCAAAAATACAAAAAAATGGCGAAAGAAGGCGCTATTTGGGCTTTTTTTTGAAAAATAACGGCTCATAGATGACTGTTATCAACTTTTTTGTCTATCTTTGCAAAGAATTGGCTATGCCTTTTTTGTTTTACAATCACGATGTTTAACAAGTTGTCATAAAACTGTATATGAAAAATTTCTTTTTGAACGTGCTCGCCACAGTGGTGGGCATCTTGGTGTTTTTGCTGTTGATCGGCTTCTTTGGTGTGATGAGTATCGTAGGTATGGTAGCCTCATCCGATGCCACAACTAAGGTGAAGGACAATAGTGTGTTGGTATTGAAAATGGATGGTTCGCTGGAAGAGCGGGCTGAAGACAATATCATGAGTCAACTCTCCGGCGTGGTGGGTCAGACCATCGGTCTTGAGGAGACCCTCAACGCCATCAAGAAAGCTAAGGAGAATGACAATGTAAAGGGTATCTATATAGAAGGTGGCATGTTCAGCGGAATCCCTGCCTCCACACAGGAGCTGCGCGATGCGCTCGTCGATTTCAAGAAAAGCGGTAAGTGGATTGTGGCTTATGCCGACCAGTATTCGCAGAGCTCTTATTACGTGGCCAGTGTGGCTGATAAGATCTGGCTCAACCCGCAGGGTATGGTGGATTGGCACGGCTTGGCTTCTCAGCCCTACTACCTGAAGGACCTGCTGGAGAAGTTCGGCGTGAAAGTGCAGCTGGCCAAGGTGGGCGCATACAAGAGTGCTCCCGAGACCTATACCTCCGACCACATGAGCGAGCCCAACCGCGAGCAGATCACGGCGTATATCACCGGTATCTGGGACACCATGCTGAATGATGTCTCCGCCAGTCGTAAGATCAGTAAGGAAACCCTGAACACCCTTGCCGACGGTATGGTGATGCTGGCCGACCAGCAGGATTACGTCAAGAACAAGCTGGTTGACAAGCTGCTCTATAGTGAGGAAGTGAAAGGTGAAGTGAAGAAACTGCTGGGCATTGACGAGGACAAGGATATCAACCAGATCAATGTGGAGCAGATGCAGAACGTGAAAGAGAACCGCAAGGGCGATAAGATTGCCGTCTATTATGCCTATGGTAGTATTGTAGATGACCGAGGAACGGGTTCCTTGGGTTCAACCGACCATCTGATTGTGGGTAAGGAAGTGAGCAAGGACCTTGAGGAACTGGCTTCCGACGATAAGGTGAAGGCCGTCGTACTGCGTGTCAACAGCGGTGGTGGTTCTGCCTATGCTTCTGAGCAGATCTGGCATGCTATGATGAACCTGAAGGCCAAGAAACCCGTCGTAGTATCCATGGGTGGCATGGCTGCCTCTGGTGGCTATTATATCAGCTGTCCTGCCAACTGGATTGTCGCTGAGCCCACCACCATCACGGGTAGCATCGGTATCTTTGGTATGTTCCCCGATTTCAGCGGACTGCTTACGCAGAAGCTGGGTGTGAAGTTCGACGAGGTGAAGACCAACAAGAACGCTGGCTTCGGCACCTTGGCGCGTCCGTTCAACGAGGAAGAGATGGCTTATCTCAATGCCTATATCGACCGTGGCTATAAGCTGTTCCGTCAGCGTGTGGCCGATGGAAGAAAGCAGAGCACAGAGGCCATCGAAGAGATAGCACAAGGTCATGTATGGCTGGGCAAGGATGCCCTGGGCATCAAGTTGGTTGACCAGCTGGGTAATATCGATGATGCAGTGAAGAAAGCAGCCGAACTGGCCAAGCTCGACAAATACTTCACCTCTTCCTATCCTGGCGAGGCAGACTTCTTCGACCAGATCATGGACAGCATGTCAGACACTGGCGGCAACTACCTCGATGCACAGATGCGTGCCACCTTGGGAGATTTCTACGAGCCGTTCGTGCTGCTTAAGAATATCAACAATCAGAATGCCATCCAGGCAAGATTACCGTTCTATCTGAATATCCGTTAACCATGGAAGGTGATTTCATCAAGATACGCGAATGGCTGCTGCCCGTCAGCTGGCTCTACGGTATCGGTGTAAGATTCCGCAACCAGCTGTTCGAGATGGGCGTGCTGAAAAGCCGTTCCTTCAAAACTCCCATCATCTCGGTGGGGAACATCACAGTGGGCGGCTCTGGAAAGACACCACACGTAGAGTATCTGGTTCGTCTGCTTCAAGACAAGACGAAAGTGGCAGTACTCAGCAGGGGCTACAAGCGCAAGAGCTCGGGCTATGTGCTGGCCGACAAGGACTCCACGTCGCGTATGATTGGTGATGAGCCTTACCAGATGAAGAAGAAGTATCCTGATATCCATATCGCCGTTGACAGGAACCGTTGTCATGGTATCGACCGTCTTACTGGCGACGAGGAGACCAAGGACACTGATGTGGTTCTGCTGGATGATGCTTTCCAGCACCGTTACGTCAAGCCGGGCATCAATATCCTGCTGGTTGACTACCACCGTCTGATTATCTACGACAAGCTGTTGCCTGCGGGTATGCTGCGCGAGCCCAAGCAGGGTAAGAACCGGGCCGACATCGTGATCATCACGAAATGTCCGCGCGACCTCAAGCCTATGGAGTTCCGCGTGCTCACCAGGGCCATGAACCTCTACCCTTATCAGAAGCTGTTCTTCACCACACTGAAATACAACAAGCTGAAACCGCTGTATTACGGTGATGACCGACCGCTGAGCGACATCCAGTCGGATATGAATATCCTGCTGCTTACAGGTATCGCCTCACCCAAGCAGATGATGATCGACCTGGAGCCTTACACCAAGAACATCACGCCGCTCACCTATCCCGATCATCATCGTTTCAAGAAGAAGGATATCGAGCTCATCAACGAAACCTTCGCCGCTATGCCTGAACCCAAGATGGTGATCACCACCGAGAAAGACAATGCGCGACTGTTTGGGGTGGAAGGACTTTCCGATGAGGTAAGACAGCATATCTACATGCTCCCCATCGAGGTGGAGTTCTTGCTGAATCAACAAGAAGAGTTTAACGAAAAGATCATTGGCTATGTACGAAAAAATTCAAGAAACAGCATCCTGGCTAAAGCAAAGGATGAGCACAAGTCCAACAACCGCGATCATTCTGGGAACGGGCCTCGGACAATTAGCTTCAGAAATAACTGATACGTATGAGTTTCCTTATTCAGAGATTCCCAACTTCCCTGTATCAACGGTAGAGGGCCATTCCGGGAAACTCATCTTCGGTAAGCTCGGCAACAAGGATATCATGGCCATGCAGGGCCGTTTCCACTTCTACGAAGGCTACTCCATGAAGGAGGTCACCTTCCCCATCCGCGTGATGTACGAGCTGGGCATCAAGACCCTCTTCGTGAGCAACGCCTCGGGTGGCATGAATCCTTCGTTTAAGATTGGCGATTTGATGATCATCACCGACCATATCAATTTCTTCCCCGAGCATCCGCTGCGCGGGAAGAACTTCCCCACCGGTCCGCGATTCCCTGATATGCACGAGCCGTACGACCTTGCTTTGATTGCCGAGGCCGACAAGATTGCTCAGGAGAAGGGCATCCAGGTGGTGCATGGTGTGTATGTAGGCGTACAAGGACCAACCTTTGAGACGCCGGCCGAATACAGGATGTACCGCACGCTGGGTGGTGATGCAGTAGGCATGAGTACCGTTCCTGAGGTCATCGTGGCCCATCATTGCGGCATCAAGACCTTCGGTGTGTCGGTCATCACCGACCTCGGTGGCTTCGATGTGCCAGTAGCCGTGAGTCATGAGGAGGTGCAGGAAGCTGCCAACAAGGCCCAGCCGCTCATGACCGAGATCATGCGCGAGATGATCAACAGGGCATAACAATAGAAATAATCAAGACATGGATATAGCTAAAATCGGCGAGTTCGGTCTTATCGACCGACTCACCGAAGGAATCAAACCCCAAAACGCCTCCACTTTGAAAGGAGTGGGCGACGACTGTGCTGTGATGCACTATCCCGATTCGGAGGTACTGGTAACCACCGACATGCTCATGGAGGGCGTGCACTTCGACCTTACCTATATCGACCTCCAGCACTTAGGGTATAAGTCGGCCATGGTGAACATCTCTGATATCTTCGCCATGAACGGAATACCCCGCCAGATGACGGTCAGCCTCGCACTCAGTAAACGGTTCTCTGTGGAGGACATGGAGCAGTTCTACAGCGGACTGCGGATGGCGTGCGACAAATGGAATGTTGACATTGTGGGAGGCGACACCACGTCGTCGCTCACGGGCATGGCCATCAGCATCACCTGTATCGGCGAGGCGCGCAAGGAGGATATCGTGTATCGCAGCGGCGCCCAGGACACCGATCTGATCTGTGTCAGTGGCGACCTCGGTGCGGCCTATATGGGACTCCAGCTGCTGGAGCGCGAAAAGACCGTTTATTACCAGCAGATCGACGAGCTCAACCAGAAAATAAAGGCGGCCAAGGCCGATGGTACCTATGAGCAGAAAAGGGAGATGTTCCAGAAACAGTGGGCACTCACCAAGGATTTTCAGCCCGACTTCTCAGGAAAGGAGTATCTGCTGCAACGACAGCTGAAGCCTGAGGCACGTGGGGATATCATCAAGCAGCTGCGCGAGGCCAATATCCGTCCTACGGCCATGATGGACATCAGCGACGGTCTTTCCAGCGAGCTGCTGCACATCTGCAAGCAGTCGGGCACAGGCTGCCGCATCTACGAGAAGAATATACCTATCGACTACCAGACAGCCGTGATGGCCGAGGAGCTGAACATGAATGTCACCACCTGCGCCATGAACGGCGGTGAGGACTATGAGCTGCTCTTCACCGTGCCCATTGGCGACCATGAGAAGATCGAGGCCATGGAAGATGTGAAACTCATCGGTCACATCACCCGCAAGGAACTCGGCACCATGCTGGTGAGCCGTGACGGTCAGGAATTTGCAATCACTGCACAAGGGTGGAACCCTTTGAAAGATGAGGGATGAGCGGCGCTGGCGTTTGTTACTAAACGTTAAATGAGGGAAGTTTTCATGGAAAAGTTTTTTCCATTCAAGAAAATATTGTACCTTTGCACCCGCTAATCAAAACCAATGGTGCCATAGCTCAGTTGGTAGAGCAACGGACTGAAAATCCGTGTGTCCCCGGTTCGATTCCTGGTGGTACCACTCCTCCTTTCATTTGGCCCCTGTCAGTGATTCGTCGCTGCAGGGGCTTCCTCATTT
>JAGCDO010000036.1 GCA_017651265.1 Prevotella sp. | reverse complement strand
CCTTTGCTGCCGTGGCACATTCCTCGGAGCAATACTTCTGCATTCCGCTGTTCGTGGCGAACACCTTGCCGCAATGGGCACATTTTCTGGTCTTTGTCATGCTTGCAATTATTATGGGTTCAACATTTCTTTTGTTGTACCTCTCCGCAAGTCATCACAGGTAAACCTTCGACATCCCTTGTCGCCTTTCGCCACGATGTTCCGTTTCTCAAAATCGGAGTTGGAATCTGTCAACTTTCGTAACCTGTCAGAAACCCTTGTCAACTTCGTTCACGATGTGGCAAAAATAAAGCCCCGTAAATTCCCTGCGGTAGAAATACGTTGCAAATTTATAGGGAATTTCCGAAGCGACCAAAAACAGCTTCTGAAGTATTAAAATCCAAAAGTAACTGGAATACAGTGGTTTAAGTTTGATTAGTTTTCGTTATTCATGGTAGTTTAGGTATCTCTAAATACACCCACTGAAAGCTTGATCGCCGATGGTGGTCACACTATTAGGGATGGTAACCGAAGTCAGGCCACTGCATTCATAGAAAACAAATTCGTCAATGGAGGACACGCCGTCGGGAATGGTAATCGAAGTCAGGCCGCTACACCATCGGAAAGCATAACTGCCGATGGAAGTCACGCTGTTGGGTATGGTAATCGAAGTCATACCGCTACAGCCTTGGAAAGCAAACTGACCGACGGAGACCACGCTATTGGGGATTCTGACAGAGCGCAGCCCTTTGCAATTCTTGAAAGCCGACTGGCCGATTTTCGTCACGCTATTGGGGATAGTACTATTCGTACATCCCGATATCAACTCATTATCACTTGTCTTAATAATGGCATTGCAATCTTCACGAGAATCATAAACAGTGTTTCCTTTATCAATAACAATAGATTGTAAGCCACTGCATCCTTGGAATGCGCCCTCTGCGATGGCAGTCACGCTACTGGGGATGGTGACGGATGTCAGGCTGCTGCATTCAGAGAAAGCCCAATCACCGATAGAGGTTACACCGTTTGCAATGGTGACGGATGATAGATTTTCGCAACCATTGAAAGCAGATTCCCCGATCGTTTTCACACTATTGGGGATGGTAACCGAAGTTAGGCCGCTGCATCCAGAGAAAGCCAACTCGCCGATAGAGGTAACACTGCTAGGAATGGTGATGGAAGTCAGGCCGCTGCAATTATAGAAAGCCCATTGGCCGATGAAGGTCACGCTGTTTGGGATGGTAACCGAAGTCAGACCGCTACACCATCGGAAAGCACCATCACCGATGGAAGTCACGCTGTAAACAACGACATCGTAGGTGACGGATTCAGGAATGGCGACATCACCCTTATATTGGTTGGGTCTGCTTGTCACTTCGGCTGTCTTTGCCTCGCTGTCTAAGTTATAGCAGATGCCATCAATCTCTATGGCATCTGCACTCGCCAGCATTGGCAAGAAAGCCAAGATAAATAATAATGTACGTCTCATATCTGTCATTATTTATATCACTTTACTAAAACCTTTCGTCCGTTAACGATGTTCAATCCTTTCTGCAAGGTGTTGAGTCGCTGTCCTTGAAGGTTATAAATAGAATTGAAGAATTGAAGAGTTGAAGAATTGAAGTTCTTTGTTTCTTTCTCATTGATCAATTCTTGTATTCCTGTCGTTATTGTTTCGAATTCGCCAGTGAAGACCTCACTACTGTTCTCCATGGTTACAGTGTATCGACCTTTTGCGAAGGCAGAGATGTCGATGTTGAGACCTACGATGCTGCCGGCGTTGACGTCCTTCTCATAGACTACCTGTCCTGATTCGTTTGTAATGCGCACTAGATAAGCCTCATCGAGTGGCTCGAGATTGATACCTAACAACAGGTTATTGTATTCGCCATACAACGATTGCTCTTCTTCCTCACCCCGTGTTTTGACCTTCGGTCGAGCCACCTCACGCTCTGAAGAGTTGATGCGAGCATCACTCTTCTCTCTCTTACTCGGTGCCTTGGGCTTTGTCTTGATGGTATGGGTGAAATCGAAGCGGTGCTTCTTGGCTCCCATGCTGTATGGATCTTCCTCTTCACTGTTGTAATAGATGATTTCATCACCGACTTTACAAACAAGGAGCACACCTGTACGTCCAACAAGTCCAATCATAGTATTAATGTATGGATAGGATTCACTGCCAACGCCTTCGAGCCAACGATTCATTACATCACCATTATGCAGGAAAACATAATACGTACCTTTGAAGCCAGGGATGCCTCCAGACATCTTATTCACAACATACATCATATATTCGTCCTCGTATGTGGTGTCACCAGTGGATAGTGTAAAGTCGTAGAGCAATTCGAATTGTTGTTGTTGATCGTATGCAAAATAAACTTTCTTGTCTTGTTCATACCATGCACCAACATATTTCCCACTTGTATCCTGCTCTGAAGCAACCAGCATTCGTTTGGCATTCAGTCCATTTACGATAGTATCACCATCGAAATAATAGTAATCAATCCACTGTCTTGTTGGCATTCCGTCATCAAAGACCTTTACAGCCCACACCTTGTCGTCTTCGACGAATGGACGATAAGCCATCTGTGGTGTCTTGTTGATGACAGGATGTTCCACGCCACGATTATCTATCACGTAGTAATTCAGATTGGGATCGAACCCTGGAACATAAAAGTCGGTAGCATGAAGAAGCATACCATCACTGCCGGGTTTCGGGTCAGGTAATGGCTCGATTTCTATTATATTGAAATGGAGCTTGCGTACTGAATTATCGTCAGTTGTTTCTTCAAAGAAGTAGGCATAGTTGTTAGGCCCGCCATGGGTTAACACTTTTCCGTAGACATGGAGGCGGTCACCTTCTAATTCATAGGTAAGCTGATGATTGCTGTCCTCCGATAATTCTGCTTTACCTGTGGGTAGGTTGCAGCCATGAACTCGTGTGCCCTCGAATAGGTAGTTATCATAATAGAATGAGAATGGCAGATAGATATTATTCTCCCAATAGGCTCCCATCTCCTCTGCTCTTTCTACATATGCCAAACGATAAGACCCCCCAGTGCTATATTGAGCGAACATGCCTTTAAGGGCTCCGACACATTCAACCCATGTCGCCATCTCATTGTATTCACCTGATTCTTCGTTTTTGGGCCCAACGGTCCAAGTGCGTAGTTTTCGATACTTGATATCCAATGTGCCATCAGGATTGCTGGTACAAGACGATACGATGTCGGGACCGTCCTCCAACCATCCCTGCTTCAGAACCTTCCATTCCACCGGATAATGGGTCATCAGTTCGTAAGTGAAGGTATCGCCCTCTTTGAGAGAGAAATCATACACTAAGTATTCCTTTTCTTCCCACTCGTTGTACTTATACACCCGTTTGTTTTCCTCACGTAATAGTTCATGATAGTGATTGTCCTGCTCATCATCAGCATAACATGTATGGACGTATGTTTTGCCATTGCGCTCCACTTCTTTATGCATCGAAAAACAATACAATCTATTGTAAGGGTAGGAATCAGTGTTGGTTACATGCCACTGCTTGCCCAATTCCACAAAGGGGAGGTAGTCGGAATCATCTTGAGCCCATGGCAATGGAGAAACTGGTCCTTTATAGACGGCCTTATACTTCTCCACTTCCGACTGCTGCACATAAACGGCAACCTTCGTATCCATGCCACCAAACAAATCACTCATGCATGAAGGATCAATAATTCCTCTGATATACAATTCTTCCAGACTTTGAGTGTCACTAAATAAATGCCAACCTAAGTCGGTTACTTCTTCTCGTATCATCAACTTCCGCAAATACTTATTGTGGTGAAATGCACCGCTTCGTATTTTGGTTACACCTTTTGGCACAGTGTAGGTTGTTCTTGTTGATGCAATAGGGTAGCCTAAAAGCATTGTCTTGTTTTCTGCGAAGAGCACCCCGTCAATAGAGCTGAACAAAGGGCATCCATCTTCAACTTCTATCCATTTTAAGGACTTGCATTCACGGAAAGGATTGGCATAAATGGCATTGTCAGAGAAAAGATTCATACTCCTGACAGTCTTTGGAACCGTTATTTTGGTTGCTTGATTTGCATTCCAGAAAGCATCCTTACTGATACACGTTACGGTATAATCCTCGTTTTCATAGTTTACTTTCGAAGGAATGTGCAAATCCTCTTCTGTCGTTGTCCAATCAACCAACATAGCTTTATGCAAGGCTTTTAGCAAACTGAAACTGATACCGTCGATGGTGACATCCTCAACCTTCTTTTCCAGCATCATCGGCTCCCCATCTTTTAATTCTATCAGTCCTTTACACCACCAACAGTCCAAATAGAATCTGTTAAGTTCAAAGTCATGTATCGTAAACGACACGTTGAATAGGCAAACCCATTCCCATTCCACTTGTGCACCTTCGGGTATGACAGGAGTTACGCTGATAGTTACTGAACAGGGGTCATCGTTGCTTATGCTGGATGTTACGTTGAAGTCTGTCGTTGCCGTGTAGCTTTCGTAATTGAGCAATTGTACTGACAAGACACTGCCTTCTTTCGTCAATACTATTGTAGGTATCTTTTCTTCCTGCGTCTTATTAAGGCAGCCACTGTTCTGAATGTCCCCAACGGTCAAATCCCCTTGAGCCGACATGGTTAATGATGTCAGCACGAAAGCTATAAATAATAATGTCCGTTTCATATCTGTCATTATTTATATCACTTCACAAAAACCTTTCTTCCATTAACGATATTCAATCCCTTCTGCAAGCGATTGAGTCGCTGACCCTGAAGATTGTAGATAGACTTCAATTTTTCAATTCTTGAATTCTTCAATTCTTTTATTCCGGTTGTTATTGTTTCGAATTCCCCGGTGAAGACCTCGCTACTGTTCTCCATGGTTACGGTGTATCGACCTTTTGCGAAGGCAGAGATGTCGATGTTGAGACCTACGATGCTGCCAGCGTTGATGGTCTTCTCATAGACTACTTGGTCTGATTCGTTCGTAATGCGCACCAGATAGGTATCGTCGAGCGGGTTCAGATTGATACCTAACAACAGGTTATTGTATTCACCATACAACGTCTCAGCATTGTCTTCCCTGGTTCTTGCCTTAGGCTTTGTCTTGATCGTGTGGGTGAAGTCGAAACGGTGTTTCTTGGCTTCCGCGTCCATTGGGGTAGCCCCATCCTCATATTCGTCGTTGAGGTAGATGACTTCATCGCCAACGGTACATGACATCAGGAACTGCGGCTGTGGATCTACTAATATCGGATTAAATGCATTTACACCCGGTCCCATAATACCTCCGACACCTTCCAACCAGAAGGTGATGTGGGTGTTTTGGTCTTCATTTGCACAAAACATAACATCTCTATAGATTCCCTTAAAGCCTTCTAAGCCTTCAGTCTGTCTGGTGCCTACCAAATAGAGATCATTATTAATCAGCAGGCTTGTATTGGCATCGAGAGAGAAGTCGTACATCATCCTCATAGACTGTTGCCCTTTGTAATATAAGTAGACTTTCTTATCTTCTTCGTACCATGCTCCCACATAGTCCAGGGATGGTTGTTTTGACTGATCATAATCCAGATAATCTGGACTAACATACCGCTGGAACATCATCTGCTTGCAGGTCTTTCCGTTGATGATGGTATCGCCATCGAAGTAATAGTAGTCAACCATTTTCACAATATCATCCGAAATGCCAATTGCGCTTCCCACCTTCCATACCTTATCGTCTTCAATCATTGGGCGGTAGGCCATCTCAGGTGCCTCGGTACCTGCATATTCCTCAGAAATAGAGTATTCCCAAATATAAGGTGTCCAGCCCTTGGCTTTTGCTGCAGCTACTTGCGTGGTTGTCATCACATTCTGCTCATTGTTAACGTACATGACATTCAGACTTCCTTCACTCACAGTTGGCAGACTTTCCACAAGTGCATCCATTCCTATGCCCTTAATCTTGTTTTGAAAGCAGAATAACGTTGTCAGCGCGGTATTTTCCGACAAATCAAGCGTTTCAAGTTGGTTGGAGTGACAATCGACATAATCCAGAGCGGAACATCCAGACAAATTGAGTGTGGCAAGTTGATTGTTTCTGCAGCCCAATGTTTTTAGCGCAGAACATCCAGATACATCAAGTGAGGTCAACTGATTGTTAAAGCAAGATAACTCTTTCAAAGATTTATTGTCTGACACATAAAGTGTTGTAAGTTTGTTATCCATACAAGTTAAATTTGTCAATGCAGAGTTCTTCGTTACATCAAGCGTTGTCAGCAGGTTGTTGGAACATACTAACAATGTCAGTGCCGTATTCTTCGATACATCAAGAGTTGTCAACTGATTCTTGTTGCAATGGACTCTTCTCAGTGCTGTATTCTTCGATAAATCAAGTGACTTTAATTGGTTGCTGTAACATTCCAAACAAATTAGTTTTGTGTTCTTTGACACATCAAGTATTGTTAACTGGTTGCCGGAACAGGCAAGTGTATCCAGTTCGGTACACCCCGATACGTCAATTGATGTCAAATTGTTAGCAACGCAGTTCAGATATTTTAATTCTTTGTTCTTCAATAAATTGAGTGACATCAGTTCATTGCCATCGCACAATAACTTTTCCAAAGCAATGTTATTTGACAAGTTGAGCATCGAAAGATTATTTGTCATACAATTCAACTCTTTCAAAGCGGTGAAGTACTCAATACCCATCAGGTATTGTATTCCTAATCGACTAATATCGATAGAAGTCACATGATCAAGTTCCTCGTTTGTCAAAATGCCATCAGCTCCATATTCTTGACTAAGCACCCATTTACGGAAGATCTCATCTGGAAATGTCGTCTCGTTGATCATTACATCATTAGACATCTGCGGCAATGGATATATTGGGCCTTTATAGATGGCCTGAAACTTTTCCATTTCCGATGACAGCACATAGAGCTCAGTTTGCGTATCCATATCTGTGAATATGCTAGAACTCATCCAATGAGAATCAATGACTCCTCTGATGTAGAGGCTGTTCAGCTTACATCCAGCAAAGACTGAGTATCCTAAACGATTGATGCTTTTAGGAAGATCGAGTGATTTTAATGCTGAACAATTTTTGAAGGCCTCTGATCCGACCATGGTGACGCTATTTGGAATAAGGAGTTTTTTCAGGCTGGAACAGTTAGCAAACATATTATATTATATCTTGCTCAAATTAGGTGACAGGGTCACACTTTCTAACGACGTACACCCCTCAAAAACTGAATAATCTGTCGATGTGATGCTTTCTGGCATAGTCACAGAAGTAAGGCTTGTACAACAATAAAATGCCTTCAAACCGAGATAAGTGACGCCCTGAGGTATCGTTACCGACTTCAGGCGCTGACAATTCCCAAACAGGTAGTTTGCTAAGGTCTTAAGCCCTGATGGCAATCTCACCTCTTCCAAGCTTTTGCATTCGTAAAAAGCGCTATAGCCCAGCTCCGTAACATAGTCGGTAAGCGTGACTACCCTAAGATGCTGGCTATAAGAAAAAGCAAGCGGCTCTATCCAGGTTACGCTCTCTGGCACTGTATAAGATGTTTGTGTAGCACCGGCAGGATAACTTAGGAGCTTGGTCTTCTCCTTGTTGAACAACACACCATCGACAGAGCAAACTGCAGGGTTGCCATCCTCTACCTCTATCGATTGCAGGGCCGTGCATCCGTAGAATGGGTCGGAGTAAAAGCCGACATTATAGCTAAGGTCCGTGTTCATAATGGTTCGTGGGATGAAGACCTTGGTCAAATTCATGTTCTCAGTGAAAGCCGATTCACCAATGCTTGTCACGGTGTAATCCTTACCTTCATAACTAAGTTCCGAAGGTATGCGCACCTCACCCTTTTGAGTGCTTCCATCTACTAGCATAGCCCTGCCCATGGCCTTACGTAGCGTGTATTTCATGCCGTCTATGGTAACTTCTTCCCAAATGTCCTCCAACACTAATGGCTTTCCTTCCTCTAGAGTGACCTCCCCTTCATACCACCAGCACGACAAATAGAAAGAGTTGGCCTCCACATCGCGCACCGTAAACGACACATAATAAGGACAAATACAGTCCATGGCCTCATCTCCGGGAAGATAGGGAACCACATTGATGTTCACAGAATAGGGTACACCGTCGCTGCCTCCGCTCACAGTAGGTGTCACGTTGAAGTCGGACGTAGCGCAGTTACTTTCATAGTTGAGCAACTGCACAGACAAAAAACTTCCCTCCTTTGTCAGTATAATCGTGGGTAATGGTTCATTTTCCCCTCTCGTCCTTGAAAGGCAGCCACTGTTCTGTATATCCCCAACGGTCAAACCATCTTGGGCCGACATGGTCAAAGATGCCAGCACACATGCCAGAAATAATAATGTTCGTTTCATATCTGTCTTTATTTTGTTTTCTCTAACTATTGTCTATTATCTCTACGCTCGGCTTTGCCGCTTCGCTATGCGAAGAACTATTAACTAGTAAGTATCTGTTCCAGCGTGATATCTGGATTGCTCTCTCCGAACACATCTTTCTTCAGCTTCAGCTTGCGATGCTGGACAGCAGAGATGGTGATGCAGTAGATGTTACCGATGGTACGGTTACTGATGCCGAGTCGGGTGAGGATACACAGACGGATATCGTCTTCCTGCATTTCGGGATACTGCTCACGTATATGAGCAAAGCGGTTATTATCAATAGCATTGAGCGTACGCTCAATCTCACTCCATTCATGAGGACTGAGGGTGATGAGCGAATCACCGCTTTGGTTAAGTTTCTGGATCACAGCGGTACGTTCGAGGATGTGGTTTTGCAGGAATGCTACCACTTCGTTGGCCTGATGCAGTTGAGCCTTTTGATGTGCGGCCTCCTGCTGAAGCTGACGTTTCTCCTGTTCCTGCAGGAGTAGCTCGTTTTCCAGTTTCGATTGCTCTAATTCACGTTCCCGACGTTGTGCCCGCATTCTATACCGAACAGCCAGTATCATCGCTAAGATGACAATGAGCGATGCTATAATAGTAATAAGGAGCGTACGACCATACATCTTTGAGCGGTAATCCAGTTGCTGGTTCTCCATTTCCTGACGTAACGTCTCCTGATAGTACTGGTCTTTCTGGTCAAGCGCCTTGTAATAGAAGTCCTCTATCTGTAAGAAGGCTTCATCCACGCTATCCTCTACCTGTGTTGCACCCATCCGTCGGAGCGCAATCTTGGCAAGGTTGCTTTGTACGATATAGGCCAGATGAACATCACTACCTGGATCAATCTGCCGATACACTGTTTCTGCAGAATCGAGCATGTTCAGACTGAGATAACAGCGGGCCAGCACTTGTTGTGTGCCAGGTTTCAGATTGGTTGTCGCTACAGATTCAGCACGATGGGCAAGGTCGAGTGCCTGACGATAGTCTTCCTGGGCCCAGACAATGTTCGCACGACTGGTGAGTGTCTGGCACATCATATCCTTCATCTGTTGTTTCTCTGCGATATCGTAAGCACGGTTGATGAAACCGAGCGCTTCGTCGAAAGAGCTCTCTGCGTTGAAAGCCACCTGTGCCGCGTATGTACCAGCATAATCAAGCAACATGACATAATTCCGCTCATTGTCGGGATGCTGCTCATACACGGACAGGGCTTTCTTCATCAGTTTCAATGCTTCCTCTGGATTACTCTGCGATAATGCTTCCGCCAATCGTTGATATGCAATATAATGGGTGTGCCAATCCTCAGACGCCTCTGACAATTGTATGGCCTTTCGAAGCAAAGTCTCACCCTGATAGATGCTATCGTTGGCCAAAGCTGCTTCAGCTTCCTCCAGACAACGTGCTGCCGTCTGGGGATCTGACTGCTGACTGCAAGACATCATCAGCAGGCCTATTATAAATATGTACAATGCTCTTTTATACATTGACATCGTTTTTTCATTACTTCTCGATTGCAAAGATACGATATTATTCTGAATGTTGTATCAGTTACCTATGGAAAAGATGCAAACAAGGTAAAAGCAAAATCTACTGCAAATCAGTAGATTATGAAATATCGTTCGCTATATCCTATGGAAAAGAATGAGCGAGGGTATGGAAAGAGTGATTAAAATTTGGCTTTTCGCTCGCTTATTCGTACTTTGGCTTCGCCGAAGATACTTTCGTTCGAGAATGCAAAAGAAAAACTCGTATTTCTTTTGCATTCTGCTCACTTAATCGTACTTTGGCTTCGCCGAAGATACTCTCGCTCGGAAAAACTCAAATAAATTTGGCTTTTCGCTCGCTTATTTGTATCTTTGCATCCAGTTATCAAAAATAGAAGAATGAAAAGATTGTTTATTATTTTTGCGCTGACCATCGTAACGATGAGCGCATCAGCACAGTTATTGTACAAAATTTCGGGTAAGGGATTATCATCTCCCTCTTACATTGTAGGTACCTACCATCTGGCTCCTGCCTCGTTCGCTGACTCCATTCCTGGTATGCGGAAGGCCATGGCCGACTGTCAGCAGACCTATGGTGAGCTGGTGATGGAAGAAATGCTTGGTGCCGATAGCTTGGCTGTTCTGCAGCAGGCGTTGATGCTGCCCGAAGGGATGACACTTGAGAAACTGTTCACAGCCGATGAGATGAGTCGTCTGAATGCCTACATGAAAGAGGTGCTCGGCATGGATCTGACAAACCCGTTACTCTCTCAGCAGATGGGAAAGATGACACCTGTGGCTCTGACTACGACACTGTCCTTAATTAACTATATGAAGAGGACCGGCAGGATAGATGTGCAGAACGGTATAGACAGCTATTTCCAAAAGGAGGCAGTTGCTCAGGGAAAGGGCATTGGCGGACTGGAGACGATTGCCTTCCAGATTAAGACGCTCTACCAGGGAACATCTCTGGAGCGACAGAAGGAACAGCTGATGTGCTTAGTGGATAATTCCGCCTTTATGGATGAGATGACCGACCGTGTTGTGAAGGCTTATTTTGCACAGAATCTCGATGCTATCAAGGAGGCATTGGATACGAAGATACACAACAGTTGTGACTCTACCCCTGAAGAGGAGGCTGCGCTCATTGATGACCGTAATGCCGACTGGCTGACGAAGATGCCTGCTATCATGGCACAGAAGCCTACACTCTTTGCCGTGGGTGCTGGTCATCTGCCCGGTGAGAAGGGTGTTCTGAACTTGCTGCGGAAAGCGGGTTACACCGTGGAAGGCGTTAAATAAAAGGATGAAGATATCAAACTAATTAACATAAAAGAAGTATGAAAAGACTAATTGCTTTGACTGTCTTCGCGACAGCAACAATGGGTGCCTTTGCCCAGAAGGCAATGACCGCTCCTCCTGGAGGAAAGGTCATCAGTGATGAATTAATCGGTATCTTCTTCGAAGATATCAGTAGTGCCGCCGATGGCGGTCTGTATGCCGAACTGGTGCAGAACGGCTCGTTCGAGTATGCGCCGTCCGACCGTGACGGCTGGGGACCTGGTACTGCTTGGCGTGCACTTCGTCCTGGACACTCTCTAGGGTACATGGAACCGCGCATGGATAATGGTATCCATCCGAACAATCCCACTTATATGCGACTCCATACGGAGCGTGCAAAGGAGTATTACGACTATCGTGGATGGAAAGGCTTTGGAATCCAGAACGATGGTTTCGACGGCTTCTCGTTGAAGGAAGGTGCGAAATATAACTTCTCGGCTTTCTTCAGAAACTTCGGAGATGGCAAGCAGGTGCGCGTTGCCCTGGTAGAGCAGCCTCGTCAGATGGGATTCAGACCTGCTGATCCCAAGATATTGGCAGATACAACGTTTACCGTGAATTCTACTTCATGGAAGAAGTACGAATATGAGCTCACCAGTGCTGCAGAAAGTAAGAACGCAGTGCTGCAGATTCTCGTGCTGAATGCAGGTGATCTGGATGTTGACATGGTGTCGCTGATGCCGCAGGATACCTACAAAGGACATGGTCTGCGTAAGGATCTGGCGCAGGCACTGGCCGATCTTCATCCGAAGTTCATGCGCTTCCCCGGTGGCTGTGTGGTACATGGTGGTGGCGAAGGATTCTGGGATACCTATCGCTGGAAGACTACCGTAGGACCGAAGGAGCAGCGCAAAGGCTTGAGAAACACCTGGGGCTATCATCAGAGTATGGGACTGGGTTACTATGAGTATTTCCAGTTCTGTGAGGACCTCGGTATGGAGCCGCTGCCTATTCTGCCTTGTGGCGTGAGCTGTCAGGGTACGAACGGCGGCTGGGGCATGAGAGACCAGGCGCAGGATGTGGTGCCGATGAGTGAGATGGATGAGTGGGTGAACGAGGCACTCGACTTGATTGAGTGGGCCAACGGTGATGTGAACACGAAATGGGGACGCATCCGTGCTGAGGCCGGTCATCCGAAACCCTTCGGACTGAAGTACCTCGGACTGGGTAACGAGGAGCGTATATCTCCTGAGTTCATCGAACGCTTCAAGTATATCTACGAACGGGTGACAAAGGCGCATCCGGAGATTGTTATCGTGGGTACTGCCGGACCGGGTTCTCATCCTGGTAACCGCGACTTCGAGGCTGGATGGAAGCTGGCCGACGAGCTGGGAATGCCTATCCTCGACGAGCATTACTATGAGCCACGTAACTATTTCCTGAATACACGCCAGTATGACAAGTATCCTCGCGACCGTAAGACAAAGGTGTATCTGGGTGAGTATGCTGCCAAGGACAAGAAACTGATTGATGCACTGGCCGAGGGTCTGTACCTGTTGCATGTAGAGCGCAACGGTGATGTGGTGGCCATGACCAGCTATGCACCGCTCTTCGCAAGGAAGAATGCCACGAACTGGAATCCCGACCTGATCTACTTCGATAACGACCGTCCGTTCCTTACATGTAGCTACTATGTACAGCAGTTCTTCGGACAGAGCAGCGGTCAGTACTACTATGGCGACTGCGTGACATTCGATGGTGATGAGGTTGGTGTGGTACAGCCTGTGGAGAATTCTCCGTACGGACAGTCGGTGGTGCTCAACACCAAGACTCGTCAGCTGTTCGTGAAGATCTGTAATGCAGGGGAAACAGCCAAGAAGGCCAACATCGACCTGAGACGTTTCAAGAGTATGAAGAAGGTGATGACGAAGACTGTTCTCAGCGGACAGCCTAATGATGAGAACAACTTCGATCAGCAGCCGATTGAACCGAAGAGTGAGACCATCAAGGCACAGAAGAAGATGACACTCGACATCGCACCGTACTCCTTCGTGATGCTGCAGGTGGCCTTGTAATGGTCAGATATGCTCATATACAATAAGGTGGAACTCAAATGAGCTCCACCTTATTTTGTATTTATACGAGTTCCACTTTGTTAATGTCCTGCTCTTTGTCGCAGTAGTGGCATTTCAAAACGCCCTGCTCCTTATCGATGACATGGAACACGGTGTCCATGGGTTCATTGTTAGTGATGCACTTGGGATTGTTGCATTTCACGATACCCTTGATCTCGTTGGGTGTCTCCACGGTTTTCTTCTCCACCACCTCGTAGTCGCGGATGATGTTGAGAATGACCTTCGGGGCAACCACCGATAGACGGGAGATCTCATCGTCGGTGAAGAACTTGTTGCTTACTTTGATGATACCTTTGTTTCCCACCTTCTGGGAAGGGTAGTTGATACCGATGGTGACAGGGGTGTCCATGTCGAACAGTCCTAACAGACTAGCCACCTGATAGGTCTTGCTTGCGGGGATATGGTCAATGACGGTGCCGTGCTCAATGGCGGCTACCAGACGTTCTTTCTTGTTCATCGTATGATCGTTTTATCGTTCTTAACTTCTTCCAAGGTGATGCCTAACACATCGCAGATAATGGCCTCGCGGGCGTACAAACCGTTCTGAGCCTGCTGGATATAGTAGGCGTGGGGGTTGTCGTCAACATCGTAGGCAATCTCATTGACACGGGGTAGGGGATGGAGGATCTTCATGTTCGACTTGGTGCTTCCAAGCATGTCGGCACGGAGGATATAGACGTTCTTCACGCGCTCATACTCCATCAGGTCGGAGAAACGCTCTTTCTGCACACGGGTCATATAGATGATGTCGGCATCGGCAATCACCTTCTCGTTGAAGGCTGTGTGTTCCTGGAACTTGATGCCGTGCTCCTTGCAATAGATCTTATACTCGTTGGGCATGGCCAGCTCCTTGGGGGCAATGAAATGGAAGGTGGGGTTGAAGTGCCGCATGGCCATGATGAGGGAGTGCACCGTACGACCGTATTTGAGGTCGCCTACCAGATAGATGTTCAGGTTCTCCAGTGTGCCCTGTGTCTGGTAGATGGTGTAGAGGTCGAGCATGCACTGTGAGGGATGCTGATGGGCACCGTCGCCAGCGTTGATGATGGGTATCGGTGCAATCTCACTGGCATACTGGGCTGCTCCTTCAATAAAATGGCGCATGGCAATGACATCGGCATAATTGCTCACCATCAGAATGGTGTCTTTCAATGTCTCACCTTTTGTTCCACTGGTAACCTTGGGATCGGCAAAACCGATTACTCTTGCACCAAGACGGTTGGCGGCTGTCTCGAAACTCAGACGGGTACGGGTGGAGGGTTCAAAGAATAGGGTGGCCACAACCTTACCCTTGAGAATCTCACGGTTAGGGTGTTTTTCGAACTCTTGCGCCATCTCTATCATGTAGAGAATTTTCTCCTTGGAGAGATCGGCAATGGTTACAAAATTACGTTTTTCCATCGATGTAACGTGTTATATTTCCAAATTCGACCGCTAAGTTACGCATTATTTTCGATTTATGAGGGATATTTTCAAAGATTTATTGTATTTTTGCAGAAAATTCTATAATGTAGTCATGAGAAAAGCATTCATCAAGTTCCTTTGGGGCGCACTGATCAGTGTGTTTGCCCTGCTTATTATAGGCTTTATTGCTATATGGAACGGTTGGGTAGGCTATATGCCTGACATGGAAGATCTGCAGAATCCGATCAGTCGTTCGGCATCTCAGATATTCTCAGCAGATGGGAAAGTGATGGGCACATGGAATGCATCACGCGAGAATCGTATCATGGTTGATTATAACAAGCTCTCGCCAGATCTGGTGCGTGCACTTGTAGCTACTGAGGATGAGCGTTTCTATGAGCATTCGGGAATAGACTTCATCGCACTCGGTCGTGCCATCGTGAAACGCGGACTGATGGGACAGGCCAGCGCGGGTGGTGGTAGTACGATTACGCAGCAGTTGGCCAAGCAGCTCTATACGGAGAAGGCGAAGAGTACACTGGAGCGTATCTTCCAGAAACCCATCGAATGGGTGATCGCCATCAAGCTGGAACGTAACTTCACAAAAGAGGAAATCGTAGCGATGTATCTGAACTACTTTGATTTCCTGCATAACGCGGTGGGGATCAAGACGGCCTCGAATACTTATTTTAATAAGGAACCGAAAGAGCTGACTTTGGAAGAGTCGGCCACGCTGATAGGAATGTGTAAGAACCCGTCGTTCTTCAATCCTGTGAGATATCCTGAACGTTGTACCGAACGTCGTAATGTGGTTCTGGCACAGATGGTGAAACAGGGTTATCTCTCGCAAGCTGCCTATGATTCCACACGTATTAAACCGATTGCCCTGAACTTCCATCGTACCGATCATAAGGACGGTGTGGCTACTTATTTCCGTGAGTTCCTACGTCAGTATATGATGGCCGAGAAACCGGATATGAAGAATTATCCTTCCTGGAACCGCAACCAGTTTATGATCGATTCTGCCGCATGGGAAAATGATCCGTTGTACGGCTGGTGTAATAAGCACAGGAAGAAGAATGGAGAGACGTATAGTATCTATACCGACGGACTGAAGATCTTCACGACCATCGATACGCGAATGCAGAAATATGCCGAGGAGGCTGTGTATAAGCATGTGGTGAAGTATCTGCAGCCGGCATTCAACAAAGAGAACAAGACAAAGGCGAATGCTCCTTTCTCCAGTGCTCTCACAGCAAAAGAGGTGAAGGGAATCCTGAACAGGAGTATGCTTCAGAGCGAACGCTATCGTGTATTAAAGGCATCAGGGGCATCGGATGAAGAGATAAGGGAAAATTTCCGCACGCCTGTGGAGATGTCGGTGTTTACCTATGCTGGCGAGAAGGATACGGTGATGTCGCCGATGGACTCCATACGCTATATCAAGAAGTTCCTCAGGTCGGGATTTGTTAGCATGGATCCGCATACCGGTGCCGTGAAGGCGTATGTGGGTGGACTCGACTATGAGCACTTCACATACGACATGGCATTCATGGGACGCAGACAGGTGGGATCAACAACCAAGCCGTACTTGTATGCTTTGTCGATGGAGAACGGACTGAATCCTTGTGATGTGGCGCCGAACGTACAGCGTACCTATGGCAATTGGACACCAAGAAACGGTAGTAGGGCGCGCTATGGTCAGATGGTGACTCTGAAATGGGGTCTCGCACAGTCGAACAACTGGATCTCTGCCTACCTGATGAGCAGAATCAATCCTCAGGACTTCCTGAATATCCTTCATCTGTTTGGCATCAATACACCAGGTATAGAACCCAGTATTGTGCTCTGCCTTGGACCGAACGAGGTGAGCGTGGGAGAGATGGTAAGTGCCTATACAACCTTTGCGAACCATGGTATTCATTGTGCTCCGCTCTTCGTAACCAAGATTGAGGACCATGAAGGAAATGTCTTGGCTGAGTTCCAACCGCGCGTGAATGAGGTGATCAGCGAAGAGAGTGCCAATAAGATGCTCGTGATGCTGAAAGGCGTAATCGATGGTGGAACGGGTAGTCGTATGCGCTACAAGTATGAGATTGATTGCGAGATGGGTGGTAAGACAGGTACAACCAACCGTAACTCCGATGCCTGGTTCATGGGCTTTACACCTTCACTGGTGAGCGGTTGCTGGGTTGGTGGTGAAGACCGTGATATCCATTTCGATTCAACCAATATGGGACAGGGTGCTAACATGGCACTGCCCATCTGGGCCTATTACATGAAGAAAGTGTTTGCTGATAGATCGCTTGGATATGATCCTAAGGAGAAATTTGATATTCCTGAAGGGTATAACCCCTGCGCATCTAAGGCAGATGAATTTGGACTAAATGGTATAGAAGAAGTCTACGAGTAGTATATATATAATAAGGTGTATTCTTCGTGGAATATCGGATAGATTGTCGATAAGATTGTCGGTTTCTTGATTTTTGTCAATTATTTCGACTTTCTTCGTCCTAACCTGAAAAAAGTTCGCTGATTATTTTGCAGGTTCACAGAAATTGTGTACCTTTGCATCCGCTTTCGCACTAAAAAATCTGATGCGGGAGTTTTTGATAGATCTTTGAAATGCTTACATAGACAGAGAAGTAGTACGAGAAGCGGTTGCCGTTTCTTTTTATAAGAATCGGCTTCCGGGTATTCGAACCGTCAATATGACATTGTCAGTTTGGCACTGACGTACTCGATAGATACGAATTGGCGTTCTGAGACAGATAATGATCTGGAATATGGTTTATCTAGTTCATCTAGTATGTCTAGTTAATCTAGTATTTCCAGTAAACAATAGAATTTTTACAATGTAGAGTTTGATCCTGGCTCAGG
>JAGCDO010000035.1 GCA_017651265.1 Prevotella sp. | reverse complement strand
TGACTACAGTGAATGTGATGGCACAGAAGCAGCCGGCAGGTATAAGAATGGAAGTGGCCGAGGCTGAGACCGACAAGGGCGAGTACTCAATCTTCACTTACAAGGATGATGACGAGTCGTTCGGTTACTATTTGAGTCTGGAACGAGTGTCCAAGTTCCTGGGAGCCGATGAAATCCTCGGTATGCAGGTGGACAACATTAAGGAAACGTGCATCTGGCTTGGTGCTACCTACGATGAGGCCAATGCCACACTCGGTACTATACTCGACCTGTTCGATAAGGACGTGGATGCCACAACGGAGTTTCAGGGTAGAGCAACGACCAGCGGCGACCGCCTCGGCGAACCAAGTATCACGACATGTGTAGTAGATAAGAAGCCCCTGGGTGGGAAACGCCTGATGTTTGTCTTTACCTATGGTAAAGGAAAGGCGCATACCTATCTCAGCAAGACTATCGTCAAGGAGCTGCGCGCGGAGCTAAAGATCGACAAGAAGCTCCACCCCAAACAGCATCGATAAATATATTTTCATTTTGAATCAGAAATCAGGAAAAACAAATAGAACAGTAAGAACAATGAAAAAGATAGTAATGATAGTCGCATTCGCCATGATGACTGTGATGAATGTGAATGCCCAAGACAATAACGTTCAGCCGTATTACGAGTTAGACCAAATGCCGAAGCTGATTGAAATCATGCCGGCACCGCCCGCCTTCGATAGTCCTGAGTTTGCAAACGACATAGTACGTTACGGTTGGGGCAAGCAGCAACGAGAGGATGAGGAACGTCTGGAATTGGCTATTGCCGATGCTGAATGGGATGACCTCACCAAGGTGTTCCTGCAGTGGAAGGATGCCTTCGGATTGGAGATCAGCGAGATGGGTACTCCCGAGATCTATAAGCTGATGGTGACAGCTTTGGCAACTACCGATCCCATGCGCAAGGAGACCAAGGCATACTACCATCGTGAGCGCCCCTTTGAGCGCTTTAATGATACGATGCCTTCGCACGAGGAGGATGACCTGCGCGGTGAGGGCAGCTATCCCTCAGGACATAGTCTGCGCGGCTGGGGCATCTCCTTGCTTCTGGCACAGATCGCTCCTCAGCGTGCCAGTGAGATTTTCAGTCGCGGCTGGGACTACTGTAACAGTCGTGTTATCGTAGGTGCTCACTGGCAGAGCGATGTCGATGCAAGTCGCACCGCAGCCAGCATCGGCTTCTGCGCCCTTCAGGGCAACGAGGCATTCATCACACAGATGAAGAAGGCCCAGGCTGAGTATGCCGAGAAAACTGGCACTACCGGCGTCCGTGAAGTTAGGGCTCAGGCCCGTCAGCAATCAGCCCGCATCTTCCACATTGATGGAACACCTGCCGATGAGAATTCGCATGGTGTGGTGATTGAGAATGGGAAGAAGAAGGTGCAGTGAGGTAGTTCCTTGAATACCCATTTCAATCCTCTTTGCGACAGATTCAGACATGGTTTTTGAATCTGTCGCAATTATTATGCCCTGTCGTAACTACTCTGTTAGAAAAACGCGAAAAAGTTTCTAAGGAATAAAAACCGGTTGTAATTTTGCATCAGAAATCAGAAACAATTAAACAATTAAAAAACAATTACAACAATGAAAAAGGTATTATTATTGATCATTCTTCTGATCGCCGTCGTACAGGGAACATGGGCAACAGCCTATAAGTATTACATCGTGGAAAAGAGTGGGTCCACCCTTTTCTTCAAAGGTTCAGATACCGCACCTACCGGTAAGTTCCAGTGGAACATCACAGATAACAGTCTAAAAAAATGGACATGGCTGGACGAAGATCTTAGAGGCAGTTATACAAAAGCGGTGTTCGAACCGTCGTTTGCCGAGGCAAGACCCACCAATATGGAGGATTGGTTTTTCTTCATGAATAACCTGGAGAAGATAGAAGGACTTCAGTATCTGAACACAAGCATGGTAACCAGAATGGATTTTTTGTTCGCAGGCTGTGAGAAACTGAAAGAACTTAATCTTATTTACTTTAATACATCGAAGGTGGAATCCATGGCATTCATGTTTACGGATTGCAAAGCATTAAAAACCATCTATGTAGGTGATGGCTGGGATACATCGAAACTAACATATTTGGGTAGCGGATTGCTTTTTACAAAATGTGAAAGCCTTGTTGGTGAAACAGGTGCAATGGTGGATCTTGAAAAAGTGGAAACTCAGAATGCAGCAAATGCCTATGTTGGCGAAGGTGGCTATCTCACTTCCGAAGATATCTATTGGGAAACGCATATGGCAGAGGATTTCATACAAATTGATGATAACTCCTACATGATCACTTATAAGGGTGAAATGGCACTGTTAGCACATAAGGTAAACACAGGTACTACTTTTGCCGGTAAGACTTTCGTGCTGGCCAAGGACATCATTTATAACGGCGAAACCAATAACTACACACCCATCGGCGTAAATGATAAGAAATGCTTTGCAGGCACCTTCGACGGTCAGGGTCACACCATCAGCGGTATTACACTTGAAAATGAAGGTCGACAGGCACTCTTTGCCGTAATTGGTAGTGATGCAACGATCAAGAACCTCACGCTCGATAACAGCTCCATCACCAACACAAGTAAGGGTATTGCAGCTGGCATCGTAGGTAGAATAGTCAATGGAGGAACCGTAGAGAACTGTCATGTTACAGACAACGTCACGATCTCGGGCGAGGGGTTTGTAGGCGGAATTGTTGGTAGCACGGAAAAAGGTCGCATCACCATTGCAGGTTGTACCTGTGCAGCCAGTATCACTAATACAGGTCGTGGCTATGACTATCCCACAGGTGGCATTGCTGCTTACCTGGGATTCGATAACATCAACGGCGACACCGATGTGAGAATTAAGGACTGTCTTTACTACGGTAACATGTTGTCTGGTGAAGAGAATAAAACTGGCGGTATCGTAGGAAGGTATATCACAAGCAACATCTCTTCTGTTTCCTTCTCCAACAATTTCTACACCTATCCTGATGCCTCCCTTAAGGCTATCGGTACTAAGGCTCACAGAAATGGAACAGTGAAAGAAACGTTCGGTGTCGACATCGATAAGGATCACGGAGCTGTCCACACACGTGTCGTAAACAGTGCAGACGAAATCGAAGAAATGGGTTCACAGAGTGGAGCTGCCTACGCCAAAGGTATCGTCATCTTCGATGATGGTGCCATGTACAACAACATCTACTACAGCGCTGCCCCTGCAGTGTTCCCGAAAAGCGGTGTCACCACAGACATTCAGTCGGTAGATAATGGACAATGGACAATGGATCATTCATGGTACACACTCGATGGTCGTAAGCTGAGTGAGAAACCGACACAAAAAGGAATATATATCTTTAACGGAAAAAAAGTAATGATTAACTAATGATCAATGGATGTGAATCCATATATAATACCTCAATTGTTGTTGACTGGTACATACTTCGGTGTGTACCAGTTTTTTGTTTTCAACATATATAATCTTCATGTTTGATAAAACAAAATTATCATTTTCCTTCTCATTTTGTCAGAATTTTCATATCTTTGCAATATGAAAAAAGTATATAAAGCACATATCCTCTATACGAAGGAGAAGAGCCATTTCGAGGTCTTGGAGAATGGCTATATCACTGTGGGTGAAGATGGGCGCGTAATAGAGGTGGGCACCGGGATGACCTCGCTGGACCATGAAGATGTGGAGGTGGTTGATTTCGGCAACTGTCTGCTCATTCCCGCCATGAATGACATGCATGTGCACGCGCCTCAGGTGCATAACCAGGGTGTGGCCATGGATTTGGAATTGCTACCATGGTTGCAGAACTACACTTTCCCAGAGGAGGCTAAGTATGCCGATATCCATTATGCCGAGCGTATGTATCGCCGCTTCCTACATACCCAGTGGCTCTTCGGAACCATGCGTAGTTGCGTGTTCGGTACTGTTCATACCGAAAGTACCCGTCTGTTGATGAAATTGTATCAAGAGGCCGGTATGGGCGCATTGGTGGGAAAGGTGGCCATGAACCGCAACTGTCCTGACAATCTTGCAGAAGATGTGGAGGCTGCCGTAGAGGGAAACGAACGACTGATAGCCGAGTTTAACCATCCTGACGCTTTAGTACGACCAATTATCACACCACGTTTCGTACCGTCGTGTACTCCAGAGCTACTGAAAGCCTGTGGTGAGTTGGCCAACAAATACCAGTTGCCAGTACAATCGCATCTGTCGGAGAATACTTCAGAGATTGCTTGGGTGAAGGATTTGGAAAAGGAAAGCACCTGCTATGGTGATGCCTATAACCGCTACGGACTCTTCGGACAGACTCCTACCATCATGGCTCATTGCGTTTGGATTTCAGGGGAGGAACTGGAATTGATGAAACGCAATGATGTCATGGTTGCCCACTGTCCCACATCCAACTTCAATCTGTCTTCAGGTATGGCTCCTGTACGAACCTTCCTCGATGAAGGACTGCGCGTAGGACTCGGTAGCGACATCAGCGGAGGGCACGACTTGAATATGTTCCGCATGTTGACATATGCCGTTCAGGTAAGCAAGATGCACTACCAATTCGACCACAGTAAGCCCTTCCTTACCTTGTCGGAAGTGTTTTGGATTGCTACCAAGTCGGCTGGTAGTTTCTTTGGAAAGGTTGGTAGTTTCGAACCTGGCTATGAGTTTGATGCATTAGTTATCGACGATGATGTGTTGCATCCTGATGAGTATTCACTGTTGGAACGATTGGAACGATTCATCTGTGTAGGCGATGATCGTCAGATCACACATCGTTTCTGTCGTGGAAAGGAGATCATATTATGAATTTTTTAGAAGAGAAAATACTGAGCGATGGAGTGGTCAAGCCCGGTAACATACTGAAAATCGACAACTTCCTGAATCATCAGATAGACATCGGGATCATGCGTCAGATTGCCACCGAGCTGAAAAGTCGCTTTCGCGATGTGGAGGTAAACAAGGTGTTAACTATCGAGGCCAGCGGTATTGCTATAGCCACGATGGTGGGTAACCTCTATGATGTTCCGGTGGTGTTTGCCAAGAAGAGTGAGACGGTCAACAGTGCCGATGACAAGTACGTATCACATGCCTACTCGTTCACTCATAAAGAACAGAACAATGTGTATGTGTCGAAACCTTTCCTGCATGCAACCGACCGTGTGTTGATCGTTGATGATTTTCTGGCCGATGGTCAGGCTGTCCACGCACTCATCGACTTGGTGCATCAGGCAGGTGGAGAAGTTGCTGGCATTGGTATAGCAGTAGAGAAAGGTCAGCAGAAGGGTGGAAGGGAATTGAGAGAGGAAGGCTACCAATTGGAGTCAATCGTTATCATCGAAGAGATGGATTGGGAAACGCAAACAATTCGCTTCCGTAACCAGAGTGTGTAAGTTTAAGGTACTTTCGCTCGGAAAAACTCAAATACATTTGGTTTTTCGCTCACTTATCCGTACCTTTGACTTCGTTTAAGGTACTTTCGTTCGGAAAAACTCAAATACATTTGGTTTTTCGCTCACTTATCCGTACCTTTGCACATTATTTATAAAGAAAAGGAATGAAATATGCAATGGTAACAGGTGGATCGCGTGGCATTGGCAAGGCAATTGCACTGCGAATAGCACGCGAAGGAATACCTGTGGTAATTAACTATAAGAGTAACGAAGAGGCAGCACGTGCTACAGTCAACGAGATTACAGAGGCTGGAGGAAAGGCAGAACTGTTGCCCTTTGACGTATCCGACCCGCAGCAGATAGAATCCGCCATTGAACAATGGGAAACGGCACACCCAGATGACTATGTCTCTGTTTTGGTGAACAATGCCGGTATTCGCAAGGATAACCTCATGATTTTCATGCAGAACGAAGAGTGGGAGCGTGTCTTGGACACCACACTCAATGGGTTTTTCTATATCACCCGTCGATTGTTGAAGAATATGCTGACCCATCGCGACGGACGGATTATCAACATTACCTCCCTTTCTGGTATTAAAGGACTGCCAGGACAAACGAATTACTCAGCTGCCAAGGCAGCAGTGATTGGTGCTACAAAGGCATTGGCACAAGAGGTAGCACAGCGTAAGGTAACCGTGAATGCCATTGCTCCGGGATTCATTGCGACTGATATGACAGAAGGTCTTGACGAGCAGGAACTGAAGAAACTGATTCCTATGGGCCGGTTCGGTAAACCAGAGGAAGTGGCATCAGTCGCGGCTTTCCTTGCATCCAGCGAGGCTGCCTATATTACAGGACAGGTGATTCAAGTGAATGGAGGACTGTATACGTAGAATTGATAATTGAAAATAGAGAATTGTGGATAGAAGAGTGGTAGTGACCGGCATGGGCATCTGGTCGTGTCTGGGAACGAATCTGGAAGACGTGAAGACGTCGTTATATGAAGGACGTTCTGGTATCGGTATCGAGCAAGAACGCATCACTTATGGATATCAGTCGGCTTTGACGGGTATCGTAGAAAAACCCGTATTGAAAGGACTGCTGCATCGCAGACTCCGTGTTGGGCTATCGGAAGAGGCGGAATATGCCTTTATGGCGGCACGTGAGGCATTTGCGAATGCCGGTATCGACGAGGAGTTCATGATGAAAAACGAGATCGGGGTGATTTTTGGTAATGACTCCTCTGCCAAGCCTGTGATTGAAGCGGCGAATATCATGGCCGAGAAGCACGACTCACAACTGCTGGGTAGCGGACTGATCTTCCAGTCGATGAACTCTACGGTGAATATGAACTTGAGTTCCATCTTCCATCTTCGCGGCGTGAACTTCTCTGTAAGTTCCGCCTGTGCCAGTGGTAGTCATAGTATCGGACTGGGTTACCTGCTCATCAAGCAAGGACTGCAGGACAGGGTACTTTGTGGAGGTGCTCAAGAGACAAATTATTACTCCATGGCCACCTTTGATGCGTTGAACGCATTCTCGAAGCGAATGGATGAGCCTACCAAGGCCTCACGACCGTTTGACCGTGACCGTGACGGATTGATTCCGAGCGGAGGAGCGGCAGCACTGATGCTGGAAGACTATGAGAGTGCTGTGAAAAGAGGTGCTCCGATCATAGCTGAGGTATGCGGCTATGGTTTCTCATCCAATGGCGGTGGTATATCACAGCCTAGCGATGATGGTAGCGTGATTGCCATGACACGAGCCTTGCAAGATGCTGGATTGGAGACTGACGACATTGATTATGTGAATGCACATGCCACCTCTACCCATCAAGGGGATATGTTCGAGGCGATAGCACTCAACCGTCTGTTCCATGGTAAGCATGCACTGATTAGTTCAACGAAATCGATGACAGGACATGAATGCTGGATGGCAGGTGCCAGTGAGGCTGTTTATTCCATCTTGATGATGCAACATCATTTTGTGGCACCGAATATCAACTTTGAGAACCCTGACGAGTTCTCAGAACCCTTGAACTTAGCTACGCAAACCATTGAGACAGAAATAAATACCGTGCTGAGTAATTCCTTTGGCTTCGGCGGGACGAACTCGGCATTGGTCATCAAAAGTATCAAATAGAACTGCTTATGAATCTTGCTCCTGCCTTGGAGAAGGCTTACACGAAAGAACACCAGTCGGCGCGCGACGCACAGCGACTGGCGGAGTATATCGCTTTTGGACCAGTGATCTTCCAGGTGTCGCGCCTCATGGTGAAGTTCGGCATACTTGAGATGTTGCGCAATAGCGACAAGGGTATGACCGTGGAAGAGGTGACAAAGGAAACAGGCCTGTCGGAATATGCCGTCAAGTGTCTCTTGGAGGCTTCCCTCACCATCGGTACCGTATTGGTGAACAAGGACGATGACCGCTATCAGCTCTCCAAGACGGGTTGGTTCCTGCTCAACGATCCTGCTACAAGAGTGAACATCGATTTCAATCACGATGTGAACTACCTGGGTTTCTTCCATCTGGAAGAGGCACTGAAAGAGGGAAGACCGGCAGGACTGAAAGCCTTGGGCGACTGGCCGACGATCTATGAAGGACTGTCGGAACTGAAACCACAGGTGCAGCGCAGCTGGTTTAACTTTGATCATTTCTATAGCGACAGCTCATTCGACCAGGCATTGGAGATCGTCTTTGCGAAGAAACCTCGCACCTTACTTGACGTGGGAGGAAATACTGGTCGCTGGGCAATGCGTTGTGTGAATCATGATGAGGAGGTCGAAGTGACCATCCTCGACCTGCCACAGCAGATCGATATGATGAAACGGGCAACGAGAGGTCTGCCCGGTGCTCAGCGCATCCATGGTATCGGCATGAATCTGCTTGATCCTAATAATCAGTTCCCAGTGGATCAGCATTATGATGCCATTTGGATGAGTCAGTTCCTTGACTGCTTCAGTGAGGATGAGGTCGTGAGTATTCTCAGACGGGCTGCACAGATCATGGACAAAGATAGCCGACTGTTTATCATGGAGACGTTATGGGACCGTCAGAAATATGAACCAGCTGCGTTCTGTCTCACGCAGATCAGTCTGTATTTTACGGCCATGGCCAACGGTAACAGTAAGATGTTCCATTCTGACGACCTGATTCGTCTCATTCATGCAGCAGGTCTGGAGGTGGAGACCATTCACGACAACTTAGGTCAGGGACATAGTATTGTGGAATTGAAAATTGAGAATTGAGAATTGAAAATTATCATATTATGACAAGAACAGAAATTGAAGAAAAAGTAAGAGAGTTTTTAATCGATGATCTGGAGATCGACGAGGAGAAGATTGCCCCTGAGGCATTGTTGAAGGATGACCTGGGAATCGACAGTCTTGACTTTGTGGATATCGTCGTGATCGTGGAGAAGAAGTTCGGCTTTAAGATCAAACCTGAGGAAATGGCCGAGGTGAAAACGCTCACACAGTTCTGTGACTATATTGAGCAGAAGGTCAAGGAGTAGAAGCAAGAGGCAAGAAGCAAGAGGCAAGAAGCAAGAAGCAAGAGGCAAGAGATATGGAGCATAGTCAGTGGGAGGGCAAGACCGAGGGTACCACATGGATGCACCGTACGCTGATACGGTCGTTCCGCTACCTGAACCTGCGTTTTGTCTATGCAGGCATGGCGGTGTTTGTGGTTCCTTTCTATATGCTGTTTGCCCATCGTGGCTATATCTCCATGTATCATTTCTTTCGTCAGCGGATGGGCTATGGTCCTCTGAAGGCGTTCCGTTACGTTTATCTCAACCACTGTAAGTTCGGACAGATCATCCTCGACCGCTTTGCCGTGTATGCAGGGAAACATTTCGATTTCGACATCGAGAACTACGATCTCTTCTTGGAACTGTCGGGAAAGAAGGAGGGTTTCGTCATCCTGAGCTGTCATGTGGGCAACTACGAGATTGCGGGCTATGCTTTCAAGGCGAAGGAGAAGCGTTACAATGCGCTGGTCTTCTCGGGTGAGGCCGCCACGGTGATGGAGAACCGTAACCGACTGCTGTCAGAGAATAATATCCGTATGATTCCCGTGAAGGAGGACATGTCGCACCTGTTCCTGATGAACAATGCACTGAGCGATGGCGAAATCCTGAGCATCCCTGGCGACCGTATCTTCGGTTCACCGCGATCAGTGATGTGCGACCTGTTAGGACAGCAAGCAAAATTCCCGTTGGGACCCTACGCTTTCGCAGTGAGTCATGAGGCCACCGTACTGGCGATCTTTGTCATGAAGGAATCGACCTACCGATACCATGTGTATATCCGTCCCCTTGACACTACCGTTGTGCAGCAGAAAGGCTCGCGCCAGGAGAAGGCGGCACATCTTGCCCAGCTGTTCGCGGATGAGGTAGGGGAGATAGTACGGAAGTACCCTACACAGTGGTTCAATTATTATGAGTTCTGGAACAACGATGAGATTTGAGGATATTGACATACATACGCTGTTGCCGCAGCAGGAACCGTTTGTGCTGATCGATCGGCTCGTTCATTTTGATGAGGAGCGGACGACCACGTTGTTTACGGTGCGCGAGGATCATCTCTTCTATGAGAATGGTCATTTGAATGCCTGTGCATTGGTCGAGAACATCGCACAGACCTGTGCGGCACGGATGGGATACATCAACCAGTATATCTACAAGAAAAAGGTGCAGCTGGGGTTCATCGGTTCAGTGAGGAACCTCGTGGTGAAGCGTGTCCCCAAGCTGGGCGAGACGCTCACGACAACCATCACCGTTGTGGAGGAGATTATGAAGCTCACACTGGTTAATGCTGAGATCAAGGTGGATGATGAAACCATCGTCACGGCAGAGATGAAGATCGCACTCAGCGAGCAGGAGGTATTAGAACCTCAGTTAGTCACATCAATCAACGAAGGAGAACGATGAGAGAACTGAAGACATCCAAGGAGTTTGAGATCCGCTTCAGTGAGGTGGATTCCATGAATATCGTGTGGCATGGAGCGTACCCGTTGTACTTTGAAGATGCCCGTGAGGCATTTGGTAAGAAGTACGACCTCGGTTATATGCGTATCTTCGACAGTGGTTACTATGCTCCGCTGGTGGATTTATCGTTTCAGTACAAGAAACCTTTGCTCTATGGTATGCATCCAAGGATAGATATCATCTACCGTCCTACAGAGGCTGCAAAGATTATCTTTGATTACGAGATTTATGATACAGAGGATGAATCACTGGTGGCCACAGGAAGGAGCGTACAGGTGTTCATGGATCGTGACTACCAGTTGGTTTGGAATAACCCTGCTTTCTACGAGGAGTGGAAACAAAAATGGAACGTGCTATGATCGTCAAAATAGCTGATACCATCATCTCCCCCCTGGGCTGTTCTACCGAAGAGAACTACCAGGCAGTGAAAGCCGGTTGTTCTGCCTTGCGGGAATACCGTCGGTCGGATCTGCCGGAACCTTTCGTGGCTTCGCTCATGGAAGGGGAGCGGTGGAAAGGAAACGATGTGCTGACGCGTTTCGAGACTTTGGTGATTGGAGCTATCAATCAGATTCTTCCGCAGATTGATTTCGACATCTCTTCCCCGAGAGTGATCATCATCCTATCGACAACCAAGGGAAATGTGGATCTGCTGGAAGGAAGAGAAGGAACACCTGCCGATAGCAGTCCGTATCCCGGTGAGACGGCGCGTAAGATTGCGGCACATTTCGGGAACCCCAACCGACCGATTGTCGTTTCCAATGCCTGTATCTCAGGACTCTGTGCGCAGATTGCTGCCGTGCGAGCACTGGAAAGCGGACGATATGACTATGCCGTGGTGGTGGGAGCAGACGTGCAGTCGCGTTTCATCATCTCAGGCTTCCAGTCGTTCAAGGCCTTGTCGCCTGAACCCTGCAAACCCTTTGATGCCCATCGTCTGGGCTTGAACCTCGGAGAGGCCGCTGCTGCCATCGTCTATCAAAGGGCGGAGAAAGCGCAGTCAGGACAGTGGATAGCTGGGACCGGCGCTATCTGTAATGATGCGAACCATATCTCTGGTCCTTCGCGTACAGGCGAAGGCAGCTTCCGTGCCTTGAAGACGGTTTTGGAAGATGCAGATGTGGATGATATCGCCTTCGTGAATGTTCATGGTACGGCAACGCTGTATAACGACGAGATGGAGAGTATCGCCATCGAAAGGGCAGGACTGATCGACAAACCCGTGAACTCACTGAAAGGCTACTACGGTCATACGATGGGCGCCGCAGGTGTGATGGAGGTCATCCTCTCGATGCGGGCGGTGGAAGACCATACAATACTCGGCACCAAGGGATTCGATTCTTTAGGTGTGAGCAAGAATGTGAAGGTGTCATCGGAGCACTGTTCTACAGACAAGAACAGTTTCATCAAACTGCTTTCTGGCTTCGGGGGATGTAATGCAGCCATGCTGTTCACAAGGACAGCTGGTACAAGTCGTACACGGAAAGATATCCGTGTCGGCATCTCATCACAGATTATGATTACACCCGACGAGGTGATATTGGACGGGCAAAAGCTGTCAACGACGAAGCAGGGTGGTGCGTTGCTCACAGAACTGTATCGTGAGAAGATCAACGACTATCCGAAGTTCTTCAAGATGGATGAGCTGTGCAAGCTGGGCTTCGTGGCCACGGAGCTGCTTTTGCAAGGCATTGGCGACCGTCATGAGGGTACAGCCGACCGTGCCATCGTCCTCTTCAACCGCACGGGTTCGTTGTGTAACGACAGGAACTACCAGACGACGATCAACGACATGGAGAACTTCTTTCCCAGTCCGTCGCTTTTCGTCTATACCCTGCCGAATATCGTCACGGGAGAGATAGCCATCAGGAACCATTATTATGGTGAGACCTCCTTCTATGTCCTTGACCAAGACGATCTTGCGCTGATCCGTGCGATGGCCGAGGATGTTATATCGCAAGGCAGGGCCAAGAGCGTGATCTGCGGATGGCTCGATTGTGAAGACAAAGACCATTATCTCGCACGACTGGAAGTCGTGGAGTCATTATAAACATTATATTTATCATGGAATTATTGAAGAAAGAACTGAAAGAACAGATTATTGAAGTACTGAACTTGGAAGATATGCAACCAGAGGATATCGAGGATGCAGCACCGCTCTTTGGCGAAGGACTCGGACTCGATTCCATTGATGCACTGGAATTAATCGTACTGATGGAGAAGAACTATGGTATCAAGATCAAGGATCCCTCGCTCGGCAAGGAGATCTTCCGTTCTATTGATACCATGGCCGACTATATCGTAAAGAACAGAACAAAATAGGTTACATGGAGATCTGGATTACTGGAGCGGGCATCATCTCTGCCATCGGCAAGAACAAGACTGAGACACTGGAGTCATTACAGTGCCTTCGCTCTGGCATTGCTCCTGTTCACTACCTGCAGACGGAACACCAAGAACTGCCCGTCGGGGAGGTGAGGATGAGCAATGAGGAGATGAAGACCATGCTGGGTATTCAGAAGGAACCTACCACCCGTACGGCCTTGATGGGTATTATCGCCCTGAAGGAGGCCCTGCAGGAAGCACAACTGGTTGAAGGTGCCTCAGGACAGAAGATCGCTTTGGTCTCGGGTACAACGGTAGGTGGCATGGACAGAACCGAACAGTATTTCCAGGATATCTTCGACCACGGTCGGCATCTGGAGTATGTGGGAACACACGATTGCGGTGCCTCCACGGAGATGATGGCCGATTACTTTGGTTGCTTCGACATGACGACCACGGTTTCTACGGCATGTTCCTCGGCGGCAAATGCTATTGTTACAGGAGCGAACCTGATCCGTAGCGGCCGATATGATATCGTCGTGGTGGGTGGCAGCGAGTGTCTCACTAAGTATCACCTTAACGGGTTCCGCACACTGATGATTCTTGATGAGTCACCCTGTAGACCCTTTGATGCGACACGCAAAGGACTGAACCTCGGGGAGGGGGCATCCTTCCTGGTATTGGAGTCGGACGACTCCGCCAGAAGGCGAGGTGTTACCTGTCAGGCCATCCTCTCAGGCTATGGTAATGCTTGCGATGCATTCCATCAGACTGCTTCTTCTGAACAAGGCGATGGCGCTTTTCTGGCGATGCAGAAAGCCTTGCAGATGGCGGGACTGAAGTCGGTCGACATCCAGTATGTGAATGCGCACGGTACGGGAACGCCCAACAATGATGCCAGTGAGAGCAATGCGCTGAAACGGGTGTTTGGTGCAACCCTACCAGCTGTATCATCTACGAAGGCGTTTACGGGTCATACCACCAGTGCCTCTGGTTCGATAGAAGCCACCATTTGTATGCTGGCCCTCCAGCACCAGTTCGTACCCGTGAACCTGAACTGGCAACAGCCGATGGAAGACGGCATCATCCCCTTCACAGGCTCTCCATCATCCGCTTCCCTTTCCTTGCATCATGTGATGTGCAACTCCTTTGGGTTTGGGGGGAATGATACTTCGTTCATTTTATCGAGGAAGGAGGAAGGAGGAAGGAGAAAGGAGAATACTTCTGAGATACAGGATTCAAAGGGTTCTTCACAGGATTCATTTACACAGGACATATCTCCTTCCTCCTTCCTCCTTCGTCCTTCCTCGAATATATACATCCGCTCTGCCGCCCAGATATCCATCCAACAGCCGTTGAGCGACGAATGGATGGAGCATCCGCTCTCTTATGACACTCCGTTTGCCACGGCCATCGATCCCGACTTCCGTACCTACATGAATCCCTTGCAGAGCAGGAGGATGGGAAAGGTACTGAAACGGGCACTCGTCACAGCACAGGTTGCCTTGAACGAGGCGCAGCTGGATCACCTCGATGCCATCATGATGGGCACAGGTATGGGCTGCTGGGAGAACACGGAACGTTTTCTGGAACAGATGTGCCGTGAGGGTGAGTCGTTACTGAAGCCTACCTATTTCATGCAGTCAACGCATAACACCATCAGTTCGATGCTGGGCATCCAACTGAATTGTCATGGTTATAACACTACCTACTCCCATGGTAAACGCTCGTTCGACAGTGCCCTGCTGGATGCCTTTATGCAACTGAAGAACGGAGAAATCAGTAATGCCTTGGTTTGTGCGAATGATGAGCTGACACCCGCTTTCTGTGCAATCATGCAGCAGGCAGGTATCTTCGGACAGGCAGGGCAGACAGTGACGGGCGAAGGCTCTGTCTCGTTGGTGTTGACAACCGATCCCGAAGGAGCATGGTGTGAGTTGGTTGATATCTCTATGGACAAAAACGGACTGCAGGATGCAAATGATTTCCGCTGGAATGACTGCTTCGGTGGCGGTTATCTCTCCTCTGCCTTCGGTGTTTATGCGGCAGCTACCTGCTTAGCAAAGGGTAAGACTCCCGACGGACAATCGGTAGAGGAATTGCAGGTGGTTAGTCCGAAGGGTGAACAACAGGTAACACGGATTCAATTAAAGAAGGTAATATGCGACTGATTATCCTATCCATCATCCAGAGTATCCTGCTATGTGGCGGACAGGTACTGCTGAAGTTCGCACTCAACAAGATGGGAACGTTCTCATGGACGTCCGATTTCTTCGTTCGGAACCTCACCAATTGGTGGTTCTTAGGGTGTGGCATCTGCTATGCGGCAGCAACGGTGCTGTGGATGTATATCGTGAAGAACTTCCCCTTCAGCATGGCATACCCCATGATCTCCTTGAGTTATGTGTTCGGTATGATTGCCGCGATGTGGTTCTTCCATGAGCAGATCCCGCTGGTAAGATGGGTTGGCGTGTTTCTGATCATGAGCGGATGCGTACTCATTGCAAAATGATAGAATGAATATGAAGAGAATGAGAATAATCATAGGACTGATGGTGGCAGGTATGTTTTCCTGCTTGTCATTACATGCCCAGACAAAGGTTTCTGCTGCCCAGGCTAAGACGATGATTGCCAAGATCAATGCCGCTGCAGCCAAGATCCGTACCATACAGTGTGATTTCCAGCAAACGAAAACCTTATCGTTCCTGAACGACAAGATGGTGTCGAAGGGTGTGATGAGCTATGATCATGCTGGAAAGCTGCGCTGGGAATATACATCACCTTATAGCTATGTCTTCATCATCAACAATAACCGTGTGCATATCAAGACCTCCAAGAACAGTAATACGATCGACATTAGGTCGAGCCGACTGTTCCAAGGCATTGCCCGCGTGATGATGAACAGCGTGACGGGGAAGAGTCTGAGTAACGACAGCGACTTCGCCGTGGAGATGATGACGCAGGGGAATGAATGGATTGCCTCGCTCACACCCAAGGGGAAGGAGATGAAGGCACTGTTCAAGACCATCCGACTGCATTTCGACAGTCAGAAGCAGATGGTGTCTAAAGTGGAGATGATCGAGAAGAACGGTGACAACACCGTGATTCAACTCATGCATGTCAAGACCAATGGGAAGATTGAAGAGAGTACTTTTGCTATTCGTTAGTCTGGTGGCGGTCATGCAGCTCCATGCCATCGACTTACAAGGCAGGAAGCAGTATAACGTGGTCATCGAAACCACCAAGGCCAATGTGTCGGGCATCTGCATCATCAAGACCGATGAAGACGGCTCCAAGGGTGCTATCGTGAACGAGTTCGGTATCCATGCCCTCGATTTTACCGTCAGTGCCGACCGCAGGAAGGTGCGCCTTCTGCATGTCGTTGACTTCCTGAACAAATGGTACATCAAAAGGGTGCTGCGGAAAGACCTGCAGTTCCTGTTCAGTAGAGCAGGGGAGTATAGCGATCGTCGTCGTGAACTGCATACCGACGGTAACACCACCGTGATGCGCAACAAGAGATATAAGATAACATACACCTTTACAGAGATAAAAGATGAGACTGATCAATAAGATGTTTTCCATCGTCAGCGAGGGTGAGACAGTCAGGATCCAACTGCATCCCGAACATGTCATCTACCAGGCCCATTTCCCTGGCAGTCCGATCACCCCAGGCGTGTGTATCATCCAGATGATTACGGAGATTCTGGAGAAGATGCACAACCGTGACATGGAACTGGTGCAGATTACGAACCTGAAGTTCGTGCAGCCCCTCTCTCCGATAGAGACGCCTGTGGTGGATATCGCCTTCAGCGCCATCGTCCATACAGACAATCAGTATAAGGTTCGGGGAACGGTCTTTTATGACGAGACGGTGTTTACGAAATTTTCCATCATATATAGATGAATAAGACGAAGGAGATCATGAAGCAGCAGCGTGTCTGCGTGATGGTGCCGACCTACAATAACGCTGGGACGGTGGTGGATGTCGTGAAGGGCATCCTGCAGCTGACTGATGATCTCATCGTTGTCATTGATGGATGTACTGATGATACTCGGGAACGACTGGATGAGGCTGGTTTGGACGTCGTGCGTGTTGACTATCCTCAGAACCGCGGTAAGGGACATGCGTTGCTTGCCGGCTTCGAGAAGGCCTTGGCCATGGACTATGATTACGCCATTACCATTGATGCCGACGGACAGCACCTGCCTGAGGATATCCCTGTTTTCTTAGAGGCTCTTCAGCAACATCCTGATTCACTTATCATTGGAGCACGGAACCTTCATCAGGAGAACATGTCGTCAGGCAGCACCTTCGCTAACAAGTTCTCCAATTTCTGGTTCAAGCTGCAGACAGGTATCGCCCTGTCTGACACACAGACGGGCTACCGACTCTATCCGCTCCGTCGTCTGACAGGTAAGCGGTTTATCACCTCACGCTACGAGGCTGAGCTGGAACTGTTGGTGTTCTCCGCTTGGGCGAACATCCCCATTCATGAGGTACCCGTGAATGTCTATTATCCACCGAAGGAAGAGCGTGTGAGTCATTTCCGACCCTTTGTCGACTTCCTTCGCATCAGCATCCTGAATACCGTTCTTTGTTTCCTGGCAGTTGTCTATGGCTGGCCCAGACGCATCATCCATCAACTCAAGCATCATGGTAAGACTCTTTGAGACGATATACGATTACCTGTCGGGGAAGCGTTGGCTGGTGACTGCCTTCCTCCTCGTCTTCCTGATGGGATGTGTGCTGCTCTCCACGCGCATCCATTACGAAGAGGATATCTCGAAGTTCCTGCCACATGATGAACAGAACGAGCGGTACACCGAGGTGTATCAGTCGTTGACGAAACAGGACAAGATTGTGGTGGTCTTTGCCTCAAAGGATACGCTGAACGTGACACCCTCCGACTCGATAGAACAGGCGATGAACTTCTTTGAGGAAACGCTTCAAGGGATTGATAGCATGGGTGTTATCAAAGATCTGCAAGTGCATGTGGATGAGTCGCAGATGATGGAGGTGATGGATTTCATCGGAGAGAACGCCCCGTATTTCCTGCAGGAAGACGACTACCGGAGGATGGACTCGCTGTTACAGCAACCCGACTATATTGCTGAGCAGATGACCGAGAACAAGAAGCTGTTGAACCTGCCCACGGCGGGAAGCAGGATGGAGAGTCTGCGTTACGATCCCCTCCATTTGTTCACGGCTGTATTGGGTAGGATGCAGGACTTCCGTATGACCAGTTCGTTTGAGGTGGTCAACGGAACGATCTTCACCCACGACGGTCGTAGTGCTCTTGCCTTCCTTTCTTCTCCATACGGCATGAGCGAGTCGGCCCAGAATGCTGCCTTGCAAACAATGCTCGACAGTGTGATGCAGCAGACGGAACATGCCTATCCTTCCTTGCAGGTCTCGGCTATCGGAGCCCCATTGGTGGCAGCCGGTAATGCCCGACAGATCAAGAAAGACAGTATGTTGGCGGTTTCATTGGCCGTGGTACTGATACTTCTTTTACTGATTGTCCATTACCGTCGGTTATCCTACCTGTGGTGGTTAGGGTGTGCGCTGATCTTCGGCTGGCTCTTTGCATTGGCAGGCATGACTCTTTTCCGCGACAGTGTCTCTATCATCGTTCTGGGCATCGGGTCGGTCATCATCGGTATAGCGGTGAACTACCCGCTGCATTTCCTGGATCATCTCAGAGAAGTGGGGGATACACGTCAGACATTACGCGACATGGTACCGCCGCTGCTCATTGGTAATATCACTACGGTAAGTGCCTTCCTGTGCCTGGTGTGGCTCGATGCGGCCGCGATGCGCGACTTAGGATTGTTTGGTTCCCTGATGCTGATCGGTACCATCTTGTTCGTCTTGGTATTCCTGCCAGTATGTGTTGGCAGAGGAAAGTCAGTACAACCATCGGTTTCTAATGCGCAAACTGCAGTACAGGATGCTCCGTACTGCAGTACAGAACACTCCGTACGCAAGTACACCAAGCTCAGTACTACAGTGCGCAACATATGTATCCTGCTCATCACTATTGTTTTAGGGTATTTCAGTACGAAGACATCGTTCGATTCCGACCTGCGGAACATCAATTACATGACCGCCCAGCAGCAGAAGGACATGCAACTGCTTGCTGCTGCCTCGAATGAAGCACCCGTCTATGCGGTGGCCGAAGGGAAGACACTCGATGAGGCTTTGCATGAGAATGAAACCACTGTGATGCCCAAGATGCATGTCCTTGAACAGAAGGGAGGCATCGGGAAGGTGAGTGGAGTAGGACAGTTCCTTCCCACCCAGGAGGTTCAGACAGAACGACTCCGTCGATGGGAGCAGTTCTGGGAGACGCATGCCGCAACGGTGACCGCAGAACTGAAACGCCAATGTGCCGCACAGGGCTTCAACGCACAGGCCTTTGACCCCTTCTTCGAGATGCTCTCAACCCATTTCGAACCGCAGTCGTTAGCCTTCTTCGAACCCATCGTCACGCTATTGGATGAAACCTATATCCTGAATGACAAGGAGAAAGGTACGGTAAGGGTTGTCAACTACGTGCAGACCACCGATGAGGAAATGGTAAAGAAGGTGGTTAACAACGCCACACCCTCTTCCTATGCCTTCAGTGCCCAGGATGTGGGCAACCAACTGGTGAAGGTGCTGTCAGACAGCTTTAACTACATCGGCTTCGTATGCGGCTTTGTGGTGTTCTTCTTCCTCTGGCTCTCCTTCGGCAGTATCGAACTCTCCCTGATGTCGTTCCTGCCTTTAGCGGTGAGCTGGGTGTGGATCTTAGGATTGATGCACCTGTTGGGTATTCAGTTCAATATCGTGAATGTCATCCTCGCTACCTTTATTTTCGGACAAGGTGACGACTATACCATATTTATCACCGAAGGATTATTATATGAATATACAACGGGGAAAAAACGACTGGCCTCCTACAAGCGGAGCGTGGCGTTGTCGGCCATCCTCATGTTCATTGGTATCGGTACGCTGATCTTCGCCAAACACCCCGCTTTGCGTTCGTTGGCTGCCGTTACCATCATCGGTATGTTCACCGTGGTACTGATGGCTTACTACCTCCCACCTTTAGTGTTCAGGTGGCTGACACGTGGTGTACGGACGGCAGATCCCTCATCTATCACCTCTCATCTCACATCTCCATTACCGATCACCTTGGGACGCTTCCTTCGTTCCTTGTTCTCCATCGTCTTCTTCCTGCTGATGATGTATCTGTTCATGCTTCCGTTCACGTGGCTATATTTCCATATCGGTAAGAATACAGAAGAGAAGAAACTGCGGTATCACCGACTTCTGCAGAAGGTGTCCGACTTTGTCATCCATCGTGTACCAGGCGTGAAGTTCCACTTGGAGAATCGAGTGGGCGAGACCTTCGAGAAACCTGCTGTGATCATCTGTAACCATCAGTCGCACCTCGACCTGATGTGCTTGATGATGCTCACGCCGAGAATGGTTTTCCTCACGAACGACTGGGTGTGGCACAACCCGTTCTATGGAATGGTTATCCATCGTGCGGAGTTCTATCCCGTGAGCGACGGCATAGAGAATCATATTGATCAGTTGAAATCGTTATACAACCGCGGTTATTCCATTGCGGTATTCCCGGAAGGAACACGTTCTATAGACTGCTCCATCCAGCGTTTCCACAAAGGGGCGTTCTACCTGGCCGAGCAGCTGCAGGCAGATATCCTGCCCGTCTTCCTGCATGGCGCAGGACATGTACTGCCCAAGAAGGACTTCATGTTACGACAGGGTAGGATAGATGTCGAGGTGCAGGAGCGCATCAAACTGGATGATTCTCGGTTCAGGAGTGATCTGCTGACTCGTACCAAGCAGATGCGGGCCTACTACAAGGAGCATTATGCCGCGATGTGTGAGCAGATAGAGACGGCTGATTACTGGCGTCCGTATCAGAAATACATAGAGAAATATCAAATGCAAACATGAAGAAGGTTGTCATCATAGGTAGCGGACTGGGCGGATTGACGTGCGGTGTGATCCTGGCCAAGAACGGTTACGAGGTAACCATCCTTGAGCAGGCCACGCAGGTAGGCGGTTGTCTGCAGTGCTTTACCCGTCGTGGCGTGCGCTTCGAGACAGGTATGCACTTCATTGGCAGTGCCGATAAGGGGCAGACCTTAGACCGCTTTGCCCATTACTTGGGAACATCTGAGTATGTAAGGTTGAGTAGGTTGAACCCTGCGGGCTATGATGTGGTATCCCTTCAGGGTGAGCAATTCCGCTTTGCCAACGGCAAGGAGGCGTTCATCGAAGAGATGGCAAAGTCGTTCCCCAAGGAACGTGAGAACCTGCATCATTATTTCGCTCTCGTGGAACAGGTGGCGAACGCCTCCTCCCTGCACAGTCTGCGACACACTGAGAACGACAGCGCCCTGAACACCACCTTCCAGCTGCGTAGCATCAATGAGGTGCTCGATGAGGTCATCGGCGATCCTCTGCTGCGCCAGGTATTGGTAGGGAACCTCCCACTGTATGCGGCCGAGAAGGACAAGACACCTTTCGCCACGCATGCCTTCATCATGGACTTCTACAACCAGAGTGCTTTCCGCATCATCGGCGGAAGCGATGCGATGGCCAAAGGACTGGTAGCCTCGCTCGAAAGGGAAGGGGGGAAGGTGCTCACCCGTCAGTGCGTCACAGAGATTGTATGTGACGAGAGTAAGGCTGTTGGAGTGAAAACAGCGACTGGCGACTACTACCCAGCTGATATCGTGATCTCTGATACCCATCCGGCACGCACCTTGGAGATGGTATCGTCGCCCTTGCTGCGCCCTGCCTACCGTCAGCGCATCACTGCCCTTCGCAACACCATCGGCGGTTTCTCAATCTATGTGCACTTCAAACCGGAAACGGTGCCCTACATGAACCATAACTTCTACGGCTATTTGCAGACATCTCCCTGGAACTGTGAGAAATACGACGAGCTGTCGTGGCCGAAGGGTTATCTGTATATGCACTTCTGTCATGAGGAGAACCCCCGCTTTGCTGAGTCGGGTGTCATCCTGTCGTATATGCATTACAATGAGGTGGAGCGCTGGGAAGGAACAACGGTGGGGCATCGCGGCGAGGCGTATGAGCAGTTCAAACAGCAGAAAGCAGAACGCCTGCTCGAAGCTGTGGAGCACGACTTCCCGGGGTTACGTGGAAAAATCGCTCATATCTATACCAGTACGCCCCTTACTTACCGTGATTATACAGGAACAGAACGAGGTTCGATGTACGGCATTGCCAAGGATATCACCATGGGACCGGCTGCCCGTGTACATCATCGCACCAAGATTCCCAATCTGTTGCTGACCGGTCAGAACGTCAATTCACACGGTGTGTTAGGGGTGATGGTGGGCACCATCGTCACCTGTAGCGAGATCATCGGATCGGAAACCATCTTCAAACAGATCAAGGCATGCAACGAATAGCAGTGATAGGCGGCGGACTGGGCGGACTCTTCACGGGTGCGCTACTGGCCAAGGAAGGATATAAGGTGACGGTGCTGGAGAAGAACCACACTTTGGGGGGCGGTCTGCAGACCTTCCTCCGTCATGGCATGCGCTTTGAAACGGGGATGCATATTCTCGGCGGCTTGCGTGAAGGGGGAAGCATCTGGAAGATCTGTCGGTATCTGGGCATAGACATAATAACCGATGATCAGGGAGAGATGCCCGTGCGGAACGACAAGACCATCATACTGCGACCTACGGATGCCGACTGCATGGACAGCATTACCTATCTCAAACATCACAAGACCTACCGTATTCCTGAGGGTAGGGAGGCCTTTGTGACGTATTTCAGTAAGGAGTTCCCACATGAGGCGGAGCATATACACGACTATGTTGATGCGCTGTTCGAGCTGGCGGAAGAGGTTGACCTGTTCTGGATGCGACGAGGAAGCGATGCACTCTTCTCCCATTCCGAACGTTTCCTGTGGTCGGCCGACGAGCTGATAGCCCATTATATCCAGGATGAACGGTTAAGGGATATCCTGGCATATATGAATCCGATGTACGGCGGCGTGAAAGGTCATACACCTGCCTATATCCATGCCCTGATCAATGTATTGTATATCACGGGTCCAAGTAGATTTGTTGGGGGCAGTCAGCAGTTGGCAGATGCCTTGGCAACGGTCATCCGCGAACATGGAGGAGAAGTGATAACCGATGCGGAAGTCGTACGTATAGTCGTGGACGACCATCAGGCAACGGCCATCGAACTGTCAAACAACGGGGCAGTCATCCAAGATTTCACACAGATTGTCTCTGCCATTCATCCCGCTGCCCTCCTTCCGCTGTGTACCACCGGCGCTTTCCCGAAGTCGTACACCTCGCGTGTCAACGAGATTCCCAACACCTATTCGGCCTTTACCTTATATATTCAGTTCAAGGAGAACGCTTTCCCCTACATCAACCATACCTGCTATGAGCAGGATGACTACGGGGAGGTATGGGAACATGGTGAGTATGACGCTCACGACTGGCCGAAGGGGTTTATGTATATGACGCCCGCCGATGCGGTAGATGCGCCCCAGACCTATGCCTCGAAGATGATCATCAACTGTCTGATGCCCTTCTCGGTGGTGGAGCGCTGGGAGAATACCCGTGTGGGACATCGGGGAGATGAATACAAAACATGGAAGCAACAGCATGTGGAGAAGGTGCTGGACAAGATGGAACTGTTGTATCCTGGCTTCAGGAACACCGTTCAGTACGTCGAAGCATCGAGTCCGCTCACGATCCGCGACTACTACCACCAGCCGCAAGGGGCGCTCTATGGGATGAGGAAGGACTGCAGGAATATCATGCTCTCGCAGATTCCTCTTTATACGAAGGTCAGGAACCTGTTCCTGACGGGTCAGAACATCAATCTGCACGGTATCTGCGGCGTGCCCCTCACGGCCATCAACACCGCTGAGGCCATAATGGGCGAGAAGGTACTGGTGGAGAGAATAAACAGTGTAGGATGAGAAAGGTTGTGCTACTGCTCTTGTGGATGGGTGCATTGACGGCTTCGGCGGTCACACAGGTCTATCCCCGCGTCGCCTCCGATACGGTCTTTATCGTCTGTCCCGGTGGCAGCTACTGCTGGCTTGACATCAAGAATGAGGGTACTCCCACCATACAGGCTCTGCAGGAACGGGGCTACGATGCTTATCTGCTGCACTACCGCGTGTCGGGCATCTTTGCGCATGTCATGCACAGTAGGTTGTTCTACCGTGGACATCAGTACCCTGATGCGTTAGAAGACATCAAGGAAGCCATCAGGGAGGCACGGAAGTCGCACCGTGTGGTGGGCGTGATCGGCTATTCGGCCGGGGGGCATCTCGCGCTGCTCAGTGCCATCGAGGACAGGCCCGACTTCGTAGCGGCCATCTATCCGGTGGTGACCATGCGGAAACCGTATGTGCATAAACGCAGTCGTAGGGGCTTGTTGGGCGAGTACCGCAAATACAATAAAACGATGCAAGACTCGTTATCTTTAGAAAGACGTGCCAAGGATATCAAGGCGCCTGTGTTCCTGCTGAACTGCAAGGACGATCCTGTGGTGGATTACCACCATTCGGTATTGATGAACGAAGCCCTGAAAGCCGAAGAGAAAAAGCATATCTATCTTCAATACGAGAAGGGAGGGCATGGCTTCGGCATCGACAAGCATAATTGGTTAGATATTTTTTTGAAATGGATAAAACAGATATAGAATACCAGTCTCCAGAGGAGATCAAGGTTTTTCAGGAAAGAAAACTGCAGGAAACGTTGGTTTACCTGCAAGAGCATTCGCGCTATTACAGACGGATGTTCGAGAAGTGTGAGATTGATATTCAGAAGATCAGACATATAGAGGACTTGGTGAAGATCCCGTTTACGGAGAAAAAGGACTTACAGCTCTTCAACGAGGACTTCCTCTGCTGTCCTAAAGAGAAGATCGTTGACTACATCACCACCAGCGGAACCTTGGGCGACCCAGTGACGTTTGGTTGTACGGAAAATGATCTCCAACGACTGGCGTTGAACGAGAAGAAATCGTTTGAGTGCGCAGGACTGAAACCGGGGAGTATCCTGCAGCTGATGACTACCCTCGATAAACGGTTCATGGCAGGACTGGCGTATTTCTTGGGAATCCGTGAACTGGGGGCGAGCATCATCCGTGTGGGGAACGGCATCCCTGAACTGCAGTGGGATACCATCCGTCGCATCAAGCCCGACACGATTCTCTGCGTTCCGTCGTTCATCCTCCGACTCATCCAATATGCTGAGGATCATGGTATCGACTATAGGAACTCGTCGGTTAAACGTATCATCGGCATTGGTGAAGGACTGCGTGACCAGCAGTTCAACCTGAATCTCTTGGGCAGGAAGATCCACGAGAAATGGCCCGAGGTACAATTGTTTGCCACCTATAGCAGTACCGAGATGGGGGCCACTTTCTCAGAATGCCCCTATGGCATGGGCGGACATGTGCATCCTGAACTGATCATCGTGGAGATTATCGGTGAGGATGATCTGCCCGTTGCTGATGGTGAAACGGGTGAGGTGGTGGTTACTACACTGGGTGTAGAGGCCATGCCGCTGCTCCGCTTCCGTACAGGGGATATGTGTGCCAAGGTGGTGGAGCCATGTAAGTGCGGTCGCAACAGCTACCGACTGACGCCATTGATAGGACGGAAGCACAATATGATCAAGCTGAAGGGAACCACCCTCTATCCGCCGGCCATCAACGATGTGCTCGACAATACCGATTATATCGAGAACTATGTCATCTACGTCCAGGACACTGAGAGCGGAACAGATGATGTGGTGGTGAAGGTAGGCCTGAAACCCTCGTATGAACAGATGCCCGTCAATAACGTGATCAAAGATCTTAAAGACCGTTTCCGTGCTAGAATACGTGTGGCTCCCCGAGTGGAAATCCTGTCCGTGAAGGAGATAGCTGGTATCAACTTCCCCGCCAAGAGTAGGAAACCCGTCAAATTCATCGATCTGCGTAATCATTCATAATAAACCCTATAAGATGCAACAATCCAAGTTCGACGATATCCGTCCGTATTACGACGAGGAGATTCCTGCGGCCATGAACCGAATTGTGAACAGTAACTTCATGGCACTGCTCTCTTCGTATGTCTATCCCGACCGTCCGCTGAAGGAGGTGAAGGAGATGATGCTGGGATTCCGCACCATTCGCGACTTCCAGTTGGAGGTGATGAAGAGCGTAAACGAACAGGTGATAGCACGGAGTACCACTGCGTTCACCTATCATGGCATTGAGCATCTCGACCGCAATAAGAACTATCTCTTCGTGTCGAATCACCGTGATATTGTGCTCGACTCCTGTCTGATGCAGTATATCCTGTACAAGAACGGTCATGAAACCACTCAAATCACCTTCGGAGCAAACCTGATGTCATCGCCTTTGGTGATAGATATCGGGAAGTCGAACAAGATGTTCCGAGTAGAGCGGGGCGGTAATATGAAGGATTTCTACATGAGTTCTCTGCACCTCTCTGAGTATATCCGTCATGTGATTACAGAGCAGCATGAATCGGTGTGGATTGCTCAGCGTAACGGTAGAACAAAAGATGGTATAGATGCTACAGATCAGGGCATTATCAAGATGTTCTGCTTGAGCTGTCAGGATGATAAGATCGGGGCTTTGGACAATCTTCACATCGTACCTGTTTCGGTGTCTTACGAATGGGAGTCGTGTGATATCCTCAAGGCGCTGGAGTTATACGAGTCGAGAAATGCCAAGTATATCAAGAAGCCGGGCGAGGATCTGAACAGCATCCTCACAGGTATTGTCCAACAGAAGGGTAGGGTGAACATTACGTTTTGTGAACCGATAACCCGCAACGACCTTCAGCAGTTCAACAGCTGCACCAACAATGAGTATCACAAGCGGGTGGCAAACCTTCTCGATGAACGTATCGTCAAGGCATATCAGCTCACCCCCAATAACTATATCGCCCATGATCTGCGCTATGGGCAGCGCACTTTCTCCAACTATTACACACAGGAGGAAAAAGATGCTTTCCTGAAGTATATGGAGAAACTCAACGAGTTTGAAATCAGTGAGCCAGATGTTCTCAAAGATATCTTCTTGGGAATCTATGCCAATCCCGTGGAATGTGGAATGAGGAATGTGGAACTTTTGGAACAGCGAGAGCCAACAAGCTTGCTTGATTGGCCGAGTCGTGACAAAAGTCAACGTAGTTAATGTGGAATGAGATTAGTACGATGAACGTTCAATATATCATATTAGGAGCAGTATTGATTCTGGCGGTGACCTATGCCGGCTGGCGAATCTACCGTACCCTCAGTCATGCTAACGATCCGTGCTGCGGCTGTGAGGGCTGTGCTATGAAGGATTTGAAACAACAGGCGAAAGCAAAAAAGTGCCCTAAAAATTTGCAGAATACAAATAATTAGCGTACCTTTGCACTCGCTTTAGCAAATAAGGTGCGTTAACAAAGCGGTTATGTGGTGGTCTGCAAAACCATATAGAGCAGTTCGACTCTGCTACGCACCTCACTAAAGAGAATCGGGAATACCTTTCATGGTGTTCCCGATTTCTATTTATCCCAAATCGGTCGTTAGGCCCAATTAGTTCGTGTGATGTCAAAGTTTTCAGTTGTCCTCCAGAGTCCAAGGAATGCCTGGCGTTGATTCATGGTTCTCACAAGACGTAAAACATTTTTATCTCCTTTCTTTTCGAGATATGCAGGAATACTGAGTACCTTGTACCTGATGGTCTTAAGGAAATGACTCTGCTTGGAGTTGATGATGGCATGTCTGAAGAGACTGATGAAGTTGTATGCCATGATAATAAAGGAGTCGCAGGCTTCGGTAGCCCAGAAGTCTTGGGAAGAGAACTTGTCGGCAGAGAAGTCATACTTGATTTCCTTGATTCTGTTCTCCGAGTCTGCCCTTCCGCGATAGAGGTCGTAAACGGCCTTTGCAGGCAGTGTCAGTGAGGTGATGAAACAACTGTAGCGGTAGTTCCCCAGTTCGGCTACGTCAGGGAAGAGTTCCATCTGCAGGTTCCTTGCGCCAGTCACCTGTGAATCCGTACTTGTAAACAATTATTTTCTCCAATTAACAATTTGATAGCAAATTGAATCTTTTGGAGTCGTTTATGTGTTA
>JAGCDO010000034.1 GCA_017651265.1 Prevotella sp. | reverse complement strand
TGTTAGCAGCCACGTCGCCTGTGATGTCGAGAATCTGCTTGTAATTCTCGATGGCATCGCCCAGGTCAACGGGAGCGTAGTCATATTCTTTCGCATCAGCGAAACCTTTTTCTTTCAGCTCAACGATACGAGCCATCAGGGGGTGGTTCAAGTAGAACCCGATCTCAGGATGATCGCTATAATAGTTTGCCATATTATCTTATTTGTTTTCTTTATTCTTCTTATAAATTCTTGCTCCTATCCTTGTGCCGGCTACTGTACCACAAATATAAGCACAGAAGTTTACTAAAGCAGCGAGTTCCAAATTACCTTTTGTAGTAATGTAATAGGCAACACCGAGCAGAGCAATGGCACAGATAAGGAGAAAATAATCTAATGCTTTCATTTTGTTTAACATATAATTACCATTTAATTGTCCATATAATTTTCCGCATATACGGGTTCCATATTTTTGTTAAGCAGGATACATTCGTTAGTCACCTCATCGTATCCATAGCGTTCTCCCTGTAGAGAGGGCTGACCAAAATTGATAAGCAAGCCAATGGGCTTTCGTGTCAGTCGCAAGTAGTTGAAGAGTTGTGCCCTATGAGCAGAGCTCAACTCTTCTACAGACTTGAGTTCGACTACGACATCGTCCACCACAAGGTCCATCTGGTAGAATTTCTCTAACTGATGGTGCTTGTAATAGCAAGGCAGATGCTTTTCCCGTTCGTTAGCGATATTATTGTCAAGTAGTTCAAGGTGGAGTGCTTCGTTATATACAGGCTCCAGTAAACCCCAACTCAATTCATCGTGAACATTCATTGCTGCTCCAATGATTTGATATACGGTATCCTTATATTGCTTGAAATCCTTTACGAACATACGTTATAAATTAATGGATAATTCGTGGTAATTCGTGTTTAAAGACTACTTGCTATTCTGTTTATAGTACTTGATGAGCTTGGGAACCACCTCTTCTACAGTACCCACAATCACATAGTCGGCAATCTTGTTGATAGGAGCATCGGGGTCGTTGTTCACAGAGATGATGATACCAGAGTCCTGCATACCAGCGATGTGCTGGATCTGTCCAGAGATACCACAGGCGATATACACCTTCGGATGAACGGTAACACCCGTCTGACCAATCTGACGGTCATGATCCAGCCAGCCTGCATCCACAGCAGCACGAGAACCACCCACCTCGCCATGCAGCACCTTAGCCAGGTCGAACAGCAGGTCGAAATTCTCCTTCGAGCCCATACCATAACCACCGGCAACCACGATGGGCGCACCCTTCAGGTTATGCTTCGCAGCCTCCACATGGTGGTCGAGCACCTTCACCACGAAAGCCTCAGGACTCACATACTTCGAAACCTCGGGATAAACAACCTCGTTCTTGGCCTTTCCCTCGTAGAGAGCTTTCTGCATCACACCACTTCGTACGGTAGCCATCTGTGGACGGTGGTCGGGGTTCACGATCGTAGCCACGATGTTACCACCAAAGGCAGGACGAATCTGATAGAGCAGGTTCTCATAAACCTTGTTATTCTTCTTATCCTCGAAAGGACCAATCTCCAGTTCGGTGCAGTCGGCAGTCAGACCAGAGGTCAGTGATGAACTAACACGAGGACCGAGGTCACGACCAATCACGGTAGCACCCATCAAGCAGATCTGCGGCTGCTCCTCCTTGAAGAGGTTCACCAAGATGTCGGTATGGGGTGCTGATGTATAGGGGAACAGATCGGGAGCATCGAACACAAACAGCTTATCGACGCCATAAGGCAGAATCTGATCCTCCACCTTGCCTTTGATACCTGTACTGGCAACAACGGCGTGGAGCTCCACTTTCAATTCATTGGCGAGCTTGCGACCCTTGGTCAGCAACTCCTGAGATACTTCCTGTACCAGAGTACCTTCAATTTCGCAATATACAAAAACATTATTCATAATCTTCAACTTAAATTCATTCATGAAAAATTCGTGTTCAATTGATGGCAATTCATGTTAAAAAATAAAACACGAATTATCATTAATTATCCTTGAATTTATCACAAATTTATTGTTCATGTTAGCCAATGATTTTTTCTTCCAACAATTCTTTGATCATTCCCTCGATATCAGCATCAGAAGCCGTCAAAGTCTTCGACTCCTTAGCCTGGAACGCGATGCTCTTGATGGCCTTCACCTTGGTGGGTGAGCCACTCAAACCACACTGGTTCACATCACCATCCACATCAGCCACGCTCCACTGGTTCAGTGTCAGCTCAGGACGCTCCTCATAGAGATAGTCGTATGCTGTACCCTCAGCAGGACGCTCCATCGGACAGGTAGCGCGCTTGTACTTCATCACCAGCTTGGCGTTCTGCGGGCGACAGGGGGCAGCACTTCCGTTCACGGTGATCACCACGGGCAGCGGAGCCTCTACAGTCTCCACACCACCGTCAATCACGCGCTTGATGGTAGCCTTACCATCTTTCACGCTGAGCACATCCTCGGCGTATGTCACCTGGTTCAGACCCAGTTTCTGAGCTACCTGCGGACCCACCTGTGCGGTATCACCATCGATAGCCTGACGACCACCAATCACGATGTCCACATCACCAATCTTCTTGATGGCTGTAGCCAGCGCATACGAAGTGGCGAGGGTGTCGGCACCAGCAAACAGACGGTCGGTTAACAACCAACCCGTATCGGCACCACGATACAGTCCTTGACGGATGATTTCACCTGCACGTGGAGGACCCATCGTGAGGATTCCTACTGTAGAGCCAGGATTCTGCTCCTTCAAACGGAGAGCCTGCTCTAGGGCATTCAAATCTTCGGGATTGAAGATGGCGGGTAGGGCGGCACGGTTCACTGTACCTTCAGCGGTCATGGCATCCTTACCCACGTTTCTTGTGTCTGGTACTTGCTTAGCAAGTACTACAATTTTTAAAGCCATATTTATTAGTAAATAATGTATTCCTTACGGACGCTTTTTCAAAAAGCACTGCAAAGGTACTGCTTTTTGCGCACACAGCAAAATAAAATGCACAAAAACACGTCGTTTGTGCACAAATTGCGTTTTTTGTGCAACTCTGTTCGCATGCGAAACCGATTCTCATAAAGGACTGCAAATAAAATGAGGATGAGCGATTGCCCATCCTCATTCTTGAACCCCTCTCTTTTGGGAGGTTAATTATCCGCTCGGCTCTGCCGCTTCGCTACGCGAAGAACTGTCAACTGTCAACTGTCAACTGTCAACTGGGCTTTAGCCCGTAATGCAGCTGGTGACTCCCAGGCTGGTGGCGATGGCGGTCAAGATTGCCAACTCTCTTTATAAACTCTGTAATTGTGCCATTCGAAATAGCACAAATTATACCGAGGGGGCGGTTTAGTGAACCTCTTTCACCGTAGTAATGTTGCCATCGGAATGTGTGGTTACGACGATGTTGACACCCTTAAACGGTTTGAGACTTACCTGTCCTGCAGTGTTTACGTATTTCACGCTGACAACTGTGGCAGCATCGGTGGTATTGATGATGCCAGTGGCAATAGGCAATTCCTTGGCTTTGAATTCGATAACTTCAGCTACCAGATTTTCGATAGCGTTGGAATCTGATGGCATGATGCGAGGGGCAATATTCTGCCAAGGCTCTCTAAGAGTGATAGCAGCCTTGATGTTGTACATCCTGCCCTCTTCCATGTCTACCATGTCATCAGTATTATAAAGTTCGATAGACGGATTGTAATTGCCACTCTGGTCGTTGTATGCACAAAGCACGCTCGTGTCGTCTTGATTGAAGAACCAGCCCTCGAGGTTCACCACTTGACAGGGCTTGGGCATTGGGTGGAAAGGCTCAGCAAGCGAATAATTGACAATGACAGGCACTTGCGGGTCATCTGAGCTAATTGAGAGCCAATTATCGATAGTGAAGGTGGGTTGTGTGTCTTTGCCACTGAGGCCATCGGGAATAGGGTTGGGGAGCTCGACACAGTAGCCCTCGGATAGCTCACCGGCATTGTACACGTTTTCGAGGCGCAGCCAGTCGGTGCCGTTTGTTACATACACCTTGTTCTCGTATACGTATACGGCTGCCACATAGAGGTAATCTGAAATGTTGCCAGAAATGCCCTCTAAAGCTTCGGCAAGGGTTATGTTTCCAAATCCCACGACAGTGAGCTTCAAGGCATCATCATTACCGGCAAGGATAAACTTGTAGCTTCCTGTGGCGTTGATGATGAAGTTGGAGCCAGAGTCGCCTTTGGTCAGTGGCACATCAGTGCACCATTCACTGTGAATCAGGTAGGTATCGCCATTCCCCTGGGTATTGCCACCATACCAATTTCCTCGATGGTCAAGGAACTTAAATTGGTTGTCTTCACCAATGGTCATCACAATGCTGTAGGTGCCATCTGCGTTCTTGGTCATCGGCTCGGATACCCAATTGTTAAAGTCACCACATATGTAGTAGTCATCGGTGGGGAAACTGGTAACGGTGAGTTTTCCACCTTGTATGGTGAGCGTGTATTTGCCTACATTAGCCACGTAGAGGTTCTTTTTGTTGTCGGTGGTCAGTTGCACGCTGGGCCAACCCTCGTGAAGCACGTAGCGGTTGTCGTTAGTTGCTCCGCCCAACAGGTTGCCATAAATATCCAGAATAAGGAACTCGCCCACCATTTCCTGGGTGAGAGTCAATACACCGTCTTGGGCAACAAAAGCTACTTTTTCATCCTGTTTCCAGTTGTTGAAATCGCCGATCAGAAAATACTGATTCTCGACATTGTAGGAGCCGCTGATATTCAGTGTGCTGAAGTCGGGTGACAGTGTGAAGGTGAATATTCCATTGTCGGTAAAGCAGAAATCAGCGCCTAATAATGATTCCAGAGGAATATCTGATGCGCCTTCAGGAATCTCTATGGTGAATTTGTCCGATGAACCACCATACCAAGTGTCTCCAACGCTGTTAAAGCTGCTGTGCTTGAGCAGTTGGCAGTCGAAACCTGCAAGGATGCCCGTTGGCTCGCTGATGTAATTGCCTGTTGACTGGTCGAGCGTGAGTGGGATGATTCTCGCGTTAGACATATCCCAGCCAGGGACGGTTGAGCCGACGATGCTGACGGTGACCACTTCCTCAGGCCAATTCTTTATTGTGAGCTTGTCATTTTCATCAATGATGAATAAGTAGTAGCCATCGTTTGCGAGGTAGAGATTTTTCTTGCCTTGAGCATCTGTAGCAAGATTGACATTCGGATTATCCTCAGTGATGGTGTAGTACTCTCCGTCAGTTATTCCACCCAGGTAATTGTAATCCTGATCAATAATGAGGAACTGGCCGCTCATAGGGGGCGAGTCATCAGGATCGATGTCGAGCGTGTATTCGCCAACCCAAGCAGTGAACCTAGTCTCACCCCAGTTATTGAACTCTCCCGTGATAAAGCGGTTCTTTTCGAATTTTCCCTCAAAATGGAACCGGGCACTGTTGATGTCATTGTCATTCAAGGTGAAGGAGAACTTACCTGGATGGCCGATACGGAAATTGGGAGCATTACTTGCGCTACTGCATTCTACAATGGTACCAGGTGATGCGCTCTTCAGCATCTGGTCGTCACCGTTTTTGATGCCGAACCACACATCACTCTCTTGTCCTTGCGGATTATTGATGTGAAGTTTCAGCTTGAAGGTGGTGACGTCGTTAATCTCGACGTCATTGAGATGCCACACGCCGTCGCCGTCTTTCTCGAAATGCCCAATAGGCTCATTCCAGTCGTTAGGTGAACCATATAAATCTATGCTTGTGACATAAGGTGCCAGCTCACTGGCCTTAGCCACAGTGCTGATGGCCACTATAACCCCCAACACCATCAGTGTAAGTATCCTTTTCATCATAATAAAATAATTAGAGTCGCATAAAAAAGCGTATTACTAATGTTAGTATTTTGTATGCAAAAATAATGTTTTTTTTCAACAATACAAATACTGATAAGAAAAAATATCGTATCTTTGCATACGAAATGATCGACAGGGCAACGGTTGACAGGATTATTGATGCTGCGAATATTGTGGATGTGGTGTCGGAGTTCGTGACGCTGAGGAAGAGCGGGGCGAACTACAAAGGCTTATGTCCTTTCCACAATGAGCGCACCCCGTCGTTCTATGTTTCTCCCGCCCGAAATATCTGTAAGTGTTTCTCTTGCGGTCAGGGAGGTACGCCCGTGGGCTTTTTGATGGCCCATGAGCAGATGACCTACCCGGAGGCGCTGCGGTGGCTGGCCAAGAAGTACAATATCGAGATTCAGGAGCGTGAGCTGAGTAATGAGGAGAAGGAGGCCGAGAGCAAACGCGAGTCGATGTTCATCGTGAACGAGTGGGCCGCCGACTATTTCGAGGACCTTCTTCATAACCATGTGGATGGGGTGGCCATCGGTATGCAGTATTTCCGCAGTCGCGGTATCCGTGACGATATCATCCGTAAGTTCCGTTTGGGGTATGACCTCAACGACCGTTTCGCCCTACCGAAGGAAGCGCAGCGAAAGGGGTATCAGAAGGAGTTCCTGGTGAGCACGGGCTTGTGCTATGAGAAAACGAGGAGTGAGGAGGATGTTTCGAGGAAGGACGAAGGAGGAGGGAGGAAGGAGAATAGCGCTGAGAATACAGGCGCTAAGGATAGTTCGTTTTCGACCCTGGTGGACCGCTTTGCGGGAAGGGTGATATTCCCGTGGCTGAGCATCAGTGGAAAGGTGGTGGCGTTCGGCGGAAGAAAACTCGACCAGGCTACGAAGGGCGTGCAGCAGAAATACGTGAACTCGCCCGACAGTGAGATCTACCACAAGGAACAGAACCTCTACGGTATCTATCAGGCCAAGAAGGCGATAGCCAAGGAGAACTGCGTGTATATGGTGGAGGGCTACACCGATGTGATTTCCATGCACCAATGCGGTATCGAGAATGTGGTGGCCAACTCGGGTACCGCCCTGAGCAACCATCAGATCCGTATGCTCCACCGCTTCACACAGAACATCGTCTTGTTGTACGACGGTGATGAGGCGGGTATTCATGCAGCCCTGCGCGGTACGGATATGCTGTTGGCTGAGGGTATGAATGTGAAGGTGCTGCTGTTTCCTGATGGGGATGATCCCGACAGCTTTGCCAGAAAGCATACGGCTGATGACTTCAGACGATATATCGAGGAGCACCAAACCGATTTCATCCAGTTCAAGAGTGATGTGCTGCTGAAGGGTGTCACCGATCCCATCAAGCGTTCAGAGGCCATTAACTCGATCATCAAGAGCATCAGTGTGATAACCGATCAGATTACAAGGGCTACGTACATCACCGACTGTGCCCATCGGTTAGGCATTCACGAGGCCACGCTGATATCTACGATGAACAAGATGATCAGGAATGACAAGGAGCAGAAGGCGAAGGCCGTTTCCACGCCGTCACCAACGCCCACGAATCCTCAATCCCCAACTGTCAACTCTCAACTGTCAACTCTCAACTCTCGAGAATATTCTTCTGTAGAGGACCTCCTTATCCGTATGGTTATCCGTCATGGGGAGAAGATTGTGTATCGCGATGTGGAGACCGAAGATGGTGGAACCATCGACCTGAACGTGGCGCAGTATATACAGATTGACTTGAATGCCGACGGACTAAGGTTCCGTAACCCGCTGTATAACCAGGTGCTGGAAGAGGCAGTGGCACATTCGGGCGATGAGGGCTTTGTGGCCTCGGAGTTCTTCTCCCGTCATCACGACATCAAGGTGAGTGCGCTCGCTGCGGAAATGCTTATTGACGAGGTGCAGCTCACCAAGAGTCTGCAGATGAAGGAGGAAGAAGACTCGTTCCGACAGGAGGTGGAGCACCTGGTGCTGGATTTCCGTTTCGACTACGTGAATACGCACATCCAGACACTTCGTCAGCAGATAGCGCTATCGGCAAGTAATCCGGAACGCCTGCCTCAGCTGATGGAGGAACTGAAGAATATGATGGAACTGCGGAACCTGATGGCGAAGAAGTTAGGTACCAGTATCATGACATAAACAGCATTTATTCTTTACAAATATGATCTATATCCATTGGCTACTCCTCGCTATCTACGTACTGGCAGTTGTCGGTACGATGATTACGGTGCTGATGGATAACCGTCAGCCAGCCAAGACCATGGCGTGGATGCTGGTGCTGGTATTCCTTCCGCTGGTTGGTATCATACTCTATTTCTTCTTCGGACAGAACACCAGGAAGGAGAAGATGATCTCGCAGAACAGTCTGGACCAGCTCACGAAGCGTTCGATGCTGGAGTTTGCCGAACAGAAGAATCTGGTGCTGCCGCAGCAACACGAGAAGCTAATCAAGCTGTTCGCCAGTCAGAACTGGGCTTTGCCGTTCAAGGACAACGAAATAGACATCTATACCGACGGCTATCAGTTCTTCCATGCGCTGTTACGGGATATAGCCAAGGCGAAGCATCATATCCATATCGACTCGTATATCTTCAACGACGACGAGCTGGGAAACATGATTGCCGACGCGTTGATTGACAAGGCCAAGGAGCATGTGGAGGTGCGGGTGATCTACGATGATGTGGGCTGCTGGGACGTGAAGGGCTCTTTCTTTGAACGGATGAGGGATGCGGGCATTGAGGTACATGGCTTCATGCCGGTGAAATTCCCTGCCTTTACCAGTAAGGTGAACTACCGTAACCACCGTAAGCTGTGCGTGATCGATGGAAAGATCGGGTTCATTGGTGGGATGAACATCGCCACGAGGTATGTCAGGGGGAAGAAGAAAAGAAGCAAGAGGCAAGAAGCAGGAAGCAAGAGGGTGCTTTGGCGCGATACCCATCTGCGTATCCAGGGCGGCGGCGTGTATGGCATTCAGCGGGCTTTCCTGGTTGACTGGTACTTTGTTGACCGTACGCTGATCTCCGATCACAGCTATTATCCTCCGATTCTGGAGGAAGGAGGAAGGACGAAGGAGGAAGGAGAATGGACAAAGGACGAAGGAGAATGGACGAAGGAGGAACCAACGGTCGGCGCCTACGGGGAAAGCCAAGGAAGTATGGGCAGCGACTGTATTGTACAGATTGTGACGAGCAGTCCGATATCCGAATGGCCTGATATCATGCAAGGCTATATACGCATCCTGTTGGAAGCCAAGAAATATGTATATATCGAAACACCTTATTTCCTGCCCACAGAACCTGTACTCTTAGCCATGCGAACCGCTGCACTGACGGGTGTTGACGTCAGGGTGATGATTCCTTACAAGACCGATGCGAAACTGGTGGAGTGGGCGAGCAGGAGCTATGTGCATGAGGTGGTGAGTGCCGGTGTGAAGATCTATCTGTACCAAAAGGGTTTCAACCACTCCAAGCTGTTGGTGAGCGACGATTCGATGTGTACGGTGGGCTCGTCCAATGTGGATTTCCGTAGCTTCGAGAACAATTTCGAGGGCAACGCGTTTATCTACGACCGTGACATGGCGCTGCGGATGAAGGAGGTGTATATGAACGATGTGAAGGACAGTGTTCTTCTTGATGATGTGGAGAACCTGGACCACCGTCCTTTCCTTAAGCGTCTGTGGGAGTCGTTGGTTCGGTTGCTTTCTCCGCTGTTATAGGCAGAGAACTATCAGTTCTTAACTCAGGTAACGGGTGTTTTGAGTTTTCTTTGGCTCCCATCTCAACGAGTTTGCGGGCAGGGACAAGCAGACTCTGGTTTCCTTTCAGTTTCAGCTCAGCATGATTGTATGCATTCTGCACTTTCTGTATCTTATCACCCATCTCGTCGAAACGTTCCATGAAGTCGCCTACACGGTCGAGCAAGGTATTGGCCAATCCGTACACCTTTTCCTGGTTCTCTTCCTGCCGTTGTTGTGTCCAAGTGATTTGTAGCATGCGCAGCACAGCGAACAGGTTCTGCTCCCCAGTGATGAACACCTTCTTGTCGAACGCGTAGCTCCACAGGTTTGTATCGGCCGACACCGCTAACTGCATGGCCGCCTCCTGTGGAACGAACATGATGACAAAGTCGAGCGTCTCCCTCCCCTCCATCGAATATCTGTTATACTGCTTGTCGGCCAACTCATTCACATGTTTGCGCACGCTTCGGCAGTGTTCCTCCAGGAAGGCTTTCCTCTCTTCATCCGTATGGGCATTCACATAGCCGATAAAGGCGGTGAGCGACGCCTTCGCATCAATGATAACATCTTTCTTATCAGGGTAGTGCAGCACCACATCTGGTCGCATACCGTCGTTCGTATCATCATTGCGGATCACCTTCCCCTTCGCATCCCGCATCACATACTGCACGTCGTATTCCAATCCTTTGGTGAATCCGAACTTATCCAACAGGTCGTTGAGCTTCATCTCACCGAAGTCGCCCTGCACCTTAGGACCGGTTTGGAGGGCCCTTGATAGCTTCTCGGCCTCTGCTCCTAAGGAGGAGGTGGCCTGGAGCATGTTCTTCAACTGTTCGCTGAGGGCAGAGGTGTTACGGGTGAACGACTCCTTATTGTCGTCCATCGATTTCTTCATCTCATCCATCACGGCACGCAAGGGGGCGATGATGGCACCCATCTGCGACTGGTTCGTCTTGTCCAGCTCCTCCGACCGTTTCCGCAGCAGCTGTTCCGTGGCGGTCTTCAACTGCTCCTGCACCAGTGTCAGACGCTGGTTGAACTGCTCGTCAGTCCGCTTACGGTCTTCTTCAGCCTGCTTCTGCATATTACGGACGAACTGCTCATGCTGGTCCTTGATCTCTGCAATCTGTCGTTCATGCCGATCCTTGATCTCGGTCATTTGTTGCTCATGACGGTCTTTCATCTCCGCCACCTGCTTTTCATGCAGGTTCTTGGTGTCGGTGTATTGCTGGTTGAGCATGGACAGCTCACTGGTTTTAGCAGCCAGTCCCATGGCCAGCTTGTTTTTCTCGTTGATGATAGGCGCTGCTTTGCGCTGTCCGATGAAGAACAGGACGATGGCTCCGATGAGGAGGCCGACGAGGAAGAGAAGTGATTCGATCATATATCTTTGAACTTTGAACTTTGAACTTTGAACTATTTGGCGATTTGGGAGGTGGGCCAGTTCACGAGGAACAGCTTCTCGGTGGCACGGGTAAAGGCGGTGTAGAGCCAATGGATATAATCAGGCGAGAGCATATCATCAGTCATATACCCTTGGTCGAGATAGACATGTGCCCACTGTCCACCCTGCGCCTTATGGCAGGTCACTGCATAGGCATATTTGATTTGTAGGGCATTGTAGTACGGATCCTCCTTGATCTTCTTGATACGGTCGCGCTTATAGGGTATATCAGCGTAGTCGACCATCACCTCTTGGAACAGCAGCTCGTTCTGCTCGGAGGTGAGAGCAGGCGCCTCGGTGGTCAGACTGTCCAAGATAACTGTTGTCTGCAGCTCGAAATCATGATAGTCGGGAAACTGCAGGAGCACATCGGCAAAGCGGAACTGATAGAGTTCCCGCACGTTGCGCACCTTCAACACCTTCACCCTGTCGCCGTTGGCGATGAAGCTCAGCTCCTGCCCGTCGTCTTCCTCCTTTCCAGGTTTCACCCAATAGTAGTTGTTCTTCACCACCATGAGCAGGTCGTTGGTGTTCAGCTCCTCTTCACGGTCGAGAATGGTTCTCCTGATTCCTTCGTTGTAGATGTTTGCCCGTTTGTTACTTCGGGTAATCACCATGGTCTCATCGATTCCCACCTTGGAATAAGAACTGTTGAGCTGTTCCACGAGTTCATTACCCGGAACCATCTGGATATCGGCGAAGGCATGAAAGTGGATGCGAGGCAGCTGCGGGGCATTGATCATCTGCCGGATCATCGTTGCATTGAACAAGATACCACTCTCCTGACTTTGGCGGAGCACCTCGTTGAGGTCGCATACCGCTACTTGCAATCCGTATTCCTCCAGCATACCTTTTGTCAGTGCCGGCGATTCCTCCTCACCTACAGGAGGCAGCTGAGCCTTGTCGCCAATGAGCATCAACCTACAATTCCTGCCGCTATACACATATTGGATCAGATCGTCTAACAGATACCCGCTACCGAAGAACGCCTCCCCGCCAGCCGGACCGCTGTTGGCAATCATCGAAGCTTCGTCCACAAGGAACAGCGTATCGGTGTGCATATTGTCGTTCAGACTGAATCCCGACTGGTAGTCGGTGAGTGTTTTCTGACGGTAGATCTTACGATGGATGGTGAATGCAGGGTATCCGCTGTTCTGCGAGAACACCTTCGCGGCCCTTCCCGTCGGTGCCAACAGCACCACCTTCTGCTGGAGTTGCAACAGGGTTCGAACAAAAGCACCTGCCAGGGAAGTCTTTCCTGTTCCAGCACAGCCCCGCATCATCATCGTCGAATGAGCATCCCTGCTGGTAATAAAACGGCAGAAGGTCTCGATGGCCTGCGATTGCTCGCGGGTAGGCTCCAGACGGAAGGTCTGACGTATGCGGAGAGACAATGCTTCTGTGATCATTGTGGCAAAGATACGAATAAACGAGTACAATACAAAGAAAAAAAAGTTTTTTTCTTTTATTGTCGAGTGAAAGTATTTTCGGCGAAGCCAAAGATACTCATTTTTCGTCTAATTCGTAGAGAAAAAGCAACAAATTCTTTGAAGAATAAAAAGATTTCCGTAACTTCGCAGACAAAACAGACGAGATCAATGATGAACAGCGTAAATAGTCATGGCAGACGTCCCCGTCTTACGATACGAATCGGTCAGGCATCCCTTGCCTTCGCCCTCCCTGATGAGGAATCTGAGAACCAGGTAGTCTATATGCCCTATACCGTGAGAAGCGGTGTGAGCATCGCTGCCAACCTGCGTGAGGCTTTCAAGACCGAGGAGCAGCTGACGGAAGAGTGGTCGCGGGCTCAGGTGATGCTCGACACACCCGTGGTCATCATACCCTTGGAGGATTATTACGAGCAGGATCAGGAACGAATCAATACCTATTATCATCATGCCATTACCGGACATGCGAATGACACGGTACTTGCTTCGGTCTTACCCACGTTGAATGCCGTAGCTCTCTATCCCATCAACAAAGACCTCAAATTGGTGATTGACGATCATTTCTCGGATGTGCGGTTCATGCCTGTTGCCCAGCCTGTATGGAACCATCTGTATCGTCGTAGCTTTACGGGAGTGCGCAGGAAACTGTATGGCTATTTCCACGATAAACGCCTGGAGGTGTTCTCGTTCCAGCAGAGTAGGTTCCACTTCTGCAACAGCTATGAGGTGACGAGTGCCCGCGATTCGGTGTTCTTCCTGCTCTCCGTATGGCAGCAATTGGGATTAGACCAGCGTAAGGATGAGTTGCATCTGGCGGGTAATCTTCCTGATAAGGAGACCTTCCTCAGTGAGATCAGACGGTTTGTGCAGAACGCCTACGTCATCAATCCTACTGCTGATTTCAACCGCGCCCCTGTGGCAGCTATCAAGGGAATGCCATACGACTTGATGACACTGTTGGTGAAAGGACGATAGGCTACCCCTAATCTTTCAAGAGGAGTGGGAATGATATAAAGATGAGAATAATTACCGGAAAATATAAGGGAAGACATTTCGAGGTGCCACGCTCGTTCAAGGCGCGACCTACCACGGATTTTGCCAAGGAGAACATCTTTAATGTGCTGAACGGCTATCTGGATTTTGAAGATGCCGTAGCGTTGGATCTGTTCTCAGGCACGGGCAGTATCTCTTTGGAACTGCTGTCGAGGGGCTGCAGTCAGGTAATCAGTGTGGAGGCCGACCGTGATCATCATGCGTTCATCAAGCAGTGCTTGAAGAAGCTGGATACAGATCAGTGTATCGCTATTCGTGGGGATGTGTTCCGCTTTGTGAAGAGTTGTCGTCAGCAGTTCGACTTTATCTTCGCCGATCCGCCCTATGCCCTCAAAGAGTTGGCAGACATTCCCGACATGATCTTCGAAAAAAACATGCTCAAAGACGATGGTGTATTCGTCCTTGAGCATGGTAAGAATTATGATTTCTCACAGCATCCGCACTTTGCAGAGCATCGCAGCTACGGAAGCGTAAACTTCTCAATCTTCACCTCTCACCTCTAACCTCTCACCTCTCACTTCTCACCTCTAAAAAATCAGTTTCTCCACCCAATAGGTGAACATACCGGCGAGATAGCCAGCAAAAGCAATCCAGGTGATCTTTTTCATGTACCAGCCGAAAGTGATCTTCTCCAGTCCCATAACCACCACGCCAGCGGCGCTACCGATGATCAACATCGAGCCACCCACTCCGGCACAGTAGGCCAGCAACTGCCAGAAGATACCGTCAACGGCCATATCACCCATGGGAGCAACGGGATACATACCCATGGCACCAGCCACCAGCGGTACGTTATCTACGATACTTGAGAGAACACCGATGATGCCCGTTACCAGATAGTGGTTTCCGTTGCTTACGCCATCAAGCCAGCTGCCCAACGCGTGAAGCACGCCCACATGTTCCAGACAGCTCACGGCCATCAGGATACCGAGGAAGAACATGATGGTTGACAGGTCGATACGCGACAGCAGTTCGGTTACACGCTTGGCCATGGTATCCTCTTCACCATCACGATGAACACCGCGGTGGAAGAACTCTGTGGTAGTCCACAGCACACCCAGCACCAGCAGGATTCCCATGAAAGGAGGCAGGTTGGTGAGTGAACGGAAGATAGGCACAAAGCATAGTCCGCCTACGCCTAACCAGAAGATGATGTCGCGCTGTCTATGCGTAAAGGCACTCACCTGGGCTTTTGGCAGGTTCTGTTCCTTGTCGAACTTCCCTTCCAACTGATACTGCAGGATAAAAGCAGGAATCAGCATGGATACAAGCGACGGGATGAAGATCTCGGTGATGACACCTTGCGTAGTGATGACACCTTTAATCCACAACATGATGGTGGTGACGTCGCCGATGGGCGAGAAAGCACCACCCGAGTTGGCGGAAATCACAACCAGGGCAGCATAGATCAACCGTTCCTTACGCTCCTGTACCAGTTTCCTCAACACCATGATCATCACAATCGAAGTGGTGAGGTTGTCGAGGATAGCCGACAGGAAGAAGGTCATGAAGGCAATACGCCACATCAGTTTCCTCTTGGAGCGTGTCTTGATGGTGTCTCGAACGAAGTTGAAACCACCATTCGAGTCGACAATCTCCACGATGGTCATAGCACCCATCAGGAAGAACAGGGTGGAGGCAGTATCACCTAAACTCATCTGGATCTTCTCACTTACCTGTGCGAGCACATTGTCGCCTGATATATACGACTCAGGCGACATCATGAACAAGGTCCAGCATACCACACACATCAGCAAGGCGATAGCAGCCTTGTTGATCTCCAAGATACTCTCGGTGGCTATACACGCATAGCCAATCACGAAAGCAATAATAATACAGATAGTCAGTGTGGTCATTATAGTTTCTTAGCCAGCTTCTCAGCCCTTTCTTGTGCCTTCAAGGCTTTCTGCTGTGCCTTGGCGGCTTTTTCCTGAGCCTTGGCGGCCTTCATCGGATCGCCATCCTGTGCTTCAAGAGCCTTCTGTGAAGCTTTCTCAGCATTCTTTACTGCCTTCTCGGCATCTTTCTTGGCTTTCTCAGCCTTCTCAATGGCTTTCTCACGTTTCTCAGCCTCCTTACGTTGCTTTTCGGCTTTCTTCTCAGCCTTCTTTGCTTCCTTAGCAGCCTTAGCAGCTTCCTTATCAGCCTTGGCCTGAGCCTTCAGCGCCTTGTCCTGTTCCTTAGCGGCCTTCTGCATGGCCTTTGCCTGCTGAGCTTCCATAGCGGGATCGCCAGCGGTTCCGATAACAGCCTGTGCCTGTGCATTGATGCTCATACAGAACAACAGGGCAACCATCGTCATAAGTCTTAATACATTCTTTTTCATACGTTTGTTCTTTTTTGAGTTAAACGATAATGCAAAGGTAATGTTTTTTCTTGATACCGATACGCTTTTCCGTCATTTTTTTATATCTTTTCGCAACTTTCCCATCTTTCTCAAGTCCTGTGGCATATAATAAAAAATGATTTATTACGTTAGTAAGAGAAGACACCCATGATGGGTGTAAAACTGCAAAACGACGGATCATATGAGAAAGCGCGTGTTGGTGTGGAAGAAGGTGCAGCAGATGCTGGCATGGGGTTTCCTATGTATGTTGATGACTGCCTGCTCGGTAGTCAGAGGATATATGACTGACGGCAAAGATGGTCCTGGTATCTACAGCTTTAAGAAACATGTTCATGACACGATTACCACGGGTGAACAGTCATTCCACTTTCCTGTTGCCAAACAGCAGGCTACATGGATTGATACCCTCCATTTCTACAACCAACCACCCTACTGTAAGGATATCACTTTCGTGGAGGCGATGGACATGAAGAGCGAGACACAGGGTGTGCTCGTTATCCAGAACGACAGTATCGTCTATGAGAGATATTGGGGCGATTTCTCCTCAGATCGTCTGGCTACGGTGTTCTCTGTTTCCAAGTCGGTTACCTCGCTGTTGTGCGGCATTGCCGTTGACGACGGTTATATCAAGAGTATCGATGATGCCGTGACCGACTATCTGCCTGAACTGTTGAAGAAGGATCCTATGTGGCAGAAGCTCACTATCCGTCATCTGCTGGATATGCGCAGCGGACTGGATTTCGACGATACGTATTACTTGAATCTGAAGGGACTGAAACGTCTTCATGCCATGGCAAGACTGAACTATGGACACAACTTGATAAAGCAGATACGCGGTCTGAAGTTCCGTTGCGAACCAGGGAAAGAGCATCGCTACGAGAGTATGACGGCAGCCATCTTAGGGGTAGTGATTGAGCGGGCCACAGGCAAACGGTATGCCGACTACCTGAGCGAGAAGGTATGGAAACCCCTGCAGATGGAGTCGCCTGCCTTTGTGAACATCGACAGTAAGAAACACGATGTGGCTCACGCTTTTGGCGGCATTACCCTTACCATGAAGGATCTGGCCAAGATCGGTCGTTTGTATCTCCATCAAGGAGTGTGGAACGGTCAGCGGATTGTCAGTGAGGAATGGATTCGCCAATCAGGTGCATATAGTACCGATAACGATTGCTATCATTTCAACTGGTATAACCTGAAAAGTACAGGTTCCGGGAAGCCTCCATATCCTGGCTATTACGCTTTGGGCATAAATGCACAGGTGTTGTACGTCAATCCCTACAAGAACCTGATCATGGTCAGGATGGGTATGACCAATCGTAAATACGTCTTCATCCCGGAGCTCTTCGAGCAGCTCAGTAATTTTGGACTGTTTTAATATACTTAAGAATACAGTTATGGACAAACATGTAATCATTGTTGATGCCGACTATATAGACCGTGTGGCATTTAACCTGACCGTGAATTTCGAGCGGATGCTCGAGCGACGGATTCCACAGGCCGATCTGGCACGGTGGATGGAATGTGTCGCCCTTGATGGTGGTGTGCGTGAAAGTGAGGAACCGCAGGAGACAACGGTGGTGCTGATCCACGAGAAAGAGGTGGAACGACTGCGGAATTTCACACCTGCCGACTACGAAACAGAACTCAACGAAAAGGCGTTCCGCAGTGGACTGGGGGAGTTTGTGATTCATGCCGTACCCGTGGAAGACATTACCAATAAGACCAGTTTGTTGTTGGATACCATCGATCTGATGGTTGACCAGAAGGAGGTGAAGCGCATCATGGTGGTACCTAACGCCGAGGAAGGAGGGGTGTATGATCAGGTTCGCCATCATTTGAAATCCGTCAACGATGACAAGCACATCACCGTGTTCGCCATGCAGCCCATGCCGGGTGGCAACTTCCGTCAGGAAATCCTGGGCTACTCGCTGATGCAGGCGCTGGGAATCAGAGGGGAAGAGATTTGAAGACTACCCCACGCTCCAAGGGGCGAGGGGGACCTTCGAGGAAGGACGAAGGAGGAAGGAGAAAACCACTGAGGTTTCGTAATTACGAAGTCACGTAATCCCGCCCCAATGACACTGGCGTAAGCCGACAAAAACCAAAATCGGGCTTTGATGCCCGATTTTACTTTAGTGAAATCTGAAAATTGGCGGTTCCGCAATTTTCAGTTGAGCCTCCCCATATAGGGGGAGGATGGGAGAGGGTGGATGTTTCTTTTGCCTCTTTTCTTTGCGCCAAAGAAAAAGAGGGATAATAAGAAAGATTTAAAAAGAAATCATACTTTTCTTTTGGTTTTTAACCTATTTAGTCGTATCTTTGCAGAAACAATGCAATGATCGTAATTATTCACTTAAATCTATAAAGTATCAATGAGTAGGGTATTGATGATTGGCGCCGGAGGCGTTGCAACGGTAGCAGCATTCAAGATCGTGCAGAATGCTGATGTGTTTACAGAGTTCATGATTGCCAGTAGGCGTAAGGCAAAATGCGACCGACTGGTGGAGGCGATCCATGCGAAAGGTTATCAGATGGATATCAAGACAGCACAGGTAGATGCTGATGATGTGGAGCAGCTGAAAGCCTTGTTCAGCGACTATAAGCCTGAACTGGTGATTAACCTGGCCCTGCCGTATCAGGATCTGACCATCATGGAGGCTTGTCTGGCCTGCGGATGCAACTACCTCGACACGGCCAACTACGAACCCAAGGATGAGGCGCACTTCGAGTACTCATGGCAGTGGGCTTATAGGGAGCGTTTCGAGAAGGCCGGTCTGACCGCCATCCTGGGCTGTGGCTTTGACCCGGGTGTGACGAGCATCTTTACGGCTTACGCTGCCAAGCATCATTTTGATGAGATACAGTATCTGGACATTGTTGACTGCAATGCCGGTGATCATCATAAAGCTTTCGCCACGAACTTCAACCCGGAGATCAATATCCGCGAGATTACGCAGAAGGGTCTCTACTGGGAGAACGGACAGTGGGTGGAAACAGAGCCGCTGGAGATTCATAAGGACCTGACTTATCCTGGAATCGGACCGCGTGACAGCTATTTGCTGCATCATGAGGAGATCGAGTCGTTGGTCATCAACTTCCCCACCATTAAGCGTGCCCGTTTCTGGATGACCTTCGGACAGCAGTACCTGAAGCACTTGGAGGTGATACAGAACATCGGTATGAGTCGTATCGACGAGGTGGTGTATGAGGCTCCGCTGGCTGATGGTACAGGAACAGCCCGGGTAAAGATCGTGCCTCTACAGTTCTTGAAGGCCGTATTGCCCAATCCGCAGGATCTTGGTGAGAACTACGAAGGAGAGACCAGCATTGGTTGTCGCATCCGCGGTATCGGTAAAGACGGTAAGGAGCACACCTATTATATATATAATAACTGCTCGCACCGTGCCGCCTATGAGGAGACAGGCATGCAGGGCGTTTCTTACACCACCGGCGTACCAGCCATGATTGGTGCGATGATGTTCTGCAAAGGCATCTGGAAGAAGCCGGGTGTGTATAACGTAGAAGAATTCGATCCCGATCCATTCCTTGAGCAGCTCAACAAGCAAGGACTGCCGTGGCATGAACAATTCGATGTTGACATCGAATTGTAGAGGCAGGAAACAAGAAGCAAGAGGCAAGAGATTACATTTGAGATTAGGAATAATGGATGATTTTTATTATAGAAAGCTGAAGGTCTATCATTTATCGCAGCAGTTAGTAAAGGATGTGTATTTATTGATGGATTGTTTCCCTGCCAAAGAGAGAACGGCTTTGACAAATCAGTTACAAAGAGCTGTTATCTCTGTTCCTTCGAATATCGCTGAAGGTATGGGACGCTTTTCTGTAAAAGAGAGAATCCATTTCTTGGAGATCTCATACGGGTCTTTATCAGAGGTGATGTGCCAATTGGAAATTGCTGAAAGTTTGAATTATATATCTTCAGAGATATTAAAAAAGCAGGAGCAGAACATAAAAGGAATAGCTCGAATGCTCATAGGTTTACGAAATGCTTTGAATGAAAAAGCAATAAAGTTTGATTAATTATAGTATATTAATATGGTGGTGGTAAGCAGAAGTAATCTCTTGCTTCTTGCATCTTGCTTCTTGCTTCCTTTATCACCTCTAAAAAAACAACAATGGCAAAAGAAAAACCAAGCGAGGCTACAAACTCGCAAAGCGAGAAACTGAAGGCGCTGCAGGCAGCGATGTCGAAGATAGAGAAGGACTTCGGTAAAGGCAGTATCATGAAACTGGGTGATGAGCATGTGGAGAACGTGGAGGTCATCCCCTCAGGCAGTATCGGACTGAATGCTGCGTTGGGCGTGGGAGGTTATCCCAAGGGAAGGATCATCGAGATCTACGGTCCTGAGTCATCAGGTAAGACAACCCTGGCCATTCATGCCATTGCCGAGGCACAGAAGGCGGGAGGTATTGCGGCATTCATCGATGCAGAGCATGCCTTCGACCGGTTCTATGCAGAGAAACTGGGTGTCGATATCGATAACCTGTGGATCTCTCAGCCCGACAATGGAGAACAAGCTCTGCAGATTGCCGACCAGCTGATCAGTTCCTCAGCTATTGATATCCTGGTGATCGACTCCGTGGCAGCCCTTACACCGAAGAAGGAGATTGAGGGAGAGATGGGTGATAACGTGGTGGGCTTGCAGGCCCGACTGATGAGTCAGGCATTGCGTAAACTCACTTCCACCATTTCCAAGACCAATACCACCTGTATCTTCATCAACCAGTTGCGTGAGAAGATCGGTGTGATGTTCGGTAATCCTGAGACCACCACCGGCGGTAATGCCCTGAAGTTCTATGCATCTGTTCGTCTGGATATCCGTCGCGTAACAAGCATCAAGGATGGTGACGAGGTAATCGGTAACCAGGTACGCGTAAAGGTGGTGAAGAACAAGGTAGCACCGCCCTTCCGCAAATGCGAATTCGAAATCACCTTCGGCGAGGGTATCTCCAAGGTGGGTGAGATTGTCGATCTTGGTGTGGAATATGGTATCATCCAGAAGAGCGGCAGCTGGTTCTCCTATGGTGACAGCAGACTGGCTCAGGGACGTGATGCCGTGAAAAAACTCCTGCAAGATAATCCTGAGCTCTGCGAGGAGCTGGAGGCTAAGATCATGCAGGCGATATCGGATCAATAAAAAAGGAAGCAAGAAGCAGGAAGCAAGAAGCAAGAGAAATGCACTATGATATAGAGCCTAAATCTCAGTAGTATTCTCTTGCTTCTTGCTTCCTGCTTCTTGCTTCTCTAAGCTATTCTCTTGCTTCTTGCTTCCTGCTTCTTGCTTCTAAATACTTACAACCCTGCCAACTCAATCACTTTATCAACAGCGGCACTGATTCCATCAGGATCCTTTCCACCTGCTGAGGCGAAGTGGGGCTGACCACCGCCGCCGCCTTGCATTAACTTGGCGGCCTCACGAACCAGCTGTCCTGCATTGAAACCATTTTCCTTCACGAGATCGTCGCTGATGCTAACATTCAGCATAGGACGTTTGTCGAAGACAGATCCTACCACGCAGAGTGAATGCTCCGGTTCTGCAGCACGAATCTTGAATACCAGATCCTTGGCAGCTTCCGGTTTGATGGGAAGCACGGCTGAGAACACTTTCACACCATTGATCTCGCGACCTTTTGAGAGCATATCCTCTTTCATGCGCTCAACGGCCTCTGCATGGAACTGCTCCATCTGTTTCTTCATCGCATCGTGCTCATTGATGTACTTCTCAATGGCACCCTGCAGATCCTTGGAATTGTTGAACATCGCCCTGATGGCCTTGATGGCATCTTCCAAATTGTATAGCAGTTCCTCACATTCCTTACCGGTCTTGGCTTCGATACGACGGATGCCGGCAGCCACACTGGCTTCGCTGACAATCTTGAAGATGCCGATATGACCAGTGCTGTGGGCATGGATACCACCGCAGAACTCCACACTCGGACCGAACTTCACTACTCGTACCTTATCGCCATATTTCTCACCGAACAGGGCTATAGCGCCTAACTTCTTGGCTTCCTCGATAGGTGTCTCACGGAATTCCTCCAGACAGATGTCCTGACGGATCATGTCGTTCACCAGTCGTTCCACCTGACGGATCTCCTCGTCGGTAACCTTCTGGAAATGGGAGAAGTCGAATCGCAGCGTATCTGGAGAGACAAACGATCCCTTCTGCTCTACATGATCGCCCAGAACCTGCTTCAAGGCATAGTCGAGCAGGTGGGTTGCTGTATGGTTAGCGGCACAAGCCTCGCGTTTGTCAGTATCAACACATGCCATGAAGTCGGCCTCGGGATGTTCGGGCAGCTTCTTGACAATATGAATGCTCTGGTTGTTCTCGCGCTTGGTGTCGATGATCTCTACGGTCTCATGCTCACTAACGAGCACACCCTGGTCACCTACCTGACCACCCATCTCGCCATAGAACGGGGTGTTGTCGAGTACCAATTCATAGTAGGTGTTCTTCTTTTGAGTTACCTGACGGTAACGCAGGATATGACATTCATATTCGTTATAGTCGTAACCCACGAACTGCTGCTCACCTTGCTTGAGCTCTATCCAGTCGCCATTCTCCACCTGTGCGGCATTACGGGCACGTTCTTTCTGTTTCTGCATCTCCACATTGAACTGTTCCTCATCAACGGTAAGACCGTTCTCACGACAAATCAGTTCGGTAAGGTCGAGCGGGAAACCATAAGTGTCGAACAAACGGAAAGCATCAACACCACTCAAGATAGTCTTTTGGTGTGCCTTCAACTCATCCATGGCCCCATTCAACAGGTTGATACCACGGTCGAGGGTGCGCAAGAAGGAATCTTCCTCTTCCTTGATGACACGGGTAATGAGCTGCTGCTGAGCCTTCAACTCTGGATAAGCCTCGCCCATCTCATGTACCAGTGTAGGAACGAGCTTGAACAGGAACGCATCCTTCTGGTCGAGGAAGGTATAGGCATAGCGTACGGCACGGCGCAGAATACGACGGATCACGTAGCCAGCCTTGGCATTACCGGGCAGCTGACCGTCGGCAATGGAGAAGCTCACGGCACGGATATGGTCGGCAATCACACGCATCGCCACATCTGTATCAGTCTGCGCTCCGCTATATTGAAGACCAGAGAGTCGTTCAATCTCCTTGATCATCGGCTGGAACACATCGGTATCGTAGTTGGAGTGCTTGCCCTGGATGGCGCGCACCAGTCGTTCGAAGCCCATACCGGTATCGATCACGTTCATGGAGAGTTTCTCCAAGGAACCGTCGGCCTTGCGGTTGAACTGCATGAACACCAGGTTCCAGATCTCGATCACCTGCGGATCGTCCTGGTTTACCAGCTCACGACCGGGCACCTTGGCCTTCTCTTCAGGTGTACGACTATCGAGATGGATTTCTGAACAAGGACCGCAAGGACCTGTGTCACCCATCTCCCAGAAGTTATCATGTTTGTTACCGTTGATGATATGGTCGGCAGGCACATGCTTCAGCCAGTAACCGGCAGCCTCGTCATCACGCTCCAGATTCTCTGCCTTGTCACCTTCAAAGACGGTTACATACAGATCTTCGGGATTGAGTTTCAGCACATCAACCAAGTATTCCCATGCCATATCGATAGCACCCTCCTTGAAATAGTCACCGAAGCTCCAGTTACCGAGCATCTCGAACATGGTGTGGTGGTAGGTGTCATGACCAACCTCTTCCAAGTCGTTGTGCTTACCGCTTACGCGGAGACATTTCTGGGAGTCGGCTCTACGACGTGGTTCCGGGTCGCGGGTACCTAAGATAATATCTTTCCACTGGTTCATACCGGCATTGGTGAACATCAGGGTAGGGTCATCTTTGATCACCATCGGTGCAGAGGGCACGATGGCATGTGCTTTCGACTCGAAGAACTTCTTGAACGAGTCGCGAATCTCATTGGCTGTCATCATATTTGTTCTTATTTCAAATTTGTGTGCAAAGGTACAAATAAGCGAGCAAAAAGCAAAAGGAAAGAGTGCTTTTCTTTTGCTTTTTCGAGCGAAAGTACCTTCGGCAAAGCGAAAGGTACAAATTAAATACGAAAAACACTTGCATTTTAGTTGAAAATGTTGTATCTTTGCGGCAATCAAATCATTACGGACGCTATGGCACTGAATACAGACAAGAACCTGAAATTGTATTACTCCATCAAAGAGGTGGCGGAAATCGTGGGTGTTTCTGAAAGTAACCTTCGTTTCTGGGAGAAGGAGATTCCATTGATCCGGCCCAAGACAACCGGTAACAACATCCGTCAATATACCGACAAGGATGTTGAGAACATCAAGGCGGTGTATAATCTTGTGAAGGTGCGTGGCTTCAAGTTGGCAGCTGCCCGCAAGATGCTACGTGAGAATAAGCAAGGTGTTGATAACAATACCCGTGTCATGGAGAGTCTGATGAAGGTGCGTGATGACTTGAAAGCTTTGAAGAAGCAACTGGATTATTTGACGTGATCTCTCACCTCTCACTTCTTACCTCTCACCTCTAATTAGATAATCTGCTGAATCTCCTGTAGTCCGCTCACGGATTTCAGTTCGTCGATGATCACCTTTACATCATCGCGGTCGTGAACGCGTAGTTCAATTTCCCCTTCGAAGATATCGTCTTCGCAACTAATCGTGATCTTATGGATGTTCACGTTCAGCTGACGGGAGATAATCTGTGTAACTTCATTCAACAGTCCGATGCGGTCGATACCGCGCATCTGGACCGTGGCCGTGAAGTAAAGCTGTTTGTGCATGTCCCATTTCACGTCGAGGATACGGTTGCCATAGCTGGATTTCAGCTTGTTGGCAACAGGACAGTTTCGCTTGTGGATCTCTATGCGGTTCTTACCGTCGATGAATCCCAGCGCGTCATCACCAGGAATAGGATGACAGCAGGTGGGGAAGACAAACTGCGTGATGTTGTTCTCTGTGATATAGACAGGCTTCTTGCGGTTGAAGTCCTTGGGCACGACGAAATAGTCCTGACTCTGAATAAGCTCCGCGGAAGCCTTGGCCTTTTCTTTTCCGATGAAGGGGATATAGCGCCGCCATCCCTTTCCTTCATTGGCATTCTTCTTACCGTGCAGCTCATCGATATCCTTCTCGCTCAGGATGATGTTCTTCTTACCGATGGCCATGAGCAGGTTCTCAGGCTTCCTGATGTCATGGAACTCACACAACTTGTCGAGCACCGAGGTGGTCACTTCCATATCGTGTCGCTTGAGGAACTCCTCCAGCATCTGCTCACCCTTCTTTTGGATCTCCCGGTTGTCTCGTCGTAAGATAGCCTGGATCTTTCCTTTTGCCTTCGCTGTACTCACGAAGTTCACCCATGAAGGCTGTACATGCTGTGAGTTACTGGTCAGGATCTCCACCTGGTCGCCGCTCTGCAGCTTATGACTCAGTGGTACAAGCTTGTGGTTCACCTTCGCACCGATACAATGACTGCCCAGGAAGGTATGTATCTGGAAGGCGAAGTCGAGTGCTGTACATCCTGCGGGCATGGTTTTGATCTCGCCCTTGGGCGTGAACACGAAGATCTCCGAAGCGAACAGGTTCAGCTTGATGGCATCGAGGAAGTCCATGGCATCAGGCTGCGGATCGTCGAGAATCTCCTTGATGGTGCGTAGCCAGTCGTTCAGCTCGCCCTCGTCTTCGGTGTATTCCTCCTCCACACCGTCTTTGTATTTCCAGTGGGCCGCGAAGCCCTGCTCGGCAATCTCGTCCATGCGGTCGGAACGGATCTGCACTTCAATCCAGCTACCTTGCCGGGACATCAGTGTGACATGCAGGGCCTGATAGCCGTTGGCCTTCGGATGACTCAGCCAGTCGCGCAAACGGTCGGGATGACTCTTGTATATCTTACTGATGGCCACATAGATATTGAAGCACTCATTGATCTCCTCCTCCCGTTTGTTCGGAGTGAAGATGATGCGTACAGCAAGGATATCATAGATTTCGTCGAAGGTGATGTGTTTGTTCTGCATCTTATTCCAAATGGAATAAGGACTCTTCACGCGGGCTTTGATCTCATATTTCACGCCCATGTCGTCGAGCGCCTGTCGGATAGGCTCCGTGAACTTGTCGAACAACTCGTCACGCGACTCCTGTGTTCTGGTCAGTTTCTGCGTGATGGCATTGTATTCTTCAGGATGCTCAAACTTGAAACTCAGGTTCTCCAGCTCGGTCTTCACCTTGTTCAATCCCAGTCGGTTGGCCAACGGGGCATAGATGTAGAGCGTTTCGCCGGCAATCTTATACTGTTTGTTGGCAGGCTGACTGTCAAGGGTGCGCATATTATGAAGACGGTCACATATCTTAATAAGGATCACGCGGATATCGTCACTCATCGTGAGCAGCAGCTTCTTGAAGTTCTCAGCCTGGGCAGAAGCCTGTTCACCGAAGATACCACCACTGATCTTGGTCAGACCGTCAACAATCTGTGCGATCTTCTTACCGAAGATATTCTCAATATCCTCAACGGTGTAGTCGGTATCTTCCACCACATCATGAAGCAAGGCAGAGCAGATACTCGTGGAACCCAGTCCTATTTCAGAACAAGCAATCTGTGCCACGGCAATAGGATGCATGATATAGGGCTCACCAGAAAGACGGCGGACGCCTTTGTGCGCCTGTCGGGCGAAGTTGAAGGCCTTCGTGATGATATCAACCTTCTTTCGGTGTCGTGAGGTACGGTAACTGTCCAGCAGGTGCTGGAACGCTTCGTCAACTATTTGTTCTTCCGACAACTCCTTCGCGGTTTCTTTGTTGATGTGCTCTTCCATGTCCCTATATTTTTAAGGTGTATGATATTATTTCACCTTGAGCTTCTTTCCTGCACGGATATTGTTTCCTTTAATACCGTTCAATCGCTTCAGCTTTTCAACAGTCGTGTTGTTCTTTTTGGCAATCTGTGAGAGGGTCTGTCCGGATTTCACCGTTACACTTTGACTTCTTCCCCTTGAAGCAGACTTTCCGCCCCTGCGGCTACGACTCTGAGAAACGGCTCTTGTCCTGCCGTGGGTAGCCTGACTGGTTCTGGGTGCCACCGTCTGACTTCTTGCCACCACGTCTTCCTTCACATCATCGGCAGTCACTTCCACCACTGTGCGCTTGGTCAGCAGGGTGGCTGCCTCATAGTTATAGATGGAATCCTCACGATCAAGGAACGCGTTGACATAAGTCTGCGGCAGGCGAATCACCGAAGGCTGGGTACTGCCATTGACAATATCGCGGCGGTACTGCGGGTTCAGGGAGCGAAGCTCTTCAATTCGAATACCCGTTACAGCGGCAATCTGCTTGAAGTGCACATCCCTGTTGACGACAATCGTGTCGGATTTGGCAGGAATCTGTGTACGCATCGGACAGATGTTATGCTCGCAGTAATAGGTCATGATATAGTTGGCGGCAATGAATGCCGGTACATATCCTTGTGTTTCACGGGGCAAATACTTGTAGATAGCCCAGTAGTCCTTCACACCTCCGGCCCGGTGAATGGCCTTGTTGATGTTCTGCGGACCGTAGTTATAGGCCGCAATCACCAGGTTCCAGTCATCGTAGATTTTATAGAGGTCGCGTAAGTAGCGGGCTGCAGCATAGGTTGATTTGATGGGATCGCGGCGCTCGTCCACCAAAGAGTTCACCTCCAAGCCATACTGCTTACCGGTAGCAAGCATGAACTGCCACAAACCGGCAGCACCTACACGAGAGGTAGCGGTAGGACTAAGTGCCGACTCAATGACGGGCAGGTATTTCAACTCCAAGGGCAGGTTATACATCTCCAGTGCCTCTTCGAAGATAGGCATGTAGAAATTCGCCGCACCGAGCATGTAGCTGACAGATGCCCGCAGTCGTACCGCATAGCGGTCGATGAACTTCCTCACCACATCATTGTACGGCATCTCCATCACCGAGGGAATGCGTTGCAGTCGCTCGATGTATGTCTCCACGGAAAATTCCGGGTTGACGTCACTATAGTGGCAGTCGTTGTCTTGCAGATACGTCTTGGAATTGTATTGGTTCAGCAGACTGTCAATCTCGAGCAGCATACCTTCCGGTACTTCAATGACATCCGCTTCACCTTCTTTTGTTGTCACGGTGATCTCATCTCCTTCAATCTGGGCCATCATGGTGCATGGTCCTCCTAAGAACATCGCGGCTATAGCTATAAATATTTTATTCTTCATTCTTGAATGATATGGGTTTTAATAGGTTGAATAATGGTTAGAATGTGAGAGAGCAGTGAACACCCAGCGAGGTAGTCCTCACAGGATTGAACGTATAGCCCCCGTTTTGCATCAGTGTCGGCGACACTTTCATGCTCAGATCCTCCGAGATATCGAACTCCGACAGCGAAGCATCCACATAGGCATCAATCACTGACAGTGCATAGACACCGATCAGGATGAAGGCGCTCATGTCGCGGTATCGGCGGTAGTAGTCCTTTCTCTTCTTGAACTTGTTCGAGAACCGCTGTACATCGCTCGGGTTAGACTCGTCGATGGTCATTCCCAGGTGCATGAACTGGTTGTAGCTCTGCGTCTCCAGGTTCCCGTCGTTCAGGTCGATATACCCTTGCGAATAATCGCGATACATCATGTTGTTCCAACGCATGGCGTAGTAGCATCCGAGGAATCCTCCGTAGAAGATGGGCAGCTTCCAGTACTTTCTGTTATAGATCTGTCCGGCACCCGGAACGACAATAGCCAGCCACATGGCCCGTTTGGGTGACGGGCGCCATGTACTCCAGTCGCGTTTCACTTTCTGCTTGCTGTCCTTCATGATCATCTCGCTGACCATGGCGGAGTCTTGTTTCAGGATCTCCGCAGTAGAGTCAACCTCCACACTGTCTGTCAGCAATCCTGTTGCGGCACCACAAGGAACGCACATGACGATCAATGAGATGACAACCAGCCATTTCTTGTATATCGTATTGATGATACTCACTCTTTCAACTTGTCAAACATGTTGATGATACGTTCCAACTCCTCTTCACTACTGAAGGGAATGCTGATCTTTCCCCTTCCTTTTGCCGAGCAGCTCATCACCACCTTCGTGTTGAAGAAGTCGGATAACCGTTTCTGCAGAACGTTGAACTCTGCCGGCAGACTTTTCTTTCCGGCATTGCCTTTCTTTGAAGAGGAAACCTCATCATGATCTTTGGCACTCTTCACCAGTTCCTCCACCTGACGAACGGAATAGCCGTTCTTCTGGATTTCCTTGAACAACCTGATCTGTTGCGCAGGACTCTCCAGAGAAAGCAAGGCACGGGCATGTCCCATGCTGATGGTCTTGTTCTGCAAAGCCATCTGTACCTGTGCAGGGAGTTTCAGCAAACGCAGGTAGTTGGTCACAGCTGTGCGACTCTTTCCCACACGCTTTGACATCTTCTCCTGTGTCATACCGCTGGTTTCCAGCAGATGTTCATAAGCCAGGGCGATCTCGATATCATTCAGGTCCTCACGCTGGATGTTCTCCACCAGCGCCATCTCCATCACCTCCTCGTCCTTGATGGTACGGATATAGGCGGGTAGGGAGGTCAGACCGGCAATCTGCGAGGCACGCCATCTGCGTTCACCGGCAATGATCTGGTATTTATGCTCTCCCATCTGTCGTAAGGTGATGGGAACCACGATGCCGATCTCGCTGATGCTTTGTGCCAGCTCATTCAGCGCGGTCTCTTCAAACTCCCGTCGTGGCTGGTTGGGGTTAGCCTCGATCTGTTCGATGGGTATCTCGTTGATGGTGGAGGAGCCTTGTGTCTTCACATCTTCTGTTGAGATGAGGGCATCAAGACCACGTCCCAGTGCACTGTATTTCTTTCTTACTGCCATTTTCTTTGAACTATAAAACGTTCTCTAATCTTCTATCCTCTCTTCTTACCTTTCGGTTTGTTCTTGTTGATAATCTCCTTAGCCAACGACAGGTGGTTCTTTGCTCCCGTGGAATCTGCGTCGTAGAGAATAACGGGCAAGCCATGACTCGGACTCTCCGACAGCTTCACGTTTCGCTGGATAACGGTCTTGAATACCAGTTCCTGGAAGTGACGTTTCACTTCGTCGTAAATCTGGTTGGCCAGACGGAGACGACTGTCATACATGGTCAGCAGGAATCCTTCAATCTCCAGCTTGGGGTTCAGCTTACTCTTGATGATCTTGATGGTGTTCAGCAGCTTACTGATTCCTTCCAGAGCGAAGTACTCACACTGTACGGGGATGATGACCGAGTCGGCTGCTGTCAGCGCATTCACGGTAATCAAGCCCAGCGACGGTGAGCAGTCGATGAGGATGAAGTCGTATTCGTCCTTGATCGGTTCCAACAGGTTCTTGATCACCTGTTCACGATGTTCCACATTCAGCATCTCTATCTCAGCACCAACTAGGTCGATATGACTGGGGATGATGTCGAGTCCTTCGATGTCTGTGGTGTACATGGCATCTCGCACATCGGCATGATCGATGATGCATTCGTAAAGAGAGCAGTCGATATCTTTGATATTTACGCCAAGACCACTGGAAGCGTTGGCCTGCGGGTCTGCGTCAATAACCAGCACATTCTTCTCCAACGTGGCCAACGATGCGGCCAGGTTGATGGTCGTGGTGGTCTTTCCTACGCCTCCTTTTTGGTTGGCTAAAGCTATAATCTTTCCCATTTCTTCGTGATGTTTACGTCGTGTGCACCTCATAAGAGGTGTTCTGACAAACAAAATTTTGTGCAAAGTTACATATTTTATGCGAGAAACGGGTATTTTCCAACCTTTTTTAGTAATTTTGCGAATAAATTCGCGAACTTACTCCGTCTCAGCAATAAAAAGAAAAACGACTTTTCTTTTGTATTGCCCTCAACTTTTCGTAACTTTGTCCCCCAAACAAGCATTATTTATGAAAAATAATAGACCGTTAATACTTATTTCGAATGATGACGGCTATCACTCGAAGGGAATCAACGAGCTGATGGATATGCTGAAAGACATAGCCGATTTGCTGGTATGCGCTCCGGAATCGGCGCGTTCTGGTTATTCCTGTGCTTTCTCGGCCACCACGCCTTTGCGACTGAAACTGCGCAGGAAAAGGGAAGGCGTGGAGGTGTGGTCGTGCAACGGAACTCCAGTGGACTGTGTGAAACTGGCATTGAACCAGTTCTGTCAGGAACGCAAACCCGATATGGTCATCGGTGGTATCAACCATGGTGACAATGCTTCCGTGAATACCCATTACAGTGGAACCATGGGGGTAACCATGGAAGGCTGCATGAAATACATTCCCAGTGTGGCATTCTCTCTTTGCGACTATCGTGATGAGGCTGATTTCGAGCCCTTACGACCGCTGATCAGAACCATTACACAAAAGGTGTTGAAGGAAGGTCTTCCCCTCGGCGTATGTCTGAACGTGAACTTCCCGCTGGTTCCTGAATTCAAGGGCGTGAAGGTGTGCCGCATGGCTCATGGCACTTGGGGCAATGAGTGTGTGATGTGCCACCATCCTCGTGGGTACGACTATTTCTGGATGGTAGGTTCCTACACCAATGATGAGCCTGAAGCCGAGGATACTGATAACTGGGCACTGAATCATGGCTATGTGGCGATTACGCCCACCCAGATTGATGTGACTGCCTATAGTGCAATAGAAATGCTGAACAGTTGGAATCTCCAACTATGAACTATGAACTCTGAACTCTCAACTACATGAAATACTACCTGATAGTCGGTGAGGCAAGCGGTGATCTTCATGCTTCACATCTGATGAAGTCGTTGCAGAAAGAAGATCCGGAGGCGGAGTTCCGTTTCTTCGGCGGTGACTTGATGACCGCCGTGGGAGGCACCCGTGTGAAACATTATAAGGAACTGGCCTATATGGGCTTCGTTCCTGTATTACTCCATCTGCGCACCATTTTCAGGAATATGGCGTTGTGCAAGAAGGACATCATGCAGTGGCAGCCCGATGCAGTGATCCTTGTCGACTATCCCGGCTTTAACCTAAAGATTGCCAAGTATCTTCATAAGAACAGGAAGAACCGACCGGCCATCTATTATTATATCTCTCCCAAGATCTGGGCATGGAAGGAATATCGCATCAAGAGCATCAAACGCGATGTCGATGAGCTGTTCTCTATCCTGCCGTTCGAGGTTCCGTTCTTTGAACAGAAGCATCATTACCCCATTCATTACGTAGGGAATCCTACGGCGGATGAGGTACGGTCATTCCTCGAGGATAAT
>JAGCDO010000033.1 GCA_017651265.1 Prevotella sp. | reverse complement strand
TTATATATTAATATAAAAATATTATACTTATAAACATGAAAATTCTCTATGCAAATTTTGACAGTTTATAAGCGACTTCAATTTGGAAGCACTCAGGAAGATGCTTAATGTTACAATGTTGCAATGTTACAATGTTGCGTTTTTACAGAAAAGTGCCATAGTTTTCATTGCAAAGTATGGCACTTTCTGGCGAAAACTATGGCACTTTCTTGCGGAGAGTGCCTCAAACGCTGATAGCGGTAAAGACATTCCGCTCAGAAAAACAAATAAAAACAAGCTTTTATTTTGTTTTTCGCTCGCTTATTCGTACCTTTGTAACCCATGACACAAGAAGAAAGGACAAAGATAGAAGAGAGTATCGTGGATGTGATTAAAACGGTGTACGATCCTGAGATCCCCGTAAACATCTACGACCTGGGCATGATCTATAAGATCGATGTGCAGGATAATGGCGATGTGGATGTCGATATGACCTTCACAGCGCCTAACTGTCCCGCAGCCGATTTCATCCTCGAGGATGTGCGCACAAAGATCGAAAGCGTGGAAAGCGTCAACAACGTAAACGTGAATCTGGTCTTCGAACCCGCTTGGGACCAGAGTATGATGAGTGAAGAAGCAAGACTCGAATTAGGATTCGACTGAAGTTAAGTAACAAGTTACCTATCACTTATCACTTATGAAGAATGTTTATATAATCAGTGATGCTCACTTAGGATCGTGGGCTATCCCGCATCAAAGGATGCAGGAAAGACGCCTCGTGAGGTTCCTTGACGATATTAAACACAAGGCGGCAGCCGTGTATCTGCTTGGCGACATGTTCGATTTCTGGTACGAATGGAAATATGCCGTGCCCAAAGGATATACACGTTTCCTGGGAAAGATCTCGGAGCTGACCGATATGGGCGTAGAGGTGCATTACTTCACTGGCAACCACGACATCTGGATGTATGGCTATCTGGAACAGGAATGCGGCGTGATTCTACATAAACAACCGCTCACCACCGAGATCTATGGTAAGGTGTTCCTCATGGCTCATGGCGACGGACTGGGCGATCCTGACAAGAAATTCAAGTTCATCCGCAGTATGTTCCATAACCGAGCCTGTCAGCACCTGTTCTCCATGCTCCATCCGCGCTGGTCGATGTGGTTCGGACAGACTTGGGCAAAACATTCCCGCATGAAGCGTGCCGATGGGAAGGAACCTCCTTATATGGGAGAAGACAAGGAGTTCCTGGTGCTCTACACGAAGGAATATATCAAGACACATCCCGATATCGACTACTTCATCTACGGACATCGCCATATTGAACTCGATTTGATGCTGTCGCGGAAATCGCGCATGATGATTATCGGCGACTGGATCTGGCAGTTCACTTATGTGGTGTTCGATGGTGAACACCTGTTACTTGAAGAATACGTGGAAGGAGAGAGTAAATTGTAATCTCACTCCACACTCCACATTTCATCACATAAATAGAATACTATGAACAAACTGAACATCAACCAATGGGCATTAGAAGATCGCCCGAGAGAGAAAATGGCTTCGCTTGGTGCTGAAACGCTGAGCGACGCTGAGTTATTGGCTATCCTTATCGGATCAGGTTCTCCACAGGAGAGTGCTGTGGATTTGATGAAACGGGTGCTTAACGACTGTAAGAACAACTTGAACACATTAGGAAAGAAGAGTGTACAAGAGCTGTGCGAATATAACGGTATCGGCGAGGCAAAGGCCATCACGATTCTTGCAGCCTGCGAACTGGGTAAAAGGCGACAGCTGGAGAAAGCGCAGGAACGTATGCGCATCGATTCGGCCGTGGCCATCTATGAACATATGCATCCGCTGATGCAGGATTTGAGTACGGAAGAGGCATGGATTCTGCTGATGAACCAGGACTATAAACTCATCAAAACAGTGCGGATTAGTAGGGGCGGCATCAGTGAGACGGCTGTGGACGTACGTATCATCCTGAAAGAGGCGCTGTTGTGCAATGCTACGGTACTGGCCCTCTGTCATAACCATCCCAGTAACAGCATTCGTCCCAGTAATGATGACAACCATCTGACGGAACGGGTAAAAAGAGCCTGCGACACCATGCGCATCTACCTGCTCGACCATGTCATCATCACAGACGGCGCTTACTATAGCTATCGGGAGCAAGGGAGGCTTTAGCTTCCCTTTACCTTCCCTTCAAAATACTCATTCACCAAACTCCTGTAGCCTAATTGCTTGAGCTTGGCGTAGTCAGTGAGGTAGTTTGCCTTACTGTGTTTCCCCGTGCTGAGATATCGGATGTTCTGCTGAAGATAGTGGTCGATTTCCTTCAAGCCATCGGTCTGGTTGATGACCGGAAAGAACCATCTCGACCAGGTGAGACCATCATTGTCGTCGTTCTCAAAGAACTTCTTGTTGAAGTGGTTGATGAGGCCTTTCATCGCCTTCTCGGCCTCGATGTGCTTCGTGTTGCGCCAACGCATCAACGACTTGGCCGCCCGTTTGATCTTCCCCTTCATCTTCTTCTTGGCAGCCTCCGAGATATCTATGTCATGACCGTGGCACTTGAATCCCAGGAACTCATACGCTTCATCGGGCGAATAGATCTTTTCCTTGTCGGGGTTTACCTCCAGCTGGTATTGCTCGAGGAACTCCGCCATCTTCCTCTTGTATTCCTCTAACGTGGCGAGATCGGGGGCAAAGAGAATGATATCATCGGAATAGCGGGCATAAATGACACTTGCATCATGGAAGAACCTATCCACTTCCTTCAAATAGACATTGGCCAGGAAAGGGGAGGTAGGCGTTCCTGCCATCACGCCATGACGTTCATGGATGGTTTCCCCGTTATAGACCACACTGTCGTTGGAAAGCATCTCCTGAAAGAAACGGTACAGAAGCGGATCGTTGGCCATCATCTCTTTCAGCATCGGGAGCAGGATGCCTATAGGGATGGAATTGAAATAGTCGTGAATATCGAGCTTGTAGGCCCATATTTTCTTATCGGCAACCGCTTGGTTGAGATGGATGACAGCATCGTGCACTTTCAATCCTCGGCGGAACGCATAGCAGTTGGGAGAGAAATACCCATCGTAATCGTAGAGCTTGAATGCAATGACCTTGAGCACCATCATCTCCTCGGGCGAGAAGCTATATACCACCCGCTTCTTACCAGTGCCCATCTTGTTGACGATCTTCTTCTTGGGAAGACCCAAGCCTTCACCCTGCGCAATCTTCTGCACCAAGTGAAGATATTGTTCCTTCTCAACAAACTGGTCGGCTTCGCGGAACTCATGCCACGTGAAACGACCCTTCAGGAGTCGATAGGCAATATATTCATCCCAGACGTCTTGCCGGGATAGTTGTGTGATGAGGCTTTCCATGATAAAAAAAGAAAAAGGGGAGGATTTTGAATCCGCAAAATTGCGGATCACCAGAGGATACCTTTCCCTGCTGCCTGCAAAGCATCAATGCGGGAAGGCTGCCTCCTTTGCAGGCGCAGTCTTGCTGCATCCCCTTTTTCCATGTTTCTTAGTTCAGGAACTTGCGGATACGTCCGATTACGTAGCTCCGCTCGTTGGGCATCTGCGTGTAGAAGTTGATGTAGGGGAGATGGAGTTTCTCGGCATACATCCTCGCTACGAGATACTTCACATTCTCGTCGTGGCTGTGCCCTTTACCAAGCATGACCACTGCCTTGGCACTGCCGTTTGCTTCAAGTACGAAGGTGAACGGCTGGCCCCATTCGGCCTTGTATGCCTGTGTAGGACGAGTCTTATAAAGCTGTTTTTCATCGCTGACGAATCCAGCCAGATCGGTTACTGGCACTTTCTCGCGAATGCTGTACGAAGAGAACTCACTCTGCAGGATATCCCTGAAGTAGGCTTCCCACTCAGCGTCTGTCTTTTCCCTTTCCACGAATGATGTTTCAGGACGTTCAACTGGCCGTGTCTGGCGTGCTGGTTCTGCTTCCTTCTGTTGCTTTTCGATGTAATCCTTGGCAACTCCCGCTAATTTCAATAAGATTTTTCCAAAGTCCATAGTGATGCGTTAATAGATTGTTATTGTCTCGTTTGCAAATATACAACAATTTCGTATAATACCAAACGATTTCGACACTAATATGGACTTTACTTATAAAAATTCTTCTCAAACGCTGTAAACTCGTCTTGTTTGAGAACGCATCGTTTCCACCAGGCCTTGATGAAGCCCAGACCGTAGCCCATGAGCTGAGTAAAGGCGGCGGGGATGGATAGTAAGCCTACCCACAGACTCTTGTTGCGGATGCTGGAATCGATGAAGATGATGAGGCTGTAGAGGAGTAGGGGGAGTAAGGCTAAAACGCAGAACACCATACCTACACCCTGGTGCATGTTGTCGGTGGGACGAAGGCCATGAGCATCGAGCCATTCGCCTTCGATGTAAAGTCCTGCTCCTAAGAGGAACAGCAGCAAACAGCCGATGACGCCCAAGGTGAACACGGTGGGCAGCATGTGTACCAGTTTCAGCGTTCCGGGATGACGTTTCGTGAGGTTGATGCGGGCAATGCCGCTGTTAAACACCTGACGGAAGAACTTACGGAAATCGGTACGCCGTTTATGCCATACCCATGCCTCGGGAATCAACATCGTCTTGTATCCTGCTTCCACTATGCGGTAGGAGAAGTCGATATCTTCACCGAAACGCATCTTGGAGAATCCCCCAAGTTGCTGATATACCTCCCGCTTGATGCCCATGTTGAACGAACGGGGGTAGAACTTATCCAGTTTCTTCTTACCTCCACGGATGCCGCCCGTAGTAAAGAAGCTGGTCATGGAATAGCTGATGGCCTTCTGGACAGGTGTGAACGAAGGGTGGGAAGCGTCGGGACCGCCGAAGGCTGCCACTTCTTTTAGTTGACAGTTGACAGTTGACAGTTGACAGTTTTCTATATTCTCAATATATTGAGAAGGGAGGACCACATCGCTGTCTAAGATGATGAGCCATTCGCCTTTTGCCCGTTCGGCTCCGTAGTTACGACTCTGACCGGGGCCGCTGTTTTCTTTGGCGTAATAATGCAAATCAAGGATGCTTGCGTATTTGTCGCAAACATCCTTGCAGGGTTTTACCGATCCGTCTTCAACAATCAGTACCTCAAAGTCCTTGATGGTTTGTCCACAAAGACTCTGAAGCAACTCATCCACTTCGTCAGGACGGTTAAAGACGGGAACGATGATTGAATACTTCAATTCTTCAATCTTTCAATTTTTCAATCTTTCAATTATTCCTTCACGCGCTGCAGATAGCTACCGTCGCGGGTGTCAACCTGAACCAGCTCACCTTCATCGATGAAGAGAGGAACGCGGATCTCCACGCCAGTCTCCAATGTAGCGGGCTTGGTAGCGTTGGTGGCGGTGTCACCCTTTACACCCGGCTCGCTGTGAGTAATGCGGAGCACGGTCTTTACCGGCATTTCTGCATAAAGAATAGTATTGGTATCAGCATCGCTTACCACTTCCACCACGTCGCTTTCCTTCATGAAGGCAACGCCAGTGATCAAGTCTTTAGCGATAGGAATCTGATCGTATGTTTCCTGGTTCATGAAGATGTAGTCCTCACCTTCCTGATAGAGATACTGATAGGGGCGACGCTCCACGCGTACATCCTCCAGAGCCTCACCGATATTGAAGCGCTTCTCAAGAACGCGACCGCTTACCACATCCTTCAAGGTGGTGCGCATGATGGTGTTTCCCTTACCCGGCTTCACATGAAGGAAGTCGATACAGAAGTACAGCTTTCCGTCCATACGGATACATGTACCTTTCTTAATGTCTTGTGATTTGATCATAATTATCTTATCTAATGAATGAATTTTCTATTTTCGGGTGCAAAGGTACGAAATTTCCAGTGGTTGAGAAAGAAAAAGCGGTATTTTCTTTGCCAATTCAAAAATTATGTGTACTTTTGCACCCCAAATTGGAATGAACTCGTTGAATAATAACAAATAAAATATATAAATAGCAATGAAAAGAACATTTCAGCCTCACAACAGGAAAAGAGTGAACAAGCACGGTTTCCGTGAGAGAATGGCCAGCAAGAATGGCCGCCGCGTGCTTGCTGCACGTCGTGCTAAGGGACGTAAAAAACTGACTGTTTCTGACGAGAATCACGGAAAGTAATCCGTCGGCAGAGAAAAAACAACAGGAAAACAGAAAGAAGTAAGGCAAAGGCTTTGCTTCTTTTTGTTTTTTTTGTACCTTTGTCTTCGACGAAGGTACTTCTGTTCGGAAAAACAAATAAAAACAAGCTTTTATTTGGTTTTTCACTCACTAAATCGTACCTTTGTCCTTAAATTTGGAAAGTATGAAGTCATCAGAGTTCTTCAAGAAGGTGTTCAGTTGGAAACTTTGGGCCAATCTGTTCGCCATGGCACTGGTTGTGGTCGCTGCCTGTTTCGGTGTCAAATACGGTATAGACCTCTATACACATCATGGAGAAAGAATCCAGGTGCCGAATATCCGTCATAAATCGTTTGCCGATGCTGAGCATATCCTCGACAAGCTCGGACTGGAGATAGAAATCAGCGACACCGGTTATGTGAAGGTGCTGCCGCCTGATTGCATCCTGGAACAGTCGATCCTGCCCGGAACCACAGTGAAATCAGGCCGCATCGTCTATGTGGTGATCAATGCTGCCAACACGCCAACACTGACCATTCCCGATGTGATAGACAACAGTAGCTACCGCGAAGCACGAGCCAAGCTTGAGGCCATGGGCTTCAAAGTGGGCGATCCGCAGTATGTTCCTGGTGAAAAGGATTGGGTGTATGGCATCAAGTGCCGTGGCAAACTGGTGGCCAGCGGACAGAAGGTGCCTGTGGATGCGATGCTGATTATCCAGGTGGGTGATGGCATGCGCGACTTGGCCGACTCGGTGGCTTACATCGAACCCGAATATGATGATTTCGATGATATGATTGAAGTGGAGGAGGCTCCTGTGGAAGAGGAGAAACCTGCTGATCAGCCAGCAGAACAGCCTACTGATCAGCCTGCCGCTACAGGTGAAGTGGATGAGTTCGAGGTGGTAACAGGACCGGAATAAAGATGATTGACGAGAGGGTTAACAACCTGGAAGAGATGACTGAAGACAGCGACCTGGAGGAACAGGCGCAGCTGTATGAGCATTTCCGTGTCGTGGCCGATAAAGGTCAGGAGCCACTGCGGGTGGATAAGTTCCTCTTCGAACATCTGCAGCACTCCAGTAGGAACCGCATACAGAAGGCCGCTGAGGCTGGATTCATTCATGTAAACGACCGACCTGTAAAGAGCAACTACAAGGTGCGACCCTTGGATGTGGTCACCTTGATGCTCGACCGTCCGCACTACGATGATACCATTGAGGCTGAAGACATTCCGCTGACAATTGTTTATGAGGATGATGACCTGATGGTGATTAACAAAGAGGCGGGAATGGTGGTGCACCCTGGCTGCGGCAACTATCATGGCACCTTGGTGAATGCCATTGCCTGGCATCTGCGCAACAATCCTGATTATGATCCTAATGACCCTGAGGTGGGATTGGTGCACCGCATCGACAAGGATACCAGCGGACTGCTGGTGGTGGCCAAGACGCCTGATGCCAAGACGAAATTGGGCGTGCAGTTCTTCAACAAGACAACCCACCGAAGCTACAATGCTTTGGTATGGGGCAACTTCGTGGAAGACGAGGGTAGGATAGAGGGGAATATCGGTCGTGACCCTAAAGACCGGTTGCGAATGAGTGTGTTTCCTCCCGACTCAGATATCGGCAAGAGTGCTGTTACTCATTACCGGGTGCTGGAGCGTTTCGGCTATGTCACACTGGTGGAATGTGTGTTGGAGACAGGTAGAACCCATCAGATTCGTGCCCATATGAAGCATATCGGACATCCCTTGTTCTGCGATGAGCGTTATGGCGGAACAGAAATACTGAGGGGGGAGCGGTCTGCCAGTTACAAGGCCTTCATCCAGAACTGTTTCAAACTGTGTCCACGACAGGTGTTGCATGCCCAGACGCTGGGTTTCGTTCACCCACGGACCGGTAAGCAGATGGATTTCAACAGCGAGTGGCCCACAGATATGGCGCAGCTGATTGACAAGTGGCGGCATTATTTTATGAACCGGAATAACGAATTATCGTAATAACGTAATAACGAAAAATAATAATGAATAATTTGAAGAGAACAATTGCCATTGTTTGTGGCGGTAACTCATCGGAGTATGGTGTGTCCCTGCGTTCAGCACAGGGTCTGTACTCCTTTTTCGACAAGGAAAAATACAACGTATATATCGTGGTGATCAAAGGTAACCGCTGGGAGGCGAACCTGAATGACGGTACCACGACACCAATCGACAAGAATGATTTCTCGTTCAAGGAGGATGGTAAGCTGGTGATGTTCGACTATGCCTATATCACCATTCATGGCACCCCTGGTGAGAACGGTATCCTGCAGGGCTATTTCGAGCTGATTCACCTGCCCTACAGTACGAGTGGCGTTTTGGTGGAGGCTTTGACGTTTGATAAGTTCGTGCTGAACCAATATTTGCGTAGCTATGGCGTGAGCGTGGCAGAGAGTCTGCTCATCCGCAAAGGCTATGAGGAGCTGGTGAGCGATGACGAGATAGAGGAACGTATCGGTATGCCTTGCTTCGTGAAGCCTGCTGCCGACGGTTCTTCCTTCGGCGTATCAAAGGTGAAGAACAAGGATCAGTTGGCTCCCGCCATCCGCAAGGCCATGATGGAGAGTCCTGAGGTGATGGTGGAAAGTTTCCTTGAGGGAACCGAGATCACGCAGGGTATCTATAAGACAAAGGAGAAGACGGTTCTGCTGCCGATTACAGAGGTGGTGACCAGTAATGAGTTCTTCGACTACGATGCGAAATACAACGGTCAGGTGGATGAGATTACCCCGGCACGTATCTCAGCTGAGCTGACAGAACGCGTGGGTAAGATCACGAGTCATATCTACGACATCCTCCACTGTAACGGTATTATCCGCATCGACTATATCATCAGTAAGGAAGGAAAGATCAGTATGCTGGAGGTGAATACCACACCGGGTATGACCGCCACGAGCTTCATTCCACAGCAGGTTCGTGCTGCAGGACTCGACATCAAGGATGTGCTGACCGATATCGTGGAGAACCAGTTCGCTTAAGTAAGGAATGGTGTTACGTGATTACGCAAGGTAATCATAAAGTTCAATGTTCAAAGTTCAATGTTCAAAGAATATGGAGTTGAGGGATTTTGATGCCATACGACCCTTCGAGCCGCAGGAGTTGCCGGAGGTGTTCGACCGACTGCTTGCCGACAAGCAGTTTCAGGCAGTGCTGGCCTATCTGTATCCGCAGGTGCCTTTGGAGGCTGTTGCTCAGAAGATGCATGCGTGTCATTCGTGCCTCGACTTCCAGAAGGCGTTCTGTTACGACTTCCTGAAGAACCTCATGGCCAAGGCCAGTAAGGGTTTCGACATGGATGTGTCGTGTATTGACGTGTCACGCCGATATACGTTTGTCAGTAACCACCGCGACATTGTACTCGACTCGGCTTTGCTCGACGTGCTCCTCATCGACAGCGGCTTCGACACTACCTGTGAGATTGCCATCGGCGATAATCTCCTTTCACTGCCATGGGTGAAGGATCTGGTAAGGGTGAACAAATCGTTCATCGTTGAACGCTCCCTGCCGCCACGACAGATGTTCATGGCCAGTAAACGGTTGTCTGACTATATGCACTTCATCATCGAAGAGAAGAATGACAATATATGGATTGCACAACGGGAAGGACGCGCCAAGGATTCTAACGACCGCACCCAACAGGCCATCCTGAAGATGATGACGATGGGAGGAACAGGTACTCCCGTGGAACGCTTGAAGCAGCTGCATATCGTACCGTTGGCCATCAGTTATGAGTTTGATCCGTGCGACTATCTCAAGGCGCGTGAGTTCCAGCTGAAACGTGACATCGAGGGATGGAAGAAGACCAAAGAGGATGATGTGCTGAGCATGAGGACGGGCATCATGGGCTATAAAGGACAGGTGCATTACCATTGCGCTCCCTGCATTGATGACTATCTGGATCAGCTTTCTCCTGATATTCCCAAGACAGAGATCTATGAGGTGATAGCATCACATATCGACGAGGAGATTCATCGTAACTACCGACTCTATCCCTGTAACTATCTTGCCATCGATCTGCTGAGCGGAGAATCATCGTTCAGTATGCATTATGACGACGCATACAAGGCACAGTTCCTGCAGTACCTCGACACACAGCTGGCGAAGATCAACGACGTTCCACAGAAGGATGAGGCTTTCCTCAGAGAGTGTATACTGAATATGTACGCGAACCCGGCCATCAACTACCTGTCGTCTAAATGATCAGATTGTTCCCATACCTTTTAAGAAGGACTGCATGGGTTGCCATGGCGGTCTTGTTGTTGATGGCCTGTACCTCGAACGATTATGATACAGGTGATGGGAAACTCTCGCACTACCGTGCGGATTTTGTGGATGCCTATACCAATAGTAACGCTTCTTTTGTGAAGGCCATGACCGATGATGGCGACTCCTTGGTGTTTTCTGCTCCGCTGAAAGCGAAATGGGCAACCACTCCCGATTCTGCCTACCGTGCCCTCTTATATTATAGTAAGGTAGACGAGAAGCTGCAGCCAAGGTCGATGGTGAGTGTGCTTGTTCCCAATATCCGTCCTATCAGTAAGGTGAAGACCATGTACAATGATCCCGTAAAGATGATCAGTGCATGGCGCAGTCGGAACGGAAGGTATGTGAACCTTTGTTTAGGATTCGTTACAGGAACGAACGAGGATGATGAAAGTAAGCATTCGGTGGGAATGGTATGCGACACGTTGTTGCAGCATGAAGATGGTAGCAAGCATCTCCAGCTGAAGTTCTACCATTCCAGAAACGGAATGCCTGAGTATTATACCACCAAACTGTATTTCAGTATCCCGCTAAAAAACAACCCGTACCACTTGGGCACGGGCGATTCTCTATCGGTTGCAGTGAACACCTACGAAGGGTGGGTCACCAAGACGTTCACTTATTAAGCTTGATTTCCAGATGCTCCAGCATGTCGATGGTCATGCGGCGCAAATCGTAGTCGGGCATCCAACCCCATTCACGACGGGCGCAGGTGTCGTCCATCTTGTCGGGCCAGCTCTCGGCAATGCTCTGCTTCAGCGGGTCCACCTGATACTCCATCTCGAATAGCGGACGGTGTTTCTTGATCTCTGCGAAGATGGTCTCCGGGGCGAAGCTCATGGCGGTGACGTTAAAGGCGTTGTGATGAACAAACTTCGTGGGGTCGGCTTCCATGATACTGATGGCCGCTTTCAAGGCATCTGGCATGTACATCATGTCGAGCAATGTTCCTTCGGCTATCGGACAGATGAACTTCTCTCCCCTCACAGCACTGTAGTAGATATCCACGGCATAGTCGGTAGTGCCTCCTCCTGGGGGTGTTACATACGAGATGATACCCGGGAAACGAACCGAGCGTGTATCCACACCATACTTCTTTTGGTAGTAGTCGCTGAGCATCTCGGTGGTTACCTTCGAGATACCGTAGATGGTCTGCGGTCGTTGGATGGTGTCTTGCGGTGTACCCCGATGGGGTGTGTGCTTGCCAAACGAGCCGATACTACTGGGGGTGAACACGGCGCAGTGGTTCTCACGGGCCACCTCCAAGACATTCCACAAACCGTCGATTCCAATCTTCCATGCCAACTTGGGCTTCGATTCTGCCACTACCGACAGCAGGGCAGCAAGGTTGTAGATGGCATCGATACGGTGTTTCTTCACCACATGGGCAATCATCTCACCGTCGGTTACGTCAGCCAGTTCAGCAGGTCCTCCCTCTTTCAGTTCACCGGTAGGCTCTGCCCCAGTAATGTAACCCGCTACAACATGTTCGTTGCCGTAGCGTCTTCTCAGTTCTCTTGTCAGCTCTGAACCGATTTGTCCAGTTGAACCTATCACCAGGATTCTTTTCATATCATCGTCATCAATAGGTTAGATTAGTTATATTTCAACTGCAAAATAAATATTTTTTTTCGACAATCTGTCACTTTTTAGCATAAAAATTACATAAAAACAAGTTCTTTCCGCAAAATTCTTGGTGGAAACAGCGGAATTCTCGAAATTTTTGTCTTACTTTGTAGCATAATTCTAACAAATCATTAGCCTATGTACGGAAGAATGAAAGAACATCTCACGCAGACACTTGCTGAGATTCGTGAAGCAGGACTTTACAAAGAGGAACGATTGATTGAGAGCCCGCAGCGGGCAGCGATTCAAGTGAAGGGACAGGAGGTGCTGAACTTCTGTGCCAACAACTATCTGGGCTTGTCAGACCATCCGCGTCTGATTGAGGCTTCGAAGAAGATGATGGACCGCCGTGGCTTTGGTATGTCGAGTGTGCGCTTTATCTGCGGCACACAGGATATCCACAAGGAACTGGAGACTGCCATTTCTGATTATTTCAAGACCGATGATACGATTCTCTATGCGGCTTGTTTTGATGCGAACGGTGGTGTGTTTGAACCCTTGTTCACGGAAGAGGATGCCATCATTTCTGATGCGCTGAACCATGCATCTATCATCGATGGCGTGCGGCTCTGTAAGGCGAAGCGTTACCGTTATGCGAATGCCGATATGGCGGAGCTGGAGAAATGCTTACAGGAAGCACAGGCGCAGCGCTTCCGTATCATCGTGACCGATGGCGTGTTCTCGATGGATGGTAATGTGGCTCCTGTGGATAAGATCTGCGATCTGGCCGAGAAGTATGATGCATTGGTAATGGTGGATGAGAGTCATTCGGCTGGTGTGGTAGGTGCAACCGGTCATGGTGTGAGCGAGTTCTTCAACACCTATGGTAGGGTGGATATCTATACCGGTACGTTGGGTAAGTCATTCGGCGGTGCCCTTGGCGGCTTCACCACAGGACGGAAGGAGATTATCGATCTGCTCCGACAGCGCAGTCGTCCATATCTTTTCTCCAATTCCCTTGCCCCTGCCATTATCGGAGCCTCATTGGAGGTGTTCAAGATGCTGAAGGAGAGTAATGAGATTCACGACCGTCTGGTAGAGAACGTGAACTATTTCCGCGACAAGATGATGGCTGCAGGCTTCGATATCAAACCTACGCAGAGTGCTATCTGTGCTGTGATGCTCTATGATGCCAAGCTCTCACAGGTGTATGCTGCCAAGATGCAGGAGGAGGGAATCTACGTTACTGGCTTCTACTATCCTGTGGTACCCAAGGAACAGGCTCGTATTCGTGTGCAGATATCAGCCGGACATCAGCGTGAACACCTTGACCGATGTATTGCTGCCTTCATCAAAGTGGGGAAGGAACTGGGCGTGTTATATAGTTGATTTTCCAACTAACTTAGTTACTCCTACTTATCAGCCTAGTTAGACCCACTTATCAGCCTGATTTCTCCCACTTATCAGCCTTGTAGGAATTCGAGGTATGAATTAGAATTAAAAAATGCTCCGCTATTACGCCTAATCAACTTAAAGTCAGTAGGTTGTTGGCGGAGCAATTTTATTTGAAGAAAAAAAGAGCGCCCGTTACGAAAACGAGCGCTCTTCTTATTTGTTTATATCTTCTCACTACTTGAAGTAGAGTTTCACTGGCGTGAATCGGTCGCCTGTGAAGAGGATATGTTTCTCGTCGATCGTATCAACGAGCGGATCACCTGAGATATTGATTTCAAGTGTCCATGTGCCGTCTCCATTGTCAGTCAACAAGTCATTACCAGGTTGGAAGTCAGTGAGCCATTGGGTATCCCACCAGCCGTTGGTGACGCGGATCTGAGGATCGGTGGCCTCAACTACTAAGTAGAATGTGCCTGACTTGATCTTGTCCCATATATCCTGCGGGAATGTGGTAATACACTCGTTATTTCCATCATGGCCGTCAAGACCGAAACGATAGGTACCGTTCCAAGATACTGCACCGGCACCGCTGTTCTCCCAGAAGACGGTCTCGCTGGAACCTCCGCCACCGGCAACAAGCTCAATGAAGTAGATCTCCTCTACAGTGTATCGGTCACCCGTGAAGAGCAGATGCTGTGCATCCACAACGTCTAATAACGGATCGCCTGCGAGGTTAACAGTAAGGGTCCATGTACCGTCACCATTGTCGGTCAGCAGCTCATTGCCTGGCTGGATGTCGGCTCCAGTCCATGTGGTGCTCCACCATCCTGAGGTTACGCGTATCTGTGGGTCTTCACCCTTAATGGTTACATAGAACGTCTCAGTCTTGAGCCTCTGCCATACATCCATAGGAACAGCATAGCACTCCTCACCAGTCTTACTCTCCTCTGAAGCGAAGCGATAGTCACCGCTCCAGCTGATGGCACCGAGTGAACCGCCATTTGTCCAAACGGGAACCTTCACTTCCTGCATACCAGGACCATCAATCCATACATCTTCGGCGAAGTAGATCTCCTCAACAGTGTAACGATCACCTGTGAAGAGCAGATGCTGTGCATCCACAACGTCTAATAACGGATCGCCTGCGAGGTTAACAGTAAGGGTCCAAGTTCCGTCACCGTTGTCGGTCAGCAGCTCATTGCCTGGCTGGATATCGTTGCCAGTCCATGTGGTGCTCCACCATCCAGAGGTAACGCGTACCTGCGGATCTTCACCCTTGATGGTTACGTAGAACGTCTCAGACTTCATCTTCTGCCATACATCCATAGGAACGGCATAGCACTCCTCACCGGTCTTACTTTCCTCTGAAGCGAAACGATAGTCACTGCTCCAGCTGATGGCACCGAGTGAACCATCGTTCTTCCAGATGGTGGTCTTCACAGTCTCCCAATGACCTTCATCAGCACCTGGCTCATAGGCCAGTTCCGGCATCATGATACTCTGTCCGTCGTAGGTATGAAGAATACCCACAAAGGTGCCTTCGTAGATGTTCTTCTTCGGAAGACGAATCGTGAGCTTGTTAGTGCCCTTGCGATAGAACTCCTTATGATCGATGATCTGTGGAACGCCATCTGCATCAAGCAACTCAACACCATTGATGAACTCCAGATCAGAACCGAACACATCGATCAGTTCACCACCAGAAGCTTTTTCACCGGGCTGTTTAGAGTAACCTGTTACATAGGTATGTCCAACAGTCAGTGACATATGCGACTCAGCTTCGTCATCGGCTGTGCGCACAATAATCTTACCACCATCAGCAGCAATGCCAGATGGTGCGTTGACTCTGATCATGTCGTTGCCGACAATCTCGAAATCGGTCACTTTCTTACCACCGGGGAATTCAATTTCAGTCACACCATTAAATCCGGAACCATTGATGGTCATGGGCTGGTTGGTGACTACCTTCGTCGGGAAGAAAGTCTTGATGCCCAGTCCTACGTTTGCCGATTGGGCGTCTTCGTCAGAGCAAGCTGTAAATGTGGCTCCGATGAGAACCACCGCAAGCAACGCGCCTAAATAATTGATTATATGCTTCATAATCTTTTGATTTTCAATTTTAACTTCGTTGACTTTCGTCACGACTTGGCCAATCAAGCAAGCTTGTTGGCGCTCGCTGCTCCGAAAGTTCAATTGTCAATTATCAATTCATTACCATCCCGGATTCTGGGTAAGGTTAGGATTCTTTTTCAGTTCCGACTGTGGAATGGGGTAGAAATTGAACTTTTCATCCCACTGGCGGCTAATCGTAGAGCGAGTAAGCATCAGATCGCTACTGAGCGTTGCTGTCTGAATGGTCTTAAAGTACTGTGCACCCTTCTTCCAGCGGCGTACATCCCAGAAACGATGATTCTCGAAGGCCAGCTCCACCAGGCGCTCGCGCTCATAGCGTGCAACCCAAGCATCGCCTTCTTCAGTGAACGGCGGCATCTGGATGTCTGAGCGGTTGCGCAGCACGTTGATGGCCTCATTGGCTGTCATTCCATAGGTTGCATCATTAGCACTTCCTGTGGCATTGAACACTGCCTCGGCATAGTCAAGGTAGAACTCCCCCAGACGGAAGATGATCCAAGTGTGACGACGGGTGGTCTGGTTATCAGCTGTGGTAACACATGAACCATCGACGTACTTCTTGAGATAGTAGCTTGTAGGAGTGGCTCCATATTTCGGAGCGCCATTGAATCCACCAACGAAGGTTTCAATGGTCTTCTTCTGAGCACCATTGCTGGGCCATTCGTCACCGTTCTTCACTACAGTGAGTGCGAAACGGGGGTCAAGACCTTCGTAGGGATCAACCGACGTAAGGTCGATGTTGCCCGGATAGCGCTGACCGAAGGTTTCACCGTTGTCCTGGTACTCATACTGATCTACCAGGCTCTGGGTGGGACAGTTGCCAGAAGAACCATTCTCTACACCAACAGGATAGTTGGCCATCTCGAAATCGTTGCTCTCACCACGTCCGAGACCGAAGATGATTTCCGGGTTGAAGAAAGCATCATGTCCCCACAAAGAACCGTAAGAGCTGAGCTTCAGGCCCCAAGCGGAAGCGTTGTCAAGGATGTACTTGCAAGCTTCAGCAGCCTTGGCCCATCTTGTCTTGTCGCCTGTCGGGTTGTGAAGCGGTGAGGCTGCATAAAGCAGGGTACGTGCCTTAAGGGCGTAAGCTGCAATACGGGTGGCACGACCAACTTCTGAACCCACCTCTGTGATATAGTTCTCAGGCAGGTAGGGGGCAATAGCGTCCAGCTCCTCAACGATGAACTTCACGATATCATCTTCAGAGGTACGTTCAATGCTATTAGCCTGTCCGTTGGTGAGTGTGGTTGTTACCAAAGGTACGTTGCCGTAGGTTCTGAACAACTCATAATAGAAGTAGGCTCTGAGGAAGCGCAACTCATAGGGGAAAATCTCCAGCTGCTGTACCCAGATATTGTAATCTGGGTTAAACTGCCACTCGGAGATATCGGTCTGGTCGATCTTCTCCAGATACATGTTGACATCTGCAATGGCTGTATAGGCCTTTGTCCATGTGTTGGAATAAGGATTGGCTGGGCTCCATCCGCCGTTCACGTAGTTATTGACGGCTCCTGTTTCGAGGGCATACTGAGCCTCGTCTGTAGCTCCGGCCAGGAAGTAGGCACTGTTAGAGGCCAACTCGTTATTGTACACCTGCGCATAGACGTCGAATACCAGGTTCTTGATTCCGTTCTCGAAATATTCGAAGGTCCAATCCTCGTCTCGGGTGTTCTGCTCTGTGTAATCCAGATCGGCACAGGAGAAAAGGAGAACAGAGGAAAGAGGAAGGAGGAAGGAAATCACTCCTACCGCAACCTTATTATATTTATTTGTCTTCATAATTTCAATTATCAATTATTGATTATCAATTTTTCAGAACTGAACTGAAAGACCAACATTAATACTCTTCATCACTGGATAACCTGTGTTGAGGTTCTCAGCATCCATGGCATCGTTATTGTCGAAGGACAAGAGGTTCTGTCCCTGTACAAATACCTTGGCACTTGAAACCTTCAGCGGCTCAATGACTTTTGCAGGCAACTTGTAGTAAACTTCGCAGTCGCGCAGCTTCAGCCAGCTGATGTTGCTGTACCAGATCGTGGAGTTCTGTGCGTTGTTAGCTACATTCTCTGTTGACAGACGAGGATAGCTTGCATTGGCTCCAGCGATGTCGAAGCAGTTGTCGTAGTATTCCTGAGAGAGGTTGCGGTTGTCGGAGAGAGCTCCCCATACACCATCAACATAGCGCAGGTTCTTTACCTGATGGCCAGCCCCCTGCAAAGTGGCGTTGAAGCCAAATCCCTTATACTCTGCTCCAAAGGTGAAGGCATAGTTCAGGGCGGGGAAGGCGTTGCCATAATCCTGTGCTACGTAGTCGTTTTCGTTGATGACGCCATCACCGTTGACATCCTTATACTTGATGTCACCCACTTTCACCTGTCCAAACTGCTGAACAGGACTATTGTCGATATCAGCCTGATCCTTGAAGAAACCTAAGGCAATGAGTCCACGCTCATAGTCGGCAGGACCGTCAACCAGCGAGAGGTTAGGATAGGCGGGTGTCTCAATCCATTCCAGGATTTCGCTCTTCACTGTTGAGAATGAAGCACCGGCATTCAGGTTAAGACCATTGGCGAAGGTCTTGGCATAGCGAAGTCCAAGTTCCATACCGTAGCTGGCTACACGTCCCTTATCATCATACGATGACTGGATACCAACCACATCAGAGTTGAGTGAACCGGCGCTGACCAGGATGTTACGACGCTGCTGATAGAACACGTCGAACGTCACGTCGAGCGCATTGGCTATTCTCAGATCGGTACCGAAGTTGGCCTTATAGGCTGTTTCCTGTGCGAAATCATCGGTGGGGAACTGTGTCAGGAAGGCACCCCAAGAGCTGGCGAAATTAGTTCCATACCAGAACTGTCCGTGAGAATTGCTCCATCTGGCAAGCCACAGACCAGCAGCCGGCACGTAGTCGGTATGCTGAATACCACCTGACAGACGTACCTTTCCATAGTTGAGGATACCATCAGGATTGTTGGCATAGATGTAACCCAGACCGATTGTCGGCGAGAAGCCCCACTTGGCTGGCTTACTGCGGTTAGAACCGTTGGCTGCCAGCACCACATCGGCCATCAAGCGGTTAGCGTGGTCATAGTGTAAAGCCAGCTGCCAGTTAGCACGATACCAGGTGTTGTCCTGACCATCACGAATCTCGCTCTTCATGTTATAGTTGGCATTGGCACCGAAGTTGTCGCCATTATTGAGCTGCAAGGCATATTTCAATCCTGCATTGAAGGTGGCAATACGCCACTGTGTGTCAACCCAGTGGTTGAACGTCAGCTTGTCTTCTACGGTACCCATCACATGCTCACTACCATCAGCCTCGTGCCATCCGTACTGATAACCCTTTGTACGAGTCTCAATGGTATTGGAAGAGTTGTCGTAAGAAGCTCCTACATAGAACTTCAAACCATCTGTAATGAAATCAAGGTCTTGCTCCAAAGTCATGTTTGCCCAGATCTGGCGCTGGTGCGTCTTCATGAAACCGGCACCCTGTGACTTAGCCAAAAGGTTGAAGTCGCCGTAGGTCTGACTACCACCCCATACGCCACTTGCAGTCTTGATGGGGAAGGCCAGTGCAGGTACTTTATACAGATGCCACCATGCATCGTTTGAGTTTACGTTGGGCACGCCATTCGTCTCCATCAGAATACCTAAGATGTTGGCGCTTACCCTTGTTGACTTGCTTACCTCGAAGTCGATGTTGGCACGGATATTAGCCTTCGAATACTTCAACTGTGAGTTCCAATCACCCTGATCAGGGTTCTTATAGAGACCACGGGCATCGGTATAGTCGAGCTGGGTATAGTACTGTACCTTGTCTGTACCACCGAAGAACGACAGGTAGGCATTCGATTCATGTGCCGTATTCTTGAACACTTCATCCTTCCAGTTTACGTTGGGATAAATCAGTGGATTACTGCCGTCAACGAATTTCTGCAACTCGCTGCTGGTATAAGCAGGAGCAAGACCGTCGTTCAAACGAGCTTTGTTCAAAGCGTTGGCATAGTCGTAGGCGCTGACCATATCAGCCATCTGCGGATCGAACTGAATCTTATGTGAAGCACCTGCCTTGAAGTGGTATTTCCCGTCTGTACTACCGTGCTTGGTCTTTACCAACAGAACGCCATTGATGGCTTCATGACCGTAGAGAGCTACAGCGGCCGCATCTTTCAACACGGTAACGCTTTCCACCTCTTCTACAGAAAGACGGTCGATAGGTCGTTCCACACCATCTACAAGAATCAAGATATCTCTCTCACCAGTGGTCTGTACGCCACGGATGTTAAACGTAGCACCACGACCTTCCTCGCCTTTGAAACCAGTGTTCTGGAAAGCATTCAGGCCAGGAAGCTTGCCATAGAGGGCATCAGCCAGACTGATGGCTGAGGTGCGACGCAACTCTTCAGCCGTGATGGTTGTAGCTGCCGCTGTAGTGAGGTATTCCGTCTGCTCAACGCCATAGCCTAAATCTACCTTCTGCGACGCTTTGTCGCTCAGCGTCACCTGGGCACTGACTGCCATCGGGGCAACGCAGAGTCCCATCAAGGTATATATATATTTATTTCTTATTTTCATAATCTTTTCAATTTTCAATTGTTCATTTTCAATTTGAAAAATTACCACCCAGGATTCTGTGTAAGACCATATCCCTTCTGAATCTCAATACGAGATACAGGATCGAGATACCACTTGTTGGTCCAGTAACCAGGATCCCACCAGCGACGGTGTCCTACAACGATTTCAGGTTTCTCGTATTCGAACTTCGGCCAAGGTTGACCTGCTTTATACTGGTGATCTTCTCCATCGTCCAAACGGTTACCGTTTGCATCGAGACAATAGATTCTGATTTCATGCAGTGGCTTGGTGAAAAGGTCCTGACGCTTGCGTCGTACCATGTCGTAGAGGCGGTCGCCGCACTCGGCACCGATTTCGCAGTTACGCTCACGAAGAATCTCGTTGATGAGGTTCTCCTTATTAGAGGTCAGATTCAATTCCGGGTTCATGGTCTCAAGACGTCCCAGACCTACACGGCTGCGAACAACATGAATGTCATCCAGGGCGCCACGGAGGTCACCTGTCTCAGCCTTGGCTTCTGCGCGGATGAGATACATCTCAGCCAAACGGATGTAGGGCACGCCGATGAGGTCATCATCATAGCGGTTTCCTCCCCAATAATCGAGCAGCCACTTGAACTTACTGTAACCAGAGGCCACATCGTCCTTGTTGTTCACATTACTGTTCTTCTCCAGGAAACCACCTACCCAAGAGTCCATGTAGGTCATACCTGCATAGTCGAATCCGGCAGGGAGTGACTGCTGGGGAACAATCATTGTTTCGTACAAACGCGGGTCGCGATTGGCAAAGATATCAATGCCATCAGGATTCTTACCGCGGCCATAAATGTCAGAATAGGGGAAGTTACGTCCATCCTGCATACCGAAGCATTCCATCAACTCGTTGGTAGGAACGGCACCACCCTGACGCAAACAGTCGAGGGCAAAACCACGCCAGCCCCAACCCCAGCCACCATCTGACAGGGTGAGTGTGGGATGTGCATCAAACAGCTTCTCGTGTCGTGTCTCATTGTTACGATAGCGGTAAGCGCGGCGGTAAGCCATGCGGTAGCCGGCTTCGTCTTGAGACTCTGGCTGTACCAGTTGGTAATAGTTGCCATTGGCAGCATTGTCATCGAAGAACTCATTGCAATACTGCAGACAGCGGCTCCACAAGGAAGGATCTTCCTTACCAAACCAGATGTGCTCCTCACTCTCCAAACCAGTAGGTTTCTTGGTGTAGGTGAGATAGGGCTCGTTGTTATTGAACAATGGCGATGCAGCAAACATCCAAACCTTGGCACGAAGGGCACGGGCAGAAGCACGTGTCAAACGTCCTGACCACTGACCGATGTCGGCGTTGGGGATGTTCCAGATGTAACCTGGTTCATTGATGGCACACTGAATCAGTGAGTCGATGAACTCAACAGTCTGCCAAGCAGTAGAACGACCTTCTGTGAATGTTTCTCCCACTTCGTATGCCTTTTTCACAAGGCATAAGCCACCGAAGTTACGGAAAGCATCGAAATAACGGCTGGCCATAATTGTATAGGCTTCACCACGCAGACGACTCTTCTCCGTATCACTCATATCGGGTACACGTTCGATATTCTCGATGATCTGCCAGCACTTGCGAACGGTCTCATAGATAGATACACGTCCACCAGCATCACTGTCCAGACCACTCTTTGTGGAATAAGAGAATTTGCCCTGGAAGTTACCATCCTCGGTATCCTGAGCATTCTCGGTCAAGTTTCCTGGATAATAACTCTGTATAGGACCGCCCCATCCAACGTAACAATGATAGGAGTCGGAAAGCACGTCGATGGGCGCACCGTTCATCATATTTCCAGAGGTGTAGGTACAGTATAGCTGTCCATAGGCACTCCACAGGAAATTGCGGGTGTATTCGGCCTTGTTGAACACGGTGTCGATATTCACTTCTACGCCAGGTGCTTTCTCCAAGAAAGCATTACCCACATTGATATCATCGACACATGCAGTGAAGATGCAACTAGTCATCCCCAAAGCCAATATGTAATTAAATATTTTTTTCATAATCATCAATTGTTTAGAAGTTGACTTGTATGCCAAAGTTATACACACGTGTCATAGGATAGCGTACACCGAAGTCAAGTCCTGAACCAGGAGCCTCGGGGTCGTTGCCTTTGAAGTCTGCGAATGTCAGCAGGTTCTGACCGGAGATATAGAATCTCACATAGTTGAGCAGGTCTAACCACTTGGGTTTGTTGATGGTATAACCAATCTCCACATTCTTCAGACGCACATATTTAGAGTCGATAACCCATGCCCGTGAATCGCGATTGTTATGAACACGGTTGGTGAACGAGATACGTGGCAGGATGGCATTGGGGTTGTCCTCTGTCCAAGAGTTGTCGGCAACCCATTGTGCCAATGCAGAAGTGTTGGTAGAACCAAACTGGTCGCGGAAGTATCCGTTCAGTGCACGACTGGTATTGTCGGCACCTACCCAAAGCATGGAGAAGTCAAATCCCTTCCAATTCAGGTTGGCATTGACCGACCAAGTGATTTCAGGATTGTCTGTATAACCAAGAGGCTTTTGGTCGTTCTGGTCGATAACACCATCGTCGTTTAAGTCAACATAGACAGCATCACCATATCTCAGTTCTGCCACCTGGTCAGGCATATCTACACCATATTTCTCTTTATAGCGTGCCTCGGTACCCTGCTGATAGAACTCGAAGAGTTCGTAGCCGAATCGCTGTCCTACAGGAAGTCCGGTACGGCTCAGATAATCATACATGGGTGGCACCTCGAGCATTTCAATGACCTTATTTCTGGCAAAAGCAATGCTTGGACTGATACTGTATCGGAGATCACCAACCCTATCGGCCCACTTCAAGGTCAACTCATAACCATGGTTCTTCACGCGACCTTCGTTGACATAGCTTGAAGGAAGAGTGGTTACAGCAGGCAGCATAGAGGCATTCGATACCAGAATGTCCTTGCGGTCTTCCCAGAAGAGGTCGAGGTTCACCGTCAGACGGTCTTTCAAGAAAGCTGCATCTAAACCAAGGTTGATCTTAGTAGCTGTTTCCCAGGTAACGTTCGGGTTACCGGCGGTCAACTCTTTCACAGCCTGCAACCAGTTACCGCTCGTACCAAAGTTTGCACCTCGTTTCTGCGGGTTAACTGTTGTGGCTCCTGAATAGAACTGCCAAGCACCAGGTAGATAGAGGAAGCGGGCACCATTGGTGTTGTCGTTACCTACCATACCCCATGATCCACGGAGTTTCAGATAGCCAATGTAAGGCTTAATGGGCTCCCAGAACTTTTCGCTTGAAGGTATCCAACCAACAGAGAACGATGGGAACGTACCGTAGCGCTTACCCTCGGCAAAGTTCTCTGAACCGTTGTAACCGATATTGAAGTCAACCATATATCGTGTAGCATAGTCGTAAGTGATACGACCTACGAGACCCACATAACCCTTCGGGATGGACTGATACAAGCTACCGTCGGAGTCCCAAGGATAATAGGTCTTGCTCTGGTTGTAAAGCAGCAACGCGCCCACGTTGTGGTTACCAAACTTGCGAGCGTAGTTGAAACTTGCCTCAGCATACCAGTTTCTGTTACCCCACTTGGATTCGTTGTAAGGAATCGGCCAGGTAATGTTTTCCTTGCGGAGCACCTCCTTGCCGTCAACGATAGTTGCCACGTAGGTAACACCTGTACCAAATCCATTCTGGCGGTTCTTCTGAGCTGTATAGTCAGTATTGTATGATCCCTTGATCTTGAAATCCAGACCCGGTGTGAGGAAACTCATGTCGAGCTTGTACTGGAGGTCAAGGTTCAGTACGTTGGTGCTCTCGTTTACATAACCTAAGTCGAAGAAGTTCGAGAGAGCATCACGGTCGTAAGGACCTACGAAGTTATCGTCGGAAACGATATGGCGACCTTCGTCGTCAACACCGATACCAGCATAAGGTGTTGCTCCTTGCAGATAGCGGAAGAGGAATCCTTCGCCACCACCCATCGTGGTACGGTTCTGAACACGACCACCCAGTGTGAGAGCAAGCTGACTATACTTAGATACGTTGATATCTAAGTTGGCACGATAGTTGAAACGATTGTATTTGAAGGTCTCATCCTTGTTGTCAGAGAAGGTCTTAAAGAGTGAGTTCTGGTTCAGGAATCCGGCAGAAACGAAGTATCTTACTTTCTCCGTACCACCGTTCACATTCACATTCACCTGCTCCTGCCATGCGGCATCGTTCATCATATACTTAATCCAGTCGGTATTGGGGAATGTGACAGGCATATCACCTGTGCGGAAATGCTCCATGACATCCTGACTGAATCGGATACCGGTGTCGGCATAAGGCGTGTAGTCTTTAATATTGGCCGTACCGGGCCACTGGCTCATAGGCAGCGCATCAGTAATGGCCGTGTAGTTCCACATCTTTCCATAAGTATAGGAATCAGCGAAATCGATGAACTTCGAGATCTGCTGAACTGCTGTACTTGCTGAAACAGTTACTGAAGCCTTGCCAGGAGCACCACGTTTGGTAGTAACAAGGATAACACCATTAGCACCACGTACACCGAATACGGCTGTAGCAGAGGCATCCTTCAAGATAGAGATGTCCTCGATTTCATTAGGATCGAGCTGTCCAAACGAACGCTCAACACCATCCACCAGCACCAAGGGCTCAGCACTGTTCAAAGAACCAGTACCACGCACACGGATAACCGGTTCGTCAGCACCTGGCATACCAGAAGGCTGTACCACCGACATACCCGGCAGCTTTCCTTGCAAGGCATTGGCCACACTGGCCACAGGCGCCTTCAGCAGTTCGTCACCACCAACTTGCGAGACGGATCCCGTGATGGTTACCTTTTTCTGCTGACCGTAGGCAATCACCACCACTTCTTCCAGACTCTGCAGGTCGGGCTTCATGCTGACGTTCATGTTTCTACTGGCTTTCAGACTCTGGGTAAGATAGCCGATGTAGGAGAACTCCAGAGTTGCTCCTTGTGAAACGGAAGGCAACACAAAGTTACCGTCGAGATCGGTGATCACACCAGTATCAGTGCCTGCCACCATCACGGAGACACCAATCATGGGTTCACCAGTCTCATCTTTCACCTGACCTTCCACCCGGATGTTCTGGGCGAAAGCCACACTGGGCAACATACACAATAGTGCAAGTAGCCCAAAGAGATAAGATTTACATTTTTCCATATAAGACTATTTGGTTTATTTATTAGATTATCAGATGCATAGAATCATCAGCCACAGTACCTATGGTACTCTTTGCCTGTTATTATTCCCGTATTTTGTTTCATGCTTAAGTTAAAAAATTATGGTAATTAGTTATAATGTTAAAGGTAATCGGTTGCAAATATAAGCATTTTATTTAACAACATGAAACATTCTGCACATTTTTTTTAAAGAAAGGGGCTTTTTCTTTTCTTTCTTATAAAAGAATCTTAATTACGACAGAAAACAAAGATTCTGAGAGCTCGTTATTATAATATAATAAGGTAGGAAGGGGTGGATGAGCGTTGGGAAAGCAAAAAAAAGCAAGAAAAGCGTAAAAATTGGCAAGAAAGTATTATACTTTTATAAAAAATACATATATCTTTGCAACTTGAAAAGCTATATCATCCAGTGGGAGATATATACCATAGCTAATAACCCTAACGTATAACAAAACCGAAACAAGGGGGAATACAGAGATCTGTTTAAAGAAATCTATATAAACCTAAGAAAAATTAGTATGAATCAAAACTTGAGAAAGACAGCGCTGCTAGCAGGTGTCTGTGCAGTCTTCGGATTGTTCTGGTCACCTCAAGCTAAGGCTGACTCTGCTGTGAATACCGTTCAGTCGGTACAGCAGGACAGAAAAGTGACAGGTACCGTTGTGGATGCAATGGGCCCGGTTATCGGTGCCAGCATCTTGGAGAAAGGTACTAGTAATGGAACGGTTACCGATCTTGACGGTAACTACACTCTGAGCGTGAAGCCAGGTGCGACCTTGGTTATCAGCTACATCGGCTACAAAACCCAAGAAATCAAAGTGGGTAACAACAGTCGCATCGATGTAACCTTAGAGGAAGATAACACCTCTTTGGAAGAAGTGGTTGTGGTAGGTTATGGTGTCCAGAAGAAAAAACTGGTTACCGGTGCTACGGTTCAGGTAAAGGGTGAGGACATTGCCAAGTTGAACACCACTAACGCACTGACAGCCATGCAGGCTTCTACTCCAGGTGTGCAGATCACACAGGCATCAGCTCAGCCAGGTCAAGGCTTTAAGGTAAACATTCGTGGTGTGGGTACCATGGGTACTTCTTCACCATTGCTGATCATCGACGGTATCTCCAGTGGTACTGCTGATGAAGGTTTGAACGGTTTGAACCCCGCTGACATTGAGAGCATCGACGTATTGAAGGATGCTGCTTCTGCTGCCATCTACGGTGCCCGTGCTGCCAACGGTGTAATCCTCGTGACCACCAAGCAGGGTAAAGCAGGAAAGATTCAGGCTTCCTACGATGGATATGTTGGTTGGAGCAATCCCGCCAAGCGTCCTGCTACATTGAATGCCCAAGAATACATGCAGATCATCAATGAATTGAACTTCAATACTACAGGTAATGCTGTCAAGTGGAACTCAATCGTCCCCCAGGCTGTTCTCGACAAGGTGAATGGAGGATGGGAAGGTACCGATTGGTTTGAGATCTACCGCAACAAGAACGCCATGCAGTTCAACCACTCTTTCAGTCTGACAGGTGGTAGCGAGCGCTCTAAATTTGCCATGGGCTTGAACTATACTTCAAACAATGGTACTTTCGGTGGTGACATGGCTCCGTCGTACAAGCGCTATGGTGGCCGTATCAACTCTGAGCACGTGCTGCTCAAGGGTAAGTCACACGACATTATTACCATTGGTGAGAACATCTCGTTCTGGTACAACACCCGTACAGGTCTTTCAGAGAGTAATGGTTACTGGAACTCTATCCAGCCTGTGTATATCGCCTCTCCGTTAGTAATGCCTTACAACGAAGATGGATCGTTGACAGCCTATGGAAAGAACTCTACCGGCTATAGCGGTCAGATGTGGTCGAATCCGTTGCAGGGTCTCTATGCAGGACAGTTTAATTCTACACAGAAAGACCGTAACTTCGGTGTTGGCGCAACCTTCTTCTGGATTATCGAACCCATTAAGGGTCTGCGCTATCGTGGATCATTCAACACAGGTTACAGTTCTTATAATGGCCGCGGCTATAGCCGTCCGTTCTCCATGAACCAGAGCTCTTCTTCTGGTGATTACGCTGTCAGCCAGAATTCCAGCGACGGTGGAAGCTTCTCAGTGGACAACACACTGACATACGTTCTTCCCGTATTTGCCAAGAATGCTTTTGATGTAATGATCGGTCAGTCGTTCGAGAAGACCCAGTGGGGACAAAGCCTCTCTGTTAGCACAAAGGCACCTGAAGGCACAGAGAAGTCAATGGTACATCAGGGTATCTATCAGTGGCCCTCTAACTATGCTGCCAGTCAGATCAGTTCTTTCGGTGGCTCACCATGGGGCGACAGCGCTCTGGCTTCGTTCTTCGGACGTGTTAACTGGAACTACGATGAGAAATACATGGCTACCTTCACCATGCGTGCTGATGGTTCATCCAACTTCGCTCGCGGTCACCGTTGGGGTTACTTCCCCTCAGTTTCTGCAGGTTGGGTTGTTACCAATGAGTCGTTTATGGAAGGTACACGTTCTTGGATGGATTTCTTGAAGATCCGTGCATCTTGGGGTCAGAATGGTAACTGTGCTATTCCTAACTTCCAGTACCTGGCTACTATTTCCTATTCTCCGACAGACTATGCCGACTATGCTTATAAGTTCGGTAGCTCCATGGCGCAGACCTTGTCTCAGACCAGTTTTGCACCTGGTGCTTTCGCAGACATTATTCCTAACGAGGATATCACATGGGAAACTTCTGAACAGCTGAACATCGGTTTCGATGCCCGCTTCATCAACAGTAAGCTCGGTGTGAACTTCGACTGGTACAAGAAGACCACCAAAGACTGGTTGATCTTGGCTCCAGCTCCATTAGTACTTGGTACAAATGCTCCTTATATCAATGGTGGTGACATCGAGAATAAGGGTATTGAGGTTGCACTTTCCTGGAACGACCAGATTGGTAAGGATTTCCGCTATCGTGCAAACGTGAACTTTGCTACCAATAAGAATGAGGTAACCCGAATTGCCAATGAGCAGGGTATCATCAATGGTCAGGACAAGGCTCTGTTCGAGAATTCCGCTTATGTATCTCGTGTTCAGGTTGGACACCCCATCGCATATTTCTATGGTATGGACTATGAGGGCATCTGGCAAAACCAGGCTCAGATCGATAAAGCTCGTGCAGAAGGCAAGGCTGTTCGTGATGATGCTCAGCCAGGTGACATGATTTGGGTTGACTATGATGGAGACCATGTAATCAATTACGATCTTGATCGTCATGAGATTGGTAACCCACATCCTGACTACACCCTCGGTGTTTCTTTGGGCTTCGACTGGAAGGGTCTCGACTTCTCTGTAACAGGTAGTGGTCAGTTCGGTATGCAGGTGATGCAGTATTTCCGTACTGCTCAGCTTGCCAATCCGTATGATAACTTCACACAGGATATCTTCGAGCGCTGGCACGGAGAGGGCACAAGCAACACACAGCCCCGTCTCGTCCTCGCTGGCGACAACAACCAATGGGTTTCTACACGCTACATGCAGGATGCCGACTTCTTCCGTATCCAGAACGTAACATTGGGTTACGACGTGAACAATATTTGGAAGAGCAGTCCGTTCCAGCAGCTGCGCCTCTATGTACAGGCTCAGAACCTCTACACCTTCACTGGCTATACCGGTGTTGACCCTGAAATCGGTTCAAACGGTGGTAAGGACTCTTGGGCACGTGGCATTGATGTAGGTCTCTATCCTACCTCACGTACCTTCCTTATTGGTGTCAATATTAAGTTCTAAAGGATTCACAACGATAAATAGAGAAGAATAATATGAAAAAAATAGTAACAATGGCCGTAGCTGCGTTGCTCGCATTTGGATTCACTTCGTGCGAGGATCAGCTCGACTCAATCAATTATACGAAACAGGATACCGGAAACTTCCCTGCTACATCCGATGATGTGGTTAGTGAGTTGAATGGTGTGTATTCTGTGCTGAACGGTTTCGTTACGACACCGTTGGAAATGCCTTACATGGTTTGGAATTTAATGTCTGACGATTGTAACGGTGCTGGTGGTACTGGCGACACGGAGTCTCATGCCGTTGGTCATCTCACCACAAATAATGAGAATCTCTATCAGAATGCTTGGAAGCATGTGTATGAGGGTTTGAACCGTGCAAGTACCATTATCTACTCTATCGATAATGTGGAGTGGGCCAATAAGACAGAGCGCGATCAGTTACTTGGCGAGACCTTGTTCATGCGTGCTTTATACTTGTTCTGGGGAACACAGATGTTCGGCAACATCCCTGCTTACTGGCAGCCCGGATGTCCTACACCTTGTCCGCAGCAAGATGCAGAGACCGTTATTTATCCGCATATCTTAGGTGACCTTGTTCAGGCTGCTACCCTGATGACGAAGAAGACACAGGGTGACGGACATGCTACAAAGTATGCTGCAGAGGCACTGTTGGGTCGTGCCTATATGTTCTATCAGGGCTTCTACAAGAAAGCTGGTGAACTGGCTAATGCCAACTTGGCTCCTGTTACAATCATCACCCTTGATGGCGAGCAGGAACTGACCAAAGATCAGGTGGTGAAAGCTCTTGAGGATGTGATTAACAATGGTGGCTACAGTCTGATTCCTCACTATCAGGAACTATGGCAATACACCAATGAATTCACAGTAGAGGATTATAACTACACCAAGGGACAGGGCTTGAAGTTTGCCGGTAATGGTAATGCTGAACAGATCTTCCAGATTCAGTTCATGAACTGTCAGTCATGGAACGGTACAACCGGTATGGGTTACTGCAACCAGCTGTCATTGTACGTAGGTCTGCGTTGCGATGATGATGCTGCAGGTGCAACCAATCCTAATACGGGCAATACCTACTTTAACGGTCGTGAGAACACCTTCCCCTTCGGACAAGGTTGGGGTCAGGGAACTGTACAGGCTACACTCTGGGACGACTGGAGCGATACCGACCCACGTAAGGCAGCTTCTATCTGTGATGCACAAAATGAGTTGGACCATTTCGTTTTCACAACGAGCTGTACTGAGGATGCTGGCTATTATAACAAGAAACTGATGCCGGTAACCACCATGCAAGCCAACTGGGACAGCTATACAGGTGCTGGTCCTTACACTTGGTGGGATGTGGCAGATCCGGACAACTATCAAGGACCGAAGAACGGTAACTGTATGCAGGGTTCTCATTTCTGTGACGTGACACTGATCCGTCTTGCTGACGTAATGCTGATGCACTCAGAGCTGACGGGTACAGCCGATCAGATGAACAAGGTGCGTGCTCGTGCCGGACTGAATCCTACAAACTACAGTTGGCAGAATATCAAGAACGAACGTCGCTTCGAGTTGGCCTTCGAGGGCGTACGCTTTAATGACCTGCGCCGTTGGTCGGGTATCAACGGAGGTGAGAACTGCGAAGCAGCACAGGCTTTGGAGAAACAGAATGGTTCAAAGGTGAACTATTGCGGTCGTTGGACCACCATGCATCACGCCACCTCTTCTTGGGCTAAGCGTTATGCTGCAACCGATGGCTTCCTGCAGATTCCAACTTCACAGATTGAGTTGGCTGGAGACGAGGAAGTGTTGAAACAGAATCCTGGATGGGGAAGCAGCGCAAGCGATGCCCAGATGTCAGGTACACCGGTATATTAATTTCAATCCATTAAAGAAAATATCAATATGAAGAAAACAATATTTTTCCTGATGGCAGCTGCGGGTATTCTTACGGCCTGCGATCCCAGTCAGAGTGAGAAAGACTTTGATCCGGTGTCATTGGCTGCCAGTGATGTAGAGAGTGCTGTTTACATCACCCAGACAGATGCGAATGGCAATCCAGCCGCTGATGGCAACTACTTTACCTATACAACCAATCCTTCTATGATGGTGTCGATCTTCAACCTCGATTCCGAAGGTGCAGAGAACCAGTTGGCAAGAGGATATAGTGGTACGTTTGCCATCAAGCCCAAGCGTGGTTCAGATCCTAACCAGACTTTCTATGTTCGCACGGTGAACTCTGATAACTCTGAGGTGATTATCACCAAGCAATACACAGTCTATGTACAACAGGAGCTTGATCCGGAACTCCGTCTTCTCGCCAGTGATGTATATGGCAAGAAGATCTGGAAATGGGATACAAGTGTGACAGGTATCGTTTGGGGTAACATGGGTTACTGCGGCGGTGCTGGTGCTGATGTAGGTATTTCTGGTAACGGTCAGTGGTGGGGCGTAGGCCTCGATGAAAGTGGTGAGCTGAGTGAGTTTATGAATCAGCTCCAGCATACTCCCGATAATGCTGCTCATGGTGACGAGAGTATCGATGCTTATATGGAATTCACCGACGATGGTGTCTCTACTTGCTACGACAAGGATGGAAACATGATCCGTACAGGTAAGTTCTCTGTATCTGGTTACAATCCTAATGGAGAGTGGAAGGTTGGCGATCTGGTTACCACTTCTATCCTCTGGCCGTACGAAATCAACTCAGGTGGTAACAACCCTGGTACATTTGAGATTGTCTATCTGACAGCCGACAAGATGACATTGGTTTATCCTGATGGTGGCGACTACGGCAGTCTTGGCAACTGGGGCGAGGCTACATTCTGGCATTTCTGCAGCAGCAGTGATATCGAAGGTATGGCTGTTGGCTATGGAAAGACTGCTTCTAAAGACTGGACATGGGACTATGACGGAACGAATACCGTTTGGGGTAACATGGGTTACTGCGGCGGTAGTGGAGCCGATGTAGGTACAGCTCACAACGGACAGTGGTGGGGCGTAACCAACGAGGAAGAGTTCATGGGTCAGCTGAACCACACAAATGATGGTGCTGCTCATGGTGATGAGAGCATGGATGCTTTCTTCTCACTCGCAAGCGACGGATCCATCAAGCGTTATGCTGGTAATGGCAGTTTGATCAACAGCGGTAAGTTTGAGTTCGATACCAGTGTGGCTAACGACTGGAAGGTGGCTAACCTGAACACGACAGCTGGTACAATCTTGTTCCCATACGAGATCAACTCTGGTGGTAACATGCCTACATCTTTCGAGGTTGTCTATCTGACTGGCTCAAAGATGTGTCTGGTTTATCCTGATGGTGGTGACTTCTCTTCCAATGGTAGTTGGGGTGAGGCAACTTACTGGCACTTCAAGGCCAAGTAAACGCGCCTATAAGGTAAAAAGATGAAAAGGTGATAACACCTTACTCCGTCCCGTGGCGTTCGTTACGGGACGGTTTGTGTTTCACAATGTTCCCACGTTGGGAATGAATTGTTCCCACCTTGGGAATAAAAAGTTCCCACGTTGGGAATAAAAAGTTCCCACGTTGGGAATAATTGGAATCCTGCTCAGATTTACAAAGAAAGCACTTAAAGTTACCCTTTGAACCTTTGGTCGTTTAAAGAATTAATCGTATCTTTGCAAGGTATATGGGAAAGGAATTAAGGAGATATGGAAACTGGGTGTTGTCGGTGCTGGTGGGCATCGGCGTATTCTTGTTCTGGTATGTCTTTTACCCCCATGCCTTGTCGTATCAGGAGCAGTATCAACTGTTCTTGTGGACGGGCGATTATTTCCTGGAAAGGATGAGCGTTCCCGGTGGCTTGGCCGACTGGCTGGGCGAGTTTATCGTGCAATTCTATTATGTGGAATGGCTGGGGGCATTGCTGCTGGCTTTGCTGTTTGTCGTTCTGCAGCGGTTGACAGTTCGATTACTTCCCCCAAAATGGTGGCTGTTGAGCGTGTTGCCTGTTATCCTGTTATGGTGGCTGATGGGTGATATCAACGTGTTGCTGTCATTCCCCGTGGCTGTGGTCTTGGCATTATTCGCGGCGTGGATCATGGGGAAACTAGTAAAACTAGATAGACTAGTCATACTAGTTATGATAGAACTGCTCATGGTTCCGTTGCTTTATTGGCTTATTGGTCTAGCGGTGTGGATATATATATTGGTACGCGTCTGCCAGTTAGGCTGGAAACATCTATGGCTGGCTGGTTGGTTCGTTGCGGTTCAACTGATAGCATACGCCTGGCTGTTACCGCAATGGCCTTTGCAACAGGTGCTGTCAGGACTGAACTATTATCGCATTCCGCTACACTATCCGCAGTTGAAAGGCTACGACAAGGAGATGTATGAGTTGATCCGTCAGGACTATCTGGTGCGAAACGAGCGCTGGGATGAGATTGTCAAAAGAGCTCAGCAATACCAGGTGAAGACACCGTTCAGCTCTGTATGTGTAAATCTGGCCTTGTCGAAAAAGCGTCAGCTGGCTGGACGGATGTTCGACTTCTACCAGAGTGGCGAGGACGCACTGATTATGCCGCGTATTCGCGACCTGACCTCGATGCTTCCTTCGGCTGAGGCGTTCTGGCATTTAGGTATGGTGAACTCGGCTCAACGCTATATGTTCGATACGCAGGAGTCGATCCTGAACGGTAGGAAAAGCGGACGTTGCACAAAGCGAATTGCCGAGTGCATGATGGTGAACGGGCATCAAAAGACAGCTGCGAAACAACTCGCCTTGCTCAAGAAATCGCTCTTCTATCGTAGTTGGGCCAACGAGGCTGAGGCGTTGATGAAAGATAAGGAGAAGATGGATAAACATCCTGTCTATGGTAAGCTGCGCCAACTGCGATATAAGGAGAACTTCCTCTATAGCTATGACGAAATAGACAAGATGTTCGGCTTGCTGTTCATGAACAACAACGAGAACAAGATGGCGCTCGACTACTTCTTGGCGCAGATGCTCCTCAAGGGAAACCTGCAGGGCTTCCAACAGTATTTAGGACTGGCTCAGCAGTATGGGGGCTACCGTGAGATGCCTTTGGGCTATCAGGATGTAATGCGTTGCATTCAGGCCCAGGGCCGTGTGCCCGACTCACCCTTTGCCAAGTATGTGCAACGAATGATGGAAAGGAGGGGAGAATGAAGAGAAGGGTTTATACTAAACTAGTATCACTAGTTCCACTAGTACTACTAGTACAACTAGTTCTCCTAGGATGCGCTAACAAGGTGGAGAACGTTTCTATGGTAAATGCCCAGCCGCAAATCTACCCTGATTATATCGGCGTGACCATCCCTGCTGATATCGCTCCGCTGAACTTCAATATGGTTGATGAAGACATCGATGGAATGGATGTATTGGTAAAAGGTAGTAAAGGAGGGGAACTGCATGTAAATGGCGCTTGGGCTGATTTCGATATAGCCGACTGGCATACGCTTACCGAACAGAACATCGGGGGCGAACTGACCGTTACCGTTTGTGTGAAGAAAGAAGGGCAGTGGAAACAGTATCAGGATTTCGTGATTCATGTTAGTCAGTATCCGCTGGATGATTGGGGTCTGACCTATCGTCGCATCAAGCCTGGCTATGAGGTAGGTGGCGATATCGGTATCTACCAGCGGGATATCCATACATTCAACGAGTATGCTATCCTGACGGAAACGGTTGTTCCTGGTCGTTGCTTCAACTGTCATACAGCCAACCGCACCAACCCCAACCGTATCACCTTGCAGATGCGTGGCGAGGGTGGAGGAACCATGATACAGAAGGATGGGAAGCAGACGTGGGTGGAAACGAAGACCGACTCCACCAAAGCGGCTGGCTCTTATAGTTATTGGCACCCCGATGGCGATTATGTGGCTCTGGCTGTCAATTCCGTGCATCAGAGCTTCTTCACTGGAACAGGACAGCGTATTGAGGTGTATCATAAGTTCAGTAATGTGGAGGTTCTTGATACCCGGACAAACGAACTGATTCTCTCTCCGCTGCTGCAGACGGACGATCTGGAGATCTTCCCTGCTTTCTCGGCCGACGGTAAATGGCTCTATTATAGTACCTCGAAACCTTGTAGGGTGCCGGCGGAATATGAGAAGGTGAAATGCTCGTTGTGCCGTATTGGCTTTGATGCAAAGACAGGAACGTTTGGTGAGATGGTGGATACATTGCTGAATGGTCCTGCTACCGATAAGAGCTATGTGCTGGCACGTCCTTCGTACGACGGTCGTTGGTTGATGTATTGTGTGAGCAGTCGTGGAAATTTCCCGGTTAGTCAGAATGATGCCGACCTGTGGCTGATGGATCTGCAGACAGGTGAGAGTCGGGAACTGAAGGAACTGAACAGTAATCAGAGTGAGTGCTTCCATAACTGGAGCGAGAATAGTAAGTGGTTCGTTTTCTGCAGTAAACGTGAAGACGGGATGTACACAAAACTCTATCTGGCATGCATTGATGACCAGGGAAAGGTATCGAAACCATTCCTGTTGCCTCAGCAGAATCCACGTAAGTTCTATTCTGAGATGATGGATGCGTATAATGTGCCCGACTTCACCAAGACGAAGGTGGATGTGGATGCCCATGAAGCATACCGACAGGTGTTTGATAACAAACGGGAACAAGTTAAATTGAGAAGTCAAAATGAATAATATATGAGAAAGATTCTATTATGCTTTATGACAGTGGCAGCTGCAATGATGATGTTCAGCTGTCAGTCGGCTAACAACGGGAAGTGCTACATCAATGGTGTGGTGAAAGGTGAACAGTACGAGGGCAAGCGTATCTTCCTTGTACCCATGAACGGTCCTAAGACCGCAGAGTATGTGGATTCCATGGAAATAACCAATGGGATGTTTTCCTTCGAAAAAGACTTCAGCAGAGATACCATGCAGATGTATCAGATCCTGATGGACTATCACTATCGTATGGGCTTGCAGCCTATACTGGTGGTGGGTGAACCAGGAGAGGTGAAGGTGGTGATCGATAGTGTGAGTAGCGCAGGCGGCACACCACAGAACGACTCGCTGCAGCAGTGGAAGATGCGCACTGAGATGCATAACCTGCAAGTGGCAAAGATGCGAAGGAATGTGGAAGAACTCAAACAAAAGGGTGATGCAGTGCAGGCGAAGTATATTGAGCAGCGGGCCGACAGCTTCCATCTGGTCTATAAGAACTATACTCGTCAGTTGGCGAAGAACATGAAGAAGGGTGTGCTCCATGATTTTCTGAAGGTGCGTTTCCCCTTGACCTATAAGCGGAAGTATCCTGACGGACGTGTTGTCACGTTCAATGCTGATACGAATGAAGAGATAAAGGAATAATAGATTATTGAGAATTGAAAGTCGATAGATTTAAATATGGTGGATGGGTGCTGACAGTGGTGTTCGGCATTGCGGTGTTCCTGTTTTGGAGATACCGCTATCCCTTTGCGCTTACTTATCAGGAGCAGCTGCAACTGTTCCTGTTCGACGGTGATTATTTCTGTGAGCGTTTGTCAGAACCAGGGGGCTTAGCCAGGTATATCGCCGAGTTCCTGGTGCAGTTCTATAATGGTGTTACCTTCGGTGCCTTGATCCTTGCCGTACTTTTTATGCTCATCCAACGCCTCACTTGGCGACTGATGACAACTGTCAACTATCAACTGTCAACTATCAACTATCAACTCTATCCCTTGAGCTTCCTCCCAGCCTTGATGCTATGGTATGCCATGGGCGATGAGAGTGTGATGTTGACGTATGTGGTGGCATTGGTGATGGCGCTGGCAGTGGCATTGTTGCTTAGACGACTGGAACTAGTTGTACTAGGTAAACTAGAAAAACTAGGCAATCTAGTAAAACTAGGCACTTTGCTGCTCCTGATACCACTGCTCTATTGGCTCATCGGACCGATGGTGCTGCTGGTGGCCGCATTGATGCTGCCTTTAACAGTGGCGGCAGTGGCAGTTATCTATTCGTTGGCACTGATCTTGCTGAGCGCACACTATCTGCCTTTCCCCATGTCAAGAGTGGTGTTGGGCATTAGTTACTACCGTATCCCTGAGGTGCTGCCCTATGTGCTGATGGCGATCCCCGTTGTTATAATCCTGCTTGTTTGGCTCTGCAGGAAATTCCATGCCGTTGCAGAGAAGCAGAAGAAATGGGTTTATATGGCAGAACTTGTTGTGTTGGCGGTTGCTGCTGTACTGATCATCCCTCGGGGCTATGATACCAAGAAATACGAACTAATAGAATACGACTATCTGGTACGTACCAATCAGTGGAACGCCATCATCGCCAAGGCGGAGAAACAGATGCCCGACCTGCCGATGAGCGTGAGTGCTACGAACCTGGCGCTGGGTATGACGAACCAGTTGGGAGAGCGGGCGTTTGATTTCTACCAGCGTGGTTCAGAGGGTTTGCTCCCGAAGTTTGAGCGGAACTTCGCCACGGCACAGCTCACAGGTGAGATCTATTTCCATTTAGGACTGGTGAACACAGCCCAGCGGTTTGCTTTTGAGGCCATGGAGGCTATTCCTAATTACAACAAGAGTGCCCGTGTAGTGAAGCGGTTGGCGGAAACGAATATGATAAATGGTCAGTACAAAGTGGCTGAGAAATACTTGAAGATGCTGGAGAAAACCGTGTTCTACCGACCGTGGGCTAAGCGCATGATGACCATGCTGGGGGATGAGAAAGTCATCAATGGACATCCGCTCTATGGACAACTCCGCCAGTATCGACTGCAAGAGGACTTCTTATTCAGCGAAACGGAACTGGATAAGATTTGTGGACAGTTGTTTGTTCATAACCCGCAGAATCAGATGGCTATGCAGTATCTGATGCTGATGCCGCTGCTCGATAAGGATATCCCTCGTTTCATGTCGTATGTGCAGGTGGTACAGGAAAGGGCGCTGTATCGTCCGCGCAGCTGTCAGGAGGCCTTGGCCTTTGCTTTCATGCAGCAACGACAGCAACCGCCACGGGGTTTGATCAGCGATATGATCCTACAGCAGATGAATGAATTCAGCAGAATCTACTCCAATGACAAGAACTCGCCTGAACTGGCAAGGTTCAAGAATACAGTGTGGTATTATTTAACGAATGAAAAATGAAAAGGATGCGGCATATACTGAAACCAGAGAAACTAGTAGTACTAGAAAACCTAGTAGTACTAGCTAAACTAGTGATACTAGGATTACTAGTGATTCCCTTTCTTACCGGTTGCACTGGCCAGGTAACGAACCCTACCAAGGTGAACCAGCTGCCAAAGATCTATCCTGATTATATCGGTGTGACGATTCCGGCAGAGATTGCTCCGCTGAACTTCAATAGTGTGGATGAGGATATTGATGGCATGGATGTGGTGGTGAAGGGCAGCAAAGGCGGTGAACTGCATGTCCATGGTGATGAGGCTGCTTTCGATATCAATGATTGGCATGAGCTGACGCAACAGAACAAGGGAGGTAATCTTACCTTTACGGTTTGCACATTGAAGGATGGACAATGGACACAATACAAGGATTTCGTGGTTACGGTTAGTCAGTATGCGCTCGATGAGTGGGGACTCACCTACCGCCGCATCGCTCCAAGCTATGAGGTGTTCAGTAAGATGGGTCTCTATCAGCGTGACTTATCCACTTTCAATGAGTATCCTATCATCGAGAATACTCAGGTACCAGGCATGTGCGTCAACTGTCATTCTTCCCATCAAACCGATCCTCAGCAGTTCGTCTTCCATGTTCGTGGCGGTCATGGGGCCACGATGTTCCAGATAGACGGTCAGCGTGAGTGGCTGAAAGCATCCAACGAACAGTTAGGAGGCTCGATGGTCTATCCGTACTGGCATCCAAGCGGGAAGTATTGCGCGTTCTCAACGAACCAGACTCGTCAGGCTTTCCATGTAGCTCCCAATGAGCGTATCGAGGTGTTTGATCTCTCGTCGGATGTGTTCGTATATAATCCTGTTACCCGCGAGATTCTGACGGATTCTCTCTTGCAGACCAAAGACTGGAGCGAGAACTCACCAGTGTTCTCTTCTGATGGGCGCACCTTATATTATATGACTTGCAAACAGCAGGAGTATCCTGCTCATTATAAGGATGAGAAGTATAACCTTTGTAAGATCAGTTTTGATCCTGAGACGGGGAAGTTCGGCGAGAAGGTGGATACGGTCTTCAATGCTGTGGCGATGGGGAAGAGTCTGACATGGCCACGACCTTCTTACGATGGGAAGTATATCCTTTTCACACTGATGGACTATGGTTATTTCTCCATCTGGCATGAAGAGAGTGAGCAGTGGTTACTCGACCTACAGACTGGGGAGTCTCGCGAACTGAAAGAGATCAATAGTCCGAAAGCCGACAGCTACCATAACTGGAACGTGAACTCGCATTGGATTGTATTTACCAGTAGGAGAGATGATGGCTATTATTCTCGTCTGTATCTCACCAGTGTTGACGACCAAGGTCACTTCTCAAAGCCATTCCTCTTGCCACAGCGGCATCCCAAAGCATATTACGAGGAGAGCATTTACTCCTTCAATACGCCCGACTTCACGAAGACGAAGGTGGATTTCGATGCTTACAAAGCTGGACGGGAGATCATTTCCGATCAGCGTGTAGAGACAAAAGTGAAATGATAATGGCGGCCATGGCCGCCATTGTTGTTTTAGTATTTAAAAGGTATTGCCTCCTGCTTCATAGCTTTCGCTACATCGTTCGCATCAAAGGGGACCTTTCCCTTACCTAATTCCGGGGCGTTGAACGACTTCAGGTTATTATCGTAGAACGTTGGATGCTTCTGGGGAAGGCAGAAGGGCTTGTGTGCCTTGCCGTTCTTATCGACATAGCAGAAATAGGGTTTGCCATATAATCCGTCATCACGTTTGGAGGCAAACACGAACCAACGACTGTTGCTGCTCCAGGAATGATAGGTGTCGCTCTTGTTGCTGTTCACAATACTAAGAGTATCAATAGTTCCTTTCTGCAGATCCATCATCTGCAGGTCGGCCTCAGGATGCCAGATGGGGAAAGTACCGTAGTCGGCCACGGTATAGAGCAGGAACCTGCCGTCAGGACTAATGCGTGGATGGCATACGGAACTCTTTGTACCTTGTGGCGTAGCTGCAATTCTCAAGGTATCTACTTCTGTACCGATCGTACCGCTTTTCTCATCAAAGGGAATACGGCATAGGACATATTGCAACTTACTGATCTCTGTTGGCAGACTTACGTTGTCGGCAACGCAATAATAGATATACTTGCCGTCGGGGGAGAAGGTGGGGAAGGTCTCGAACTTCATGCTGTCGCAGAGTAGGGGAGAGGGAATGATGGTGTTCGTCTGTAGGTCGGCTACATAGACATCCGACTTACTGTCATATACCTCTAACCGTTTATCGGGCTTTGCATGGAAGGCAGGAATGATGACGTTGGAGGAAAACGTGATGTATCGTCCTGTACGACTGAAACCGTAATAGACGCTTCCTGAAACCATGCCATCGGTCTTGATGTTAAGCTTCTGCAGTCTTCCTCCTTCGTTCAGGAAAGCACCTCCACCCTCACCGCGGACATAGAGCATCGATCTTTCCGGGTCTTGGTTGTGATAGACATGACAGTTCATACAGCGGTCGCCTACATTCTTATATGAAGATATGCTCCGTTCATCATAGTTCTCCACACACCGTTCATGAAGCTCCACCTGATGCCACACCTCGTAATCAGGCTCAATCAAACGGTAGGTAAGGAAAGGATCAATCTTGTCTTTCGTTACCATCCAGGTGAATGGTTTGTACTGTATCCACCTACTATTGATAAGTGCCGTAACGGAAATGGTGATGGTCTTGCCCGAAAATTGCTCTATCAGTGTTTTCCAGTCGTCCATGTCAAACGTCACCTCATTACCTCTGGCATGGATGGTGATATCTCCTGCCTGCACTTGAACGGCTTCGCAATCTGCCCGAAGCAAGAAGTTCAGCGGAGCAATGTTCTCTGGGATGGTTACATCACAGTAATCAGGGTAGATAGGCGGCAACTCATCGCTCTTCTGCACATCCCTTGGTGTGGGGGTGCAAGATGCTATTGTTGCTAAAACAACCAGTGCCACTAGTATATCTAGTGTAACTAGTTTTTCTAGTATTACTAGTTTATTGAGTATATGCTTCCTTTTCATACCTTCGGCGCTTTTGATTTGTCAAAGTAATACCAGTAGGTGCCTTTGAAGCGGGGATGACCACGCTGTTCGTTATACTGCTGGAACTGTTGGAAAACATCTGCCCGTTGGATGTATTTCTCCCATTCTTCCTGCGGGGCATTGGTACCAGCCAGCCAGATGCACAAAGCTTCTTGATACAATGTCTTCAAACGGGGTTTCCCTGTGTCAATGCAATAGCGGTCGTAATCGCGCTTGAAGTTTTCAATGTCTTTCAGCAACAGGTTACTGCAGAGGATATAATCCAATGCAATGATGTTGTCTGGGTTTGTGTCAAGTAACTGCATCATCAGGAAATGGGCATTGTCAGAAACCGTGATGGTGTCGTGGTGGTTTACCAGCTGCATCTTCTCCTTGTAGATGGTCTGACCATGTTTGCGGATGTTTCCGGCCCATGACCGATAGACGAGTGTCTTGTCAAGGATTCGCAGGTACTTGTTGGCGGCTATCGTGTCCTGACTTACCATATTGCATTCTGCCAATCGTCTGATCATTCGTACGTTCCTGTTCTCAGGAGAGAACACGTTGGCCATCATGGCGGCCCGTTCCGTGAAGGTCATATCGCCTAATACCCAGTACAACTCGTTCATACTCTTGATGGTGAACAGCGGAGTTTCAGGACCGATCTTGTAGAAGGTGCCGAGTTCGTTGTTGTCGAATCGCATCAGATAGTCGGGAAGCTGTCCTTGTTGGGCACGCACCAGATTGTAGAAGAACTTCATCTCCTGGGTGGGATGCGGATCGTTTTCCACCATACTGATGACCTTATCGTAATTCCTGAAATGATACTCGTTGTCAACAGCGAGTTGTTTTTCTACGAAGAAGTTCGGTTGTTGTAGCTTTCCCATCTCTGGCTTACCGAAATGATAGCAGCCTGCGATGGCGATAACGAACGCCAGGAGTATTCTGAGCCAGTTCCGTTTCTTCCACAACAAGGTTGCCAAGAGGAACGTTCCTGCCAGTCCTGCGGCAGAAATGATGTTACTCAGTCGGTAATTGTGGTGGAAACAGAAGACAGCAAAGAGTGTCATGACGATCATGGCCACAAGGACGGCAATCCATTTGCCTACGCCCCATCGATACAACAGGCGTTGCAGGAAGTGCCCCAACAAAAGTAAGCAGCCAGTCAGAATAACCGGTCCTACATAAAGATAATAATAGAACTGGGTGAGGAAGTCGCCAATGAGCTTGGCAAGCCATCCACAAGGTGCTAAATACTGACTGATATGCTCCCAAGTAAGCAGGAAGATCTGGTTCTGTTCTTGATAATAGAAATGATAGGAGTAGCAGAACTGGAAGAACCCCCAGCACGCTATTCCCCATACGATGACCAGAATTAAAGGGACATATTTCTTGATAGCAGCTTTCATAATGCAAAGATACGGATAAACGAACACAAAACAAAAAGGAAAAGGATTTTTCTTTTTGTTTTGTTGAGTGCAAGTGTCTTCGCTAAAGCCAAAGATAACACATTTTCTGCGAAAGACAAAAAATGTGTTATCTTTCTTTTTGAGATGCTTCACAAGGGGTTACAAGCTCTCGAGCATGCGTTTGAGTACCACAGAGCAGGAGATTTCGCGGTTGGCAGCCTCTGGGATGACGATGGAGTTCTCGCTCTCAATCACATCATCGGTGACAATCAAACCACGGCGTACAGGCAGACAGTGCATGAACTTTCCATTGTTGGTCCATGACATGTGCTCCGTATCTACTGTCCATGACATGTCTTTCGAGGTAATCTTACCATAGTCGGCAGGATTGGTTACACCTGGATTACTCCAGTTCTTGGCGTAGATGAAGTCGGCTCCCTCAAAGGCTTTACGCTGATCGTACTCCACACGGGCGTTCCCCACGAACTGCGGATCCAGCTCGTAACCTTCAGGATGGGTGATGACGAAATCCACATCGGCTGCATTCATCCACTGGGCGAAACTGTTAGGAACAGCCTGCGGCAATGCTCTACAGTGAGGAGCCCAGGTTAGTACAACCTTCGGTCGCTCTACTTTCTTATGCTCCTCGATAGTAATCAGGTCGGCAAAAGCCTGCAGGGGATGCACGGTAGCAGTCTCCATGGCGAAGACCGGACGACCGCTGTATTTGATGAACTGGTTCAGAACGGTCTCGGCATAGTCGTATTCGTGGTCGGTAAGACCGGCAAAGCTACGAATACCGATCAGGTCGCAGTAGCAACCCATCACGGGGATAGCCTCCAACAAGTGCTCGCTCTTGTCACCATCCATGATGACACCGCGTTCCGTTTCCAGTTTCCAGGCGCCTGCATTGACGTCAAGCACGATAACGTTCATGCCGAGGTTCATGGCAGCCTTCTGGGTAGAGAGGCGGGTGCGCAGGGAGTTATTAAAGAAGATCATCATCAGGGTTTTGTTCTTACCCAGATGCTGGTACTTAAAACGGTCGTTCTTGATCTCTTGGGCTTCGGCAAGTGCTTGGTGCAGATCGCCGATATCTTGTACGTTGATGAAACTTTTCATAATCTTTGAACTTTGAACTTTGATCTTTGAACTTTATGATTACTCAAACAATTCACTATCCCCTTATTTGTCCTTCACCCTCGATAAGCCATTTATAGGTGGTGATCTCTTCCAAGGCCATCGGTCCTCGAGGACCGAGTTTCTGGGTAGAGATGCCAATCTCGGCGCCAAGACCGAACTGAGCACCGTCGGTAAAGGAAGTCGGTGCATTCCAATAAACGCAAGCAGCATCTACATGTGCCTGGAACTTACGAGCTGTTGTCTCGTTCATGGTGATGATGGCCTCGCTGTGACCGGAGCCATTCTCATCGATATGAGCAAGTGCCTCTTCGAGAGAAGAAACGGTCTTGATGGCCAGTTTATAATCCATGAACTCCGTTCCGAAGCTCTCGTTGGTAGCATGCTCCAACAAAGGATATTTACCTTCGAGGGCAGCATAGGCCTTCTCATCGGCATAGATGATGACATTCTTCTCTGCCATCGGCTTTACTAGTTCTGCTAGATCTACTAGTCTTTCTAGATGTACCAGCAAACAATCCAGTGCATTGCATACGCTCACCCTGCGGGTCTTGGCATTATTGATGATAGCCTTGCCCATTTCCAGATCACCCTCCTTGTCGAAATAGGTGTTCACCACGCCAGCACCAGTCTCGATAACGGGGATGCGGGCAGTGTCACGAACGAAGTCGATGAGCTTACGACCGCCACGGGGGATGCACAGATCGACATAGCCTACCGCATTCAGCATCTCGCCAGTAGCTTCATGTGTGGCCGGCAGCAGGGCGACAACATCAGGATTGACACCATATTTCTCCAAGATCTCATGAATCAATGCCACCTCCTCGCGGTTCGAACAGTCGGCATCCTTACCACCTTTCAGTACACAGGCATTACCACTCTTGAAACAGAGAGAGAAGACATCAAAGGTAACGTTGGGACGTGCCTCGTAGATCATACCGATCACACCGAAGGGAACACTCACACGACAAAGGCGAAGTCCATTGGGCAACGTCTTCTGCTTGGTGATATGACCGAGGGGAGAGGGTAGGGTAGCCACATTACGCATGTCGGCGGCGATGCCCTCCAATCGACTGTCAGTCAGCTGCAGACGGTCGTACAGCGGATTACTCTTCTCCATCTTAGCCAGATCCTGTGCATTAGCCTCCAGGATTCTCACCTTATTATTGATAATAGCATCGGCAACGGCTTGAAGAATCTCGTTGCGCTGCTCGTCGCTCAGCAGGGCCAGACTCTTACTGGCGCACTTCACTCGTTCGAATGTTTCTTTCAGTTGCATGGGGTAAACTCTGTATGTGGGGTTTCGTCTTTACGTTCCATCAAATCGATAAGGATATTCTCGCGCTCTCCATTGGCTATGATGACGCGGATGCCCGACTGTGATACCTTGCTGGCAGTGGTGTACTTTGAGTGCATGCCACCACGACCGAAGGCACTCTTCTCGGGTTGGATGTATTCTGAGAGGTCGCGACCGGGAGCCACTTCATTAATCAGTTCGGCATTCGGGTCATCGGGATGAGTGGTGAAGATACCATCGATGTTAGAAAGCAGGATCAACGTATCGGCTTTCATCATCTGCGCAATGAGACCAGACAGTTCATCGTTATCGGTGAACATCAGCTCAGTAACACTCACCGTGTCGTTCTCGTTCACGATGGGCAGCACGTCATTCTCGAGCATAACGGTCATACAAGCCCGCTGGTTACGGTATTGCTCTCCGGGCTGGAAGTTCTCTTTCATAGTCAGTACCTGTCCTACATGAATACCAAACTCGCGGAACAAATCATAATAGAGTCCTACGAGCTTCACCTGTCCGACGGCAGAGAACAGCTGTCGCTGCTCCACGGAATCCAACGAGTGGTCAACCTTCAGTTCTCCACGTCCGGAAGCCATGGCTCCAGATGATACGAGGATGACCTCGATATCATGCTTACGCAGCCAAGCAATCTGGTCAACCAGTGCCGACATGCGTGTCACATCCAATTTCCCGTCAGGACGTGTCAGGACGTTCGAGCCTACCTTTATAACGATTCTTTTCATAATAATGCTACATCTATGATGTGGTCTATTTCGGGCTTTTCGCCCATGTTGCCTACAATACTGATGATGTCGAAGCGGACATTGCTGTAGATACGATGCGACTTGGTGTAGTGGTTAATGGCCGACAGCAGACTCCGACGTTTTTTGTAGTCGATGGCTTCCTCTGGATTACCATACAAACGATTGCGGCGGGTCTTTACTTCTACGATGACCAGTGTACTGCCATCCTTTGCCACGATGTCGAGATCATGATGACCAGACTTCCAGTCGCGTTCAACGATGGCATAACCCTTTTCTTCGAGAAAGGCAGCAGCCAGGTCTTCTCCCCACCTGCCGAGTTCGTTGTGCGCAGCCATTTATTTCTTGCTGTCCTTATTGCGAATCTCTACGCGGCGGATTTTTCCACTGATGGTCTTTGGCAGTTCATCGACGAACTCGATGATACGCGGATACTTATAAGGAGCTGTTTCTTTCTTGACGTGCTGCTGGAGTTCCTTGATCAGGTCTTCGCCAGCCTTGTCCTTCCACTCCTTACCGAGTACGACAGTCGCTTTTACCACCATACCACGAATGTCATCGGGTACACCGGTAATGGCGCACTCCACGACAGCAGGGTGAGTCATCAGCGCACTCTCCACCTCGAACGGACCGATGCGGTAGCCAGACGACTTGATCACATCATCGATACGACCCTCGAACCAGTAGTAGCCGTCCTCATCGCGCCAAGCCATATCACCTGTATGGTAGATGCCATCGTGCCATGCCTCACGGGTCAGCTCTTCATCACGATAGTAATATTTGAACAAACCGATAGGCTTACGGTCGCCTACTCGTACTACGATCTCGCCCTTCTCACCATCTTCACATGGTGTACCGTCGGCACGCAGCAGGTCGATGTCGTATTGTGCGTTGGGGATTCCCATGGAACCTGGCTTGGGAGTCATCCAAGGGAAGGTTCCCAGTGTCATGGTGGTCTCCGTCTGTCCGAAGCCTTCCATCATCTGGATACCAGTCTTCTCCTTGAACTTGTCGAACACAGCAGGGTTCAATGCCTCACCGGCAGTGGTACAATACTCCAACGAAGAGAGGTCGTACTTGCTCAGATCCTCGCGAATCATGAAACGGTAGATGGTTGGCGGAGCACAGAAGCTCGTCACCTTATATTTCTCTATCTGGCGAAGCAATGTGTCAGCATTGAACTTCTCATGGTCGAACACAAAGACCGTTGCGCCGGCAAACCACTGTCCGTAGAACTTACCCCACACAGCCTTTCCCCAACCCGTGTCGGCCACGGTGAGATGAAGGGAACCCTCGTGGAGGTTATGCCAGAACACACCCGTTGAGAGATGCCCCATGGCATAGAGATAGTCGTGAGCCACCATCTTCGGTTCACCGCTGGTGCCACTGGTGAAGTACATCAGCATGGTGTCGTCGTTGGTGTTGACAAAGGCAGGCTTGACAAACTTCGGCGCCTGCAGCCACTCGTTCTGCCAGGAGTGCCATAAGCTAGTATTACTAGTACTACTAGAAACACTAGTATCATTAGCTTCCTCTACCTTGATGAGCACCTTAACCGTAGGACTCTCAGGCATGGCTGCTTCCACCTGACTCATCACATATGCATCATCCACACAGATGATACCCTTGATGCTAGCGCGGGTATTACGGTAAACAATATCGTGCTTGGTGAGCATGTGGGTGGCAGGAATCACCACTGCACCCAGCTTATGCAGGGCCAGCATGACCACCCACCATTCGTAGCGGCGCTTCAAGATAAGCATCACCGGGTCGTTCTTTCCGATACCCAATGATTGCAGGTAGCTCGCGGCCTGGTCCGTCTGCTCCTTCAGCTGTCCGAAGGTAGTACGTAATTCCTCTCCCTGATCGTTCGTCCACAGGATGGCCAACTTTTCAGGTGCCTCGGCTGCCCATGCGTCCATCACGTCATAGGCGAAGTTAAAGTTCTCGGGGATGATGAACTCCAGGTTCTTATTGTAATCTTCTACAGAAGTAAACTTGGTCTGCTTTAAAAATCTATTCAAGAGACCAACCCCTTGCCCCTCCCTGTGAGAGAGGGGAGCAGATACTCCTTTTGTTCCTTTATTCTCTTCCATTTTTGTTCTTATTGATAATGCATTTACTCCCCTCCCTCACAGGGAGGGGTGGGGGTGGGTCTTTTACTCCACAGTAAAGGCGAGGAACTTCACAGGCTTATCGCCTACTGCCAGCATGCCGTGAGGCTTTGACGAGTCGAAATAGATGCTGTCGCCTTCCTCAAGAATCATGGTCTTACCACCGATATACAGTTCCATAGCACCTTCAAGTACGAGGTTGAACTCCTGTCCAGGGTGTGTATTCTTGTAGATGGTGCGTGCACCGGGTTTCGGTTCCACGGTAACGATGAACACATCGGCCTTGTGGTTCACGAAACCGCTTACCAGACTCTGGTACTTGTAGGCTTTCGTACGCTCAACCGACATGCCTTGTCCTTTGCGTACCACGAAGTACGACTTCATATGAGGCGCCTCTGCGAACATCAGTTCCTCGGCAGAGATTCCATATTTGTGGGCGATCTTCATCAGGTTCGAGATGGTGATGTCCAACTCACCAGCCTCGATCTTCTCATACTTCTCCTCACTGATGCCGATGGTTTCTGCCATCTCACCAATAGAGATATCCAGCACGTCACGGAGTCCGCGCAGGCGCTCACCTATTTGTTTCAGTTGTTCTTCCATATCTTAATTCTCTATTTTCAATTATTTCGCTCCAGCTTTCAGTCCGCGGATAACGGCAGAGGTGAAGCCAGCATGCTCCATCTCGTTGAGGCCTTTGATGGTGACACCGCCAGGAGTGGCCACCAGGTCGATAGCAGCTTCGGGATGCAAACCACTGGCTTCCAGCAGTTCTACCGCACCCTTCATGGTCTGCATCACGATCTTCTTCGCATCGTCGGCCTTGAATCCTAATTCCACGCCACCTTCACTGGCCGCACGGATATAACGCATGGCATAGGCAATACCGCAGCTGGCCAGGGTGGTACCTGCAGCCAGATGCTGCTCGTCGGTAATCACCGTGTTACCCATCTCGTTAAAGATGTCCACTACAATCTGAGTATCTTTCTCCGAGGCTCCCACGGGCACGATGAAGGTCATCGAAGCCATCTCAGCAATAGCGATGTTGGGGATGACGAGGAAGAGGGGAGGGCACTTCTCGCCCAACCATTCCTTGATGCTGGCAGATGGTACGCCGGCAGCAATCACGATGAGTAGTTGCTTCTGAGGATCCAATCCTGGTTTGATATCCTTGAGCACGTGCTCCACCAGCCAGGGCTTCACCACCACGCACACCACATCGGCCGACTCGGCAGCCAACTGATTGTCGGTCGTAACGGCCAATCCCATTTGGGCGAATTTGTCAATCACCTTCTGCGACGGATCGGCAACGGTGATATCCTCGTTGCGGAAATAGTCGCCTTTGATCAATCCTTCCACGGTGGCGCCTCCCATGGCACCAGCGCCAATCACTGCAATCTTACTCATATCTTAGACTATAAACATTTCTTCAGTCTTGTAATAAAATCATCAGCCTCAGCCTGCGTCAGACAAAGCGGCGGCAGCAGACGCAGGATATTTGTGCCTGCACAGCCTGTGAAGCAATGCTGTTCGTAGATCAGTGGCTTCCGCACCTCCTGATGCGGCACGTCAAGGTCGATACCAATCATCAAACCGCGTCCTCTCACATCCTTGATTCTATCGTTGTTTAACTGTTTGATCTCGTTGATGAGATAGTCCCCAACAACACGGGCATTCTCCACGAGATGTTCCTCTTCGAAGACATCAAGCACGGCCAATGCTGCGGCACAAGCCAGATGGTTTCCACCGAAGGTGGTTCCTAACTGTCCATAAACGGGTTTGAAGTTGGGCGAGATCAATACGCCACCCATGGGGAAGCCGTTGGCAATGCCTTTGGCCACGGTGATGATATCAGGACGGATGCCTAACCACTGGTGGGCGAAGAACTTTCCGCTACGACCGTAACCGCACTGGATCTCATCGCAGATCAGGATGGTGCCGTGTTTCTTGCAGGCAGCAGCCAATCCTTGTGCAAACTCCTCTGTAGCCAGCTGGATGCCACCCACACCCTGGATGCACTCCAGAATGACAGCACACACATCGCCTTTTGCCAGTTCTTTCTCCCATGCCGGCAGATCGTTCAGCGGCAGATAGGTGACATGACCGTTGGCATTGATGGGTGCGATGATCTTGGGATTGTTCGTTACCTCCACAGCAAGTGATGTTCTTCCGTGAAAAGCCTTGGCAGCACTGAGAACACGCGTACGACCGTTGGTGAACGATGCCAGCTTCAGGGCATTCTCGTTGGCCTCAGCACCGGAGTTGATCAGGAACAGCTGATAGTCATCATAACCACTGATCCTGCCCAGTCGCTCTGCCAGTTCCACCTGCAGCTTATTCACTACGGAGTTCGAGTAGAACCCGAGTTTGCCGAGTTGTTCATTCACCTTGCTGATATAATGGGGGTGAGCATGACCAATGCTGATGACGGCATGACCGCCATAGAGGTCAAGATACTCCTGTCCTTTATCGTCCCAAACCTTGCAACCTTTTCCCTTGACGATGTTTACATCGAAGAGCGGATATACGTCGAATAACTTCATTTCGTTACTATATTACATAAATCGGTTGCAAAGTTACTGCATTTATCCGACAATCCCTTACATTTCTCTATCTTTTTGCATTTGTTTGCCTCTTCCCGCACAAGGAATGATATTTTTTCCCATGTTGGGAATGAAGTGTTCCCATGCTGGGAACAAATTATTCCCATGTTGGGAACAATGCCTAATAGACATCCATTCCGTTTGTCAACACAAAAAAATCCCTGAACGTTATCGGTTCAGGGATTTCCTTTTTATAGGTTGTTTCTGTAGGATTCGTCTATTGCAGACCAATCTGACCGTTCCACTGGAGGAACCAGTTACGCTGGTCGGTCAGGTCCTTCTTGATCTCACCGCGCATTGCACCGCTGTTGGCCTTACCGCGACGGGCATAAACCTTATCTGCAAGGAACTGTCCGGGGTTCGGCTGACGGTAAGCAAAGCGCATGATATCATAGAAGCGGGTGCCCTCGAAGGCCAGTTCCAGACCGTTCTCGTTGAGCAGCAGACTGTCAACGAATTCCTTCTGCCTTTGGGTCAGTTCTGGTGTATCCTTCTGGTAGATATAAGAACCTTCAATAGGATTACCTTCTTCATCAACCTCGAACAACGGCTCAACATCTGGCAACTTGTAGTATTCGTTAAACGGTGTCCAACCGGAACCGCGGGTGTGGATACCTATGGTGTTGTGGTTAGCTGTCGAAGTCTGATTAGCATACTCCTGAACCGTTATGATACCATAACGAGTCTCGGGGAAGTCAATCTGACTGATCCACAAGGAGTCGCTCTGAGAGCAACGAGGATAGATTTCCTGACTGAGGATTTCGTTGTTCAGACCTGTTGACAGGATGCTGAAGGCAGCACGTGGGAATCCTGCTCCGTTGAGGGCTTCTGCCAAACGCAGATAGATCATGGAACGACGATAGATGTGGATGTTCTGGAACGACTGCTTGTCGATGTACGATACATCATAGCGCTCGCCCGTTAAAGTATTGGTACCCTGTCCCCAGTCATAGCAGTAATACAGGCGCAGGTCACCTGCTCTGTGTCGTGTCAAGTCACTTGGTGCATAGTAGAAGGTGGTACCTGTAGAACTTACACAGCAGTTAGCCTGACTCTCTGACAGATTGAACATACCGGTGGAAGGAACGATGCTTACATGGTAGTCGTTGTCCTCACGGGAGTAGAACAAGTTGCGCAGCTGACTATAGTTTCCTTCTGCGGGGATAGAGTCACCGGCGATAACAGTGATGAGCTCAGTATTCTGTCCATAGGTCTCTGAGCTATAGTCACCACCGCTTATATAACCATACATGCTGTCCCATGTTGCTGATCCAGGCATCCAAGAATAGTAGCTGCCGCCAATGGGGTAGGTTGAGTTGTCACCATTACGCTGCGATATGTACTTATAGTAGCGCATGGCAGCTTCGCGGTAGGTTGACTGATTGCCAGTGACGCTGGCCAGCCAGAGGTTCAGATCACCCAACACGATGTTCACAGGGAAGAAAAGCAGTCTGGAAGCACCGTTTCTGAGGGTTCTGATGTTACCATAGTTCGGATACTCATTGGCCCAACGGTCGGTCAGGGGAGCAAGGTCGTTGATGAAATACTGGCAGATATCCTGCAGGTTATACCTGGGGAACTCCTTCTCTGCATCGATCTTACTGAGAATAGGATCTGTTACGAAGGGAACAGAACCATAGTTAAGCACCAGCTGGAGATAGGTCCAGGCACGGATAGCCTTCACGGCCACATACTCCCTCATGAAGAGATACTCATTACGGTTGTTCTTCATGGCGGTATCTACGTTGGCAATGAAATAATTACAGTTGTTGATCACTGCATAGTAGTCGCGTGGCTGGTTATACTGGTTGTCGTCACCCATGTTGAATAGAGCCATGTCGCGCAAGTCGCTGTTGGCTGTATTGGTGATATCAACAAGATCGCCACGCACCTCACCGAGCAGTACGGTACGGTCGCCAATGGCCTGCAGTTTGTTCAAGATACCAATAACACTGTAGATGGTGTCGGTAGCATTGTGCAGGTGGTCCTTTTCTGTGAAGATTACATGCTCAGACTCCTGGTCAAAGAAATCGGAGCAGGAAGCCAAGCCACAGATGACGCTGAAAGCGAAGATGAATTTATATATCTTAGTAATCATAATTTTCAATTTTCAGTTTTCAACTTTCAATTAGAGTTTAATCTTAATTCCGGCCACGAAGGAACGACTCTGACTAATCTGTCCCAAGTCGATACCTTGTCCGATGACATTGGAAGTCATGGTGAACTCAGGATCGCTGCCGAGATACTTCGTCAGGGTGAAGACATTGTTAGCCTGTACCCAGAACTGCAGACCCTGCAGGTACTCGCTGCGGAGCGGCAGGTCGTAGCTAAGGGTAACGGTCTTCAGACGGAGATAGCTACCGTCCTCAATCCATCGGTCGCTGAAACGAGAGTTGCCAAGCGGATCCTGGAAGGTGATCTGCGGGATATCCGTCACCTGTCCTTCCACCTGCCAGCGGCGAAGCATGGCTGTGGTCTGGTTCATGAAGCGGCTACCGCCTTCCAACTGTGAACGCTGATAGTTATACACATCATTGCCCAATGAGTAGTTGAAGCGGAGATCCAGTTTCAGATGCTTGTAGGATAAGGTCGTGAAGATGTTACCATAGATATCGGGATTAGGATCGCCGATAACCGTACGGTCGGCATCAGTAATCTGATGATCGCCATCGAGGTCGGCAAAGTGGATATCACCTGCCTTGTAATAGTCACGGTCGATACCGTTCTCCTTGAGTACGAACAGACTGGCAGCATCAGCCTCAGCTGTTGTGGCGAATACACCGAGCGACTTGTGTCCGTAGAACAGGTTGGCAGCCTGGCCTACCTGGGTGCGGATCGTTGCTCCATATACTTCGTTGTCGATAAAGCTTGCGCCTTCGGGCAACTGCGTAATCTCATTCTTGAAGTGACCTACGCTGGCTCCAACCTCCCACTGGAAGTCTTTCAAGGCTAATACCTTGACAGCAGCAGAAGCGTCGAATCCGATGTTCTTCAGCTTACCGTCGTTGGTCCAGTTCTGGTTCAGACCGCTGAGGAAGCCCAGTGACTGACGGGTGAGCAGGTTGTCGGTGGTAGAACGGAAGCCGTTCAGACCGATGCTCAAACGGTTGTTGAAGAGGTTAGCCTCCAGACCAACGTTGATACGACGGGTTGTCTCCCATTGGATCTTGGTGTTTCCAATGCCATCGAAACTGATTCCTGCAATGGTGTTGAGGAACTGCGAAGCACTGAAGAAGCTACGGGCAGCGTAATAGTCGATATCATCATTACCACTTACGTCAAAGCCAGCAGACAGACGCAGGAAGTTAATGGCCTTCATCTTAGCCATCCACGGCTCATTACTGATAATCCATGCAGCCTGTACACCGGGGAAGATACCCCATGCAGCGTCGAAGACGCGGAGGTCACCGCCATCACGGCCAAAGCGGGAAGAACCCTCTACCGTGAGGTTAGCCTGCAGGAAGTAACGGCCCAGATAGTTGTACTCAGCCTGAGCATACCAAGCCAGCGAGTTCCAGTTGTCACTGGTACCGAAGTCGTTGGTGTTGGTAAGACTTGACTTCAAGAACGGCTGCTTATCATTACCTGTATTGTAACCGAGCAGGGAAGTCATGGAATAGCTCTCCCAGTTGATGCGAGCACCACCGAAGAGATGGATGAAGTGTGCATTGTAGCGGTTCTGCCAGTCAAGACGGGTGTCGCTCAGCACAGAGTTCTGCTTGGAAGCCAGTGAGCGTACCTCGTTGTCACGATAGGCACCGATACTGCCTACATAGTAACTTGGTGTACCGTTGATAGGAATGTAGAATGCCTCATTGGTGTTCACCAGGTTATAGCTGAAGTGCTCCGAGATAGTGAGGTTACGGGTAAGACGGAACTTAGGCGTAACGGTCAGGTTCAGCATGGAGTTCTCCAGTCGGTTCTTGTTCTCAGCCTCGGAATACTCGTTAATGGCTGCAGGGTTACCCAACTTCCAGTTGTAGTTCTTGTAGTTGGCCAGGGCCTCTGACAGATACGACTCCTGATCGATGTCGTAGTGGGTGTCAGACAAGCGTCCCATACCATAGCTATAAGGACTCATGAACGGACTCTTGATGTAGGCCAGGAATCCAGGCGCAGTAGGCGTACCCTCGTCGTAACCGGCAGGGGCACCATCGTTTCGGATATCACGGGTGATGTTTCCGAATGAAGCGTCGAAGCGGATGTCAAAGCGGTCGCTCAGTGAGATATCAGTATTGAAACGGATGTTCAAACGATCCATGTCGTTATACTTCAATGTGCTCTGCTGCGTGATGTATCCTACAGAGAGGTTATAGTTAGCCACAGCATCACCACCTTCAATATTAATACCGTAGTTCTGGGTCATGGCTGTACGATACACATAGTCCTTCCAGTCTGTGTTCTGGTGGTACTGTGTGTAGTAATAGTAGTCAGGATCCTCCTTCAGGAACTTGAAGGTACGGTTACGTGTATTGGTTGACTTCAGCAACTCAGAGGTGTAGCTACGGTACTGCTCGGCATCCATCACGGAGATGAACTTCGGCTGCAGGGTTACACCAGCAGAAATGTTAGCTGTGATACGGGTAGCCATCGACTTGCTACGGTGTGTCTGAATCAGGATCACGCCATTAGCACCCTTGGCACCATACAGGGCTGTACCATTTCTGATCACGGTAACCTTTTCGATGTCAGCCGGATTGATGGTCGAGAGGATATCATTGAAGAAACCCTCATGGAGCATCGTACGTCCGTACTGCTGGTCGATGATGACATCATCAATAACAACCAGCGGCTGAGCGTTGACATTGAGTGAGTTGAGACCTTGCACAAACATTACATTACCAACACCGGGTGTACCGTTGCGGGTGATGCTATATACCTGTGCTCCCAGGTGCTTCTGCACTTCTTCCTTGATATTCACCGAATTGGTATAGGTGAAATCGTCGGTAGAATAGTCATTACGTACATTAATATCTTTCCCGTAGTCTTTTGAGAAAGTCTGGGGATAGAGCTTGACCTCCAGTTGCTGTTCAGTGTTCTGCAGACCTAAGCGAACTGGATTATAGTCAGGCATGTTGATATACACTGATGTGGTGAATGTGGGTACATTCAGTTTGAAGGTACCGTTCTCTTCGGTCAGCGTACTGTATCCTTCAACATCATCAGCGCTGATGATGGTACCAGCAATGGGCTGTCCTGTGGTGGCACTGACGACACGACCGCGAATAACGCGTGTGGGGTACTGCTTATGCTTCGGTTGCAACTTGCGTGCAAGGACTGAGATGACATCTTCGTCTTCTGTCGCATCCTCGTTCTGTGCAGCAATGCTTACAGGAAAGGCCATCAGTAGTGTAAGTCCAAATAATATATATTTCTTCATAACTTTACAGTTCTTAATTCATTACTAATTATTAGTACTTCAGCCATTGGAAGATGTCTCCGTCGCCATGTGGCGCAATCTCAAATCGTTCCTCGTTGACATTCGCGATGCCGTGAGGAACCAGCATGATACAGTCGATTCGCATGGTACGCGTATATTTCTTGGAGCGTATCTCAGGAGCTGACACTTTGGTCGTAACATCAAGTGTCACCAGAGCCTCGCTTTCGGTCAGTCCATAAGAGGCTGTCGGGAACTTAAAGTCTTCGGCTAAGAGGATATAGTCCACTACATTAGGATTCGTTTCCACACCTGATTGAAGTATCTGTGTCTCTGTCTCGCCATCCTGGTTATGATAGTTGATAGAGCAGGACAGTTTGGTCGGCAGACGCTCTTCTTCAGTAGCGTTACTGTCGTTGGCCAAAGCAGGAGCTGTAACAAGATAGATGTCATAGCCGATGTTGGAGAGCACTGAACGGAGGTTGAAGGTAACAGAGTGGTTCTGTGTAGCCTGAATCTGTCTGAACTCCACGAATTCGTTGGTCCAAACCTTACCATAGAAACGGTTGTTGTTCTGTACCTCACGGGAAACAGCAGCAATGGTAGGCTCCATCTCTTTGGTTGTGGTGTTCTCTTTCTTACTCACTTCCTTGATGTTGGATGCGTCCTCTGCTTCGTAGATTCTCCACTGGTAGAACGTGTTCAGCTTGTTGATTTTCCAGTCATCAGACTTCATCACCAATCCATTGGAGCATTCAACATTGTCGGTGCCAGAGAAGACGCCCGTTGCTGAGAATGGCTTTTGGGTGTTGGTAGCCGATTTACCACCGTACTGATAATAGTGCAGGTTGTTGCTACCCCAACTCCATTGGCGACTGAGGTAATTCTCTATTGCATCAGTTGACATGGCAGAGTCGGTCAGGTGAACGTCTGTGTTCAGTGTACGACTGAAGGTGGTACCGGCAACGATGGCCAAACGCGGCATGGTGTAAGCCATCGAGTCACGGAATGCCGTTAAATTGTCGTAGTTGAAATAAGGCTCGTATTCTTCAATCAGTTTCTTCCACTCGTTATTAGTGGGAGCAACCATCCAGTAAGTACTGTCTTCCTCGTTCGTATATGCCCAGAGCATATCCCAGAGATCGTTCTGCTGTACGAAGACAGAGTCGAGATAAACGGTCTTACCATCTACCAGACCACCGGGAACGCTTCGTCCGGGAATGAACTCCTTGCGGTAGAAACGGCTGTTGTAGAAGAAGCTTGAGAGACTGTCAAGATCGGCATCTTTACGCAGGTATTCGAATACCGTGGGGAAGTAACGGGCTTTTCCCTGAATGGTAAACAGAACACCATTGTTATAAAGACCGTTGGTTGACAGAATCGGACTGTTACAGAAACTGCTGGCAGACAGCAAGGTTTTCTTGCCGTTCATCAAAACCAGTGAGTCGTTGCTCGATTCAGAGATAGAGTGGTTATACAACGCGATATGGTTCTGAATGAACTCCTTGATAACCGTATTGTCATCTTCATTTACCTTACCTTTCTCTGCGTTATAGGCAGCAATCAGTTCGTCAGCCTCCTGAGCAGAGAAATTGTCATTGGTAGGAGCGAAGACGGTGAACACCTGACTGCTGTTCAATGCCTTGTCGTAGCCGCAGGCCTGAATAACCTTGGCAAAGTTACTCAGGTTGCTGTTCTGTGAAATGGCCTGCCAGAGTGTAGCATCGTTCTTGCCTTCACCTAACCTGTCATAGTGTTCATCCCACGTGTCAGAACAGGCCGCGAAGGTGAGGACTGCCAACGCAAGTCCTAACACCTTTTTATATATATTATATCTTTTCATCATTGTCAATTCTCAATTATGAATTATGAATTGTGAATTATTAGAGGTCATCCTCCATTTCTCCGTCACCGTCGGAACCATAGACACTCTTCGGTACCAACTCCAGGAAGTCGAGTGCGAACTCATTGTCGTTACCCTGCTTACCATCGGAAGCCACCCTGATCCTCATGTAGTGGTCCTGGTTACAGTCAATAAACGACTGGCTGATGATCTTACGCATACCGATATCGTAGACGACATTCCAACCTCTATTTCCAGATCCACCATTGTCACAATACATCGAGCGTGGATGGGTATATACACCGAGGTTCTTCATAGACTTGATATACTCGGCTTTCTCCTCTGCACTCATGGCATCATAGTCATCGATGCTGCTAATGAAATCATCACCGATGTAGAACTCAGAATTCATTCTCTGAGTCATGTCCAGAGGAATACCTTGTGGTACGCCATCGACATAGATCTGGGCTACACCACGGGAATCCTGAGCTGTGAAGCCCAGACGAATCTGCCATTCGCCCGAGAAGGGTACCGGTGGCAGTCGGAAGGTAATGTCATAGTTTCCTTTGAGTGCAAACTCATCCCACATGTAGATATCTGCTACTGCGATAGGTCTTCTCCATGTCAACTTACAGTTGGTAGAAGTCACACCATCAAGATATCCCTCAGGGAACCACCAGTTGAGTCCGTATTTCTCATCTACGCTCGTTTGCCAGGGTTGTCCCATTTGGCGCAGACCGTTTGAGATGAACTCTGGGAAGACTGTGTTGAAGTCCATACGGATACGCACATTCTGTATCTTATCCTGAACATCCTTGTTGAAGGCTACGATGTCATCAACATAGAAATAGTGTCCGTTGATACCGTCGTGCTTATACTCATCGTCGTTGGGTTCAATGCGCTGACCAAGGAAGTTAAACTTGGCATCATTACGTCTATTGATATAGCGCTGGTTTCTTTTGCTTCCACCCAGGTATTTGCTGACAGTGACCTTATCTACTTTAATCATCCTGTGGGGCAGAAGAGTATGATGCCAGTCACAGGGGTTGATACGTGTCTCGTCAATACCGATGGCTCCTTCAAAGTTCGCTTTGTTGGTAACCTCCATCGGGGTGAGGTCGTCGACACCGGCTGCAATCTTGTTCAGAATATGGTACTGAATGAATCGACGCAGGGGGTTGACGCTGTCGGTAAGGTTCTCAAAGCTATGGCCAGGTGCGCTCACATCCTGAGGATAAACCTCATCATAGATCGAGCAGGCCAAATCGTACAAGGCACGTAGGTCACCCTTCTGAATGCCATATTTCGACTCTAACAGTTCATCGGGTTCAATAAAGAATGTGTAGCCATATTTCTTGGTGGGAGGCACATCATATCTATAACTATCTGTGTATGTGTCGCCAGAACCTGTGTAATACGGTTCGTATTCTTTAGGATTATAATTTTCATCCTCAACCAGCATTACATCATTGATGACTCCCGTAGCCAGCAGGGCATTGTAGAAGGTGCTGATTTTCGGGTTCTCACGCATCAAGTCGGTGATATAGCTGTTCGACTTTTCAATAACCGCATCAATGGGTTGCATGACACCGTTCTCCACAGAGTCGTCCTTCATGTCAAATTTGATCTTGGCCAGTCCTTCAAGAACGATGACCGCATTGCTATCGTTATCGAAACCTGGGTCTGTCGCCAAGTAGCGGTTCAACATGTTCACAGACGGTAGTTTATGACCAATCATGTCAAATGTTGTGTACATGTTTGATATCAGGTGGGTACGGGCAATGGTATCACAATCGGCGTCGCTCAACTGTGAGACACTGCTGAGGCCACGTCCCTGCAGGAATTTGTCAACCGCCTCGTTGGATGGGGCAAAGCAGGTATAGTGACCGTAGGTGGCGAGGAGATCCATCAGACCGGCTCTCTCCACGATTTCTGCAAATTCGCTGTATTGTGGGCGGTCCGGACTTGTCAGCCAGTCGCTCATCATCTCACCGGTAAAGGTGTAGAAATACTCGCTGTCAGGCTCATCGGAGCAGCTTGTCAGCAACAGCGTATTGAGAGGAGTCAGCATCGCAATGAGCAGCCCTCCCAAAATCCCTTTGAATATATTCTTACGTCTCATATCTTTTTTCTCTTTTCGTATTTCACTTCTTCGTCGTCTTTTGGTAACTCTCGTCCTCACCACTGCTGAAGGCAGGGTTCTGTACAAGATTCAGGTTAACCTTCATCTCGTCGAGATTATAGGGCCAATAGATGGCGTCCATCTTTGCCAAGTGGTTACCAATCAGTCCTTCACCAGTTGTGGCTTTTGACAGCGCGGCTGAAGTCAACACCTGGGTGTTGCCGTTACGCTGTGAGAGGCGAACGAGGTCGAACCAACGCTTGCCTTCGAACATCAGTTCGCGCTGACGCTCCTGGAGCACCAATGTCTCCATATCACCCTTGGTGGTGTAGTCGGCTCTGCGGAGTGTATCGACAAGCTGGTTCTGGCAGAGAGAGCGCTTGTTAATAGCATTGACAAGCGTAAACGCTCTGTCCAGAATTGATCTGTTGTACTCGCTGTTTTCAGGATTGTCACCATCGCGAACCATCTGTGCCAATGCCTCAGCCTTGAGAAGCATGATGTCCGTCAAACGATAGATAATCCAGTTGGTACCGTTCTGGTTCTGCGTATATTTTGAACCGTAGGATGCTTCTGGAGAACCAGAAGTGGTAGAGATATCAACCGAACTCGTAGTATATTTGTTGATGGCTTTGTCACCGCCGCTTCCTCTGTACAAACAGTTGGTATAGATACGGGCATCCAGTTTCTTGTTACGTTCGGAAAATACCTTGCGATCCTGTCCTGTAGCCTCAATCTGAGCGTAGATATAGTCAGAGGGAGCTACCAGACCAACAGAGGCATTGGAGTTTCCGTAGAAAGAGTTGACAGCACCGTTGGCCATCATACCGTCTCCTTCAGGAGAGTCTGAGAAGACTAACTGGAAGACGATTTCCTGATTGATCAGGTCTATGCTGTTCCTGCCTGTTCCAAACAAGACGGAATAGGCATCACCATAGTAGTTGGCACCCGATGAGTTGCTGACCAAGGGGAATCCGTTGAAACGAGCCATGTCGTCATCGTTTGATAAGGAAGAGTTGGAACGCTTCTTGCGGTTCTCCTCATAGATGGCTTTCTTAGAATCGATCACCATGTCGGCATAGCGTACACAGTTTGCATAGTCCTTCTTCCAGAGATAGAGCTCGCAGAGCAGGGCGTGGATGGCATCCTGTGTAATACGACCAGTCTGGTAGAATTCCTTGGTCACAGGATAACGCTTCACGGCAAAGTTCTGTACACTCTCCAGGTCATAGATCAGAGAGTCGAGCACATCATTGAACTTCGTAGCGGGCAGGTCCATGGTCTGGTCGTCATCCGTATAGGCCACTCTTGAGAAAGGCACGTCACGGAAGGCACGGATCAGATAGAAATAGCTGAGGCTGCGGAGTGCCACCATCTCTGCGATGTTGGCCTGCAGTTCACTCTCCGTATAGGCGGGGTCGTTGGCGGCCACGCCGGGAGCATATTTGATGACGGTATTACAGCGGTTGATGACAGAATAGAAATCCGTCCAGCTGGTGTAGCCATTCTTGGCATCGATATTCTCCTTCAGGATCTTCTCGAGGCTTCCATCGGAACTGACGTTACTGCCCGGACCGATGTTATCGCTGCGGAACTCACCCCATACCATCATACGTTTGATAACGTTTTCTGATTGCATTCCTGAATAGCAACCTGCAATGATGGCGTCAACGTCGGCCTTCTCATTCCAGAATTTCTCCAGGATAATCTCATTTTGAGGTTCAATCTCCAGGAAATCAGAGCATGCGGTAAGACCTAAGCCTCCAAGTATCCCTAATACCCCTAAGAACCCTTTATATATCTTGGTATTCATAATTTTCATATTTCAGTTTACGATGATCAATTAGAATTGTACAGTAATACCTAACGTATAAGAGCGTGAACGCGGTGTCTGTGCGTTATCGATAGCAGGAGAGTAACCGCCGCTCGAAATATCCGGGTCAACACCCGAGTACTTTGTCAGAACGAACGGGTTGTTGGCGCTGAAATACAAACTCACTCGGTTCAGACCAAGGTGTTTGAGATATTTCCTGTTGATAGCATAAGAGATCTGGGCGTAACCCATACGGAGGTATGAACCGTCCTCAACGAAACGATCGCTGATCAGCGTGTTGTAGTTGGAGTTGTTACCGTACATGGCTCGAGGAATTGATGTGATGTCACCTTCCTTACGCCAGCGGTAGTTCACGGCCTGACTCTGGTTGTCGTTACCGATCATGGCTTCTGCGTGCAGACGGGCTCTGTTCAGGATCTTATTACCAACACGGTAGGTGAACTGGGTGCTCAGACGCCAGCTGCCGTAGTTGAAATTGAATCCGAAACCACCAGTGAGCTTAGGCAGAGAAGATCCCAGATAAACGATGTCAAGTGCGTTGATCTGACCATCGTGGTTGATATCTTCATAGATAGCATCACCACCATTGAAGCGGTAGTTTCTACCCGTAGCGTCGTTGGTGTAGTTGAACATCATACGTACGGGGTCGCCCTTACCGTCAACAATCAGCTTACCGTCGGCACTCTGAGCAACAGGAGCTGTCTTGCCATCGGCAAGGAACTGCTCGCGCTCTTCGGGAGACATTCTGCTGAAGGTGGAGTAGTTGTACTGATAAACACCCTTATAGCGGAAACCGTAGATAGCACCTAACGGGTTGTGCAACTGTACGCGCTGCAGGGTCTCATCGTTAGAGAATCCATAAACAGAGTTCAGGTTGTCCAAGAGGTTCTCCTCCAACTCCAGCAACTCATTGCGGTTGTTACCGAAGTTCGCGTTGAAGTCAACAGAGAATTTCTTTCCTGCGGTAATCAAACGGTTGGCATTGATATGGAACTCCCAACCTGTATTACGCATCTTACCATTGTTGCTATAAGGTATTGAAGAGAAACCTGCGTTAGACGGGATGCGGTAGTTGGACATCAACATGTCTGAGGTGGTCTGACTATAACCCTCGATAGTCAATGTCAAACGGTCGTTGAAGAATCCTAAGTCGATACCACCGTTCCAGCTCTCCACGATCTCCCACTTCAGGTCGGTCAGACGGATGTTGTTCGGCTTCATGGCCATCATGTCGATGTACCTGTCGGCAGAATCATACTTAGAGGTAAACAGATAGTTCTGTCCAGGCTGGTGACCTACACGACCCCAGCTGGGACGGATGGCGAACATTGACAGCCACTTGCGGGTTGACTGCATCCAAGGCTCATCACTGATGATCCACTTCAAAGATACAGAGGGGAAGAAGCCCCAGCGGTTACCCGGACCGAACTTGGTGGTACCATCGGCACGCAGCGAAGCATCGGCAATGTAGCGTCCTTTATAAGCATAGTGGAATGTTCCTGTGTAGTACATGGAACGTGACTGTCCGAAGCTTGAGCTCAGGTTCTTGATCATACCGCCACCCTGTGTGGTGGTGATACCAGTAGGAGCGCCCTGCTTGTCCTCAGACTGTCCTGTAGATGATCCGCTTGTCAACTCGAAGCGTCCCATCACCATCAGAGAGTGGTCTTTGTTCTTGAAAGCAGGAATCAATGTCAGCTGCTGCTTGGTGTTGAACGACACGCTCTTGTTAGAACTGTCAGAGGTGGTATTTACGCCCTGATCCCAAGAAACGGTCTTCAGTTCCTGCGGATAGTACTTGTTAGAATATCCGTTGTTGATGTTCATATACACTGAACCTCTCCAGTTCAACTGCCAGCTGTCATAGTCCATGCCCAGCAGATGGTACTGGATAATCAACTCAGGTGTCATGTCGTAAGTGCTCTGTCTGTTCTTAGCCAGTTTAGCACTTGCCACGGGGTTCACGTAATCTTTCTGGTTTCTGTCGAATACTGAGCTTGCACTCTGCAGCATAGAATAATATGAAGAGGTGTTCTCACCTGTTACAGGATCCTGCTCATAGATACTCATGTTCGGCATCTTCTTCATGGCGATGTCGAGCAAACCGTCAGAGTTACGATGGTTATTGGTATAGGTAAGCGCGAAGTTGGTACTTACGCGAATACGTTCACTTACATTATAGTCGAGAGCCACACGGGTAGAGAAACGCTGCAGTTTCTGCTCGATCATCGTACCGGTCTCATTATCGAAACCTGCACCGATACGGAACAATGCCTTCTCACCACCACCTTCTACGGTAACATAGTGGTTCTGACGGAGACCCCACTGGGTAACAGCTTTACGCCAGTCGGTATTGTTGTTATACTGCTCATATTCCGAGAACGACGGGTCGTAGTTCAGCTCAGGAATATTTGAAGCAGCATCGCTCTGCTCAGGGTTGAAGTACGACTCCTTCAGCAACATGGTGTAGTCGTCACCGTTCAGGAGCTCATATCCCTTAGGCTGGTATGTACCAGTCAGTTTCAGTGAATAAGAGAGTCTTGGTTTACCACGAGTACCACGCTTGGTGGTTAACTCAATCACACCGTTACCACCTTGCGAGCCGTAGAGCGCTGTAGCGGCAGCATCTTTCAGCACGCGGATATCAGAGATGTCCTCAGGGTTGATGTTCAGCAACTCGGCGAACTTCTCGTTGTTGGCAGTATTGATATCGAAGTTAGCGAGGTCAACCTGACGTACGTTACCGTCGACTACGATCAGCGGGTTGGCATCGGTCAGTGTGGAGAGAGATGAAGCACCACGAAGACGCATGGTGGATCCTGCTCCAAGGTCACCGGAGTTTCCGATAATGTCAAGACCGGCGATACGACCAACGAGCGCTTCCTCGATGGACATGACGGAAAGACCTTCAAACTCCTTCGTTGAAATACTCTGGGTAGCGTTGGAAACCTCTCGCTGCGGGATAGGCAGACCGTTTCCGCCTACTCGCTTTGTGGCGGTTACCACCACTTCGTCGATCTGCAGTTCCGACTTCAAGACAATCTGGTAATTGGTCTTGTTAATCGGCTCAACAACATCCTTACAACCTACATAGCTGAAACGGATCTTATCCTTGGGATTCCTGATCCTCATGGTAAAGTTACCATTCAGGTCGGTAATGGTTGACTCAATGATACGTCCGCTTCCATCCATTTCACAGACAGAGGCACCCATCAATGGTCCCATGTCATCACTAACACTTCCGTGAATGGAGGTTATCGGTTCCTGCGCGCTGACTACTGTTGCAGCAATCAGGGCGAATAATATAATAGTGAATCTTAGAATTCGCATGCCTTAGTTCCTCCTTGCTCTTACTTTATTAAGTTGATCTTTCCAAGGTGTCATCTGTTCACTGAGAAGGACACCGTCTATCTGATGGACTACAGCATCGGATGCCATGTAGCATTCACCAGTGGTCTTGAACCAGTATTCACGGCAAATGCGGTTGTAAAGTCCTTCAGTCTTAACAATATGGCGTGTGTTGCCAAGTAAGTCACGTACCCACATCTGACCTGGTTCGTTGTTGACCACAACGGGATCGAATCGACCTGTTTCGAGATTACGCTTCATGGTCTCATAGGTATTCTCGTATCTTGGCGATTTCTGACCGTTCTCCTCATCGTAGATCTCTGGAGCCATGTTCACGAGTACGGCATGGTCTTGTACGTGATAGCGCAGGAAGCTGACGATGATGTTCTTGATAATAGCCTTAGCTTGTTCGGCAGCTTCTTCAGAACCCCAGATCTCTTCAGTCTGAGCCTCATAGTCGTCCCATGTCGGCAGCAGGCCCTGGTCGATCAGTTCCTGAATAGCACTGTTCGTGGGCGCATAAATCGTATAGTTATAGTTGTCGAGCAACTTCAGGTTCTTGCTGGATTTCTTCTGCATACCAGCTTCGTAATTGTTCTTGGTTACTGTGGTTGCCAACAGGTCGGCACCGTCGTTATCCAGCAACTCCAGGAACTTTGAGAACTCATCGCGCTCATCCAATGTCAGGAAGACGGATTTCTCTGTTGTCAAAGGCATCTGGTCGTTGATCACATACGACTTACCGTTGGTCTTCACGTAGATATCCTCCGGATTCACGGGCAGAACCTTGTTGTGGTTCATCTGCCATCCACCGGCAAAGGCCAGACGACCGTTAGCATCTCTGGTCACGCGGATAGGAGTACCGCCCTTCGACTTGTAGAACTCATGACCGTCCTCTACGTCGCCAACGATGATCAACTGATCCATCAGGCGCTTCAGGAAGTCATTGACAACCGAACGGGTTGTTTCCTCTTTCCTTGTACTCTCATCAATGGAGATATTACCATTTGCGTCAATCACACAGTCGTAGCGGAAAGCTCTCACACGCTGTTCCAAAGCTTTGGTTTCATCATAAGCGAAAGCCACTGCAGTAGGAGCCTCCATTCCGTCTCTTTCATTGCCATAGGAATACGGGTCAATGTACCACAACATAGCATTGTTCGTCGGGAGGATCAGACTATACTGTGAGTCCATGGAGAGCAGGTAAGGCAAGAAGTTCAACTGGTCGATAGCCCAGTAGATGATGTTCATGACAGTGGGGTGGGCGAGGGCAGGATAAGCCACGGAAGCAAACTCTGCCGGCGTATAAACGCGGTTCACCATATATACCACACCGTTACAGCCCATGAAGCAGGAATCAACATCCTCAATGCGGATGCCCATTTCCACCTTGGCATCGTTCAGCACCTTGTCGAACTTCGTGGGGATGGCCTCAGAGAACACGTCGCGCATGTTCACATTGATAAGTTTTGCCATTGTAGCCTCGGGGATACTGTCGATGTCACCGTATTCTGTCTGCAGGTCCTTACCTTCGTTCTGCCACCAGGCTTCCAGAGCCTGATTTGTCGGAACAAACATAGCACCAGCATCATAGTTCATGTTGGCATCGCCTGATGTGCTGACGTACTGGTTCCATCCCGGATCAAACTTCAGCTTGGCATTTACAGCCTCGCCGTTTGGCGTGGTAGTGTTTGCTCCACCAGCAGAATAGTCACTATAGTAGCGGAGAACATAGACAGAGTCCTGGTTGTTATACAAACGGTTGTACTCCCTCGTACCCTCAGCAGTATAATAAGGTGCACAGAAACGGTCCATCATCTTTGCCCAACGAGACATGGCAGGATGCTGGTGGATAATCTCTGCCATATTGGGTGACGACTCGATTACACCGTCCACCTTTTGTATATAACCGTTCTTACAGGTGATATCACGTTCAATCACCTTCTTACCGTTTACCCAAGCCTCGTTGATGTCGCTGGCCTGATGGTTGGTCAGCACGTCAAGGTCGGTACTGGTAATCTTATTGATCTTCATATAAGAAGGCAGGAAATGGATCATCGGTGCTGATGTAGCATCCTTCAGCACGGGAATGCTCCTGCCGTTGTTCTTGAACCTGGCCCAAACCGATGTGCTCGGCATCTGATCAGGTTTCATGATCTGCACAGAGTCATAAACACTGGTTGCAGTCTCGCGGCGCATGGTGCGACCCTCAGCGGGATGTGAGTCCTCGCCCTGAGGCCTTCCGTTCGACAACAACTCGATCAGATAGGCGTTGTTAACCATTGAATTGTTAAGCAGAAGTTTCTTCTGCGATACTGACAGCTGTTCATAACGGCTCACACCCCAGCCATTGCGGGAGAACCATTGTTGAAAAGCATCGTCGTTTGCGGCAAACAGTGTCTTCGAACCAGTGTGGCTGAGCACTTCGTGTTGCCCCAAGTCATCAATCAACCTCAGCATGGTTGTGTAGTTGCCATCTTCCTCCAGACGTTCGTAGATAGAGTTACCCAACCAAGAAGGCTGCCCCGTCAATACGTCGTCTTGACAACCTTGAAGGGCGAAGGCACTCATCAGCAGTCCGCAGGCAGCAACAGTCCATTGATGCCGTTGTTTTGCGATTTGTCTCTTTTCCATAAATTGTTATTATAATCGTTTAAAGTTTATTCGTTCGATTTCATATCAAAGATATGCCGAATCGGTGATTTAGGTATGATTGTTGATAATAATACGTGTTACGCACAGTGTGTATTTTTTACACCATGATTGCAAAATTAAAAAAAATCTCCATATTATGTATTGTAGAATGACACCAAAAATGCCCAATGATACAAAAAATAAAGATTTTGTAACACCAAATAATATTTATTTCATAAAAAAGCACTACTTTTGTATCTGAATGAGCGAATAGTGTACTTTTGGGTACCTAAACGTTGATTTATACTAAAAACCTTTATACATTATTAATAATTTATTATCACAATTATGAAGAAATTATTTACATTATTAGTTGGTGTCTTGTTGGCAGGTTCTGCCTATGGACAGACGTCATGGAAAAATGTCGTTACTAACAGCGACATGGAAGGTGATGCACCTGCTTATTCGGTTCGCGAGGACAATAAGGCAGACGGATGGAACTCATTCTGGGTACATGAATGGCCTGGAGACCAGTCTGTACGTTACGACGGAACAGCAACGATTGCTGAAGATCCAGCTGATCCGTCTAATCATGTCGCAAAAGTTGTTGTGCGTTCCCGTGCAGAAGGTGAAGCCGCTGGAAACTTGACAAAGGACTACACAGGAAATGAAGGAACCTATGGATCATGGGACTGCCAGTTCTTTATCTATGCTACTGATCCTATCCCCGCAGGTAAGGAAATCCGTCTCAAAATGAGAATTAAAGCAGACAGGGCTGGTTCTTTAGAGAGTCAGGCACACAGTTTGCCAGGTGATTACATTGATGCAAGTCTGTTCGGTAACATAAACTATACCACAGAATGGACTGATTATACATCGGATGTGCTTATTGTCTCAGAGACACAGGGAAATGGTAATTTCCAGAGTGTAGCATTCAATCTTTGTACAGACGAGGATGCAAATGTGATCTATTTTGATGACGTTAAGCTGCAAATCAGAGATGTCAAGGAAGAAACTGGTGAGGTTACATGGATTAACTTCATGAGAAAGGGTATCTATTCTAATGATAGTATCAAGGGTTCAAGTCCACAAGGTGATTTTGCTTGTACTAACTTTACCGTCCAAACTCCAGCTGGTGTATTCCAGGCACCGATTGTTGAGGTTCCCGGAGAGCCTGGCGTAATGGCAGTACAGGTTCCTGTATTGGGTTATTACTCTAAGGAAGTAGAGAATCTTGATGAAGAAGGAAATCAGCAGTACGATGAAGAGGGTAACATCCTGATGCAGACCCTGTATTTCTGGAATAATGGTGATACGATTGGTACAAACACACCAAACCGTTATGCACACCAGTTCTTCGTATCAACACTCCATAAGATGAAAGCTCGCGAGAGATATATCTTTAAGTTTAAAGCAAAGGCAGACAAGCCCGGTAATCTTGCTACACAGGCTCATTATGGACCAACCCAGTATGCTGGCTACAACACGTTCGGTGATGAAAGTGCGTTTGCTATAGGTACCGACTGGACAACATTTGATTTAGGTGAAGCTCAGGGACAAACGATCCCATCTGGTGCTAACAACTGCCAGACAATCTGCTTTGACTGCGTACCGCAGGTAGGTGAAGACAATAATTTCTATTTCATCTTTGAAGAGTGCTCATTCACAGAAGCAAATGTTACTATTGAAGACCGTACGTTAGGTGTTCCTCAGGACCTCCCGTTGGCTGTTAATCTCGATGATGATGAAAAGGCAAATACGGTTGACATGGCAGATATGCTGAATACATTTGAAGTTGAAGACTTCAGTTTCTTGAAAAATGGTAAGGATGGTATCAAGCTGTTTGCATTGATTGAACCTGAAGATTCTGAGGACGATCCTATCGAGACCTTCAGCGGACTCCTTCCATGGACTGACGGTGGATTCATCAACGCTAAGGGCTATTACATTGACGAGGAAGATGGTATCAATATCCGTTTGGATGATTCAAGCATTGATGGTACTAAGATCAACGTGATGGTTTGGAACAATCCTGATTCAGGTATCAAGTTCGATAATGGCGAGACTGTTTCTACCAAGTTGGCTATCTCTCAGAGTGGTTGGTACTACATCTACAATGTTACTCTTTCTAAGGATGGTACACAGTCTGGAATCAAGGATATCCAGGCAACCAAGGGCGAAAAAGTTATCTACGACCTGATGGGCCGCAAGGTTAACAAGATGAATAAGGGTATCTACATTGTTAACGGTAAGAAGTATATCGTGAAGTAAAGTAAAGGTCGGTTAAGACTTTCCGATAAACAAGGCGGGTGCTGTGGCTAAACCATAGCACCCGCTTTCTTTATGCATGTTCTTTTGCATAAAATATTATTCCTTTTGCATAAGCTTGTATCTCTTTTGCATAAATTTGTGGGAAGACTGCTATTTTATGCAAGAATAATTTGTGTAATTGCATAAAAAGCAGTAAATTTGCAGCCTAAATAGCATAAATATACTCAGATGAAAGTAAAGAACAGTAGAATGGAAGCCCTCAAGATGCTCATTTCCAGTATGGAACTGGGCAGTCAGGAGGAAGTGCTGCGAGCACTGGAGAAGGAAGGTTTCAAACTGACACAGGCAACGCTTAGCAGGGATCTGAAGCAGTTGAAGGTAGCTAAGGCTGCCTCAATGAATGGTAAGTATGTGTACGTGCTGCCCAACGAGACCATGTACAAAAGGGTGAGCACACCACGTTCAGCCATGGAGATGCTGCAGACCTCCGGTTTCGTAAGCATCAACTTCTCTGGAAACATGGGCGTGATCAAGACACGTCCCGGTTATGCCAGCAGCATCGCCTACAACATCGACAATAGTGCTATTCCAGAAATCATCGGTACCATTGCCGGTGACGATACTATCTTTATAGTAATAAAACAAGGTACGCGCGAGGAGCAGGTCATTGACGGACTTAGCTTAGTGATACCGAACATCAAAGGATAATTCGTATAATTCGACTCATTCGTAGAGAAGAAATGGAAGAGATTAAAGAAGAAGAAAAGGAAGCGATGAAGGGAGATGTGAGGGTGGAAGATATCCAGGTGATGGTAGCCGACCCTTCGCATGAGAAGTATGTGGACACCATTTTAGAGACCATCAGCGAAGCGGCCAAGGTGCGTGGAACAGGTATTGCCAAGCGTACACATGAGTATCTGGCAACCAAGATGCGGGAGGCCAAGGCAGTTATCGCCCTCCATGGAGATGAGTTCGCAGGCTTCAGTTATATCGAAACCTGGGGGAACAAGCAGTATGTCACCACCTCTGGTCTGATTGTGCACCCCAAGTTCCGCGGTCTGCATTTGGCAAAACGCATCAAGGACATGACCTTTACGCTGGCTCGTATCCGTTGGCCCAAAGCAAAGATTTTCTCGCTGACAAGTGGAGCCGCTGTGATGCAGATGAACTCGCAGCTGGGCTATAAGCCCGTGACGTTTGCCGATCTGACAGACGATGAGGCATTCTGGCGGGGTTGCGAGGGCTGTGTGAACGTGGATGTGCTGCATCGCACCGGTCGCAAGTATTGCATCTGCACCGGCATGCTTTTCGATCCCACCGAACATTTGCCTGCCAAGATTCCTGATGAAGTGCTGGAACGAATCAGAGAGATAGATAGTAATAAAGAATAGAGAATGAAGAAAAGAAATTACTATAATTAGAATAATTACTCCATTAATTATATTAAATCAATCATTTCTGGGATAATTATGATAATTATTCAAATTTCTTTCTAAAAAGAAAAATAGAAAATGGAACAGAAGAAAAAAGTGGTAGTCGCCTTTTCTGGCGGACTGGATACATCCTACACAGTCATGTATCTGGCAAAGGATTTAGGATATGAAGTATATGCTGCATGTGCCAATACCGGCGGTTTCAGCGAAGAACAGCTGAAGAAGAACGAGGAGAACGCCTATAAGCTGGGCGCAAAGGCATACGTTACCCTCGATGTAACACAGGAGTATTATGCCAAGTCACTGAAGTATATGATCTTCGGCAATGTACTGCGTAATAACTGCTACCCTATATCCGTCAGTTCTGAGCGTATCTTCCAGGCCATTGCCATTGCCCGCTATGCCAAGGAGATTGGCGCTGATGCCATCGCTCATGGCTCAACAGGAGCAGGTAACGACCAGATCCGCTTCGACATGACCTTCCTGGTGATGGCGCCGGGTGTGGAGATCATCACGCTGACTCGTGACAAAAAGCTGACTCGTAAGGAGGAGGTGGATTACCTGAACGACCATGGGTTCTTTGCCGACTTCACCAAACTGAAGTACTCATACAACGTGGGTATCTGGGGAACCAGTATCTGCGGTGGTGAGCTGCTCGATCCTACGCAAGGTCTGCCCGAGGATGCTTACCTGAAGCATGTAACGGCCAAGGAACAGGAGTCGTTGCTGAAGATCCAGTTTGAGAAGGGCGAGATCGTGGCAGTCAACGGCGAGAAATTCGATGATAAGGTGAAGGCGATCCAGAAAATTGAGGAGATCGGTGCCTCTTACGCCATCGGTCGCGACGCCAACGTGGGCGACACCATCATCGGTATCAAGGGTCGTGTGGGCTTCGAGGCCGCAGCGCCCAAGCTGATCATCGAGGCTCACCGTCTGCTGGAGAAGTCAACCCTGAGCAAGTGGCAGCAGTACTGGAAGGACCAGGTGGCTAACTGGTACGGCATGTTCCTGCACGAGAGTCAGTATCTGGAGCCGGTAATGCCCGATATCGAGGCGATGCTCACCTCCAGTCAGCGTAACGTCACAGGTACCGCCATCCTGAAACTCCGTCCCTTCGGTTTCGAGACAGTAGGTGTTGACAGCGATAACGACCTGACCAAGTCGAAGCTCGGTGAGTACGGTGAGACCCAAACCGGCTGGACAGCCGACGAGGCCAAGGGCTTCATCAAGGTCAGCAGCACTCCGTTAAGAGTGTATTACGGAATACATAAGGACGAGAAAAGATAAACCAGAATAAAAGAAATTCGAATAATTAGAATAATTACTCCAGAAATATCTGTTATTTGGATGTAGATAGATATGACGAAACAAGAGTATAAGGATATATACGACGTTGTTGGTGCAGCTATGGAGGTTCACAAAACTCTTGGAAGAGGATTATTTGAGCCAGTTTATCAAGAAGCTTTAGCACTTGAAATGAGTTATCGTGGACTTGAAGCAGAACGAGAAAAGCGTCTAAAACTATACTATAAAGGAGAGTTGATGCAAAAAATCTATTTCGCAGATTTCTATTATAAAGGTATTGTTATAGAATTGAAGTCAACAGATTCCATCATTTCTGATCATAGAGCCCAACTATTCAACTATATGCGTATTACACATTCCGACAAAGGAATCCTTATTAACTTTGGAGAAAGGAGTCTTCGAGCAGAACGTTATTTATACATTCCAGATGAAGACAATTTCATTCTTCTCTCACAAGAGAATTACAGGGATTACATTACTGCGTAGGAAATAGTTTTCTGGTATAATTATTCTAATTATTGTAATTTCTTTTACCGAAAATGAATATGATAAAGATAGGAATATTAGGTGCAGCAGGATATACTGGAGGTGAACTGATTAGAGTTTTATTGGGGCACCCGCAGGCGGAGATTGTGTTTGCCAACTCTGAGAGTAATGCAGGGAACTTGGTGAGCGATGTGCACGAAGGACTGATCGGTGAGACCGATCTACGGTTCACCAGTGAGATGCCCTTCGACCAGGTCGATGTGGTGTTCTTCTGTTTCGGTCATGGTAAGAGCGAACAGTTCTTGAAAGAGCATACCATCCCCGCCAATGTCAAGATCATCGACATGGCGCAGGATTTCAGAATTAAAAGGGAACAGGTAACAGTGAATAGTGAACAATTTGCTGCCGCACAGGATTCTGATACAAAGTCACATGGCGCAAATGCCACAGCGGAAGCAAATTATTCACTGTCCACTATTCACTATAACTTCGTTTACGGTCTCCCGGAAATCCATAAGGAAGAGATCGAGAAGGCACAGCATCTGGCTAACCCTGGCTGTTTCGCCACTTGCATCCAGTTGGGACTGCTTCCCGCTGCCAAGATGGGCCTCATCCATGATGATGTAGCCGTGAACGGTATCACAGGAAGTACAGGAGCAGGACAGAAGCCCGGTGCTACCACCCATTTCTCGTGGCGTAACAACAACTTCAGCATCTATAAGCAGTTCACCCATCAGCACCTGCACGAGATTTGTCAGAGTCTGAACGAGGTAAGGCCAGCCGATGCACCTTTCTTCACCTCTCCCATCTCAGAGAAGCAAGAGTCAGGAGTATCCATCGACTTCATCCCTTATCGTGGTGACTTTGCCCGTGGCATCTTTGTTACTGAGGTCATCAAGACGGATTGTCCTATTGATGACATAGTTGCGTTCTACAAGGCATTCTACAAGGATGCTGCCTTTACGCACTACAGCGACAAGGCACTAGACTTGAAGCAGGTGGTGAATACCAACAAGGCGCTGATACATTGCGAGAAGTTCGGTAACAAACTGTTGATCACATCAGTCATCGATAACCTGTTGAAGGGTGCCGTTGGTCAGGCCGTTCAGAACATGAACATCATGTTCGGCATCGATGAAACCGCAGGTTTACGATTGAAAGCCTCCGCATTTTAGCAGTTTTTCTTGGACATGTGGTTTTGCGTTCTAAAACCTATGGTTTTGGAAATGGTATATAAAAACAGCAGCAACTACTCCGTATGAAGTATGTTGCTGCTGTTTGCTTTATTGTCAATTGTCCGCTCGGCTCTGCCACTTGCAAGGCAAGAATTGTCAATTGTCAATTGTCAACTGTCAACTGGCGAAGCCTTAGTTTTCCCAAGGATCCTTCACGGGGGTATCTGCCCATGGGTCATCAGCCCACGGATCATCATCGAAGTCGAATGAATTCTCCTTAGCTCCTACAATTTCAGTCTCTTCATCATGGACAGACAGCACCAGCATTACGTTGAAGCCATCTGTCATTCTTATGTCCTCACATTGAGGAACTATATATCCTTTTTTCTTTTTCTTCATTACCCAAACCTCCTTACTTAACTACGAACTTCTTACCGTTAACAATGTAGATACCATTAGACGGGTTCAATACACGACGTCCCTGAAGATCATAGATAGCTTGTCCAGCAACATCTTCAGGCATTGCAACCTGGTTAATTTGAGTAGTTATACCCATGTTATCATCATCACCGATACAGAATGTGATACTTTTAGCAAAACTTTGCTGGTCTTCTGTCAATCGTGTATACATCTTATTATCGGGAACAGGAGTTCCTTCCCTTAGTTTGTAGAATCCTAATCCTGATGATTGTCCAACAGAAAGGACATAGATGCTACCATTACCTATTTTTTGCCCATCCTTAAATGCAATATTTCCTTTTAGGTAGTTACCGTTAAGGAATTCAGCGTTTTGAGGTAAGGGAAGAATCTTGTTATCTTCTGGATACAATCCATCACATTCGATAATAACAGCTTGGTTTGCAGGAACCTTCCCATTCGTAATTTCCTGACATACTACTCTAAACTTGCTCCCATCACCATAAGGCACAATACTTTCATGATCGACATAGTAAGCCGTTCCACTCTGCAGCTCGTAGGGGAAGGTGGTATATAATGTTGTGTAATACTTACCGTTTCTCTCTAAAAGAGAATTGGGAGCAAGACCAAAGTAATGCTGAGACAAAGTTGACGCACTCAATTCCAGTATTTCCCACTCGGAAGTGGCTGAACGAGCACCAGCGAGGTCTGGGGTTCCGTTGTTATCGCGGAAATAGATAGGAATATCAAGTGTGTGTCCTGCTCCATCATTTGCTTG
>JAGCDO010000032.1 GCA_017651265.1 Prevotella sp. | reverse complement strand
GCCGCTATTGCACCAAGCACCTCGGCCAGTCGCCCAGCGAGTATAGGTTGAGCCTACAGCCGAAGTAAATAAACTAACGTGTTTTTCCTTTATATTTATACCATCCGAACAGGCTTCTTTCTGTGTTAACCGTTTATATCCTCTGAATTCCTCAGACAGTCTGCCTAATGTCAAAGATGTCCATATTCTTTGGCATCTGTTCTTTTTTTAGTGGTTTTCAGTGTCACGTCAATAATCATAGACAGGAAAGGCTCACTTGACCTTCTTCTGGATTTTTCTCTTTTTCCTTCTTTCCTTTGTCGAGACTCATGTTGCTGCTTTTACAGACCGAACTTTCAACTGAACTTCCTAGTCTCTCTCCCCCTCTTCGGAAGTAACCCATCCACTTCATTGCATCCTTTGCTTGTCGATGGGCATTCTTCGTTCACCATGCTTGCTGCTGAAAATGGATTGTAACGCTGTACCTCACTTTGCTCTTCTCTGTCCGATAGCCATGACGTGCCTTATCTGAGCGTTGGACTGCCGAGCATCCTCCTTTTTCGTATCTGTCACTATATTGTTCTTATTCCAACTTTCTCATTGATGACTTTTCCGGGCGAAGCGAGTCACACTTACTTTTTTTTTCCAGCAATATATTCAAAAAGCATTCCCCGATTGCAATATTCGTCAAATAGAAATGGCAGAGATTGCCAAAGAAGGTGGCGCTTTACATTGTTTAAGTTGGAATGTATATCTTCCAAAATCACATGTGAAAACGTAAATCACCACCTATGAGATATTTTTGTCCCTCGGCAATTTTCGGTTATCTCGGGGGACAGATGGGGGACAAAATGGGCGAAAATCTGCAAATATCGAAGTTAAAAATCAAAAATCTGCAAAAATAGACAAAATTTTAAATGCTTGAAATTATGTGATTTACGAGCTGTGTTTGCAGATAATATGTTTTTCTTTGCATAAAATCACTTTCCCACGCAGAAATTCTTAAAGATATTTCCTAATACTTCGTTAGGGGTGATTTGACCACCAGTGATCTCTGCGAGATGGTCGATGGCGAGTCTGAGATCTTCTGCGAGTAAGTCGCCAGGAATCTGTTGTTCCATTCCCATAACAACACGCTGAATACTTTCTCGCGCATGAACCAGGGCATCGTAATGCCGGGCATTGGATACAACAATATCGGTTTCTGCCAAATGCGGAATGTTGGCTGCAGTATAGATGGCTTCCTCAAGCGTATCAATGCCTTGTCCGTATTTGGCAGCAATTCTAATAATAGGGGAGCTTAATTGAGAAAGTGAAGAATGGGAATCGTTTACGTTCTTGTCTATCTTGTTAATGATAGTAATAAGTGATTTACCTTTAGTGCGTTGAACGATTTCTTCTATTTCTTTATTTGAGGGTTCGGAATCAATCATCCAAAGTACGATACGTGCTTTGTCAATGGCTTGATATGTACGTTTGATTCCAATCTGTTCTATCTCATCAACGGTCTGACGAATACCTGCCGTATCGATGAATCGGAAGGTGATTCCGTTAATGTCAATGGTGTCTTCAATCGTGTCGCGAGTAGTACCATGATAATTGCTGACAATGGCTCGATCGTCTTTCAGGAGTTGATTCAGTAACGTGCTTTTACCCACATTCGTTTTACCAACGATGGCTACAGGAATTCCTTGCTTGATGGCTTGTCCGGTTTCAAAAGAGTGGGCGAGTGCAGTGATTCTATTGTCAATCTTTTTAGCAAGTTCAAGTAACTCATCTCGGTTGGCAAACTCCAGGTCCTCATGGTCAGAGAAGTCGAGTTCAAGTTCCAACAGTGACGTGAGTTTAAGCAGTTGTTCGCGCAGCTGGGCAAGTTCTCCAGAGAAGTTACCACGCAGCTGGTTCATGGCCATCTGGTGTGTAGCTTTGTTGGTGGATGCAATGAGATCAGCTACAGCCTCAGCCTGACTGAGATCCATCTTACCATTCAAATAGGCACGCTGGGTGAACTCACCAGGGTTGGCCATACGACAACCGTTTTGGATGAGTAGCTCCAACACCTTATTTAATATATAGCGGGAACCATGACAGGATATTTCCACAGCGTCTTCACCTGTGTAGCTTCGTGGCGCTTTGAAAACAGATACCATTACTTCGTCGATTACTTGAGCCATCCCCGACCCCTCCAAAGGGAGGGGAGAAATGATGTGTGTGTAGTGCACTGTATTGGCGACACAATCAGCACAGTTAACGGAACAGATATGGGAAACGGCATTGAAGGCTTGGGGACCACTCACACGGATGATGCCGAGGGCACCACCTGTAGCCGTGGCAAGGGCGCAGATGGTATCGTTCATGAGGTAACAGACTTAATGGCACATGATAGTTCTTCTATGTCGGCTTCAGTGGTGGCCCAACTGGTAACAAAGCGACATAGGGTATGTTCGTCGTCAATAGGCTCCCATGTTTCGAAGAGTACCTTCGACATGAGTTGCTGAAGTTGCGTATGGGTAAGAACAACAAACTGCTGATTGGTGGGAGAGTCCTTGATGGGAATTCCCGCATCGATGAAGAGCTGACGAAGACGGGAAGCCATGACCAGTGCATGACGTGATATCTGGAAGTAAAGGTCGTTAGTGAAGAGCGCATCAAACTGTACTCCTGCTATCCGACTCTTAGCCAACAAGGCGCCATGACGTTTGACGATGGTGAAGAATCCTGTAGGTGCTCCGTGGGGAAACACCACCGCCTCGCCACAGAGAGCTCCCACCTTTGTGCCTCCAATATAGAATGCGTCACAATGATGGGCAAGCCATGACAGGTTAATATCGCACTCCTCAGCCATTAGTCCATAGCCCAATCGTGCTCCATCAACGAATAGAGGAATCTGGTACTTCTGGCATGTTGCATAGATCTGTTCTATTTCTGTTGATGAATATAGGGTGCCGAGTTCCGTTGGAAAGGTGATATAGACCATGCCCGGGAAGGCCATGTGTTCCCATGTCGGATCTGCATAGAATCGTTTCATGTATTCCGACAAATCTTCTGGGAGCATCTTACCGTTGTGTGAAGGCAGCGTGATGACCTTATGACCACTGGCTTCAACAGCTCCCGACTCATGGACACTGATATGGGCCGTATTGACAGCAATGACCGCACCATAAGAAGGCAGGAGTGCATCTATAACGGTGGCGTTGACTTGTGTTCCGCCGACAAGGAAATAAACGTCTGCATCAGGACACTGACACGCTTCACGGATCTTCTTACGTGCAGCATCGCTCCACTCGTCATAGCCATAAGAAGCACTTTGACTATCGTTCGTCTCTAAAAGACGGCGGAGTATTTCCGGATGCGCCCCGTTATTGTAGTCGCTTTCAAATGAGGTCATTGCTGTCTCTTTTAGAATCATCTAGTGGTTAGATCCTTTCAAGTACTTTCTCGATCAGCGTGTCGATGGTGTTCTTGTACTCGGTATTCATTTCCTTGGCATAGCGGTTGGCGATAACCATGCAGCAGGTCATGGCACGGTGGCCAAGCAGAGAAGCCATACCAGCGAGTGCCGATGATTCCATCTCAAAGTTACAGATATTCATACCCTCGTATTCGAACGCCTCTATCTTTTCGTTCTGCTTTGGATCGGCAATATCAGCACGGAGCACCCGTCCCTGAGGACCATAGAAGCCACCACAGGAAACGGTATAGCCACGAACCATATCGTCTTGAGCTATCTGATCGATCAGCGCCTGATCAGCTACTGCTACATAGGGAGCGCCTTTGATGGGATCCCACTGCATGTGCTTCTTGAAAGCTTCTTCAAAATCAAGGTCGCACACCTTGTTACGATCAGCATAGTAGTTCAGCAGTCCGTCGAAACCAATACTCTTCACGCTGGCTATAAAACAGCCTGTGGGAGTAAATGGTTGCAATCCTCCGCAAGTACCGATGCGTACACAAGTCAGCGTACGGTGTTCAGGCTTCTCAGTACGACTCTCGTAATCAATATTAGCCAGTGTGTCGAGTTCGTTCATCACGATGTCGATATTGTCACATCCAATACCATGCGACTGCACAGTGATGCGTTTACCCTTATAAGTACCGGTGATAGTGTGGAACTCACGACTTGACACTTCACATTCAATTTCATCGAAGTGGTCGGCTACGGTATTCACACGTGCTGGGTCTCCCACAAGGATCACACGGTCGGCCAACTGTTCAGGACGGAGGTGCAGGTGAAAGCACGAGCCGTCGGCATTGATAATCAATTCAGATGGTTCAAAGTACTTCATAAGCTGGATTATTTAGTTAATGACATGATTTCTGCATTGCGGATTCTTTTCTCTGTGTTAAGGATCTGTACGTTCTGCCGTTCCAGTTCCTTCTCTGCATCGAGAATGGACTTTCGCATGGAAGCACGTTCAGCATCGTCAGCATGATAGTAACGTTCACGCATGGTTTCCAGTCGCTGTGAATACTCCTGGTTACGTTCTTTCTGCTGCAATAGCTCCATGAACATATCTCGGGCAGTAGATGAATGGAAATCGCTTGGTGTGTGATAAGTAATCTCATCATTCACATCAAACGTGAACGAGGCAGTCTCCCGACGCGGTGTATTCCTGTTCTTCATGTTCTCCAGACGCAGCATGGCTTCGCTTCTTGCCTCTTCACTGGGCCACGTGTCTTGAATACTATGTATTGTCGCGAACTGTCTTACCTCCGATTCCGACATCTCGCCCAGATCGAAGTTCTCCCTTGTCTTTGAAGGAACGAAGGTATAGATGCACACCTTTCCTTCCGGTTGGAACCTGTCGGTTACCAGCCACCCCAAAGAATCAAGTTCATCCACCACATACATATAGTCGTTGGCAGAGGAGTTGAAAGGCAGTCCCATATTATTCGGCTTCAGGAACTCACCCGTACTACTGTCGTAACGTGTCACGAAGATATCATATCCGCCAAGCGTGTCATCACTTTTCTGTGAGAAATAGAAGGTGGTTCCGTCGGGCATCATGAAAGGATAGTCGGGATTGGTCATGTTGTCAATACCAGTAAGTCCCATGGGCTTCGACCAATCGTTGCCCAGCTTGTCCTTAGTATAGATAGCTGCATTACCCATGGTGTCCCTCACGGAGTAATACATCTTGTTACCGAACTCGTTCAAGTAGGCAGAAATGGTGTTCTCTCCTTCTTGCTTGGAACTGATAGCTCCACATTCACGGGGTAGGGGGATGTGTTGAATAAAGTTATCCTTGTCAACCACCAAACTATCGATGAAGAACACGCGTTGCGTATTCTCGAGCATGTTCTCGAAAAGCAGCTCGGCAGGAGAACGCTGGATGATCTCTGTCTTTTTCTTCGGAGTGGGCTTGGCGTTCTTCCTTTTCTGCGCGTATGACATCTGACAGAAGGCCAACACTGCAAGTATGATAAAAAATCTTCGTATCTTCATTTTCCTTTCATGCACTATGAGAAAACAAAGATACGAAGAATATTTGTTACCGCAAAATGATTAACGATTTTTTACTTAGTACGTTTAACCATCTGTCTATTTCATGAATACAAGATACACGGCACAGATAATCAGGAAGAACGCCAGGATATGGTTCCAGTGCAGATGAGTGCCTTGGAACATGATGTTGGCAATGATGCAGAAAACGCCCAGCGAAATGCACTCCTGTATTACCTTCAGCTGGATGAGGTTGAAAGGACCGCCGTTTTCAACGAATCCCAATCGGTTGGCAGGAACCTGACAGCAGTACTCAAAGAAGGCGATGCACCAAGAGAAGGCGATGACGCCAAATAGAGGCCAGTTGTTGGAAACACCTGATTCCTGTAATTTCAAATGCCCATACCAAGCCAGTGTCATGAAGACATTGCTTAGTATGAGCAAAATGATGGTATATAGTCCGTTCATGTTGAACTATTATTTCTTCTGAAGATACTCGTCCATGTTGGCTGCTGCACGACGACCGTCGCCCATGGCGAGAATCACCGTAGCACCACCGCGTACGATATCACCACCAGCGAAGATCTCTGAACGGGCCGACTGCATTCCCTCGTTCACCACGATGGTGTTCTTACGTCCCAGTTCCAGTCCTTCGATAGACTTCGGTACGAGCGGGTTGGGAGATACACCAACTGCCACAATCACCTGATCTACCTCGAGTGTTACTGTCTTACCTTCTACAGGTACAGGAGAGCGACGACCGGAAGCATCAGGTTCGCCCAGTTCCATTACCTGCAGTACAGCAGCCTTAACAGCACCGTTCTCGTCAGCAATATACTCGATGGGGTTGTGCAGTGTCAGGAAGTTGATACCTTCCTCCTTGGCATGCTTCACCTCCTCCAGACGAGCAGGCATCTCCTGTTCGCTACGTCTATATACTAAGGTGACGTTTCCACCCAGTCGTTTAGCTGTACGACAAGAGTCCATGGCCGTATTACCACCACCCACTACCAGTACGTTCTTACCGAAGTTAAGCGGGGTATCTGTAGTAGGATTGGCAGCATCCATCAGGTTTACACGTGTCAGGTATTCGTTTGACGACATGATGTTGATGGCATTCTCGCCAGGGATGTTCATGAAGTTCGGCAGACCGGCACCAGAACCTACGAAGATACCCTTGAAGCCTTGCTTCTCCAGTTGCTCCACACTGATGGTCTTACCAACGATGACGTCGGTCTGGAAGTGAACGCCCATCTTAGCGAGGTTCTCGATCTCCACGTCAACGATCTTGTTCGGCAGACGGAACTCAGGGATACCATATTTCAATACACCGCCAATCTCGTGCAGCGCCTCGAACACATATACGTCGTAACCCTTCTTCACCATGTCACCAGCAAATGAAAGACCAGCAGGACCAGAACCCACAACGGCAATCTTGATACCGTTAGAAGGAGCAATCTCGGGTAATGAGATGTTTCCGCTCTCACGTTCGTAGTCGGCAGCGAAGCGCTCCAGGTAACCGATAGCCACAGCAGGCTCGTTCATCTTCAGGTGGATACACTTGCTCTCGCACTGCTTTTCCTGCGGACAAACGCGACCGCACACGGCGGGTAGGGCAGAGGTCTGCTTGAGAACCTTGGCTGCAGCAAGGAAATCACCACGCTCGATATTCTTGATGAACGACGGGATATTGATATTCACCGGACATCCTTCTACGCAAGAAGGCTTGGCACAGTCGAGACAACGCTTAGCCTCTTTCATGGCCATCTCCTTGGTCAGACCGATGTTTACCTCTTCTGTACGAGTGGTGGCACGATAAACAGGATCAAGCTCTGGCATGATGACACGCTCTATCTGAGTGCGCTCCTTCGCTTTCATGCTCTTGCGGAGCTCATCACGCCATGGAGCATTGCGGTCGGTGAGAGACTCGATAGAATCAATGGGGTTAATGGGCTCAATGGGCTCAATGGGCTTATTAGACCCATTCTGCACATCAAGCCTATCCTGCCCATCCTTATCATTCAGATGCTCTTCAAAGTGCTCCATCTCTTCCTGCTCAGCGCGCTTGAAGGTACCCATGCGCTTGAACATCTCGTCCCAGTCGACGAGTGCACCATCGAACTCAGGACCGTCGATGCAGACGAACTTCGTCTTTCCGCCGATGGTGAGACGACAGGCACCACACATACCTGTACCATCCACCATGATGGTGTTCAGTGATACCTCACAAGGAATGCCATGCTTCTGTGCGGTGAGGTTCGAGAATTTCATCATGATAGGAGGACCGATGGCGAATACCTTATCGACATGCTCCTGTTCAATAAACTTCTCAATACCCACGGTTACCACACCTTTCTCTCCATACGAGCCGTCATCAGTCATGATGATCACCTCGTCAGAGCTCTCGCGTACCTTATCTTCAAGAATAATCAGGTCTTTCGAACGTCCAGCCATTACCGACAGGACACGGTTCCCTGCAGCCTTCAGTGCCTGTATGATGGGCAGCATAGGAGCAACACCCAAGCCACCACCAGCACAAACCACTGTACCGAATTTCTCAATGTGTGTTGGATTTCCCAACGGACCGACCACGTCTGTCACGTAGTCACCCTCGTTGAGCATGCAGAGTTTCTTCGACGATAATCCTACTTGTTGTACGACAATCGTGATCGTTCCCTTGTCAATGTCTGCACCGGCAATGGTCAACGGCATACGTTCACCTTTCTTTCCGACACGAACAATGACAAAGTTGCCCGCTTTGCGACTCGCTGCGATGAGCGGAGCCTCAATCTCAAAAAGAAAAACTTTCTCAGAGAACTGTTCTTTTCTGACAATCTTGTTCATAACAGTATTTTATTTGTTTCAATTTGCTTGCAAAATCGGATGCAAAGTTAACAAATTGTTTTAATATAGCCGAATGTTTTCTCGTTTTTTTCCTATCTCCATGGTTTACCATCAATAAAGATGTAAAATAAACCTAAATATCATACCTTCGATTCTTTATGATGTGAATGAAACATAATTAATTCATATTCTTTGGTATCCGTTGAATAATAATTCATATATTTGTCATGAAAAATCTTTTATCTTCTAAATCTGACTTATATGAACTATGTTTTGAAATCCTTGTTGATGTGTCTTTTCTTGTTGAAAGGATTAGTAAGCTGGGCGGATGATTGCGTCGTGGACGGCATCTATTATGAACTTGATGCTGACAAGAAAGAAGCCTGTGTGAAACCATGTGGTGATGGTCGTTATCAAGGACAGGTGATTATTCCTTCTTCCATTCAAGTAGAAGGAATAGATTATACGGTGACATCCATTGGTGAGAAGGCGTTCGATAATTGTAGCAAGCTGTACTTTATAACCATCCCTAACAGCGTTACAACAATTAAAAAGGGAGCCTTCACATTCTCAGGTCTGATAGCAGTAACCATTCCCGCGAGTGTAACATCCCTTGGTGAGCATGCCTTTGAAGGTTGTTGGTCTTTGACTACCGTGAACCTCTCTGAGGGTTTGAAATCTATTGGGGAGTGGGCTTTTGCTCATACGCCTTTGGCTACTATTACCATTCCTAAAAGTGTGGAAAGCATCGGCGAATGGGCTTTCTCCGGATGTGGCGATATGCTTTCCATGAAAGTAAAGGAAGGTAATACCCACTATGATTCGCGTAAAGACTGCAACGCCATTATCGAGACTGCCACAAACACGCTAATTGCAGGATGTTTGAACACCATAATTCCCAATAGTGTTAGAGTAATAGGTCCTAATGCTTTCTGGGGTTGTCGCATGACCTCTTTAACCATTCCCGAAGGCGTTACAATGTTAGATAGAGCAGCTCTCAGTTGTTGCTACAACTTGCAAACAATCACTCTCCCGAAGAGTGTAACAACCATTGGTGAATTCGCTTTTAGCAGTTGTAAGAGTATGACATCGATAGAACTCCCTGAAGGAATCACATCCATAGGTAATGATGCTTTTATGAGTTGTTTGAGTCTGTCTTCCATTATTATCCCCAAGAGCGTCACATACATTGACGGAATGCTTTTCACCGGATGCCGTAACCTCATATCCATTAATGTTAGGGAAGGGAATACGCATTATGATTCGCGTGACAACTGTAATGCAATCATTGAGACTGCCACGAATAAGCTAATTGCAAGTTGTAAGAACACCATGATGATTCCCAAGAGCGTAAGAGTTATTGGTAATGCCGCATTTAATCAATGCGTCGACAAAACTTCTATCACCATACCTGAAGGTGTTACCCAAATAGAAGATTATGCATTCAATGATTGTCAGGGTTTGAGATCCGTCATCATTCCCGATGGTGTTACAAGCATTGGTAATGCAGCTTTCAGGGGCTGTATTTAGAGTTACCTAAACTGCCATGAACAACTAAAACTAACCAAACTTATATCATTGGTTTACAGACACTTTTAGATTTTAACACTTCGGAGGCTGTTTTTGGTTGCTTCGGAAATTCCCTATAAATTTGCAACGTATTTCTACCGCAGGGAATTTACGGGGCTTTCTTTTTGCCACATCGTGAACGGAGTTGACAAGGGTTTCTGATAGGTTACAAGAGTTGACAGCTTCCTGCT
>JAGCDO010000031.1 GCA_017651265.1 Prevotella sp. | reverse complement strand
CCCACCTCTTCCCATTCCGAACAGAGAAGTTAAGCCCGTCATCGCCGATGGTACTGCAATGCAATGCGGGAGAGTAGGTAGCCGCCTTCTTTCATTGTGGAGAGGTTTCCCAAACGGGAAGTCTCTCCTTTTTTTATGTGTTTGTTTACAGTTTCTATTAGGGTTGCACGTATATATACTCATATAATATACACTTCTACTGTACTTAAGTTTCCCTTGTTTGTAGTCACTTTTTCCACTTCTTTATTCTCTTTTTCTCCATAGTCAGAATTGTTCTAAATCAATAAAAAACATTAAAACCGCAATTTTTCCACCCTAATATTTTTGTAACTACCTGATTTTTTGTAACTTTGCACTTGAAAAGGCGAAGAATTGCATTTTGTAATGCGTTCTATCGCAAGTATTAACAGGGACCGAGACGTAGCCTGTTGCGATGATAGGTATCGTTGAGAGCATATAATGCATAGTGATTATGCCATGTTCAGGTTCCATAAATCATGTTGTATGGATAGACTTATTAAGGTATTATGTTTAATTACATGTATGACGATCCCTGCAACAGCGTTTGCTGGTAATAAGGGAGACAAGAAATCTTCTGGAGTAAACTGGGAACCAGTGATGAATGCCATTATTCAAGTAGAGAGTGGCGGTCGCAGTAAAGCAAAAAACGGTAACCAATGCGGAGCTATGCAAATTACGCCTATTTTAGTCAAGGAGTGTAATAATATCTTGAAAGAGCGTAAGAGCAAGAAACGTTTCACGTTATCAGATCGCTTTGATGTGAAGAAATCGAAGGAAATGTTTCTGTTGATCCAGTCTTATCACAATCCCAAGAATGATATTGAAAAAGCTATCAGATCATGGAATGGAGGTCAGCAGTACAGTGTAAAGAGAACACAGCGTTACTTCGAGAAGGTGATGAGTTATCTCTAAGAGGTACTAACTGTAAAGTATATCGGTTGCCAGAATTCTGGCAACCGATTTTTATTGTATGGCTTGATGGGCTTAATAGGCTTAATAGGCTTAATGGGGATAATGGGCTTAATAGGCATAATAGGCATGATGGGCTTAATGGGGTAAATGGGTGTGGAAATGAAGAAAGCCAGTCAAATGACTGGCTTTTATAGTTGCGGAGGCAGGACTCGAACATGCGACCTCCAGGTTATGAGCCTGGCGAGCTACCAACTGCTCCACTCCGCGATATTTCCCACTAAAAAGGGAGGTCCCCTCATTAGCGAGTGCAAAGGTACTGCTTTTTTTGCGAACTACCAAACTTTTATATGCTTTTCTTCTTAAAGCTTGAGATAAAAGGGGCGAAATTGATTGATTTGTTACCTTTTTTGTTCAGTTTTACTATAAAAAGATGTAGTGCGCTGTTTTTTTGTTGCTATATTTTTTGGTGATATCAGATAATTATCTTAATTTTGCACACAATATACATTATGTGCAAAAGGAGGTATCTATGTCAATATCTAAAACCAGACAGAAGTTAGTAGATGTGGCCCGTCAGTTGTTTGCGAAGAATGGTCTTGAGAACACGACCATGAATGATATCGCTGTGGCTTCTGGCAAAGGTCGTCGCACCCTTTACACTTATTTCAAGAGCAAGGAAGATGTCTATTACGCTGTCATCGAGAGTGAGCTGGAGCGTTTATCCGATAAGATGGACGAGGTGGCGGCCAAGAAGATCCGTCCTCAGGACAAGATTATCGAGTTGATTTATACCCATCTCAACATGATCAAAGAGACGGTGATGCGTAATGGTAATCTTCGTGCAGCTTTCTTCCGTAATATCTGGATGGTGGAGAAGGTGCGCAAGAACTTCGATGAAGACGAGTTGGAAATCTTCCGTAAGGTCTATACGGAAGGTAAGGCGGCTGGTGAGTTTGAGATTGACAATGTTGAACTGGTGGCGGATATCACGCACTATTGTATCAAAGGTCTTGAAGTTCCCTACATCTGCGGTCGTTTGGGTCATGGCATGACCCCAGAGACCAGTAAGCCTTTGGTGGCCAAGTTCGTCTATGGCGCTTTGGGAAAGGCCAATGGAAGAGTATAATATTCAATTAATCAAATAGAAAAAACAATGGGATTATTAAAAGGTAAGACAGCCCTGATTACAGGTGCTGCACGCGGTATCGGCAAGGCCATCGCGTTGAGATTTGCTGCAGAAGGTGCTAACATTGCGTTCACCGATCTGGAGGTAAACCAGGAAACAGAGAGTGAGATTGCTGCCCTTGGTGTGAAGGCCAAGAGCTATGCTTCCAATGCAGCTGACTTTGCCCAGACCGAGGAGGTGGTGAAGCAGGTAAAGGAGGAGTTCGGCAGCATTGATGTTCTGGTGAACAATGCCGGTATTACCAAAGACGGACTGATGCTCCGTATGACTGAGCAGCAGTGGGATGCAGTGATTGCCGTGAACCTGAAGAGTGCTTTCAATTTCATTCATGCCTGTGTGCCAGTGATGATGCGCCAGCGTGGCGGTTCCATCATCAACATGTCATCTGTCGTTGGTGTTCATGGTAATGCTGGTCAGGCTAACTATGCCGCTTCGAAAGCCGGTCTGATTGCATTAGCAAAGAGCATCGGACAGGAGATGGGACCGAAGGGAATCCGTGCTAACGCCATTGCTCCCGGTTTTATTGATACGGCCATGACACAGGCGCTGCCAGATGATATCCGCAAGGAATGGATCAATAAGATTCCTCTTCGTCGTGGTGGTACTGTTGATGATATTGCCAACACCGCCGTTTATCTGGCGAGCGATCTCTCCAGCTATGTCAGCGGTCAGGTAATCCAAGTAGATGGTGGTATGAACATGTAGTTCATACCACTCTCTTTTTACCTTATTATATTTATTAACTATTACACAGCATGACGAGAAGAGCCATGCTTTTGCTAAACGGAATGAAAATGAAAAACCTGAACATGATTGTAACAACTGCGTGCTGTGCAGCGATGACCTTATCATCCTGCAGTCAGCAGACACAGACAACGGAGTCTGGTTTGACCACTGTTGGTAATCCGTACCTTCCCATGTGGGAACATATTCCCGATGGAGAACCCTATGTGTTTGAGGATCCTGATCAGCCAGGTAAACAGCGCGTCTATATCTATGGTTCGCACGATAATCTGAAGAACGAGTATTGTGGAAGAGATCAGGTGGTATGGTCGGCCTCTGTTGACAGTCTGAACAACTGGCGTTACGACGGGGTTATCCTCGTGGTTGACAAGAATGCCAAGGGCGAGCCCTTCGACTCGGCAGGAACGGCAGATGTGCTGTATGCACCAGATGTTACCTTGGTAACCGACAGTACAGGTAAGAAGACCTACTATCTCTTCCCCAATGACCAGAGTGGTGGTAGGAACGGACTGATTGCCAAGAGCGACAGACCCGACGGTCCTTTCGAGATTTGCAACTGGAGTAAGGAGAATCCCAACCTGGTGGATGGCGTATTGCAGTTCGACCCCGCTGTGTTTGTCGATGATGACGGTCGTGTATATGGCTACTGGGGCTTTGAACGTTCGTATGCCGCTGAGTTTGATCCCACTACGATGGCAACCGTGAAACCCGGTACTAAGATTGTGGAAGACATGATACCTGGTCATAAACAACCAGGAAAGTTCAAGTTCTTTGAAGCCTCGTCGATCCGTAAGATCAAAGATAAGTACGTATTCATCTACAGTCGTTTTACGGAGGAAGGAGAGTTCGGTCTGCCCACTTCGAACTACACCTTAGCTTATGCCTATAGTGATCACCCCTTAGGTCCTTGGACCTACGGAGGAACCATCATCGACGGTCGTGCACGAGAGAAAGACGAACAAGGTAAAGTGATTGCTTCGGCTGTACCCGATGGCAATACCCACGGTAGCATCTGCGAGATCAACGGTCAGTGGTATGTCTTCTATCATCGTCAGACCGGTACAAACGAGTATGCCCGTCAGGCCATGGTGGCTCCTATCAGCGTCAAGGTTGAAGAAGGCGAAGGAGGTAAGGTAGAGATCTCAGAGGGAGAATACAACAGCAATGGTTTTGCTCTCCAGGGTCTCAATCCCTTTGAGCGTCATTCCGCCGGTATCGCCTGTTGGCTGACAGGTCCGAAGCCAGCTGTTCATGCGTGGCCCGACAACACCTTCTTCGGTTCCTATGTCGAAGCCTCTTATGGTACCGATTCCAACTTTGACGAGCCCTACGATTTGAAGAATAACACCAATCGTGTGGTGAACAATACCGATGGCTCCATTGTGGGCTATAAGTATTTCCTGTTCGACGCGGAAAAGTTGACAGGCTCTTTGCAATTGGCATTGAATCTCATTCCTGAGGGAGTAGATGGTACCATTGAGATCATGTCAGATCGTCCTTGGGCTTCGCAAGGAGGTAAGCTGATAGGTAAGATCAACCTGAAGGCCGACATGCCGAAGACCTCCACGGAGGTAACAGCCAAGATCGACAATCCCGGTCAGCTGGTTGGCTTGCATGCCATCTATTTTATCTTTAAGTCGGATACGAAAGAGAAGTCCTTGTGTACGTTGCAAGACTTCGTATTTGAATAAAAAACAAAAAGTAAAGAGATTACACCTAAGTAATCTCTTTACTTTTTATTTCCTAATTACATTATTTATTTCTTGAGTGAATAGGTAATGGTGGTCACCACACGCAGTTTCTTGATATACGGTGTGTTCTGATCACGATCATCTATTTCAAACTGACCTTGTCCGGCCGTCTTGATCTTACCCAGTTTCGACTTACTGGCTTCAGCAAACTGTTCAGCAGTCTTCTGTGCATTCTTAATGGCCTCGGCCATCATCTCCGGTTTCATCTGCTGGAACGAAGCATATTCATACCGTGCATCACTGTTGTCGATGGCTACACCCTGTTTCAACAGTTCTGCCTGTTTGAAGATAGCCTTGTTCACTTGGTCCACCTTGTTCGTCGCCACCGTGATGGTTGTAGAAACGATATAGCGGAAATTCTTATTGTTATCGCCCCATTCACGAGCCTCAAGGTCGCTGATCGAAGGGGGATTGACAGTAATCTCCTTCTCATCGAGTCCGTTCTGTTTCAAGAAATCCTTGATCTTGGTAGTCTGGTGGTTAATCCCCTCATAGAGCAAAGGCAGGTTATCACCTGTCACCTTCGTACTGATACTCCATGTCACCTTGTCGGCTGGCACTTCACGCTCAGCCAAACCTTTTACAGTCACTTGGCGGTCCTTATTGGCAAAGCCGTCAATACCAGCCTTGATGAACCAACCTAAGCAAAAGATGCCCACAGCAATAATGGCAGCTGCCATCAAACGGTTCTCTTTCATAAGCAATACATTTTTAAGTTACACGCTGCAAAGATGAGAAATAATTCGATTAGTTGTATAAGAAAATCCCTATTATTACGGATATTTTCCCTATTTTTGCTATTTTTGCATAAAAAGTTGAATGTAGGGGTAATTTTGCTTAGGAAAATGAAGTGTCCGATTGTATATAGGTAAAAGGCGGGCTCAAAAACCGCTCCTCAATGACAAAAGACAGATGATAGACAAACGAGAATTTGAAACGGTATTTAGACGTCATCCAGAAAGTGCCATACTTTCTATCAGAGAATGACGTACTCTCTATCAGAGAATGATGCACTTACTTCTTTAGTTTATACCAGATCCTCACACTAAAAATAATTTTCAGTGTGAGATTGAGATCTACGGGAGATTTATGTTGGATGTTTGCGTAACATCTAACCCTCGAAAAAGCCTTTACAGGAGCGCGTTTCATACACATCGGGTTAGATGTTGCCATATTTTCATAGAGTCTAATAATTTTATGCCAATTATTGAAGTGATTTCTCTCCATTAGAATGAAGGAGAATTAGCGGATTTCACTGATTTATAGTGATTTCCTTGGAAGTTTCAATTCTTTTTCATATCTTTGCACACAAACAGAGATCACTAAAAGCTTTTTACTATAACTAAACACTTTGACGACTTATGAAGAGGAGACAGCGATTCATTACAATGATGTTCCTGCTTGGCGTTTGCATGTTAGCGAAAGCAGGTGATGTGAACCAGGTGGGTAGTATCTGGTACGATATAGACATTTCCACAAAGACCGCCTCTGTGGTGGCTAACCCCACCGGCGGTAAGTACGTAGGTGAGGTGAACATCCCCGCGACCATCAACTTCGACGGCACGGTGCGTGTCATTGCCATCGGTGCCGATGCCTTTAAGAGCAGTACACTGCTGACGAAGGTGACCATGACGAGCCAGATCACCTCCATTGGTAAGTCCGCCTTCGACGGCTGCACGGCTCTGGAGGAAGTCTCCGGCTATACCAATGTGACCAGCATCGGGCAGTACGCCTTCTCGGGTTGTTCCAAGCTGACGGAGTTCCACATCTATTCAGCGCTCACCACCGTGGGCAAATCAGCCTTTTACAATTGCACTGGTCTCCAGGCCGTCTATGCCGAAGAAATGGGCACATTCGGCAGCATTAACTTTACCAACGACAAT
>JAGCDO010000030.1 GCA_017651265.1 Prevotella sp. | reverse complement strand
GCTGCCGTCTGCGCAACGAGATTACCGACAATGGTTTCAGCTACACACTCGGTGCCGGTGGTGTATCAACAGGTTCCAAGAGCGTGCTCACCATCAACCTGAACCGCTGCATCCAGTATGCCGTGAACAACAAGCTCGACTATCTGGAGTACCTGGGAACAGTTATCGATCTGTGTCACAAGGTACAGTTGGCTTACAACGAGAACCTGAAGGAACTGCAGGCACACGGTATGCTCCCGCTCTTCGATGCCGGTTATATCAATATCGGACGACAGTATCTCACCATCGGTATCAACGGTCTGGTAGAGGCTGCTGAGTTCATGGGACTGAAGATTACGCCAAACGACGACTACCTGCACTTCGTACAGGGTATCTTAGGACTCATCGAGAAGTATAACAAGCAGTATCGCACCAAGGATGTGATGTTCAACTGCGAGATGATTCCGGCAGAGAACGTGGGTGTGAAGCATGCTAAGTGGGACCGTGAGGACGGCTATTTCGTACCACGCGACTGCTACAACAGCTATTTCTATGTAGTGGAGGACGAGTCGCTCAGCGTGATTGATAAGTTCAAGCTCCACGGCGCACCGTATATCGAGCACCTCACAGGTGGTTCTGCCCTGCACATGAACCTCGACGAGCATCTCTCGAAGGAGCAGTATGCCCACTTGTTGAAGGTGGCTGCCAAGGAAGGCTGTAACTACTTCACCTTCAATATCCCCAATACAGTATGTAACGAGTGTGGTCATATCGACAAGCGCTACCTGAAGGAATGTCCTCACTGTCATTCAAAGGATGTGGACTACATGACGCGCATCATCGGTTACCTGAAGCGTGTGAGCAACTTCTCACAGGCTCGTCAGGAGGAGGCAGCACGCCGTTTCTATGCCCACGCAGAATAAATCAGCTAACGCTGTTCCATGCTGAAGTACGTCAATACGGGTATTGTCTTCCAGGAGATTCCTGACGAGGTGACACTGGCCATCAATATCTCCAATTGTCCGTGCCACTGTCCGGGTTGTCATAGTCATTACCTGTGGGAAGATATCGGTATGCCGTTAGACACTGATGCCATCGATGCCTTTGTGGAGAAATATGGCAACGACATCACCTGCATTGCCTTCATGGGTGGTGACAGTGACCCGAAGGGGGTGAACCAGCTGGCGTTGTATATCCACGAGGATCACCCACAGTTTAAGGTGGCATGGTATAGTGGGCGCACCGTGATCTCTTCGCTCATCAACAAGGCGGATTTCGACTACATCAAGATCGGACCGTATATCCGGCACCTCGGACCGCTCAGTAAGCCTACCACCAACCAACGACTGTACAAGCATGTGGGGAATGGGGAGTTTGAGGATATCACCGCACGTTTCTGGAAAAAGTAAATAAGAATAAGTCTATCCCATGTGTGCAACCTGGTTGCAAAAAGAACCGATTGGGTCTTTTGCAACTGGGTTGCATCTTTTTTGCCGTACCTTTGCACCAGAAATTTGAAGTACAACAAGAAAAAGGAAAAAGATATGGCACATCATCATCACGACAACGAATGCTGTCACGAGCATCATCATGAGCACCACCATGAGCATGAACATCATCATGAGGGATCGCTGAAGAGTAAGATTATACGCATTGTCATTGCCGCTGTCTTACTCGTTGCCGCTGTACTCATCGAGAAATACAGCAGTCTGTCCACCTGGCAGCTCCTACTGGTCTTCCTCATACCTTATTTGTATATAGGTTTCGACACCCTCAAGGAGGCTGCCGAAGGAATTGTCGAAGGCGACTGGTTCAACGAGCATTTCCTGATGTCCATCGCTACCATCGGTGCCCTGCTCATCGGTTTCTTGCCAGGAGCAGAGACGCAGTTCCCCGAAGCCGTCTTCGTGATGCTCTTCTTCCAGGTGGGCGAGCTGTTTGAGGGCTACGCCGAAGGGAAGAGTCGTGAGAGCATTGCCCATCTGATGGATATACGACCGGATGTGGCACATGTGGAGCCCACCCCTAGCCCCTCCCAAAGGGAGGGGGATGTGAAAGATGTGCGTCCTGAGGAAGTGGAAGTGGGTTCCATTATCCTTATCCGTCCGGGAGAGAAAGTGCCGTTAGATGGTGTGGTTGTAGAGGGTAGTACCGCCTTGAATACGGTGGCACTGACTGGTGAGAGCATACCGCGCGACATTACGGTTGGCGATGAGGTGATCTCTGGTTGCATCAACCTGTCGGGTGTTATCAAGGTGCGCACCACCAAGAGCTTCGGTGAGAGTACGGTATCGAAGATCATCAACCTGGTGGAGAACGCCAGCGAGCATAAGTCGAAGAGCGAGACCTTCATCACGCGCTTTGCCCGCATCTACACGCCCATCGTGGTCTTTGCCGCCCTGGCCCTCGCTATCATCCCCCCACTATTGGCAGCCATCACCATTTCCCCATTCAATTTTCAATTCTCAATTTTCAATTCTCAATTCCCAACCTGGCTCTATCGTGCCCTGATGTTCCTGGTGGTGTCTTGCCCTTGCGCACTGGTCATTAGTGTTCCCCTCACCTTCTTCGGTGGTATCGGCGGTGCCTCTCGCAAAGGTATTCTCATCAAGGGCGCCAACTACATGGATATCTTAGCCAAGGTAAAGACCGTGGTCTTTGATAAGACCGGCACCCTCACCCACGGACAGTTTGCCGTGGAAGCCGTTCACGGAAAATCAGAACAAAAGACTGTCAACTGTCCGCTCGGCTCTGCCGCTTCGCTACGCGAAGAACTGTCAACTGTCAACTGTCAACTATTACATCTTGCCGCTCACGTAGAGAATCACTCTACTCACCCCATTGCAGCCGCCCTGCGCGATGCTTTTCCTGAGGCAGCTCATGACGATTGCGAGGTGAGTGATGTGCAGGAGATTGCGGGTCATGGCATTCAGGCCCGAGTGGGTAACGACATCGTTTGTGTGGGTAATACGAAGATGATGGACAGCTTGGGTGTTGAATGGCACGACTGTCAGCATCCTGGAACTATTATCCATGTAGCCATCAACGGGGAATATGCCGGTCATATCGTCATCAACGACATGATCAAGGATGACAGTGCTGATGCCATCCGACAGCTGAAGGCGTTGGGTGTGGAAAGAACCGTGATGCTTACGGGCGACCGTAAAGAGGTGGCCGACCATGTGGCTAAGGAATTAGGTATCACTGAATACCATGCAGAACTTTTGCCTGCCGACAAAGTTAGCTTCGTTGAACAGGAACTCTCTCACCTCTCATCTCCTAAAGATGGTTCCTCAAAGGTAGCCTTCGTGGGCGACGGCATTAACGATGCGCCCGTTTTGGCACGTGCCGATATCGGTATCGCCATGGGCGGATTGGGTAGTGACGCAGCCATTGAAGCAGCCGATGTGGTACTGATGGACGACCAGCCCTCAAAGATTGCCCAGGCTATCCGCATCGCCCGGCGCACTCTTTCCATTGCCCGACAGAACGTATGGTTTGCCATCGGCGTAAAAATCGCCGTACTCATCCTCGCCACCTTCGGTCTCAGCACCATGTGGATGGCCGTCTTTGCCGATGTGGGTGTCACCGTACTGGCCGTACTCAACGCGATGCGAACCATGTATTAAGTCAGTCTTAAAAACGAATGTGAATAATGTCCATAATTAATCCACGAATACTATTTCTACTTTTTATGAGGTTAATATCCGTGTGATTCGTGCAAGTGTTCGTTTTATTATTGTCTCACACCTGCATTGCAGGTATCCTTACCTTTGATCGCCTGCGACTTTCTCCATGATTGGCGCAGGGGGGTAAGAGTGAAAACGCGCGAACATACACGAAAAATGCCGAAAAGCACGATAAATAAAGGTTATTTTATTAAATTCAACATACACTAAGGGTACACCAACATACACTATAAGGGCTTTAACATACACGCAACATACACGCGAGATTCACAAACGAGTTACTTGTTCCCAACGTGGGAATAAATTGTTCCCAACGTGGGAATGTCGAGTAAGAAGCCTACTTGCTATGAGAAAGTGGCCTGGTTTCTATGCGTAAGTGGCCTGGTTTCTATGCGTAAGTGGGCTACTTAGTAGTGTATGTTGCGTGTATGTTATTGGGGCTATAGTGTATGTTTGTGTATGTTGCGTGTATGTTGAAAACACCCATTTCCCTCGTATATAAAGGTGTTTCCAGCGAAATCCGTGTATGTTGTGCCGGTTTTGTATATTCAAAATTTGGATTGACTATATGAAAGGTCAAAACCATAGGGATAACAGGTCAAAACCATAAGGATAAAGGGAGAAAACTGCCGTTTTTCCATCGATTGCCTATACGCAAACGATTGTGCGCCTATACCCAAACGATTGTTTGCCTATACCCGATTTGAAACGCATCAAAAATTGATTATCTTAGAAACGAATGTGAATAATAACCATAATTAATCCACGAATACTGTGATTCGTGACATCCGACTTATTAATTTAGGGATTTCTTTGTTCGTTTGAAACAAATTGAGTATTTTGCAGCATAATTTGAGTAAAAATGCAATGAGTTTTGAGTAAAAAAGAAGACCATGGACACAGAGACTCAGGAGATGATTATTGCCCAACTTCGCCAAAAAGTGGAGGAAACATTTGGACAGGAAATCAAGACGCCAAAGGATTTCGAGAACCTCTCGCAAGCAGTTAGTGACAGTACGAAAACCTATATCAGTGCCACTACATTCAAACGAATGTGGGGATATCTTACTGAGCCTGTAACACCACGAAAGACTACGCTCGATGTACTGGCTCAGTATGTGGGATACAAGGATTGGAATGCGTTTACCCAAAAGGAACCCGATACTCCCTCCTACTCCCCAGCACCCCCTGCCCGCAAGAGTAGTCTGTCGCGTGTTTTCTTAGTTGTCTTACTTGCTGCCCTGGTCTGCTTGATCGGTTTACTGCTCCTTCGGAACTGCCGGATGTCGAACCGACTCACATCCATAACTGACTCGCTCAAAACTGTCACTGACGACAGATACGTGATCCGTCTCGGACAGACTTTCTCTACCTATGATGATTACCTGCAGCTGTTTGGTATCACCCCAGATGACCGTCCTTGGGCACAACCTCTTCCCGGACATCCTGAGATTTGTATCTGGGGTCCCGAGTTCCACAATGCCCATTGGCATAACGACGGGAACCCTGACAGTCTGATGCCAACCATCACGGAATACTGGTATGTTGAGGGAGCTGACCCAGAGACCGTTCGTCTGCGGAACATCGACCACTACACCTACCTGCGTTACCGCAAAGAGCTGCGAGTAACCTTTATGAAGGGCTTGCGCGACTCCACCTTCACCTTCCTCGGTCTCTATTCGATGGATCATCAGTTGTCGGATACGAATCGTATCGTATGGCAACGTGTAGCCGAAGAATGCGACCTCACTCATCTTGATTATTTGGAACAGTTGCGCCGCTGACAACTGGTGTTTTTTTGCAAAAATACAGAGTGTTTCCACGTAAGAAACACTCTGTATTCAATAAGGAAACACGAGTTAGACTCTATTGTTCCCCTTTATTTCACAATGATTTTCTTACCATTCACGATATAAACGCCCTTGTTGAGTGCTCCCTGACCTTTGCGACCATCAATGGAGAACCATGTGGCTGGGTCTTTCTCATTAAGTTGCGAAGCATCGTCTATGCCGGTGGTGATCAGTTCAACCGTGAATGTATCGGTCATCACATCACTCCACGCACCTTTCGAATCACCTACGCGCCACGACAAGGTATGCTCACCAGGAATGAGAGAGCCGAAACTGATGTAGGCCAATCCGCTGTCATCACTCACTGTACCTGTCTGACTGTCATCTTGAGCATCATCGAACCAGTATTGGTAACGGGCAATATGGACATTCGTTTCTGTTACGACAAAGAAGCGTGTCTCTGCACTGCTCCATAAGCCAGTATCATCCTGGGCACGGAAAGAAATCGTATGTACGCCTTGTGACAAGTTCTCCAAACTCACCGACTTAGGCAACGAGAACCGTTTCTCTGCATGTCCGTCAATCCAGTACTCAGGTAAGGAAACGGTTGTGGCAGGTGTAGCCGAGCGGGGCACCACAAAGAAGTGTGTCTCGGCACTGCTCCACAATCCTTTGCTGTCAACAGTCTGTACCGTGATGGTATGAACGCCCTTGGAAAGGTTCTCCAGATTGATGGAACTAGTGGTCAACTCTTTCGCACTAGTTGCATCTCCATCGAACCAATATACCGTCTTTTCTATGGCATTCACCTCGGTACTTTCTTGGGCTGCCGCCGCCATACAGACGGCGAAGCCCGCAGCAATCAGTATATATCTTCGTTTATTCATTATTATACTCTTTTCGTTTTATCTTGGTACTGCCTGATAGTCAACTTGCAACGTTGCACCGTCAACTCTTGTTCTTAGGTTCTTCAAGACCGGTGTAGAAGGAGCCTTGCTCCAACCATCACCACCACGGATGCCGATTTCGGTTCCATCTGTAGCCTTCCAGACATCCGGTTGTTGGATTTCAAAAGTACGCTCAGGAGAATATACAAAATAATTGCTCTCGACATCTGCAAAGATCTGATTTTGTGAAACATTATACCAGTTAGTTCCATTCCAATAATTATCAAAAGTAGAAACGATATTATTGTATACTGGATTATAATTATTGCCGGGTATTTTATAAACTATAGAATTTGAAATATTAGATGAAGAGCAAGTAAAACTCCCAACTATGCAATGGTCGATATTCAGTATACAACCTGTTTTGAAATAACTAAAATCACTTGCAAAGTAACAGTTATTGAAGGCAATAGTACCTTGTACATTATTGGCATCGGGATAACCTCTCAAAACGTATAAGAAAATGCACTGGGAAAAAAGGGCATTCACCATATCACTAAAGATGCGTGTTTCTTGAGAACTATTCATCTTCACCTTGACCACTTGCAAACCAGCTAATGGTGCATTGGCATTAGTCCCCCCTACGTTGAAAGTTCCACTGATGAGCATTCCTTCTATATGCACCCCTGAAAGGGTTGACCCCTCTTTTCCAATGGTCAAACCATATACTTCAGTAATATCCGTTCCTATAGAGGCATCTGTTTCGAAACCAGCGCCATAGATACTAACAGATTTAGAGATGGTTGTTCCATTAAACTTTCCTGCCGACAATGTGATGACATCCCCATCGTTTGCAGCTGTATGGGCATCGATAAGAGCATTGATTCCAGTAAACATCGTGACGGTCTCGCCACTCTGCAAGATAGCAGTACTCATTTCATTCTGCGCCCCTACTGTCATGGCAATAGCGAGAGCAATGATTGAAAAAATAAACCTCTTTGTTCTCATGATTAATAGTTTGATTGTTATGTTATAATAGACTTCCGCGACAAAGATACAAAAAAACTGAATAAGTGAGAAGTATTTGTGCAAAAAAAAGACAAGCCAAAGGAAAAGATTTCCTTTGGCTTGTCTTATGATAAGTAGTTATACTACTGAGAATTAGTGGTTACGGAAGTTCCACTTAGAGTTGTCACTATTGAAGTCGTATTCAGCCAGTGTAGGTGTACTGTCAGCTGCGGAATACAATACCAACTTGGTGTTCACACCCTCCTGACCAGGAATCTGCTTCGGCATGATACGGAAGGTACCGTCGATGAGCTGCTCGATGCGCCAGAGCTGCTCAGGAGCACCTGTGAACTCAGGAACAGATGTCACCTCGCAATTGGCAGTAGCTGCCAGGGCACGATGTGTACCCTCGATCTCGATCTTGTAGTACGGACCGCCGAGGTAACCACCAGCATCAGGAGCAGCGGTGATAGTCCATCTCTGATGAGGACGGAACATATAGTCGCCAATACGGATGTCGATGTTTCCAGCAGGCCATGTACCGATTACCTCGCTCAGCGGCTGGTTAGCAACAGGCTCGATCTTCTCGTTAGGATCCTGACGGCCCCAGAAACCGCGGCGTGCAGTCTGCATGCGGACGAAGTCAACAGCCAGCTCCAGTGCATAACCACGACGCTCTGACTCGATCTCATAAGTACCCTCCTTGAAGCGGTCACCAGCTACAGGCCAGCCGTTCTTCCACAACAGCGGACGGATGCCCAATACGCTACGGCCACCCTGATCGAGGTCAGCCTCATAGTGGCAAGACATGATCTCAACACCTTCATCAATAACGGTACGTCCGAAGTGACCAGGACCAACCACACGGTCGCCAGCGGCAATCACCATCTTACCACCACCCTGCAGCATGTCACGACCTACATTATCGATGAACGGACCAGTTACATTCTTTGAGCGGCCCACCACAATATTATAGGTAGAGTTCACACCGTCGCAGCAAGTGCCGTGAGTACCCAAGAGATAGTACCAACCATCACGATAGATAAGGTCGGTTGCCTCACAGTCGATAGCAATATCCTTCTCTACGTTACCCTCCACACGCTTACCTGTGTTAGGATCAATCTCGATGATACGGATAAAGCCGAAATAAGTTCCATAGCAAGCCCACAGACGACCTGTTGTAGGATCGAGCAGCAGACCTGGGTCGATGGCATCAGCATCCTCCAAACCGTCGGAAGCTGCTACCTGGATTGCCTCAGAATACTTGAAATCAGGAGACTTCGGATCGAGTGTCTTGTTCCACATGGTGAGGATACGACCGTTATGGCCGCCACCCAGACCACCACCTGTGGCACCGTAGATCACCAGATAGCGATCACCGATCTTGAGCACATCAGGTGCAGCACCGCCACCGGGACGCTCTGCGCCAGAGTTCCATGTCCAGCCGTCCTCAGAGATCAGACCGCCACCACCTGTTCCAAATGTATAGTATTTTCCGTCACACTCTGCGATTGTCGAAGGGTCGTGAATATAAGGACGACCGATCTGTGCCTGTGCCGACTGGGCCAGCATCACTGCTGCCGTCAAGGCAGCGCCAGCCAATGTATATCTGAAATTCTTTTTCATCTCCTTATCTTATTTAAAACTTACAGAATAATTCTTGACTGGTTGTCCCTTCTCGTCAATGAAACGTACACAGAAATCGCTCATGCCGGGGCCATTGATGACAGCACCACGCAGGATGTTCTTTCCCTTCTTCAGGGTAACACGCTGAGAAACGGCATCGTCGCGCACCATACGGCGGTCGCCTGAAAGCAGAAGTGTCTTCTCGCCATTCAGCCACCACATGGAAGCTGAGTTAGAACCTACGGCCAGGCGTACGTTCTTGATTTCCTCTGAGCAATTGATTACAGTTACAGCCCAGAACAGCACACCGTACATCTGCTTCTCCAGACCTGTGGCGAAACGGAACAGCTTCACGTTATACAACTTGCTGTCGAGTGCATGCCACTGCAGGGTCTCTTCACCCACCTTCACCTTCTGACCGTCCTTGGGCACATCGGTGAACTGACCTTTGAAATACACTGTGTCGAACGCTGCCTTCAGATAGGTATCCGTGAACACCGTGTTACTACGGTTGGGTTTGGAAATAGGCTCCAACAAGAGCCAACGGTGTACGAATCCCTCATTATCAGGCGACATAGTCTGTCCTGAGGGCTGTGCAAAATACACGTCCAAGCCAGGTGCCTGCTTCTGTGCATTTCCACAGAGACATGCCATACATCCGGCCATCATGACAAATAGTTTGATCCTCATAATTATAAAATTGGTAATAAGCGTGCCAACAGGCACAATGAAACGTTAGATTATTTTTACGGATGCAAAGATAACAAAAAACATGTATTCGGAGTTTTCGAGATGTATCATAAACATTATAATATGAAACTTTATTAAAATCTTTTGGTTTTTCGCTCACTTATCCGTACCTTTGCAAAAAAGGACAGGTTATGAGATGGAAATCCATGATAATCACGCTACTACTCTGTTTGTCGGTTGTAACATTTGCCGGTGAACAGCCCACATACATGCAGGAATGGAAGGCAGGAAGTATTGTATCATTGAACGAAGTGGAGGCATACGGTATCGACAACTGTTTCGTGGCCGAAGAGATCAGTGATGCACTGTTTGAACGCATGCAGGGGAAGTCGTATAAGAAGAACTGTACCATCCCCAGGAGTCAATTGCGCTACCTGCGCCTACTGCACAAGAATAACAAAGGAGAGATCCTGTTGGGCGAGATGGTGTGCAATGTTGCCATCGCGAACGACCTGGTGGAAATCTTCCGTAAGCTCTATGAAGCCTCCTACCCCATTGAGCGGATGGTACTGATAGATGACTACAATGCCGATGACGAGACCTCCATGCGTGCCAACAACACCAGCTGTTTCAACTTCCGCACCATCGCAGGCAGTAAGAAGCTATCCCACCACGCCCGAGGAACGGCGGTAGATATTAACACCTTATATAATCCTTATTATAAGAAACGTGCCAACGGTACCGTTGTGGTACAACCCGCTACCGGCCGTCGGTATGTCAACCGCAAGGGTAATTTCCCCTACAAGATTGTCAGGGGCGACCTCTGCTACCGACTGTTCATCCAGCATGGTTTCACATGGGGAGGAGCCTGGCGCGACAGGAAGGACTATCAACATTTTGAAAAATCGATCAACTAAAGGATATGGATAAGACAGATATCAAATCACTGAACGCCTATATGAGTGAGATCAGTGAAGGAGAGTTGCTCACCGATGAGCAGGAGAAGATCTTAGCAGAGCAGATCCAGAAAGGTAACAAGTATGCCCTGGACGAGCTGACGAGTGCCAACCTGCGTTATGTGGTCAAGGTAGCCAAGCAATATACCGGAAGAGGCGTTGCGTTGGAAGACCTGATCAGTGAAGGGAATATCGGCTTGATGAAGGCTGCCGAGAAGTTCGATGCAGCCAGGGGGAAACGCTTCGTGACGTTTGCCGCCCCCTTCATCAGGAAAAGCATTGAAGAGGCCATCGACAAACAGGAGGGAAGCAGTCAGCCCATTTCCGTGGACGAGCCGATACCCTTAGGCAGTCAGAACAACTTCAGTCTGCTGAACGTCCTGGAGGACAAAGACGCACCCCGGGCCGACCAGCATACGGAGCAGGAGGCGCTGATTCTTGAGTTGAAGAAGGTGATTGATGTGCTCGATGAACGGGAGCAGACCGTGATCAAGCATTTCTTCGGTATCGAGTGCGACCATCTTACCATGGCCGAGATCGCCACGACAATGGGCATCAAGCGCGAAAGGGTTCGTCAGATCCGCGACAAGGCAGTGAGGAAACTGCGCAAGGCAAATAGTAATTTACCTGAACTGCTCTAACAACAATGGTCTATCCTGCCACTTTCGAACAGAAAATCGGCTTTGACGAAATCAGGACCTTGCTCAAAGGATACTGTATGAGTACCTTGGGCAAGGACGAGGTGGATGCGCTCAAGTTCTCAACTCAGGCAAAGGAAATCAACGAACTACTGACGCACATCAGGGAGTTCAGGAGAATCATGGAGGAGAGCGATGACTTCCCCCTACAGTATTTCTTTGATGTACGGGAAGCAGTAAGCAGACTGCGCCTGGAGGGTACACACCTCGAGGAGAACGAGCTGTTCGACTTGAAACGGTCGTTGGAAACCATTCACGCCATTGTCCATTTCCTGAACAGGAGTACCGACGAGAAATTCCTCTACCCTGCCCTGCAGCGGTTGACGGAAGAGGTGATGACATTCCCGCAGCTGATCCAGCGTATTGACCAGATTCTCGACAAGTTCGGTAAGATCAAAGACTCCGCCTCAACGGAACTGGCCAAAATCCGACAGGAACTGAGTAAGACGGAAGGCAGCATCTCACGCACCTTATATAATATACTACGGGCAGCACAGAGCGAAGGACTGGTGGAAAAGGATGTTACACCGGCCATGCGCGACGGCAGGTTGGTGATTCCTGTATTACCAGGAATGAAAAGGAAGATCAAAGGTATCGTCCATGACGAGTCGGCATCGGGTAAGACGGTCTTCATTGAACCCACAGAGGTGGTGGAGGCGAACAACAGAATCCGTGAACTCGAGGCTGAGGAACGAAGGGAGATTATCCGTATCCTCACGGAGTTTGCCCAACAGGTACGACCGCATGTGCAGGACATCCTACTCTCATATCAGTTCCTGGCCAAGATTGATTTCATCCGCGCTAAGACCGTCATGGCCCAGCATTTCAAAGCCATAGAGCCTACAGTAGGTTCCAAGCCTCATATCGACTGGATTCAGGCTGTTCATCCGCTGTTGCAGATTTCCTTGGAGAAACAGGGAAAGAAGGTGGTTCCATTGGATATCCTGCTCACCCCAGAAAAGAGAATCCTCATTATCTCCGGACCGAATGCCGGGGGTAAGTCGGTGTGTTTGAAAACCACCGGACTCCTGCAATACATGCTGCAATGCGGTCTTTCAGTACCCATACGTGAGAACAGTAAGACGGGCGTGTTCAACCATATCCTGATAGATATCGGTGATGAGCAGAGCATCGAGAATGACCTGAGTACCTACTCCAGTCATCTGCTCAACATGAAGAACATGATGAAGGCGGCTAACGACAAGTCATTGATTCTCATTGACGAGTTCGGAACGGGTACGGAGCCACAGATCGGTGGAGCCATTGCCGAAAGTGTACTGAACCAGTTCTGTAAGAAACAGGCATGGGGCGTAATTACCACCCACTACCAGAACCTGAAGCACTTTGCCGACAGTCATCCGGGTGTTGTCAACGGCGCCATGCTCTACGACCGTCATCAGATGCAGGCCTTGTTCCAGCTGCAGATTGGTCAGCCCGGCAGCTCGTTTGCCATTGAGATTGCCCGTAAGATAGGACTGCCTGAAGAGGTGATCCAGGATGCTTCCGACATCGTGGGCAGCGACTATATCCAAAGCGACAAGTACCTGCAGGACATTGTTCGCGACAAGCGGTATTGGGAGAGCAAACGACAGAATATCCATCAGCATGAGAAGAACATGCAGCAGACCATCGCCCGCTATGAGGCAGAGGTGAATGAAGTGATGGAACGACGCAAGGAAATCCTGCAGCGGGCCAAGGAACAGGCTGCCGAACTGCTGCGGGAGAGTAACCGCAGAATCGAAAACACCATCCGTGAGATTCGTGAGGCACAGGCTGAAAAGGCCGAAGCCAAGCGCCTTCGTGAGGAGCTGGAGTCCTTCAAACAAGAGGTTGAAGAGGTTGACAGCACGGCGAACGACGAGATGATCGCCCGTAAGATCAAACAGATACAGGAAAGGAAGGAAAGAAAGGAGAAGAGAAGAAAAGAGAAAGCAGCTGCCGCCGCAAAGGCAGATGCGAACAAGACAGCAGCACCCTCACAACCCACCGCCAAGCCCGTGCTCACCGTTGGCTCTACCGTCAGAATCAAAGGTCTTACCACCGTTGGTAAGATTGAAGCCACCGACGGGAAGATGGCCACCGTGATCTTCGGTGATATGCGTACGAAGATGCGCTTGGAACGACTGGAGTCCGCTACTGTAAACGAGAAGAAGCAGGACAGCAACAGCGGCTCAGGTGTGGGTAGTCTGCAGACTTTCTCCCCCTCCTACTCCACTTCCACCCGGGAAACCATCGACCAGCGAAGGAGTCAGTTCAAGCAAGATCTGGATGTGCGGGGCATGCGTGGTGACGAGGCCATCAATGCCGTCACCTATTTCATCGATGACGCCATTCTGGTGGGAGTCAGCAGGGTACGCATTCTCCATGGCACAGGAACAGGTATTCTCCGACAACTCATCCGTGAATACCTGGCTGCCATTCCCAATGTCACCCACTTTGCCGATGAGCATGTGCAGTTCGGAGGAGCAGGAATCACGGTTGTTGATCTTGAATAGGCTCAAAAAAAGATTGTCTCACCACGAGTGTGAGACAATCCTATCATTCTTTTTGGTTGTTGTAGTCTTACTTCACCTTGTCAACGATGGCCTTGAAAGCCTCAGGGTTGTTCATGGCGAGGTCGGCGAGCACCTTACGGTTGATCTCGATACCGGCCTTGTGCAGAGCACACATCAGCTGTGAATAGTTCAAACCTTCCATGCGGGCAGCAGCATTGATACGCTGGATCCACAATGAACGGAAGTTACGCTTCTTGTTCTTACGATCACGATATGCATAGGTAAGACCCTTCTCCCAAGTATTCTTGGCAACGGTCCACACATTCTTACGAGCTCCGAAGTAACCACGGGTAAGCTTAAGAATTCTCTTTCTCTTTGCTCTTGAAGCAACATGATTTACTGATCTTGGCATAATTCTTTTCCTTTCCTAATTAATGATTAACGAAGGCACAGCAAATCGCGCACCTGCTTCATGTTACTGTTGTCTACAATCGCCTGATGAACCAGATTTCTCTTCTGCTTCTTGGTCTTCTTTGTCAGAATGTGGCTGTGATAAGCGTGATGACGCTTGATCTTGCCTGTACCGGTGAAACGGAATCTCTTCTTGGCACCGGAATTTGTCTTTACTTTTGGCATTTTTTGAATACTTTAAATGGTTATTACTATCATTGTGCCGTGGCAACGTATATACCAGACGTTACGCACAAGCTTTAATCCTTATTTTCCTTCAGCTTCTTCAGGATGTCCTCGCCACCTTTCACGTTAGCGAACAAACCACCGTTGGTTGCAGTCTCCTCCTGCTCGGTCTGTTTCTGCTGCAAGGCAGCCTCCTTGGCCTCAGCTTCACGCTTCTCGCGGTCCATCTTCTGCTGACTCTTCTTAGCCACGCCAGCCTTCTTCGGCGACAGATAGAGGAACATCTTCTTACCTTCCAGACTCGGCATCTGCTCTACCTTACCATACTCTTCCAAGTCGTTGGCAAAACGCAGCAGCAGTACCTCGCCCTGTTCCTTGAAAAGAATGCTTCGTCCACGGAAGAACACATAAGCCCTTACCTTGTTTCCATCCTCCAGGAACTCCTTTGCATGCTTCAGTTTGAAGTTGTAGTCGTGATCGTCGGTCTGGGGTCCGAAACGGATCTCCTTCACCTCCTGCTTCACCTGCTTGGCCTTCATTTCCTTGGCACGCTTCTTCTGCTGATAGAGGAACTTACTATAGTCGATGAGACGACAAACAGGGGGATTGGCATTCGGTGAAATCTCAACAAGGTCCACACCCTGTTGACGCGCCATGTCCAAGGCCTGTCTTGTTGGCAGAACCATTGAATCACCATCACCCACAATACGTACTTCGCGTACCCGAATCTGCTCGTTCACACGGTACTGCTGTCCTTTCTTGTCGTTCCTCATTAACTGTTTTTAGTTCTACTTATTTCGAAATCGGCTGCAAAGGTACTATTTTTCTTTGAACTTTGAGCTTTGAACTTTGAACTTTATGATTACTATTATGTAATTTTAACAAAGTTTAATTATATAAGGTCTTAGGTCAAATCATAAAGTTCAAAGTTCAATGTTCAAAGATCAATGTTAGAAGTCCTTCGTCATCTCAGCCACCTTGGCATTCACCTCATCAATGAATTCCTGAATGGTCTTCACACTCTGCTCGCCGCCACCCTGCGGACGAACGGCTACAGTACCATCCTGCTGCTCCTTCTCACCCACGATCACCATGTAGGGAACACGCTTCATCTCATTGTCGCGAATCTTACGTCCCAGTTTCTCGTTACGCAGGTCGAGTGTGGCACGAACACCCTGTGCATCGAACTTCTTTGCCACTTCCTTGGCATAGTCGTTATACTTCTCCGACAGCGGCAGGATAGCCACCTGATCAGGCGTGAGCCACAAGGGGAAATGACCGCTGGTATGCTCGATGAGCACGGCGGTGAATCGTTCCATGGAACCGAACGGTGCACGGTGGATCATCACAGGAGTCTTCTTGGTGTTGTCCTCATCCGTATATTCCAGTTCGAAACGCTTCGGCAGGTTGTAGTCAACCTGGATAGTACCCAGCTGCCAACGACGACCGATAGCATCCTTGATCATGAAGTCGAGCTTCGGACCGTAGAAAGCTGCCTCACCATACTCCACCTTGGCCGGCAGACCCTTTTCCTCACAGGCCTCTACGATAGCCTTCTCGGCCAATGCCCAGTCCTCATCGGTACCCACATACTTGTCATGGTCGTTAGGATCGCGCAGCGAGATCTGTGCCTCGAAGTTAAAGCCGAAGGCGGTAAGCACGATATTGATGATATCCATCACGTTCAGGAACTCCTGCTTCACCTGGTCGGGACGACAGAACAGGTGCGCATCATCCTGCGTAAACGAGCGCACACGAGTCAGACCGTGTAGCTCACCACTCTGCTCATAACGATATACCGTACCGAACTCAGCCAATCGGAGAGGCAGATCACGATATGAACGCGGCTTGGAAGCGAAGATCTCGCAGTGGTGCGGACAGTTCATCGGCTTCAGCATATACTCCTCACCCTCCTCAGGAGTGGTGATAGGACGGAATGAGTCCTTACCATAGTGAGCATAGTGTCCGGAAGTGATATAGAGGTTCTTGCTACCGATGTGCGGAGTGATCACCTCCTGATAGCCGAAACGCTTCTGCACCTTGCGCAGATGATCCTGCAGACGGAGGCGCAGCTCCGTTCCCTTCGGCAGCCAGATAGGCAGACCCTTACCCACCTTCTCGGAGAACATGAAGAGTTCCATCTCCTTACCGATCTTACGGTGGTCGCGTTTCTTAGCCTCCTCAAGCATCACGAGGTATTCGTCGAGCATCTTCTTCTTGGGGAAGGAGATACCATACAGACGCTGCATCTGCTCACGAGTAGCATCACCACGCCAGAAAGCACCAGCCACGCTGGTCAGCTTCACGGCCTTGATCTCACCTGTGTTCACGAGGTGCGGACCGCGACAGAGGTCGGTGAAGTTACCTTGTGTATAAGTAGTGATCGTACCATCTTCCAGGTCCTGATCGATATGTTCGCACTTGTAGGTCTGACCGTCGGCTGCAAACTCCTTCAGCGCATCAGCCTTGGCCACCTCACGGCGTACCACCGGCTCCTTCTTGCCAGCCAGTTCCTTCATTTTGTTCTCGATCTTAGCGAAGTCGCCTTCCCTGATCTGCTCGCCATCGGGCAGCAGCACATCATAGAAGAAACCGTTCTCGATAGCCGGTCCGAATCCGAACTGGATGCCCGGATAGAGCTCCTTCAAGGCCTCAGCCAGCAAGTGTGCGCTGGTGTGCCAGAAGGTGTGCTTACCTTCCTCATCCTCCCATTTGTAGAGGGCAAAGGTAGCATCCTCCATGATAGGACGGTTCAACTCCACTGTCTCCCCATTCACACCGCAGCTGATGACGCTACGTGCCAAGGCAGGAGAGATGCTCTCGGCAATTTCGAGTCCTGTCACGCCCTGCTCATACGAGCGAACAGAGCCGTCTGGAAATGTAATGTTAATCATTTTATCGTTGTTTAAATTGAATTTGGTTGCAAAGGTACGAATAAGCAAGCAAAATGCAAAAGGAAAGATTACTTTTCTTTTTATTTTCCGAACGAGAATACCTTCAGTGTACCCTCACTCCTTATCCCTATACTGCTTAATCACGCTATACGCATCATACAGACCCCGTTCGCCCGCCTTACTCAGGTCGTCTATACCCTCTTTCTTCTTTCCGGTGCGGATAAGGATCAGTCCGCGGTTATAATATGCCTCCGCCAGATTCGGCTCCAAGGCAATGGCCCTGGTATAATCGTCTAACGCATGCTGGTAATCCTGACGAGAAGCATAGAGGTTACCACGGTCGTAGTAGAGGAACGCGTTCTGCGGATTCCTTCGGATAGCCTCTTCGAAGTCCGACAAGGTGCGGGCGGTCTTCAGGTTGGCTTCCATGCCCTGCGACTGTGTGAACTCGTTCATCAGCGCCTGGCACACAGCCCGTTGCCAATAAGCAACCGACGACGTACTGTCGGTCTGGATATAAGCCGAGAGGTCGTTGATGGCCTCATCGAAGTTCTGCACCACCGTATAGGCCACAGCCCGTTCAATGAGCAGCGAGCGGTCTTTGGTGAAATCCTTGATTCCTGCAATCCGCTCCGACAGGTTATCAATCAAGGTAAAGAAAGTCTGTGTCTCCTCCTGGGTAAGCGCCTTATCGTGCGTACGCACATAGATGGGCTGCGAAGGATGAGCCGTGGTATTGAAGTGCTCCACGTCGTTGTCGAAGGCATTGAACGATTTCACCCCTTCCGACTGTCGGCGGTAGGAGAGCACATACATCGGCATCAGGTCTTCATCCACCTTGCGGTTCTGCACCTTTCCACGATAAGCGCTGGCATATTCATGCTCCACCTCGTTCTCGTCGGCCTCCACCAGCTGGTTGTATTTGTCCATGTCGATGTCGCTCTGCTTGCGCACCTCCTTCTGCTTACTCTTGCTCCACCGCGGCTGAATACCCAGATGCTTGTCCATCTGCGCTTTGAGGATGCGGAACTCATCCAGCTCCGCCTTGGCCGTCATACCCAGACGACGGTAACAGTTGGCACGGTACTGCAGTCCTGTCCAGAAGTTCGGGAACTCATCGATCACTCGGGTATAGTCGCGTATGGCTCCTTGCAGATCACCTGTCCTGTCGAGCAGCAGCGCACGGTTGAAGATAGCCATGATATTGTTCGGCTCCTTACTGATGATGAAGTCGAAATCGTCGATGGCGCGATTATCGTCACCCACCTGCACGCGCAGCTGACCGCGGTTATAATGTGCCAGGAAGTTGTTGGGATCCAATTCGAGCGCCTTGTCGTAATCGGCCATGGCGCCCCGTAGGTTATTGATATTGTAGCGCGCCAAGGCACGGTTCACGTAGTTTCCTACCACCGACGGCTTCAAATGAATAGCCTTACTCAGTTGATCATCCGCATCTTTCCATTTCTTCCTACTCAAACTGATCATTGCCCTCACCGTCCAAGCCTCTCCATCGTAGGGATCCAATTCCAACGACTTATCCAGGAAGGTGGAAGCCTTCACCGTATCTTTCTGCTGCATGCACACCTCCGCCTTCAGCTGATACACCTTCGCATTGGTCTTCCACCGGTTCATCATCGAGTCGAGCTCGAAGTTCGCCTTGTCATAGTCCTTGTCATGAATACGACAGAGGGCGCGGTTGAACCACAGTGCCTGACTGGTAGGATCATGGAGGATGGCCATGTCGTAATCGGCTGCCGCCTCCTTGTATTTCTTCATACGGATGCGGCACACGCCACGCAGGTCGTAGATGCCCGAAATATACGGATTCAGGTTGATGGCCTCGCTACAGTCCATCTCCGCTCCCTGGAAATCATCCAAGTAGTATTTGGCCACGGCCCGATAGAACCACGGCTCATAAAGATAAGGTTTAGCGTTGATTACCTGGTTGAAATACTGCATGGAGAGCACATAGTCTTCATAGTAAAGTGCGCCCCTACCCGCATTCAACACCCGGTCGATATTGTATTGCGCATGCGTAGTAAGGGGAAACACGAAACCGAGACAGATAACCACAAACGACAAAAGGTAACGAAGTCCTTCACTACCCCAACCCCTTTTCCGGTCCTTCCCTGTCTTCATGGATTGATGCCCTCCATTTCTATAACTATCAACTGTCCGCTCGACTTTGCCGCTTCGCTACGCGAAGAACTATCAACTGTCAATTGTCAACTGTCAACTACAAACTGTCATCTTCTCACTGGTTTGGTGCGGTAAGAGCAGCGATACTTACCCAGTGTAAGTGCTTTCAGCTTGTTCTTGATGAGCTGACGGCGCAGTGGTGATATCCTGTCGATGAACATATGCGCATCCAGATGGTCGAACTCATGCTGCATCACACGGGCCAGATAGCCGTCCACCCACTCCTCGTGCTCATTGCGTTCAGCATCCTCGTATTTCACACGGATGCGCGTGGCACGAGTCACACTCTCATGAATGCCAGGAAGCGACAGACAGCCCTCTTCCATGGTTTCCGTCTCACTATCGTCAAACTCAAGGATATGCGGATTGATGTACACCTTCTTGAAATCCTTGTATTCGGGCAGGTCTTCCGAGAGCACATCCAGATCAATCACAGCCACACGGATATTAAGACCGATCTGCGGTGCTGCCAATCCCACGCCCTCGCTGGCTGTCAGCGTTTCGAACATATTGGCAACCAGTTCGTCAAGCTGGGGATAATCCTTGGGGATATCCACCGACTCCTTCCGGAGCACTGGCTGACCATATATATAAATAGGTAATACCACTTTAAGAATTGAAAATTGAAAATTGAGAATTGAGAATTAACTTCGTTGACTGTGGGAGCGAAGGTAGTCTTCAAGGATGATGGTGGCACTGATCTTGTCAACCAACGCCTTGTCCTGCCGAGCCTTCTTACGGAGTCCGCCGTCGATCATGGCCTGGTGAGCAAGGACAGAGGTGAACCGCTCATCCACATACTCCACGGGAACGTCAGGCATTTCTTTCTTCCACCTGTTCACAAACTGCTCCACCCGTTGCAGGTTCTCACTCGGCTGTCCGTTCGTTTGTAGCGGTCGGCCGATAATAATCCTCTCTACCTGTTCGTGTGAGAGGTAGTCCTTCAGGTAGTTGAACAGCTCAGAAGTAGAAACAGTCGCCAACCCATTGGCAATAATCTGCAACGGGTCGGTGACTGCTATACCTGTACGTTTCTTTCCGTAATCTATCGATAGAATGCGTGCCACAGCTGATTACTGCTGGTTAAACAGCAGCCATGCATCAGCATATTCGCCAGCACGGAAGTCATTGCGGCTGCGCACAGCACTTGCCTTATCGTCGAACGTGGTGGCTACCACACGATACATATTGTTACTGCTGTTGAAAGCAACCTGTGCTGGATAACCGGCATTACGCAGACGCTGAGCCAGACCCACGGCATTTGCCTTTACAGAGAAGGAGCCAACAACCACGCTGAAGCTCTTCAGACCGGCGCCATCAACCACCTGCAGCTTCTCCGGGCGTACAGAAACATTGTCAACATTATCAACGACTACTGTCTCTGTTGAAGGACGAGTCTGTACCGGAGCTACGACAGGAGTCTCCTCGTAATTGTTGTTGGCCATATTGGCCTCTTCCTGAGCCTTTGCCTTGTCATAAGCCTTACGATAGGCACTCTCAGAAGATTTACAACTTGTAAAAGCCAATGCAACAGCTAAACCTGCGCAAACTAACATGTACTTTTTCATAACTTTCTCTTTGTTGTTTAATATTGAACTTAGTTATTTGCAAAATTAGTAATTGATTGTGCGAAATTACACAAAATCGCGCAAAATCAAGGAAAAAACGTGCATAAAGTTTGTTAAATGACATAAATACATAGATTTTAACAAAAAATCAGTGTATTTTTTGCGGTAGAATGCAAAAGAATGCTTATATTTGCGAATGATTTAGAATATTCAACAATTAAATAATAAGCGTATGAAAACAATCAGTTTTATTGGTGCATTCCTCAGCGGTGCCCTCGCAGGTGCTGCTCTTGGTCTGTTGGCTGCCCCCGAAAAGGGTTCCGACACACGTGAAAAGATTACAGATGCCATCGACGACTTCTGCAAGAAGCATAATATCAATTTGAGCCGTAAGGAGATCGTTGATCTCGCTGATGATATCAAGGAGGCGGCTGCTGACATCGCAGAATAATTAGGCACATGTTTTCGAGCGACAAGAATATCGAGACCATCGGACAGTTGGTTGAGGTGATCAGGCATTACGTCGGTCTGCAGAACGAGTATCTGCGGCTGGATGTCATTGAGAAGGTGGTGCGCCTGATAACGGCGTTGGCCATTGCCGCCGTCACCTTCCTCATCATCCTCATCATTTTCATCTACCTGTCGTTTGCTGCTGCCTACGCCCTGGCGCCCCATGTGGGGCATCCCGTGGCGTTCCTCATCGTGGCGGCATTCTACATCTTGGTATTCTTGTTGTTCCTTGCTTTCAGAAAGTCGTGGGTAGAGAAGCCACTGGTGCGCTTCCTTGCCAGTCTGCTCATGGAAAAATAACGGTTTTATGATAGAGAACGAGAACGCCCCCACCTACACCACCTTACGGTCGATTGAGGAACGTAAGCTGCAGTTGCTGAAGGAGATTCGCAAAGACAACCATCAGATCAACAAGCTACGCAAGCAATTGTTTGCGAAGCCTACGGCGTTGACCACACGGAGGGGCAAGAAGATGAGCGTGCAGGGTTTGATGAGCACCAGTGCCGGTGTGTTCGACGGTCTGCTTCTCGCATGGAAACTCTATCGTAAGTTCAAAAAGTAACCTGCCCATCGTATGCCAATTGGATATCGGGGGGCAGCATTCGGTTCACTTCCTCATGTAGTCCTATGTCATGGCACATATGTGTCAGGAAAGTTCTCTTGGCTCCTACCCTACGGGCAAAGGCGATAGCATCATCCACATTCTGATGCGAATGGTGGTCAGGTTTGAAACGTAGGGCGTTCACCACCAAGGTGTCAGCATTCATCACATAGGGCAGCTCACTTTCATCCATCGTCTTCATATCCGTGATATACACCAGGTTCTGAATGCGGAACCCGGTGATGGGCAGCTTTCCGTGATACACGCAGAAAGGAATCACTTCCAGTTCGTTCACCTGAATAGGCTGATGGTACTGTAAGGTATGGAGATTGATCTTGGGCGCCCCGGGATACCTGTTCTCGGCAAAGCAATAAGGCACCGTGTTCATGAGTCCGCGTGAGGTTATCTCATCGGCATAGATGTTCACTTCGCCGAACTGACAAAAGGGTCGGATATCATCCAGACCGCCCACATGGTCGTAATGGATATGAGTGACCAGCACGGCATCGATCTTCCTGAACGACTGTCCCAGCATCTGCTGACGGAAGTCGGGCCCTGGATCAATCAGGATGCGTGTCTGCTCCGTTTCCACCATGGCAGAAGCGCGCAAACGCTTATCGTGTGGATCCTTACTCTGACACACCTTACAGGTGCAGCCAATGGCTGGTACGCCCACCGATGTTCCCGTGCCCAAAAAAGTAAGTTTCAAGTTCATAGTTCAAAGTTCATAGTTATGTCACTACGTTCCACTATCCTCCTTACTCCTTCCTCGAAGAAAGTCAAACAATGTTGACTTCCGGAAAGATTTCAATACCAAATTGAGTCTTCACATCATGACGGATGGCCTCACAGAGTCGCACCACCTCATCACCCGTTGCACCGCCGCGGTTCACCAGTACCAAGGCCTGCTTGGCATGAACGCCAGCGCGTCCTAACGATTTCCCCTTCCATCCGCACTGCTCAATCATCCAGCCGGCAGGAATCTTCACGTGCTCATCATCCACATCATAATGTGGCATTCCCTCATAGAGGGCGGCCAGTTCCTCGTATTTCTCACGAGGCACCACAGGATTCATGAAGAAGCTGCCTGCGTTCCCTTCTACAGCAGGATCAGGAAGCTTGTTCTGACGAATACCGATGATCGTGCTGCGCAGATCGTCAGCCGTTGGATGGGCAATCCCCTTCCGCTCCAACTCCGCCCGTATGTTTCCATACGCCACGTTCAACTGCGTTTCCGCCGGCAGGAGATATTCCACAGCCGTAATCAGGTATTTGTTTTTCCAAGCGGTCTTGAACTTACTCTTCCTATAGCCGTAGTCGCAATCAGCGGGAGCAATCGTCACCCGTTCGCCAGTGGCAATGTCCACCGCCTCTATCGAAGCCACGAACTCACTCACCTCCGAACCATAGGCCCCGATATTCTGCACCACCGAAGCACCCACCTCGCCAGGAATCAGCGACAGGTTCACCAAGTGTCCTAACCCCTCGCCTACGCACCAAGCCACCACATCATCCCACAGCTCTCCGCTGCCGCAGCGCACTAGCGTAGCACCATCCTCACCAGGCCTTTTCTCAATGCCCTTGATCACCGAATGTACCACGATGCCCTCAAAGTCGGCTGTCAGCAGCAGGTTACTGCCACTGCCTATGATGAGGAAAGGTTCCTGTTCGGCTCGCAACACAGCAGCTATCTGCTGCGCATCCTCTACGTTGGCATACTCCATGAACCTGCTCGCCTTCGCTTCCATGCCGAAGGTGTTATGGTGTTTCAAGCTATAGTTGCGTAAATCTTTCATGCAGTCATTGTTATTCCACCAGCTTCACCAGTTTCCAGGCGTTGCCAATCATCTTGAACGTCATCTCCAGTTCCTGTCCGTTGGAGATACCGCGCAACAGCAGGATCTTCTGACTGCCCTTGGTGAAGTTCTCGCCATATACCACATTATATAAGGTACCCGATGGCAACTCCCCTGGCGACACCTCCTCCCATTGGTCGGGCGTGATATTCTCGTGCATCTCCTTCGAGTCATCATCAGGATCCGGTCCCCGGAACTCCATGGTCTCATTCAGACTGGCATGTTGGAAGGCGCTGTCGGTGGCGAAATGCTCATAGAAGTTCAGGAACGAGGCATTTCCGTTCAGGTTGATGTCGTTCTCCAACACCGATGTCAGCATCCACTGACCGTTCAGTCGGTCGAAGTGATAGCACATCACCTTCTTTTCATCCAGGAAGATCTTCTCTACCGAAACATGGTTGATGCTTGTATCCTTTGAGAGCTTCAGGTCCTTTTTTGAATCCAGGATCTGCGTATAGAAATTCTGCGGGAAATAGAACCGTTCCATCTTCCACTCCTTCTTGCTACTGGCCACAGGTTTCTGTCCCTCGCCCATCAACGGGAACTGGATACGACTCATCTGGAACTTGCGGTTACTGGCGAAATTGAAGAAGAAATCGTCGAAGAGCTCATCCGCCGCCTTAGGTATGGGCTGTTCAGAGATCAGTTCCTCCAACGTGTCCATAGCTATCGTGTCTGCCAGGGAATCCACCATGATACTATCATCCATGGACACAGGCTTTTTGTCGGTGCAGCCTGTTGTCCATAGCATCATGCAGACGCATGAAATGACGACTATCCAAAAACCTTTTTTCATTCTTTTTCCCCAATTTCTTGGTTATCCTCTCAAATTTGGGTACAAAGTTACGAAAAGTCGAGCGCAAAACAAAAAAATCGATTTGTTTTTTTGCCGAGACGGAGTAAGTTCGCGGATTTATCCGCAAAAGTACGAATAAGTGAGAACAATACAAAATAAATAGTGATTTATTTTTATTGTCGAGCGAAAGTACCTTCGGCGAAGCCAAAAGTACGAATAAGTGAGAACAATACATAATAAATGAGGTTTTTAAAAGTAAAAAGAAAGGAGAATAAGATATGAAAGAAGAAAAGAAAAGGCAATCATGAATACTTTGATACAAGTCTGTTGATGCCAAGGAACAGCACCCCGTCACGCAAAAAAACAGTTATCAACTGTTAAAATAGGGAGGATTATGAAGAAACTGGGGTGTTCGGTAAAAAGGTTGAGAGGTTTCAATAAGTATCATGTGCGCGAACTTCAATTTACTGATATTCAACAAAATAGAATCAACGAACTATCAGAATTAGATAGTCAACCGTTCTGATGACAGAGTGGGGGTAGTGGGGGTAGTGGGTGTTGTTTTCTAAACTTTATATATTTTCGCGCATGAGAAGATAATACTTTTTCTATAATGTTTTAAAAAGTACCCCCCACTACCCCCACTACCCCCACTCGATTACATCCTTGCAACACCCCGCCCCCCTTGCCAGGACCCCGCCCCTTAGATGGGCGGGGAGCGAGGGGCCATCGTACCTGTAGTTTGGTGCGGGGAGCCAAGTGCCATCGCACCTGTAGTTTGGTGTGGGGAGCCAAGTGCCATCGCACCTGTAGTTTGGGGCGGGGAACGAGGGGCCATCGCACCTATAGTTTGGTGTGGGGTACCGAGTGACACAGTGGTAACTAACTCCCCTCCCATCGAAGGGGAGGGGTTAGCGTAGCGCGGGGTGGGGTCTGTATTTCCATCGCCAAGTTATAAGCCTAGTTTCACCTACTTATCAGCCTGGTTTCACCCACTTATCAGCCTTATAACTACCACTAACTAGGCTTATAACTCCAACCGTATTTTATAACAGAAGAAACGGACATTTATCGGAAAAACGGAAAATCTGATTCTCGTGTTCAAATAGTATTTCTGGGATAATTATGATAATTTCTTTCCCAATCTATATTTCACACAGAACCAAACAAGCTTTGTTGAAGTCCTCAACAAGCCTAGTTATGCCCTCTGGTCTCAGAATTTGCGACAGTTTTTGCAGGGTTGCTTTTCTTTTGTCGTGATATAGGCCCCCTGTCGCAACAAATGTAAAGGATAATCATAAAAAAATATGGGAGCCATGAAAAAGCGCCATAATTTTGCATCGCCAAAAGCGAGAACAGGTCTCTGTCCTTGCAGTAAAAAAGAAGTTCAATCAAATAAAATAATAAAAGGTAATGAAAACAGAAAAGAAAATGGTCAAGTCGGTATTCATGAGCATCATGACCGCAGTGTTATTTACATTTGCTTTTACAGCATGTAGTGATGATTTAGAAGGTAATGGAGCAGACGGTTCACCGGCATCTGCCAGTGCAGGTTCTTCGGCATTAGAGGCTTACGGTCTGACTTTCGAGACCTTCGACAACGAGAATGATGTGCAGATTCTTAATGCCGACACTACAGAGATCAGTGTGAGCAAGGCGTACGCCGACAAATTGGGTATCACCTCGTTCGTGAACCACCCGATGGGTATCTGGCACAAGATGAGTCAACTGCCTTACATCCGCAAGGCTAAGGCAGAGAAGTTGGTGGGCGACCGCTACATCCTTACTGTAGAACCCGCTACGGTGGCTGAGATTATTGGTGACAAGAAGGTGAATCTGCAGACTGACATCTATGTGAACAGTGATGCAGAATCTATCCAGACTCGTGCCGCTGGCTGCAACATTCCAGGGTATGCAGCCAAGTATATCGACACAAACAACGTGATTCACCCGGCAGTGGTTCATCTGACCGACCCGTATGGCTACAAGGAGGACTACCATACTGGTGACGAACAGCCTGAGGCAACAGAGACACGTGCAGCCCAGAGCGGTGAATATAAGTACATGACAGCAGAGGAACTGCTGGGCGAAACACGCTGGAGCATCAGCAAGCGACTGCTGGGTGTGGATACTGAAGTGAAGCGTAACTTCAAGTTCGCTGCGAAGGATTCGAAAGACTCTGTGCAGGTGAATTTCAAGGCTGGTGTGAATTTCGAACTGAACTACTTCCTCACCCTCGAGGGCGGTCTGAAGTGGAGCGGCATTCTTCCTGAGCCATACGTAGAGAAGTTTGAGACAGGTGTTGACGGTAGCTTCGGTCTGGACGCAAGTGTAGAGTTCGCTTTCGAGAAGAAGCTGGATCTTGGAGATAAGTTGAAGTTCGAGCTCGCTAAGTTCAACGGCTATTCATTCACCTTCTGGGTGGGTCCGGTGCCTATCCTGATCAGTATCGATCCTAACATCTTCATGAAATTCGACGGAAGCATTTCCGGCAAGGTAAGCACTGGTTTCAAGTATGAATATGGTAATGAGTTCATGGGTGGTGCCCGCTATACCGACGGTAGAGGTTGGGAAGGCATGGGTTACTTCAGGGAGACGGCTAACAAATTCTCGATCATCCCTCCGCGTGTAGCCTTCAAATACACTTGTGGCATGGGTATCTTCCTGGGAGCCGACATCACCATCTACAAATGTGCTGGACCTGAGCTGGCCATTGGTCCTCACCTGGGTGGCGAGCTGAACGCAACATTCAAGCCCATTGAGGCTCAGACTGCAGAAGATCTTGTAGATCTGAATGGAAAGATCATGTTGAATATCGATGCCGAACTGGGTGCCAAACTGACGCTCTTGGGTTATAAACTGGCTGAAGCTACTGTGACCATTCCATTGGCTGGTCCTTGGACACTGATGAAGTTCCCCAGCGATGGTACTGAACACAAGGTTGGTGACACTAACGGTGTAGCATCACTTCCTCCTTCAGCCACTCCGTGGCCGAACTTCTACCAGAAAATGGAGAGAGGTATTTGCGGCAAGGCTTACAAGGAGGATATGAAGAAGGTGATGAGCATGCTGAAGGAGATGTATAACTATGATGATGCCACAGCCCATCAGATGATTATTGACCGGATCCAAAGTGGATGGGACCATGAGCCTAATGGCAACTATGCTGAGATGCTTGAGGTTTTAGGCGCGCTGGGTAGCTATATGGAAGAGCTGGAGGTGCTGTACTACGACTACCAGTACCAGAAGGCTGGCGAGACCGGCGACTACCAGTGGATCAACGCCGAGAACTGGAAAAAGATCGGTCAGAAAATGTCTTCCCGATTCACATGGTACTGCTACGGCACTACACCTGATCAGGGATTGGAGAATATCCGCAAGTGGTTTAAGATGGCGTTCAAGCGCGAACCGGACATCTCATCGGCTGAGGATATGGCATGGATTGCGGAACGGTACAGAAATTACCCAGAGTGGGAGTATAAGTACCAGAGGCAGATTCCAACTCCTTGAATTGAAAATTGATAATTGACGATTGATAATTGTATGCGACAAATTGCTCATGCATGTGGGCGATTTGTCGCAATTTTCGATATTTGTCGCAACAACTCGGAACAAAATATGGATAAATCATAGAAAGCGGAGATATTCAACCTTATCTTTGCATTCTAAAACATCAAGTTTACGTCCCAACCAGCAAAAAAAAGCGATAAAATATTATGTATATTGTTCAAGATTTTGTAACTTTGTGCCATATTAGCGTTCAGAAGTATGGCAAATTCTCTGTCGACACGGCTTACTTACCGTATTATGGCGGTTGTTCTGGCAATGGTGGCCATCATTGCCGGATTGGTGTATTTCACAGTGAGGAAGTATATGCTGAACGAAGCAAGTGAGCGGTATCTGAGCATCTTGCTCGAGAACCAGCAGGAGCTACGCCGCCGTCTATCTGACGTGTATGTGGCCACAAGGAACAATGTGCACGACATTGAGCGCGACATTGACGAACCGGACAAGATGTTCGATCATCTGGAACGTATTGTCACGATGAACCCGAACATTGTGTGCAGTTCGATATTGTTCAAAACGAACTATTATCCCAGTAAGGGTCGGGTGTTCATTCCCTGCGCCAGAATAGATGAGGAAGGGAAGGTGAGAAAGTCGGAGATTGACAGTACATACCACAGCTACTTCTATGACGAATGGTTCGAGGAGCAGTTGAAAAAGGATGAAACCAGCTGGACAAAGGCCTACTTCGAGAGCGAGTTGTTTGCTGGCGATCAGGATCAGCGCCTGCTGACCACCTTCGCTGCGCCCATCCACGACCATCAAGGACGACCTGTGGCTATTCTTTGTGCCGACATGTCGCTGGAAGACTTGCGAGAGCAGATGATGGAAGATGTCAAGGAGGTGAACGAACGGCATGAGGCAGGACAGAAGCACCATTCGTATTTCTTTGTCATCGACCAGGAAGGCAACTACATCTTACATCCTGACAAATCGCGCATGATGACGCTCATCGACGAGAACGTGGGCAGGATGATGCTGGCCAACCGAGGCACCTGTGTGACGGAGGTGGATGGCGTGAAGTCGCGACTGTACTACCGCACCGTGAAACACGTGGGTTGGGTGATGGTTATCGTGGCTCCCGAAGACGTGATCCTGTCGAAGGCACAGGTTCTGAACATCATCATCCTGACATTGATGCTCGCAGGACTGGCAGCCATCTACCTGTTCTGCCGTCGTCAGATCAAGAAAACCACCCTTCCACTGCAACGCTTCGCACGCTCGGCTGAAGAGGTGGCCTTGGGTAACTTCTCTTCTACCTTGCCGGAAGTGAACGACTATGATGAGGTGCAGCAGCTGCATGATGCCTTTGCGAACATGCAGACATCATTGGCCACATACGTGGATGAGCTCCAGAAGACTACCACACAGAATGCTTCACTGGAAAGGGAGATGAAGATTGCACACGACATCCAGATGGCCATGCTGCCGCAGACGCTGAATGTGCAACGCTCGGCACCTCCAGTAGATCTCTTTGCCTCGCTGACACCTGCCCGGGATGTGGGTGGCGACTTGTACGACTATTACCTGCGCGACAACCGATTGTTCTTCTGTGTGGGTGACGTCAGCGGCAAGGGAATGCCGGCAGCCTTGATGATGGCTATGATGCGCGCCTTTTTCCGTGGTGAGACACGAAGGGCCGAGCGGGCGGCTGACATTATGGAAACCATCAACCGCACCCTCAGTGAGGAATATACGTCGGGGTACTTCGTGACGATGTTCGTGGGTATTCTCGATGTGACAACGGGACATCTCGACTATTGCAATGCGGGACACGAGGCTCCGCTGCTCAGGGAGAAGAAAGGGGATGACGAGAGGGCCACTTCTACATTCCTTCCTGTAAAACCGAACATTCCTGTGGGTGCTCTGACCCAATGGGATTATGAGGGTCAGCAGACTCAACTGCAGCCCGGCGACATGCTATTCCTTTACACCGACGGACTCAACGAGGCCAAGAACATCAAAGGGGAACAGTTAGGCAGAAAACGGGTGAAGGAGGTGGCCGACCAATACCCTGACGATACAGCCCAACAGCTGGTGGAGCACATGGAGGAGGTGGTGAAGCACCATGCCGGTGACGCCAAGCAGAGCGATGATATCACACTGATGGCGATTAAGTGGCCACTGAACCCCAGCGACCTCTTGGCTCAGCAGGACGGGACAGCGAAAGACCAGCTGATTATTCGCAGTTCGATGGTTGACATGGCATTACTGGAGCCGTTCATTGCCAATGCGGTTGAACAGGGTGGTATCAAAGGTAAGGAGGCAAAACGCCTACGACTGGCTGTGGAGGAGGCTGTGGCAAACGTTATTTTCCACGGTAAGGCCACTAAGATTAACCTTCAGGCGACAGTGGAAGGCGACATGCTGCTGCTCACCATCGACGACGACGGTATTCCGTTCGACCCCACCGAAAGGTCTGTCACCGATCTCTCAGTGCCGGCCGACCAGCGGCCTCCGGGCGGTATGGGTATCATACTGCTGCATCAGATGACCGACGGACTGGCTTATCAGCGTGTCAACGGACATAATATCCTAACCATAAAGAAAAAGAGAACTCTGTAAAAAAGAAAGAATATGAATATCACGATTAACGAACAAGAAGGGAAACTGGTGGCTGTACTTGAAGGCGACCTTGACAATGTGGCCAGCACACAGGCTGAACGTAACCTTGCACCGGTGTTTGATTGTACAGACAAAGATGTAGTTATTGACTGTACAGACTTGAATTACATCTCCAGTAGCGGTCTGCGCATCCTGCTTAACATCTACAAGCATACTCGTACCAACGGGCACAATGCCATTCTGCGAGGACTGAAAGACGATGTGAAGGAGGTGTTCCAGATTAGTGGATTCCTGCAACTATTTATCACGGAATAATCATTGGCTTTACATATGACCGAGGAAGAAATCAAACTGCTGAAAGACGAGAACGCTGCCCTGAAAGGGGAAGTGGAACGACTGAAAGACGAGCTGGTACGTATGGTGAGTCGTAACCTCGACTTGTCAGAACGACTGGAATATGATGTCGAGCTACGCCGACGTACAGAGGTGGCCCGTGAAATCATGGAAGGAAACATTGAACGTCAGCGTAATGCCGACCTCCGTGACGACGGTCAGCTGATGGCGCTCATCGAGATGAAGGTGGAGAACGACCGTCCGCACCTGAAACCGGATTTCAATGCTGTGGCCTTGGCAGAGATGCTGGGCGTGAGTCAGGCACGACTGGCTCAGCTGTTCCGTCATCAGACCATTCACCGCACGCCCGATGCGTATATCGACAACTTGCGTACGCTGACTGCCTTGCGCCTGTTGCGCGAAAAGCCTAACTACACCATTGCGGTGGTGGCCGAAGAGGCGGGCTTCTCAAACGTGCGCACGCTGCAACGCCGCATTCAGGAAGCTATCGGTATGTCACCTGTTGACTACCGACTGATGCTCACGAGAGACCTTTAACATTGAACATTGAGCTTTGAACTTTGAGCTTTGAGCTTTGAACTTTGAACATTGAACTTTGAACTTTGAACTTTATGATTACTATTATGTAATTTTATAAAATTTAATGGTCAAAGGTCTAAGCCTAAGGTCATATCATAAAGTTCAAAGCTCAAAGTTCAAAAAAAATAGTAAAGTAATCATAAAGTTCAAAGTTCAAAGCTCAAAGTTCAAAAAAAAATAGTAAAGTAATCATAAAGTTCAAAGTTCAAAGCTCAAAGTTCAAAAAAAAATAGTAAAGTAATCATAAAGTTCAAAGTTCAAAGCTCAAAGTTCAAAGAAAATTATTACCTTTGCAGCCGAATTGTAAAATCATGAGGAAATGATACTTGACAGAATAGAAGAACTTCTCAAGGAAGTGAACGAACTCTCTGCTACCAACGCAGAGGAAATAGAGGCTCTGCGCCTGAAATACCTGAGCAAGAAAGGTGAGATCAATGCACTGATGCAGGAATTCCGTGATGTGGCTGCAGAACAGAAGAAGGCCGTTGGTATGAAGATCAACGAACTGAAGCAGAAGGCCACAGAGCGCATCAACGGTCTGCGTGAGGAGCTGACCACCGCTGAGGACAAGGGCGACATCATTGACCTGACACGTTCGGCCTACCCCATCGAGCTGGGAACACGTCACCCACTGACCATCGTACGCAATGAGATCATCGATATCTTCAAGCGTATGGGATTTGTCCTGGCCGACGGTCCTGAGGTGGAAGACGACCTCCATGTGTTCACCAAGATGAACTTCGCCGCTGATCACCCCGCCCGCGACATGCAGGACACATTCTTCGTGGAGCAGTCGGCTACAGGGGATGTAACAAAGAATATCCTCCTGCGCTCACATACGTCAAGTGTTCAGGCACGTGTCATGGAACGTCAGCAGCCGCCCATCCGCATTATCTGCCCGGGTCGTGTGTACCGTAACGAGGCCATCACAGCCCGTGCCCACTGTTTCTTCCATCAGATAGAAGGACTGTATATCGACAAGAACGTATCGTTCACCGATTTGAAGCAGGTGCTCCTGTCGTTTGCCCGTGAGCTATTTGGTGCTGATACCAAGATCCGTCTGCGCCCCAGCTATTTCCCCTTCACGGAGCCCAGTGCCGAGATGGACATCTCCTGTCATATCTGCGGCGGTAAGGGCTGCGGCTTCTGTAAGCATACAGGATGGGTGGAGATCTTAGGCTGCGGTATGGTTGACCCGAACGTTCTTGAGCTCTGCGGTATTGACAGTAAGGTATATAGCGGCTACGCTTTCGGATTAGGCGTGGAGCGCATCACGAACCTGAAATACCAGGTGAGCGACCTCCGTATGTTCTCCGAGAACGATACGCGGTTCCTTCGTGAGTTCGAAGCAGCAAGATAGTTATTTCACCTTGATAATATCATCAAGATTGGTGGTCTGACTGAGAAACGGTTCGTATTGCAAGCCGTTTCTCAGTTTGTTTTTTTCCTCTTGTTCTTCTGGTGTTACTAACAAAGAGGCGGGCTGAACCGTATTCATCCCGTAGCGCGTGTTGATGCCGTCGGTGACTTTCATCAACCGTCGGTTCCTTCTAATCTCTTCGCCTGAGGAAGCAAAGAGATCCTGCTGCACAGCCTCATCGCTGATAATGTCAGTCAACACCACCCCGGCTCTTTTATATTGGAAGTAAGGCAGGAACACCTTATCGAAAGCCTGTAAGGCAGCCTTGATGATGGCGGAGGTGTCGGCCGTTCCTTCCTGCATGTGCACGGTAAAGCCATTGGCATACTGATCCAGGTCTTCACGGTGGCGGTTGGTATGGATGAACACGGTGACGCTATGGCACACACTATGCTGGTCGCGCAGCTTTCGGGCAGCCGCCACGGCATAGTCGCGGATATAGTCGCTTAGCTTGTTCTTGTCGGAGACCATATAAGTAAAGGTACGCGAGTGCATGATGGACTGCTGCTTGGGGGGTGTAGTGATATCTACCGCAGGCTTACCATGCAGCTCCATCCACGTGCGGACACCTGGGATATGGAAGCGGTTCTGAATGAATGCTTGCGGTTTTTGCGCATAGTCCCAAGCCGTATGAATACCCATCTGCTTCATCTTCGGTGCCGTACGCCACCCTACTCCCCACACCTCTTCAATGGGTAAGCCGCGCAGCGCCTTTTCCACATGCTCTTCCTCCAGTACGCAGATACCCTGATAGCCGTCGTACCGCTTAGCATACCAGGTGGCCACCTTGGCCAAGGTATAGGTAGTGGCAATGCCGCAGCTCACAGGAATGCCCGAGCCGTGCTCAATGGCTTCCTTGATGATGCCCACAAAAGAAACGATGTCCTCTCTTTTCTTCATCTCGGGTATGGTGGCAAAGAACTCATCCACGCTATACCTGAAGAACTGCCCCACCATGTCAAGTTCTTTCACAATGCTGACGATTCGCCGGGAGATGTCCACATACTTAGTCAGATTGGCAGGAAACACCCTTACCTGATGCTTCTCGAGAACTTCCCTCACCTGAAACACAGGATTGCCGCGTTTCAGTCCGAGCGCCTTGGCCTCCTTGCTCAGTGCAAGGATAATACCGCCGCCCGCCTCGTTGTAGTTAGCCACCACAACGGGCTTTCCCTTCAGTTCCGGTCGTAGAGACACCTCGCATGAGGCATAGAAACTGTTACAGTCGATATGAAGGATGGTGGGACGGGACATAGACTAAGATCAGTATTGTCTTTTCCTCTTCAGTACCCAGGTGACGACTCCCCAGACGGTAAGGTTCATCAACGGGGTAACCTCGATGGGAGGATATTTCCTGTTCCCGGATTTCAGGAACACCTTATCACCTCGCTGCACGATGCGCTTGACACAGAACTCGTCATTAACCATGCAGATGGTGAGGTCTTTCTGCGAAGGATAGAGCGAGCGGTCAACGAGCAGCAGGTCGCTAGAGTCAATACCCTCATCAATCATGGAGTCGCCCACAACACGCACAACAAATGTCGTGGCAGGATGGGTCACCAGTTCCTGGTTCAGGTCGATGGGAGGATTCATATAAGCATCCTGCACAGGTGACGGGAAGCCGGCATGTACCTTTGCCGCCTCCACGATATTCACCCGTAGCTGGGAGTTCTGTTCCACGGGATAGAACTCCAGTCCGCTTTTAACCTCTTGCTTCTTCATCGGTAATAGGTGATTGTACCTCCATCGCTGTTGCAGTACTTACGGAGAAGCGACTGGATGAACTGCGCATTGGCAGTGACCTGTTCCTCGTTCCCGTCGTACCCGTTGATCAGTGTCAGGAGATGGGTGGTATGGATATCTATCTTCGTTCGCTCATGGTCGCTGGTAGGTGTTCCCACGCCGCCTGTAGCATCGCGATAGACCGGCAGACCTTCGATGTTGATCAGTCCGCGACCGATACCCTCGTAGGGCTCGTCCTTCTTGCCAACGCCCAATGTCAGCGTGTCGCCATGGAACTTATCCGCATCAAAGCCGCCGATGCTATAACCGAAACGGATGCTGGCCAGGTTGATGAGATCTACTAACGTATCAATCTGATACAGTTCCTTTCCCTGCAGCATGCGTCGCATCAGCGCCTCAGCAGCAGGACGGTAACGACTGGGATCTTTTCCGCAGACCTTATACACCCGTCGGGTGGCCTCGATGGCCGATAGCTGTTTGATGCTCTCGGTGGTGAGGGTGGTACGGTATTCTTCGCCCAACGCGTGAATCTCTTTCCAGAGTTCCTCGCAATATGGCGTGTTCACGACCTGTGCCTCTACTGCGGCTCCAATGAAGCCGGGGCACACCTGTTCTATTTCTTGTGATACAATGATTTTCACGGTTCTTGATTCTTAACTTCCAATCATTTCCAGGAACTCCTCTTCGTTCACGATGGGAATTCCTAATTTCTCTGCCTTCTGCAACTTACTCGGCCCCATATTCTCTCCGGCAAGGATGAAGGATGTCTTACCACTGATGCTTCCCACATTCTTACCGCCATGCTGCTCGATCATCATCTTATACTCATCACGACTATGCTGGGCAAAGACACCGCTGATGACGATGCTCTTGCCCGCCAGCTTATCAGTGACGCCCTGTATCTGCTCTTCGCTCAGACTCATCTGCACACCATACTGGCGCAGGCGGTTGATGATCTCCATGTTCTGCGGATGATGGAAATACGACTGCACGCTCTTGGCAATCACCTCGCCGATTCCCTCCACTTCCTGCAGCTCCTCCATCGAGGCGTTCATCAGCGCGTCCATTGTCTTGAAATGACGAGCCAGCAGTCGTGCAGAGGTTTCACCGACAAAGCGGATACCCAAGGCAAACACCACCCGTTCGAACGGCACTTGGGTGGAATTCCTGATGCCATTGACAATCTTCATGGCCGACTTCGTCCTACTGCCGTCGCCATTGATTTGCTGCACGTCGATGGTATAGAGGTCGGCAATGTTATGAATCAGTCCGTGACGATAGTAATCATCCACCGTCTCAGGCCCCAACGAATCGATGTTCATGGCCTTTCGCGAGATGAAATGCTCGATGCGGCCCTTGATCTGTGGCGGACAACCCGCATCATTAGGACAGTAATGGGCGGCCTCGCCTTCATAGCGCACCAGCTTAGCGCCGCATTCAGGACAATGGGTGATGAACTGAACAGGTTGTGCGATGATAGGACGCTGGTCGAGATCCACCCCTACAATCTTCGGGATGATCTCCCCACCCTTCTCCACATAGACATAGTCGCCGATATGCAGGTCGAAACTGCGGATAAAGTCCTCGTTGTTCAGTGTGGCACGTTTCACGGTTGTTCCTGCCAACTGCACGGGGTCCATATTGGCAACAGGCGTGACTGCCCCTGTTCTTCCTACCTGATAAGTCACCTCATTCAGTCGGGTACAAGCCCTTTCCGCCTTGAACTTATAGGCAATGGCCCACCGCGGACTCTTAGCCGTGAATCCCAAGGCACGTTGCTGTCGTTGAGAATTCACCTTCAGTACGATACCGTCCGTAGCCACCGGCAGGTTCTTCCTTTCCGTGTCCCAGTAGCGGATGAAGTCGTATATCTCCTGCAGCGTCTTTACTTTCCGCATGCCCTGTGAGATCTTGAAGCCCCATGAGGCCGCCGCCTGGAGGTTCTCATAATGACCATCAGTTGGCAGTTCTTCTCCCAATAAATAATAAAGGTAGGCGTCCAGCTGACGGGAAGCCACCAGTTCCGACTTCTGACTCTTCAACGTTCCGCTGGCGGCATTGCGGGGATTGGCGAACAAAGGCTCTTCTGCCGCTTCACGCTCGGCATTCAACCGTTCGAACACCACCCACGGCATGAGAATCTCGCCACGGATCTCAAACTCCTGCGGATAGGCGTTACCCGTGAGCACCAACGGGATACTGCGGATGGTCTTCACATTCTCGGTCACATCATCGCCTTGCACCCCATCACCACGGGTAACGGCGCGGATTAGTCGACCGTTCTCGTAGGTCAGCGAGATACTCAGTCCGTCGTATTTCATCTCACAGCATACGTCGAAGTCATCACCTCCCAGTCCTTTTTTCACACTCTCGTACCATTCCGCCACCTCCTGCTCACTATAGGTATTGGCCAGTGAGAGCATGGGGTATTTATGCGCAACCTGACGGAATTCCTGGTTCAGGTCGCTCCCCACCCTCTGGGTTGGCGAGTTCGGGTCGTATAACTCAGGATGCTTCGCCTCCAGGTCCTGCAACTCCCGCATCAGACGGTCAAAGTCCTGATCGCTGATAGTGGGCTGGTTCAGCACATAGTAACGGTGATTATGGTCATGCAGTTCCTGTCGTAACTGTTCTATTCTTAGTTTCTCGTCCATAGGTGACTCTCTTTCAGTACAATTCCTGTTTTGTGTGCAAAGATATATAAAAAAAGCGAGACATGAGAGGAATAGATGCTAAAAATTCTTGCGTATTTCTTCGCGAATTATTTTGTCATTCGAAGGAAAAGAGTTACATTTGCAGAAAAATACATGACATGGAATTGATCAAGGATTTCAGTGAACTGAGTGAGCGACTGCAAAAAGGTAAACGATGCAAGGTGGTGGCTGTGGAAGCCATAGACGACCATTCCCGCGAGGCCATTGAACGGGCGGAGCAGGAAGGCTGGGCAGAAGTGAAGAACATTCATCTTTCTTCTGTGGAAGAATCGGCAGCAGAAGCCGTGAGATGTATCCGTCGCGGCGAGGCCGAGGTGGTGATGAAAGGTATTCTGAATACCGATGTCCTGCTGCGCGCCATCATCAACAAGGACAATCGTGAAGAGGGATTACTGCCCGTGGGTAATGTGCTCTCGCATGTGAGTGCCATGCAGATCCCCGCCTACCACAAGATGCTCTTCATGAGCGACGCAGCCGTTATCCCCTTCCCCACGCTGGAACAGCGCATCGCCATGATACGTTATGTCATTCAGCTGTGTCGTGTCTATGGCATTGACCAGCCACGTATCGCGTTGATTCACTGTACGGAGAAGGTTTCTCCCAAGTTCCCCATCACCTTGGATTACCAGAAGATTGTGGAGATGTGCCAGGCGGGTGAGTTCGGCAATGCCATCATTGACGGGCCCAGCGACCTGAAATGCGCGGTTGACAAGGAATCGGCCGACATCAAAGGCATCAAGAGTCCGCTGGAAGGCAACGCCGACGCGGTGATCATGCCTGATATTGAGGCTGCCAATGTATATTACAAGGCCATCACTGCCTTCACCGACACGAAGTTGGCCGTAGGACTGCAGGGCACCAGCTGTCCTGTAACCCTTACATCCCGCGCCGACTCCGCAGAAACGAAGTACAACAGTCTGGCCATGGCCTGTCTGCAGGTTCTTGCTGAAAAGTAAGGAACAGCAGACAGGTATGTGCCTGACCTGTACCCAAGAACAAGCACCTAACAACATAACATTATAAAACGATGAGAATTTTAGCTATTAACCCAGGAATGATCTCCACCAAGATCGGTGTGTTCATTGATGAAGACTTAGAGTGGCATTCCACCATTAACCACCCCTTTGACGAACTGTGTCAATACCCGTTCATCATGGATGAGTTCCCCTATCGCAGGGAGAAGCTTGTTGAGGAACTGGAACGGAACGGATATAAGCTCGATTTTGATGTGGTGGTGGGACGCGGCGGCTTGGTCAAACCTATTGAGAGCGGTGTGTATGAACTGAACGACAAGGTGATTGAGGACACCCGACATCCCCGTCTGCACCATGCCTGTAACCTTGGTCCTCTGCTCGCCTTGAGTCTGGCCAAGGAGATTCCAGGCTGTCGTGCCTTCACCGTTGATCCCGGTGTGGTGGACGAGCTTGACGATATAGCCCGCATTACGGGTCTGCCAGAGATGCCTCATCAGACTATTTGGCACGCCTTGAACCAACGGGAGATTGCCAAACGGCACTGTCGTGAACACGGTGTGAAATACGAAGAGCAGACACTCATCGTTACCCATATGGGAAGCGGAATCTCTTTCGCCCTTCATCACAAAGGACGCGCCATTGAATGTTCCGACGCACTGGGCGGTCATGGTCCTTTTACCCCCTCACGCACTGGTACCCTTCCCTCTGCCCAGCTCATCAAACTGTGCTACAGCGGGAAATACACTGAGGAGGAGATGCTGCGGAAGATCAACGGGCACAGCGGACTGACTGCCCATCTGGGTACGAACGATGTGCGGGAAGTAGAGAAACGTATTCGGGAAGGCGACGCACATGCCAAACTGGTGCTCGATGCCATGATCTACCAGCTGGCACGTTATCTTGGCTCGCTTGCCCCGGTTACGAACGGTCATGTGGACGCCATCATCCTTACAGGAGCCATCTCGCAGAGCAAATATGTGACAGATGCCCTCAGGGAACGACTCAGTTATCTGGCTCCTGTCTATGTCTATCCAGGCGAAGATGAGCTCACTGCACTGGCACATAATGCCTATCGGGCCATGACCGGACAAGAGGGAATCAAAGAATATGAGTAAGGTGTTCTCGCGTTTTAGGTATTTTTAAACATTAAAATCCTATTTCTTAACAAAATTATTGTACCTTTGCAAACATGAGAATTGACATCATTACCGTTCTGCCGGAGATGATAGAAGGCTTTGTGCAGGAATCGATTCTTGCCAGGGCGCAGAAGAAAGGATTGGCTGAGATTCACCTGCACCAGTTGCGCGACTATACCCTCGATAAATGGAGACGTGTTGACGACTATCCCTATGGTGGATTTGCAGGCATGGTGATGCAGATAGAACCCATCGACCGCTGCATCTCTGCCCTGAAGGCAGAGCGTGACTACGATGAGGTGATCTTCACGTCGCCCGACGGTGAGCCGTTCAACCAGCATGTGGCCAACGACCTGTCGCTGAAAGAGAATATCATCATCCTGTGCGGTCATTATAAAGGTATCGACCAGCGGGTTCGTGATCATCTGATTACCCGCGAGATCAGCATTGGCGACTATGTCCTTACGGGCGGTGAACTGGCTGCAGCCGTGATGACAGATGCCATTGTAAGGATTATTCCCGGCGTGGTGGGTGATGAGCAGAGCGCACTGTCAGACTGCTTCCAGGATGATCTGCTGGCGGCTCCCATCTATACCCGTCCTGCGGAATACAAAGGATGGAAGGTGCCGGATATCCTGCTGAGCGGTCATGAAGCCAAGATCAAGCAATGGGAGATGGACCAGGCGCTGGAGCGTACACGACAGTTGCGCCCGGACCTGCTCAAGGATCCTTCATCCAATCAATGACTCTACTAACATTTTATATTAACTAAAAACAATCATTATGAGTAAAGTGATCGAAAAACCTCAGTTATCATTCTCCGAGGCCTTGCGCAAAGCAAGAGGCAAGTTGTTACAGTTTAGTGGACGCTCTCGCCGTTCCGAGTTCTGGTGGTGTGCTTTGGCACTTCTCATCGCCAATCTGATTTTGAACCTGATTCCGTTCATCGGTGGACTGGTTGCCCTTGTTCTTTCATTACTGATGATCCCACTCGCCTTCCGTCGTCTGCACGATAGCGGACATAGTGGCTGGTGGCTGGGAGCATACATGATCGTTTCCGCCATCTACACATGCTTACTTGGATCTGCCATATTCTCTGTGGTTACTGGGGATGCTTCAGATACAACAGAACTGCTCCAGAGTGTCATATCCTCATTCGGCAATCCACTGGTGCTGATTACAGGATTTGTCTGTTTCATCTTAGGTATCATCATCCTCGTATTCCTGCTTCAGGACAGTAAGTTCGGTCCCAACAAATATGGTGAGTCACCGAAATACGTAACCGTTGACGATCAGGCTGCAGGCGCAAAGGCAGAGCAGTCTGACTTTGACAAAGGTATTGAGAAAGTAGGTGATACGATTGACAATATCGCAGAGGCCGCTCAGGATAAGGCTGAGGATCTTGCCGGAAAGGCCAAGGAAAGCGCCAGCGACCTTGTTGACAAGGCTAAGGATGTGGCTGAGAAAGCCAAGGATTCTGCCGGCGATTTCGTAGAAAAGGCGAAGGATTCTGCAGAGAACCTCGTTGACAAAGCCAAGGATGCTGCAGAGAACGTGGCAGACAAGGCCAAGGACATCACAGATGATGTTGTTGACAAGGCCAAGGATCTGACAGAAAAGGCCAAGGACGCTATCGACTAACAACAGATTTCATCTGATACATGTAGGAGGCTGCGTCGTTCGACCCAGCCTCCTCACTATTCAATAAACATATTATATACAAGCAACGTATCTATGTTCCAACAAAATGTGTACATTAACCGGCGTACTGAACTCAAGCAGTTATTGAAAAGCGGTATCGTCATTCTTTTCGGCAACAATGAGTCGCCATGCAACTATCCCAACAACGGGTATTACCCCTTCCGTCAGGATTCCTCTTTCCTGTACTATTTCGGACAAAGGAGAGACGGACTGGTAGGTGTCATCGACATCGACGAGAATCAGGAGATGCTTATCGGTGATGATATCGATATCGAGGACATCGTATGGTATGGAAGTGTTGATAGCGTGAGCGATCTGGCTGCCCGGGTGGGTATCTGCCGTACGGCTCCCATGAAAGAGCTGCAGGTAATCTGCGACGAAGCAAAGAAACAGAACCGCAAGATTCATTTCCTTCCACCCTACCGTCACGATAATATGATCCAAATCATGGATCTGCTCGGTATTCATCCCAACAAGCAGAAAGAGGCGGCTTCGGTGGAGCTGATCAAGGCCATTGTCAAGATGCGACAGTGCAAGTCGGACATCGAGATTGCGGAGATTGAGAAGGCTTGCGCCATCGGTTATCAGATGCATACCCATGCCATGCGCCTTACCAAGCCCGGACTGACGGAGAAATTTATCGGCGGTCAGGTAGATGGAATGGCTCACTCCTTGGGAGAGCATGAGAGCTTCGCCACCATCTTTACCCAGCATGGTGAGATTATGCACGGCAATCCTTCGTACAACCTGTTGGAAAACGGTCGACTGGCTTTGTGTGATGCAGGTGCAGAGAACCGCGAGGGCTACTGCTCCGACCATACCCGCACCTTCCCTGTAAACGGAAAGTTCAGTCAGCGGCAGCTGGAGATATACAGCATCGTGGAAGCCTGTCACGACTATGCCTTGGAGGTAGCCAAACCAGGTGTGCGTTGGTATGATGTGCACATGAATGTCTGTCGGTTGATGACCGACCGTTTGAAAGAACTCGGTTTGATGAAGGGTGACACTGAAGAGGCTGTTCAAGCGGGTGCCCATGCCATGTTCCTGCCCCACGGACTGGGACACATGATGGGTATGGACGTGCACGACATGGAAGGATTAGGACAGATCTATGTGGGCTTCGATGAGGAGACACGGCCTAGTACACAGTTCGGCACCAATGCCCTGCGCTGTGGAAAACGACTCCAGGAGGGATTCGTGATGACCGATGAGCCGGGCATCTACTTCATTCCTGCACTGATAGACGACTGGCGTTCTCAGGGCTTGCACAAGGACTTCCTCAACTACGACCTGCTGGAGACCTACAAGGACTTCGGTGGCATACGCATCGAGGATGATATCCTGATTACCAAGGATGGCTGCCGCTTCCTTGGAAAGGAACGTATCCCGTATCATCCGAAGGATGTGGAGGAGTTCATGCAGAATAATCATTAATCATTCAAAATAACTTATTATGAAAAAAGTTTTTGCATTCGCGCTGGTTGCATTGATCAGCAGCAGCGCTATGGCACAGGAGAAGAAAGAAGGGGCAACCGATTCCAACAAGCCTGTGTTTACAACCATCAAGGAGATTCCCATCACCAGTATTAAGAACCAGAACAGAAGTGGTACCTGCTGGAACTTCTCTACTCTTTCGTATTTCGAGGCTGAGATCCTGAAGAAGACTGGTAAGACCTACAATCTGTGCGAGTCGTTTGTTTGTAACAAGACCTACATGGACCGTGCCATTCAGGTGGTTCGTCTGCATGGTGACTGTCAGTTTGCTCAGGGCGGTAGTGCCTACGACCCCCTCTACTGTCTGCAGAACTACGGTATCTGTCCTGAGGAGGCTATGCCCGCAGCAGGCAGTCTTTATGGTGACACCCTGTTCAACTTCAATGAGTTCTTCTCATTACTGGAGCCTTACGTAAATGCAGTAGCTCGTAACAGCGCCAAGAAGATCAGCAGTCAGTGGAAGGTTGGCTTCCAGGGAATCCTCGACGCCTACCTCGGCAAGTGCCCGGAGAACTTCACCTATCAGGGAAAGAGCTATACCCCGCAGTCGTTCGCTGCCAGTCTGGGTCTTGACTTCGACGATTATGTAACCGTAACCAGCTACACCCACCATCCGTTCTACACTCGTTTTGCTGTGGAGGTACAGGACAACTGGCGCAACCCGCTGTCATGGAACCTTCCGATGGACGAGATGATGCGCATCATCGACAACGCCATCGAGCAGGGCTATACCGTAGCCTGGGGCGGTGATGTATCGGAAGACGGCTTCACCCGTCAGGGATTGGCTTACGCCATCGACAACAAGGCCGCAGAAACCAGTCTTGCTGGTAGCGACATGGCCAAGTGGCTGAAACTTACTGCTGCCGCCAAGAAGAGTCAGATTGACGCCATGGGCTGCAAAGTTCCTGAGATTACTCCTACCCAGGAGATGCGCCAGGAGCGTTTCGACAACTGGGAACTCACCGACGACCATGGTATGCTGATCTACGGTATTGCCAAGGACCAGAACGGTAAGGAGTACTATATGGTGAAGAACTCTTGGGGTGAGACCGGCGAATATAAGGGTATCTGGTACATGACCAAGGCCTTTATTGCCGCTAACACCATGGACTACATGGTGAACAAGAATGCCATTCCCAAGGATATCCGTAAGAAGCTGGGTATCTAATCACTGAAATCAAAAGTGTTTTTCATAGATAAACAAAGTGTTTTTCATCAATAAACAGAGTGTTTTTCATCAATAAACAGAGTGTTTTTCATCAATAAACAGAGTGTTTTTCATCAATAAACAGAGTGTTTCTGACTTAGAAACACTCTGTATTTGTCTTTGGCACACTCTAAAACTTTGTTAAAGTGTCTTTTATTTCGTTTTTATTTACTATCTTTGACCGCGGTTTGTTGTAATATGCCCCAATCCGTCTACGTCGAGAAAGAAAATAAAAATAATATAAATGCATTTTAAATGGAATTATCAATCACCATCACCAGAAGAAAAGAAAGCAGCTGAAGCGCTGGGAACTAAGATGAGTATCAGTCCGGTATTGGCTCAGATACTCATCAAGCGCGGCATAACCACTGAATCAGCCGCCAAACGATTTTTCCGTCCACAGCTCAACGATCTCATCAACCCGTTCCTGATGAAGGATATGGATGTAGCCGTAGATCGGTTGAACGATGCTATGGGACGCAAAGAACGCATTTTGGTTTATGGTGACTACGATGTAGACGGATGCACCGCAGTAGCATTGGTGTATAAGTTTCTGCAGCAATTCTATTCAAATGTTGACTACTATATCCCTGACCGCTATGATGAGGGATATGGTGTCAGCAAGAAAGGAATTGACTTTGCTTACGAGACAGGTGTTAAACTGATTATCATCCTCGATTGCGGTATCAAGGCTATCGACGAAATAGCCTATGCCAAGAGTCGGGGTATTGATTTTATTATCTGCGACCACCACGTGCCCGACGAGGTAATGCCGCCGGCCGTGGCTATTCTGAACCCCAAACGGGAAGACGATTCCTTCCCTTTCAAGCACCTCTGCGGTTGTGGCGTAGGGTTCAAGTTCATGCAGGCCTTTGCCAAGAACAACGGCATTCCCTTCTCTAATCTCATTCCCCTGCTCGACTTCGTGGCAGTAGCCATCGCTGCTGATATCGTGCCCGTGACTGACGAGAACCGCATTCTCGCCTTCCACGGATTGAAGCAGCTGAACCAGAACCCGAGTATCGGACTGAAGGCTATTATTGATATCTGCGGACTGAACGGCAGGGATATCTCCATGAGCGATATCGTGTTCAAGATCGGTCCGCGCATCAATGCCTCCGGTCGTATGGAGAATGGTAAGGAATCGGTGGATCTGCTGGTGGAGAAGGATTTTGGCGTTGCCCTGAAGAAAGCCAAGCACATCAACCAATATAACGAGCAGCGAAAGGATATCGACAAGCAGATGACCGAGGAGGCCAACCAGATTGTGGCCCGCATTGAGAGTCAGAAGCGCCATTCAAGTATTGTGCTCTACGATGAGAACTGGAAGAAGGGCGTGATTGGTATCGTGGCTTCACGACTCACTGAAATCTATATCCGTCCTACCGTGGTGCTCACCCGTGAGGACGAGTTTGCTACAGGTTCTGCCCGTAGTGTTACAGGCTTTGATGTCTATTCCGCCATCAAGAGCTGTCGCGACCTCTTGGTGAACTTCGGCGGCCATACCTATGCAGCCGGTCTTACGCTGTTGTGGAAGGATGTACCTGAGTTCCGCCGCCGTTTCCAGAAATATGTGGAGGAGCATATCCAGCCTGAACAGATCGAGGCCATCCTCGACATCGATGCGCAGATCGATTTCAAGGATATCACCCGAAAGCTGCACAACGACCTGAAGCGGTTCGGTCCGTTCGGTCCTAACAACCAGAAGCCCCTGTTCTGCACCATTGATGTCTATGACTTCGGTACGAGCAAGGTGGTGGGACGCGAACAGGAGCACATCAAGCTGGAACTGGTTGACTCACGGTCGAACAATGTCATGAACGGCATAGCCTTCGGTCAGAGCGGTTCTGCCCGCTACATCAAGAGCAAGCGCAGTTTCGACATTGCCTATACCATCGAAGACAATATCTACAAGCATAACGACGTACAGCTCCAGATAGAGGATATCCGACCGGCAGAAGAAGAATGATAGACTACGTATCCATCCTCCGCCATTATTGGGGTTATCCTGACTTCCGCGGTATTCAACGGGAAATCATTGAGAGTATCGGTGCCGGCAAAGACACGCTGGGACTGATGCCTACAGGTGGTGGCAAGTCCATTACCTTTCAGGTGCCTGCCATGGCACAGGATGGTGTGTGTGTTGTCATCACTCCCTTGATTGCACTGATGAAAGATCAGGTGGCTCATCTGCGGAAGATAGGTATTCTTGCGGCTGCCATCTACGGCAGTATGCGCCATGAGGAGATTCTTGCCACGTTGGAGAACTGTGTCTATGGGGGCGTCAAGATTTTATATGTATCGCCCGAGCGGTTAGGTTCGGAACTGTTCCAGACCAAACTTAAACACATGCGCGTCAGCTTCATCACGGTAGATGAAGCCCATTGTATCAGTCAGTGGGGCTATGATTTCCGTCCTTCGTACCTGAAGATTGCCGATATCAGGAAGATCAAGCCCGGTGTTCCCATCCTTGCCCTTACGGCCACGGCCACACCTGCCGTCATCGACGATATTCAGGAACAGCTGCATTTCCAGGAGAAGAACGTCTTCCGCATGAGCTTTGAACGAAAGAACCTGGCCTACATCGTGCGGAACGCCACCGACAAGGAACAGCAGTTGCTTCATATCCTGCAATCTGTTCCAGGATGTGCCATTGTCTATGTACACAGCAGAAGGCGCACCAAGGAGATTGCCGACTACCTGTTGAAGGCTGGTATCCCTGCCCTGTCGTACCATGCAGGACTCGACAGTGTGGTACGTGATGAACGGCAACATGAGTGGCACGATAACCGTGTGCGTGTCATGGTGGCTACCAACGCCTTCGGTATGGGAATCGACAAGCCAGATGTCAGGACCGTGATTCACATGGACTGTCCGAACTCCCTTGAAGCATATTTCCAGGAAGCCGGTCGTGCTGGACGCGACGGGAAGAAATCATACGCCGTTCTGCTCTATAACGACAGTGATGAACGGAAACTCAAGAAGAGAATCTCTGAGAACTACCCGGAAAAGGAGGCCATCAGGAAGGTGTATGAGCACCTTGCCTACTTCTACCAGATTGGCGAAGGCAGCGGAGCCGGTACTTCCCATGAATTCAATATCGACAAGTTCTGTCATGCCTTCAGGCATTTCCCCATTCAGGTTGATTCTTCTCTGAAGATCCTGATGCGCTCTGGATATATCGAGTATTCGGAAGAGAAGGAGAATAAGGCGCGTGTGCATTTCATCATCGACAGGAATGATTTCTACCAACTGGAATCGCTCACGCCCAACGAGAGCAATGTCATCACTGCCCTGCTGAGGAACTACGGGGGATTGTTCAGCGACTTTGGGTATATTGATGAGAGTTTCGTGGCGCAGCAGGCGGGTCTGCAAACGCAGCAGCAGGTATATATGATCCTGAAGAACCTCTCCGACAAGCATATCCTGCAGTTTATTCCACAACGGAAAACGCCTGTCATTACCTATACCCAACGACGGGAAGACCCTGAACGTGTGATTATTCCACCAGAGGTGTATGAGCAACGGAAGGAACAGTTCACACAGCGCATTGCCAGCGTCATCAACTATGCCAAGAACCAGAAGATATGTAGGAGTCGTATGCTACTGGATTACTTCGGGGAAGAGCATTCCGATAACTGTGGTCAGTGTGATGTTTGTTTGAGTCATCGCAACGATCACCTGTCTGATGACCAGATAGAAATGGCCAAGAAGAACATCCTATCCTTCTTGGCCGATGGTAAGGAGCATTGGATTCATGAACTGAACAAGCTCCCCATATCTACCGATCTCATTGACCTCGCCCTTCAACATCTTGTGGATGAGGAACAAATCAAGCTTGAAGGCAGCAAAATCTCTCATCTTACAACGGTTTTGCCGTTGTGAATATACACACCCTTCTTCGTTGGGTTTCCAGCAATCTTTCTACCATCAACACTGTACCACTCATTACTTGTCACTTGTGACTTATCACTTGTAAATTGATTAAGGCCTGTGGAGATTCCAGCTGGTTTCTTATATGTGAAGTATCCTGGGGTTTTAGAACTTGGACCACCATCGATACGGGCATACAACAAGTGATCATAAGTGGTGTTGCTGTATGCTGTTCCTGCACCTCCCACAAGATTACTGCACCAACAGAACAAGAAATAAGAGTACTGTTCCAGAACACTGCTAGTATCCCATTTATCACCTACGTAGATAGTTGTAAGATTTTTGCATTCATAGAACAATTGCTCCATATTATTTACATTATGTGTATCGAAAGAACTCAGGTCAAGACTAGTCAGCGACTGACAACCCTTGAACACACCATCCATATTTCCCAAATTGTTAGTGCTGGATTTACTCAAGTCTATACGCTCCAGTGCTGTGCAACCTTCAAACAGAAAAGCTATGCTGGCCACCCCACTGAGATCAAAGTTCCTTAAGTCAAGACTCTTCAAACTCCTACAAAAAGAGAACACCCCCTGCATGTAAACTACATTACTGGTATTGAAACTACTCACGTCGAGTTCTTCCAATTGAGAACACTGACAGAACATTTCCGTCATATCTTCCACCTTACTGGTGTCGAAACTAACATTAAGTTTTTTCAAACTCGTGCAGTTTAAGAACATATGATTCATCTTCGTCACGTTAGAAGTATTAAGACAGCTTAAATCAAGTTCCTCCAAAGAAAAGCATTCTCGAAACATCAAACTCATATCCATTACCTGACTGGTATTCAAGTTTTCAAGACCCTCTATCTCTTTCAGAGTAGAAAAGTTTGTACTAAACCAAGATCTGGTGGTTGTGGGGTGATATCCTGCAAAAGAACGGTCAAACACCACCTTCGTGGTTCCGAGATTCATGTTCCATGATGGAAGATCATTATAACCATCACCGTAATCTTCATCTATGAGAATACCACCATTTGAACTCATATTCTCATCATAATAGAACGTGAGCGTTTTGTTTTCAATAGAATACACAACATACGGTTGCTTTTCAGCCATTGCCTGTATACCCATGAGCATTGCCACAAGTACAAGCATCATTTTCAAATAACGTTGAATAGTTTTCATTGATAGTATACTTTTAATGTTTCTTTGTAATTTGTTTGCAAATTTACTGCTATATTTTCGAACCACCAAATTTCAACCCCCGTAGCGTGCAAATTTCTGTTAAGAAAGAGGGATACTACTGTTAAAAAATACTGAACACGGCAAACGCTCCCAGTGAATGACGTTCTCACTCCTTGAGAGCACGGTATTTACTATGAGAGATCGACTACGATTGTTTCTAAAAGGAACGAACAATCGAACGAACAGTTTTTGATACCACACACGTATATAGTGTTAGAATAATAATAAATAATATATATATTATTTATTATTATTCTAAAGGGGGACATGTGTATGTAGACAGATTACTGTTCGTTCGACTGTTCGTTTACTTGTACATTGACGCGCTACATAGAAAGCGAACAGAAGAACGAACGAACAGTTGTAACCTCACAAATATAATATATCAACCATGTGGTTTACCTTTGAGACAAAAAGAGAGCGGACAATCAAGTCCGCTCTCCTTATATATACACAAGTAAGAATCTCATTAGTTGTTTTCAGGACGCAGCTGACGAACCACAGCACCTGCACGCCACATCTCCTGATTGCGCATAGCTTCGAGTTCCTTCTCCAGACCCTCACGGTAGTCGGGCTTAGAGTTAGAATCGATAGAGATCTGTGCCTCTGTACCGTTCTTCACGCTCTCGTAGAGCTGCTGCATCACCGGCTTGATGGCATCATGGAAACGCGGAGCCCAGTCGAGCGCACCACGCTGAGCGGTGGTAGAACAGTTAGCATACATCCAGTCCATACCCTTGGCACCGAACAACGGACCTAAACTCTGTGTGAGCTCCTCAACGGTCTCGTTGAAAGCCTCCGAAGGAGAGTGTCCATTCTCGCGGAGCACCTCATACTGAGCTAGCAGCAGACCCTGGATAGCACCCATCAGTGAGCCACGCTCACCTGTCAGGTCGGAAGTAGCCTCACGCTCGAAGGTGGTCTTGAACAGATAACCAGCACCGATACCGATACCGAAGGCCAGTGTCTTCTCCTCTGCCTTGCCAGAAGCATCCTGATAAACGGCATACGAGCAGTTCAGTCCACGGCCCTCACAGAACATGGTGCGGAGAGAGGTACCAGAACCCTTAGGAGCTACGAGGATTACGTCCACATCCTTGGGAGGAACAACGCCAGTGCGGTCGCTCCAGTTAATGGCAAAGCCATGTGAATAATACAATGTCTTACCCGGGGTAAGGTATTTCTTGATGGTCGGCCACACCTGAATCTGACCGGCATCAGAGAGCAGCATACACAAGATGGTACCCTTCTCGGCTGCCTCTTCGATGGAGAAGAGCGTCTTGCCGGGAACCCATCCGTCGGCCACAGCCTTCTCATAGGTCTTGCCCTGACGTTGACCAACGATTACATTGAAGCCATTGTCGCGCAGGTTACAAGCCTGACCAGGTCCCTGAATACCATAACCGATCACTGCGATGGTTTCGTTCTTTAATACTTCGCGAGCTTTCTCAAGTGAGAACTCCTTACTGGTGACTACTGTTTCGATAACGCCACCAAAATTCATTTCTGCCATAATAGCTAAATAATTATAATGTTATACATATCCCTTGCGTACCATGCCAGTCCTACTCGAGAACCGTCGTCTTGTCGGTGCGCCCAGAACCTGCTCGAAGTCCCGGCGAGGGCGTTAACTGATAAATCGCTGCAAAATTACGCAAAAACATGCGGAACACAAAATAAATCGTTGGTTTTCTTCCAATTAGGGTAAGAAGATGATCTTACAACGACAGCACTCCACATCATTATTCTTACAGATACGGATGCAGAACTCGTTATCGGCAGTCTGCTCCCTATAGAACGACAGCTGATCTCCCTGATGAGCCTCAGCCACGTAGGCAATATCAAAACGCTTGATGCGATGGCTGCGGTACCAGTCGAGATCCCAGAGGTCGAGCACATGCTCGATATATTTCACAGAATTGATATGACCATTGATATCCACATCGTTGTATTGCGTATCGATGGTTCTGACAAACTCAGCACGCTCGTCCATCTTCACCCTGGACAGTCTGTCCATGGGATTCACCTTGTCCTTCTCCACCCAGTTCATCAAGTCACCGTCGTGGATATCCATCAAACTGCATGGCTGACGTGTTTCCGTATCGATCATCGCCCAGATGCTGCGGCCATAACCATACACCTTACCATCTTTTCCCACCACACGGAAGTTACGGTTGGTGAAATAACGCATGGCACTCTCCACCCATGTCTCTACGGTGAAGGTGGTGTACATCTCGGGCATCTCGTCCATCTCGATAGCCAAGCGTGACAACACCCACGCACGGTTCACCGAGAGCAGGTATTTCATGCCGAAACCACGGTCGTTGGAATGGAAATCAGCAGCATTCAGCATGTGGTTGCCGAGGTGGCCCATGAAGAGTCGCTGACTGAAATCACAGTGAAACGGCTCAGCTAAGAATTCATACCGTCCTACTTTATCTAACATCATCTCATTCTTTTGTAAAAACTACGCCTTCCGTTTTGCCTCCTGCTGCTCCAGGAAGTCGGTTACCTGCTCCACCGTACTACGCGTAACGGCTACTCGTCCGCTACGAGTATACTGGAGCACGCATTTATACTTGTCGAGTGCGAAGAAGAGATTGGTGATTTCTTCGGTCATACCGCCCAACATCACAGTAACATACGTGGGGTTCACTTCCATCACGTTACCATCAGCACGTCGGATGATACGCGAAATCTCGGGGTTCTCCAACACAATCGGCGTAGATAGTTTATACAGACCCACCTCACGGATGAATAACTGATCATCCGTATAATAGCTGGCCTTCACCACATCGATCTTTTTCTCTATCTGCTTGGTGATCTTGATGATCTGATCCTCATCGCTATAGGCAGTGATGGTGTATTTATGCACACCAGGGATGCTGGATGCCGACACGTTCAGACTTTCGATGTTCACCTGGCGACGGGTGAAGACTGCGGTAATCTGGTTCAGGATACCCGCGATATTCTCCGAGTAAACCAACAGGGTATATAGTGTTTTCTCTTCCATAAACTATTGCGAAAGCAAATTCTAATTGTCCATTGATAACATCATCTCATCGACGCTCTTTCCCGGCGGTGTCATCGGCAGGATATCATCATCTTCGAGGATGGCACATTCCAGAATGAACGGACCTGCAGTACTGAGCATCTTCTCTATGGCTGATTTCAGATCCTTACGGTCAACTACGGCAGTGTATGGAATGCCATAGCCCTTGGCAATCAGTTCGTAGCAGGGATTCATCATACGGGTAAACGATTTCCGTCGCTGCCAGAACATATCCTGCCACTGGCGCACATTACCCAAGTAGTTATTATTCATCACAACGATCTTTACCGGTGCCTGCTGCTCCATGATGGTACCCAGCTCCTGGATATTCATCTGGAAACCACCGTCGCCTGAAAAGCATACCACGGTACGACCAGGAGCGCCAAAGGTGGCGCCGACTGCAGCTGGAACGCCAAAGCCCATTGTGCCCAATCCTCCACTGGTCACGATTGACCGTTTCTGAAGATAATGAGAATAGCGGGTTGCGAACAACTGGTTCTGTCCTACATCGGTCACAGTGATATTCTCACCCTTTGTTGCCTCAGCCACTGCATTCACCACCTCACCCATCAGCAACGGTCCTTCGGTGGGATGGATAGCCGGCTCAATAACTTTCTTCAACTCTTTCTCCTTCAATGATCTGAAAGAGTCAATCCATTCTTTATGATCACCCTTGTTGATCAAGGCAGTAATAGCAGGTAATGAATCCTTACAATCAGCAATCACGGCCACGGTAGTCTTCACGTTCTTGTCAATCTCGCTCTTGTCAATATCCAGATGTATCACCTTTGCCTGCTTGGCATAGGTTGCGAGATTACCTGTCACACGATCGGAGAAACGCATGCCGATGGCGATGAGCACATCACACTCCTGTTCCTTGATGTTCGGTGCATAGTTTCCATGCATACCCAACATACCCACATTAAGCGGATGACTGCTAGGTAAGGCAGAAAGACCAAGCATGGTACGACCAGCGGGAATATCAGCTTTCTCCAAGAAGGCTTTCAGTTCCTCCTGTGCATGTCCCAGTTCTACACCCTGTCCTACAAGAGCCAATGGCTTCTTGGCATGGTTTATCAGGTTGGCAGCTTCTTTCACCGCCTCCATATTCACCTCAGGATAAGCCACATAGCTGCGCACGAAGTCGGCCTTCTGCGGTTGGAAGTCAACAGTCTCTACCTGTGCATTACGCGGCAGGTCAAGAACCACAGGACCTGGTCGTCCGCTTTTGGCAATATAGAAAGCACGACTCACTGCCCATGCGATATCCTCTGCATGACGGATCTGATAGCTCCATTTGGAGATTGGCTGGGCAACACCCACGAGGTCAACCTCCTGAAAGGCATCTGTACCCAAGACACCGATACCCACCTGACCAGCAATGACGACTATCGGTGTGGAATCCATCATTGCATCGGCTATACCAGTCAGCGTATTTGTGGCACCCGGTCCACTGGTGACGATGCACACACCAACCTCACCGCTCACCCTTGCAAAGCCTTCTGCAGCATGTGTGGCAGCCTGCTCGTGGCGCACAAGAATATGGTTGAATGCTTTTTTCTCGCCTCGGGTATAATCATACAAGGCATCATATACAGGCATGATACTGCCACCTGGATAGCCGAAGATGGTTTTCACCCCTTCTGCTTTCAGTGCCAGCATCAATGCTTCTGATCCTGTGATCTTTTCTTTTGCCATAGTTTTTGATTTATACTAGTTGTACTAGTATTACTAGTGTTACTAGGTTTTCCTATTCAATAATTCTAATGCCACCCTTATCTGCGCTGGAAACACTCTGGGCGTAAGCACGCAGAGCCTTAGACACCACACGGTTACGTTTCAGCGGCTGCTGCGGACGGGCGGCCAGCTCCTCGTCAGAGAGTTTCACGTTGATGCTCCGCGAAGGAATATCAATCACGATGATATCACCATCCTTGATCTTTCCGATATTTCCTCCGTTAGCTGCCTCGGGAGAGATATGTCCGATGCTCAGACCAGAGGTACCGCCAGAGAAACGACCATCGGTAATCAGGGCACACTCCTTACCCATATGCATACTCTTGATATATGAGGTGGGATACAACATCTCCTGCATACCAGGTCCACCTTTCGGTCCTTCGTGGGTAATCACCACACAGTCGCCTTTCTTCACCTTCCCACCGAGAATACCCTCGCAGGCATCTTCCTGAGAGTCGAATACCACGGCAGGACCTTCGAAATGCCATAGCTCAGGAGCCACGCCTGCGGTCTTCACCACGCAGCCATCCTGGGCAATGTTACCGAAGAGGATAGCCATACCGCCATCTTTGGTGTAGGCATGCTCAATGTCTCGGATGCACCCGTTCTCGCGGTCGGTATCGAAGCTCTTGTAATAGGTTTCCTGTGCGCCCAATTCGTTGCAGAACTTACCTGCCGGAGCACTCAAATAGATTTGAGCAGGACTCAAATCACATGTATTATTCTCAATGGTCAATTGTTCCTGATCAATGATCGCATAGCGATTGATGTCCTCAGCCAGCGTATGTCCGTTGACACGCTTCAAGCTGGTATCGATGAGTCCGCCCTTATCCAGTTCAGCCATCAAGGCCATCACACCACCGGCGCGACCGAACTCCTGAACGCTGTACTTCTGACTGTTGGGGGCCAGTTTGACGAGGAAGGGTGTCTTACGTGAGAGGGCATCGATGTCGTTCATCGTGAAGTCAACCCCAGCCTCCTGCGCAACAGCGAGCAGATGGAGTACGGTGTTGGTAGAGGCTCCCATGGCAATATCCATGGTCATGGCATTGATGAATGCCTGACGGGTAGCTATGCTGCGGGGCAGTACGCTCTCATCACCATCCTCGTAATAGGCCAACGCGTTCTTCACGATCTGACGGGCAGCCTGTTGCATCAGGCGTTCACGGTTCTTATGGGTAGCCAGTATTGTGCCATTGCCAGGCAATGAGAGACCGATGGCCTCTGTCAGGTTATTCATCGAGTTGGCGGTAAACATACCCGAACAGCAACCGCAGCCAGGACAGGCACGGTTCTCGATTTCCTGAAGGTCAGCATCGCTGACAGTAGGGTCGCCACCCTTGATCATGGCGATAACAAGGTCAAGGTTCTCACCCTTGTACTGTCCTGCCTCCATAGGACCTCCGCTTACAAAAACGGCAGGGATATTCAGGCGCATGGCGGCCATCAGCATACCTGGGGTAATCTTGTCACAGTTGGAGATGCAGATCATGGCATCGGCCTTATGACCGTTGACCATATATTCCACCGAGTCGGCAATGATGTCACGTGAAGGCAGTGAATACAACATACCATCGTGCCCCATGGCAATACCATCGTCGATGGCAATGGTATTGAACTCAGCGGCATAGCAGCCAAGTCTTTCTATCTCTTTCTTTACGATTTGTCCGGCCTCGTGCAAATGGGTATGCCCGGGCACAAACTGAGTAAACGAATTGACAATGGCAATGATGGGCTTTCCAAACTGCTCACGTTTCATACCGTTGGCCACCCAGAGCGCACGTGCTCCAGCCATTCTCCTACCTTCAGTACATACTGCACTTCTCAACTGATGCTTCATTTTCTATTCGTTTTCTACTTTGAATAATGACTGCAAAGATACATAGTTTTCAGCACACCACCAACAAATTTGAAGGTTAATTAAGTAGAATCGAGGAATTTGTAAGTAACGACCATGACTTTTGCAACAGAATGCTTCGCGTTATGGAATAAAATGCGTACTTTTGCATCAGGATGAAGAAAATCATACTGATTACGGGCGGTCAACGCTCTGGAAAGAGCGTTACCGCTGAGAAGATGGCACTGGAAATGAGCAGCCATCCCGTTTATCTGGCTACGGCACATATCTGGGACGAAGAGTTCCGGCAGCGAGTGCTCAAGCATCAGGAACGGCGGGGCGCTCAATGGACCAACATCGAAGAGGAGAAATGGCTGAGCAAGCACGACGTGACGGGTCGTGTGGTGGTGATCGACTGTATCACGCTCTGGTGCACGAATTTCTTCTTCGACCGTACGGCAAACGAATGGGAGCAGCCTTCTGTAGAGGAGGCGTTGAAAGCGCTGCAGACAGAGTTCGATAAGTTCACCCAGCAGGATGCCACCTTCATCTTCGTTACCAACGAGATTGGCAGTGGCGGTGTGAGTGAGAATGCTGTGCAGCGCCGATTCACAGATCTGGAAGGATGGATGAATCAGTATGTGGCCAGTAAGGCAGATGAGGTAATCCTCATGGTTTCAGGGATTCCAGTTAAAATCAAGGGATAACACACGTAATGATTATTAGGAAATGGTACGTTGTCGTCTGGGGATTGTTGCTGACACAAACAATTCTGGCACAAACGGAAGAGTCAGATACCCTTCAGGGGAAGCAGTTGGATGAGGTCATCGTAACCTCACGCTCTGCCCGTCAGCGCTTTGAACAGGTGCAGATCGGAGTTGAACAGATGCAGATGGGTGATGTTTTGCGACTACCATCACTGTTTGGTGAGCGTGACATCATGCGTTCTGTTCAGTTGTTGCCTGGCGTGAAAGCCGAAAGCGAGGCATCAAGTGGCTTTCAGGTACGTGGCGGAACTTCAGCGCAAAACAGTATCCTATTGGATGATGCTCCGATCTACAATGCAGGACACCTCATGGGCGTCATCTCTGCCTTCAATGACAATGTCATAGGTTCTGCATCTCTCTACAAAGGATTGATTCCGTCCCAGTATGGCGGAGCCACCTCAGCGGTTATGAATATCGCCACGAGGTCAGGCAATGTGGATAAACTGCATGGCAGTGGTACTATCGGACTGCTTACTTCCAAGATCCATCTGGAAGCGCCTATTGTACCCCACCGTTCTTCAATCATCCTTGCGGCTCGTCGTTCCTATATGGATATGATGATGAGGAGTATGGAGGATTTCAAGGACAACACGCTGTATTTCTACGATATTAACGCCAAACTGAACTTCAACATCGATTCGAAGAACCAACTCTTTCTGTCCTTCTTCACCAGTCGCGACAAAATGGGTGTCAGTGATTTGATGATGATGAAATGGACGAACGTGGCGGCAACAGCAAAATGGCTGAGTCATTTCCACGGCGGTGCCAGTTCTCATACCTCTTTGATATTCTCTCAGTTCAACACGAACATAGGATTGGATGTGATGGACTGGGATCTGTCATTCACAGGACATATCCGTCAGGGGGGCATCCGTCAGAACTTCCATTTCAATATTGGTAAGCACCAACAGTTTGAAAGTGGCATCCAGTCTATGCTCATCAGTCTAAAGTCTGCAGAGTGGCAACAGCAGCAAAACAACCAGCGCGAACAGCGTCCGTCGTGGGAGAACAATGTGTGGATAAATGATCTCATCAGTTTGGGCTCGAAGATGAAGGTCATGGCAGGCTTGCGACTGAACTGTTTTACGGCACAAGGAGGTGCTGACTATTACCAACTGACGGATGATGCACAAATTGCAGAGCGTTTCGACCCCGGTAAATGGCACAGTGTGAAGACATGGCTTACCTTGGAACCGCGGATCAGTATGAACTACACCGTCAGTAAACAGGTGGGGATAAAGGCTGGCTATAGCAGGACGGCTCAGAACATCCACGCCCTTCGTAATCAGTCGGCATCCACCCCTTTCGACCGCTACACAGCCAGTAGCAATCTCCTTCATCCTCAGATTGCCAACCAATGGAGTACGGGCATTCACCTTCTTTCAAAGAACCGTATGTGGGATCTCACCTTGGAGGGTTATTACAAAAAGGTGGAGCACGTGCTCGACTATAAAGACGGTAAGAGTTTCGGTTCCGAAATCGAGATTGAACGCATCGTGTTGGCAGGTGACGGTAGAGCCTACGGGTCGGAGTTCTGTCTGCATAAAAACCTCGGAAAACTAACAGGCTGGCTTTCCTACACTCTCTCGTGGAGTGAGAACAAGATCCCTGGCATCAACGGTGGACGGTGGTACACGGCAAGTAATGATCGCCGTCATGATGTGGCCATCGTGGGTATGTACGCCCTCAGTAATACGTGGGACCTCTCCGCCACTTGGATCTATAACACCGGACGTGCCTTCACCGCTCCCAGTGCCAAATATGAGATGACGGGTAATGTGTATTATTACTATGCAGAACGCAATGGCTATCGTGAACCAGCCAACCACCGTCTCGACCTTTCGGCACGCTGGCATAAGAAACTCAAAAACAACAAAATTACCCGTGAATGGGCATTCGGCATCTACAATGCCTACAACCGTTATAATCCGTTTATGATTGTATTTGACGAGGACCATACCACAGCCACAGGGACAAAGGCGACTCAGTATAGTCTGTTTGGTATCTTACCCAGTGTTTCACTCACCTATCAATTCTGACAACATGAAGAAACTATATCTTTTCCTCACACTTCTCGTATTCGTTTCCTGCGAAAAGGAACTTGATATCGACTACCATAAGGTAGCACCTATGGCAGTGGTGGAAGGTGGTGTGATGGACAATGGCTGTGATGTGCGCCTCACTACCACTTTGGAGATGGCAGACTCCACTGGTGCCCAAGGTATCAAAGATGCGAAAGTGGTCATTACTTCATTGGCTGACGGCAGTTCGTCTATTCTCAAGTACAAATCTTACGGACATTATGTAAGTACGTTCATAGGGGAACCCGGAAACACCTATCAATTGGATATCTGGCAGGGAGACAACCATTTCTCTGCACAGTCAACCATGCCCCACCCTCCCGTCATCAAATCGTTCATCTTCCAATGGCAGGAGATCATGGGCAGGCGTATTGTGATGGCCGACCTCCGTTTCCTCGATACGCCCAATGAAGAGAACTACTATTACATGAATGTGTATCGCAATGGGGAGTCCTACCGTTGGACGGTAATCCGTGACATACTGAATCCTGGAGGCGAAATCCAACAGGTCTTTGGTTGTATGAGTGAGGAAATGGTGAAGGATAACAAACCTGAAGATCAGGACCAGATTCTCAACGACGGGGATAAGATCACCATCGAACTTGCTTCCATCGACCGTATCACGTACGACTATCTCTATGCCCTGCAACTATCGGGACGCAGTTCCTCCAATCCTGTATCCAACATCTCTGGTGGATGTTTAGGGTGTTTCTGGGCTGCTGCCGTTGCCCACTACGAATGTACGTATCAGACAGCAGAGATTATTTCGTTGCAATGACACAGATATGCTGACTTTATAAAAAACCACTTCTGCCTTTCCTGTCTTGAAGAATTGTTCCAAATTATTTGGACATGTAATTTAAAATAGATACATTTGCAGGTATGAAATCATTCAAGATTGAGAAACCTGACGAAGGCATTCGCGCAAGGATACAGGAGAAGATTGACAACCTGAACAAGCCGAAAGGTTCGTTGGGCAGACTGGAGACGCTGGCCATGCAGATATGTATGGTGCAGCAGACACTTTCGCCCCAACTCCATCATCCTTGTCACTTACTCTTAGGTGGTGATCACGGTATTGAACGCGAAGGGGTAAGTGTCTCTCCGCGGGACGTCACCTGGCAGCAGATGATTAACTTCACCCATGGCGGCGGAGGCGTGAACATGTTCTGCAGGCAGCACGGTTTCAAACTGCGTATCGTTGACGTAGGTGTGGATCATGACCTCAGCAGTGTTCCGGGCATTCTCAACCAAAAGATTGCTTATGGAACAAAGAACTTCCTATATGAACCTGCCATGAGCGAGGAGGAGTTCGACAAGGCCATTGATACGGGTGCAGCATTGGTAGACGATTGTTATGCGGAAGGTTGTAACATCCTGTGTATCGGAGAGATGGGTATTGCGAACACATCGCCCAGCAGCATCTGGATGCACCTCTTCGGACAAATCCCTCTGGATGAATGCATCGGAGCAGGAGCCGGTCTCAACGCCCCGGGAATCCAACATAAGAAAGAGGTATTGCACGCTGCCGTGGAGAACTATCTAACCTGGAGGGAAGACATTTCTCCTTCCTCCTTCCTCCGTCCTCCTTCCTCGAACATCCTCCGCTACTTCGGTGGTTTCGAGATGGTGACGGCCATCGGTGCCATGCTCCGTGCTACCGAACGGAAGATGCTGGTGATGGTAGATGGCTTCATCATGACAGCCTGCGCACTGGGTGCCACGCAACTGTATCCGCAGGTGCTCAACTACATGATCTTCGGTCATTGCGGTGACGAAAGCGGTCATAAGAGAATGTTGGACCTGATGCACGCAGAACCGCTGTTGCATCTGGGTATGCGACTGGGTGAAGGTACGGGGGCACTCTGCTCCTACCCTATCATCGTGAGTGCCGTGAACATGATGAACGAGATGAACAATTTCGAGAACGCAAATATTACAAAGTATTTCTAATGGAAATCAATATTGATCAGACTAAATGGTGGCAGCGCATCTGGGCGGCGCTGATTTTCTTCACCCGACTGCCCTTCTGGCGACTCTACCAACCGCCGCAGGCATGCTACAAGACCGTGGTGGAACACTGGCCATTAACAGGTTGGCTTACAGGAGGAGCCATGGCGGCCATCATCTATTTCGGAAGTGACATCCTCCCCTATAGCATCACAGTACTTCTTGCCATCGTGACAAGGATTCTGATGACGGGTGCCTTGCATGAAGACGGACTGTGCGATTTCCTCGACGGATTCGGAGGAGGAGGGAAAGACCGTGAGCGCATCCTGGCCATCATGAAGGATTCGCATATCGGGACCTATGGCACCCTGGGCATCATCCTCTATCTGGCACTGCTCTATGCCGCACTCTATTACATGGAACCGCTCTACGCCAGTATGGCCGTCTTTGCCGGTGATGCCTACTGTAAGATGCTAGCAGGACAGATTATCATGTTCCTGCCCTATGCCCGAACAGAAGAAACGGCCAAGAACCATACGGTGTATCGCAAGATGAGCATTCCCGCAGGCATCAGTCTGTTCATCCAGGGAATCCTGCCGATGATACCACTGATATACGTAGGTGTCCTCCACGGTAACCTGCGCTGGGATCTGCTGATCTACGTTCCCTGCATCGCGTTGTTCTTTATCTACTATTTCATCAACAGACGGATTCATGGGTACACAGGCGACTGCTGCGGTGCTCTCTTCCTGCTCATCGAACTGTCGTTTTATCTCACTATTGCTGCACAATTATGAAAGTAACCATGATCAGACATACGTCGGTAGATGTTCCCAAGGGAATGTGCTACGGATGGAGCGACGTTCCTGTAGCTGCCACCTTTGAACAGGAAGCTACTGAAACAAAAAAGAACCTTTCAGGGAAGACGTTCGACTGTGTCTTCTCGTCACCGCTGACAAGGGCCAGGAAGCTTGCTGCCTTCTGCGGCTATCCTGATCCTGTTGTTGATGACCGGTTGAAAGAGATGAACATGGGCGATTGGGAGATGCGACTCTATGATGATATTGAACGGGAGGATCCTTCTATCCGCAAGTGGTATGAGGATTATATGAACCTCGCGGCCACCAATGGGGAGAGCTACCGCTTGGTGTATGACCGTGTGGCCAACTTCTTGGATGAACTGCGGAAACAACCCTATGAGCATGTGGCTATCTTCGCTCATGGCGGTGTTTTGATCTGTGCAGGGGTGTATGCAGGACTGTTTCCTGAAGACGACTGTTTCCGTCATCTTACACCCTATGGGGGAATACAGGAGTTTGAGATGAGAGATGAGAGATGAAAGATAAGAGGTTGGCATGATTAGATATACGAAGAAAGAGGAGATCATCAACAGCAGCTCACACGGAGCGGGAATCCTGCTTGGTGTGATTGTTGGCATCATCTTCCTGGTATGGTGCTTCAAGGGAGGTGATGGCTGGGCACGCACAGGAGTCATCCTCTATCTCTTTGGTATGCTCGGTTCGTATATCACCTCCACCATCTATCATGCCCTGCCAAGACGACTCAAAGCCAAGGAGATTCTGCGCCGCTTTGATCATGCGGCCATCTACTGGCATATTGCGGGTAGCTATTCGCCCATCACGCTCATTGCCATGCGCGACCAAGGTTATTGGGGATGGGCATTGTTCTGCTTCGTGTGGCTCTGCGCTATTGCCGGCACAACCATCAGCTTCATCCATCTGAAGGAACATAGTAATGTGGAGACTTTCTGCTTCATCGGCATGGGACTCTCGGTTCTTGTAGCCTTCAAGCCCCTGTTGGCTTGTGTGAGCACAGCCGCCGTGATTTGGATTATTGCCGAAGGTGTATGCTATATCACTGGCGCCGCTTTCTACAGTCTGAACAAGACGAAATACATGCACAGCGTGTTCCATTTCTTCGTATTGGCGGGATCCATCTGTCATATCATCGCCGTATGGGATATCCTTATGCAATATATTTAATATGATGACGGAGGGCGAAAGACTTCAACTGAAGATAGGACGGTTGTTCCACAAGGCGTTAAGAGACTACCGACTCATTGACGATGGTGACAAGGTGCTCGTAGGACTGTCGGGGGGTAAGGACTCGCTGACACTTCTGGAACTCCTGGCAAAGCGTTCTCGTGTGTTCATGCCCCGCTTTCAAGTAGAAGCGGCCTTTGTGAGAATGACCAATATCCCCTACCAGAACGATGAAGCCTATCTGCAAGAATATGCTGCAAAGCTGAATATCCCTCTGCATATTACTGAGACCTCTTTCGACGAGAGTAGTGATACGCGTCACACCCACTGCTTTCTCTGCTCATGGCAAAGAAGGAAGATGTTGTTCGAGATGGCCAAACAACTGAACTGTAATAAGATAGCACTGGGACATAATAAAGACGATATCATCCAGACAGCCCTGCTGAACCTCACCTTCCAAGGACAGTTCGGGGGGATGCGTCCGAAGATGAAAATGGATAAGTTTCCCATGACCTTGATCCGACCGCTTTGTCTGATCCGCGAAGAAGACATTCGTCAATATGCTGCTCTGAACAACTTCCGTCAGCAACTGAAGAACTGTCCCTACGAAGATGCCTCCCAACGCAACAGCATGAAAGAAATCATCGCACGTTTGGAACAGCTGAACCCCGAGTTTGAATACTCTTTCTACCGCGCCCTTGAACAGAAGTGGGATATTCCCATTAACAAATAAGAATTCCCGAACCTGACATAACGTCCTGTTCGGGAATTCTCTCTATAGATACCCAAAAGGTTTATTTCTTGGTGATAATCTCACGACCGGCCTTGATGGCCTCCATGTTCAATGGAATAAGGTGATGATGACGCTCGGGAAGTGTCTTGAAGAGTGCCTTCTCCACACCTTTGTCACTTACCACTGGAGAAACCTCCAGTAAGCCGCCCAACACAATCATGTTGAACACCTTCGAGTTCTTCAGTTCCGCAGCCTTGTCCATGGCATTGATACAATACACATTGATATCCTTACGGGTTGGTGGGTTGATGATACCGAAACCATCGTAGATCAGGATACCGCCTGGTTTGATCTTCGGTTCGAACTTATCCAACGAAGGCTGGTTCAACACCACAGCAATATCGTACTTGCTGAGGATCGGTGAAGAGATGCGTTCATCACTTACAATCACGGTAACATTGGCTGTTCCGCCACGCTGCTCAGGACCATACGCCGGCATCCATGTCACCTCCTTATCCTCCATCAGTCCGCTATAAGCCAGAATCTTACCCATGGAGAGCACGCCCTGACCACCGAAACCTGAAATAATTATCTCTTTCTTCATCTTAATTTCAATTATCAATTTTCAATTTTCAATTAAAGACTCGTAGTGTCTTTCAGGTCACCCTTGGGATAGAAGGGGAACATGTTCTCCTTCATCCATTCGTTAGCCTTAGCAGGAGTGAGTTTCCAACCGCTGTTACAGGTTGATACGAATTCCACCAGTGAGCTGCCCTTTCCGTCCATAGAAGCCTGGAAGGCTTTCTTCAGTGCTTTCTTGGCCTTGAGGATAGCTCCCACTGTCTCCACACTCTGACGGGTAACATAGCATGTACCCTCCAAGCCAGCGGCAATATCAGCCATCTTCAGTGGATAGCCATGGATTTGAGGATCACGACCGTAAGGACAAGTAGAGGTCTTCTGACCAATCAAGGTCGTAGGAGCCATCTGTCCACCGGTCATACCATAGATAGCATTGTTCACGAAGATGATGACGATGTTCTCACCACGGTTCAGTGCATGGATGGTCTCGCAAGTACCGATACAAGCCAGGTCACCATCACCCTGATAGGTGAACACGAGACGATCAGGCCAGCAGCGCTTGATACCCGTAGCCAAAGCAGGTGCACGTCCGTGGGCAGCCTCCTGCCAGTCGATATCGATATAGTTATAGGCAAATACGGCACAGCCTACAGGTGAAACACCCACTGCCTTCTCCTCCATGCCCATCTCCTCAATCACTTCTGCGATGAGCTTATGTACCACGCCGTGACTACAGCCCGGACAGTAGTGCATATTATTGTCGTTCATGAGCGTCGGCTTCTTGCAGACGATATTCTCTGGTTGAACTATTTGATTTCTATCCATAATTCTTTTCTATTTGGAAAGAAATTGGCAAGAATTAGAATAATTATGATCAGAAATAATAAAAAATAATATTTCTTCTAATTTCTGGATTAAATTATTCCAATTAATCTCATTTCTTTCATAAAAATCATTTCATTATCTTTTCTTTCAATGCGTTAACGATTTCCTCAGGATCAGGTACGATACCACCCAGACGACCGAACTGCTCTACGGGAACAGAACCGTTCACGGCAAGGCGTACATCCTGAACCATCTGTCCGGCATTGATCTCAGCCACAAGAATACCCTTCACTTTCTTCGACAATGCAGCAATCTGCTTCTCGGGGAAAGGGAACAATGTAATAGGACGGAACAGACCGACCTTAATACCCTGCTCGCGGGCAATTTCAACGGATTTCTCTGCGATACGGGCAGCAGAGCCAAAGGCTACGATGGCATATTCTGCATCGTCCATCAGCTGCTCTTCATAACGCACCTCATTCTCCTGGATCTTTGCATATTTCTCTTGAAGAGCGATATTGCGCTGCTCCATGATCTCAGGCTTCAGTTCCAGTGAGGTGATAACCACACGCTCACGACCGCCCTTCGGCTTACCAGTAGAAGCCCAAGGACACTGCTTGATCACCTCCTCGTCGGTACGACGGGGCTTATACGGCGGGAGCACCACTTTCTCCATCATCTGTCCGATGACACCATCAGAAAGAATCATGGCAGGATTACGATATTTGAATGCCAACTCGAAAGCGAGATCTACAAAGTCGGCCATCTCCTGTACAGACGACGGAGCGAGAACGATTACCTTATAGTCACCGTTACCACCACCACGTGTTGCCTGGAAATAGTCACCCTGTGAAGGCTGGATAGTACCCAAGCCAGGACCGCCACGCTGAACGTTGACAAAAACGCCCGGAACCTCGGCACCGGCCATATAAGTGATTCCTTCCTGCATCAGCGCAATGCCAGGACTTGAAGAAGATGTCATGGCACGCTTACCGGCACCGGCAGCACCATAGACCATATAGATTGAGGCCAGCTCGCTCTCTGCCTGCACCACCTGCATACCAGTGGTTTCCCAAGGCTTCAGCTCAGCCAATGTCTCAATAACTTCACTCTGGGGAGTAATAGGATAGCCGAAATATCCGTCGCAACCGCAACGGATGGCTGCATGGGCAATGGCTTCATTGCCTTTCATCAACACAACTTCTCTTTTCTCTTCCATAACTTACTCCTCCACTTTTTTACGGTACACGGTGATGCAACCATCCGGACAAACGATGCCGCATGAGGCACAGCCCACACAGGCTTCCTCGTTAACAGCTTCCACGTAAGGATAACCGTGCAGATTCACTTTGTTGGCCAAGGCGATAACCTTCTGAGGACAAGCGATGATACACAACTGACATCCCTTGCACCTTTCAGTATCTACCACGATGGCACCTCTTAATTTAGCCATACTTATTCGATTAATGCATTATATCCTGTAATCGGGTTGCAAAGATACGCTAATTCGAGCGAATAACCAAAAGAAAAATGCTTTTTCTTTCTTTGACAAATATATTGTTACTCAGAATTATTGGCAGTCGGATTATTTTTTCTTTTTATCAGAAAGATACATTCCCACAAGGATCAGGATGGTGCCAAGCAGGAACCAGACGGTAATCTGTTCGTGAAGCAGCCACCAAGCAAACAGGATGGTGGTGATGGGATTGAAATACACCCAGTTAGTGGCAACCACTGCTCCCAGTTTACTGATTACCCAGTTCCAGGTCAGGAAACAGAGCAAAGAAGCTACAACTGCCAAGAAGAGCAGGTTGAGGAGGATTGAAGAATTGAAAGATTGAAGAATTGAAGAATTGAAGATGCTGGCTTCTTCCGGTCTTAATATATAATAAGGTATAATGGTAATGATTCCGTAGAAGAACACCTTACGGGTGATGAAGAGTGTGGAATATTCTTCCAATGCCTTCTTCATCAACAAGGAATAGAAAGCCCAGCAAAGACAAGCGCCGAATGCCAGTAAGTCGCCTAAGGGCGAGAGATGCAGTACGAAATGACCGTTAAGAACAACCACGGCCATTCCCAAGCAGGCAATGATCGACCCTAATGCCTGTAACTTTGTGATATGCTCTGATTGCCGGTAAACGATGGCAAACAGGAGCATGGCGAACAGAGGACAGGAGCAGACAATCAGTGAAGTGTTCGTGGCTGTGGTATAGAGCATGGCTGCATTCTCCGTGAGGAAATACAACGAGCCGCCAGTAATACCTAATGCCACCATCAGCAGTTCATCCTTCCACGACGAACAAAGCCATCGGTGCTGTCTGCTCATGGAGTACGCAAGCAGCAGCACATAGGCAATGATAAAACGAAGGGTGAATATCTGCGCAGGCGACAATCCTGCCTGCAGCAGTAACTTCGTAAATACAAAAGTGCTTCCCCAGACAGCCACTGTCAGGAAAGCAACTATGTGAGGGATAAGATGACTGCGGGAAGCCATAGATCAAACGCCGAAGCGCATTAAGGATTATACATATCCTTGCAGTAGAAAGCATAGATATCATCCAGCATGCGCTTCGCCTCCACGGCCGGACTATCAGGATCTAACTCAATAGCCTTGATATAGCAGTTGATGGCCTCGTGCCACTGACCCTGCTTCCTTGCTTCATTGCCCTGCTGATAATACTCCTCTGCTGTCATTTCAATAATACTCCTTCTTTCCTGCAGCGAGGGTATTCTTCATCAGCGAGCAGATCGTCATGGGTCCTACCCCACCAGGAACAGGAGTGATAAAGGAGCACTTCGGAGCCACCTCATCGAACTTCACGTCACCGTTCAGACGGAACCCACTCTTACGGGTTGCATCAGGAACACGGGTTGTACCCACATCCACAATCACAGCCCCCTCCTTCACCATATCAGCCGTCACGAAATCAGGCTGACCGATAGCTGCTATGATGATATCCGCCTCGCGGCACTCCTCCTTCAGCGTCTTTGAATGAGAATGGCAAACCGTTACGGTAGCGTCACCATACTGCTTCTGCATCATCAGCTGTGCCATGGGCTTACCCACGATGTTCGAGCGTCCAAGGATCACACACTTCTTTCCGCTTGTCTCGATATTATATCTTTTCAGCAGGGTGATAATACCCAGCGGAGTGGCAGAGATGAAACACGGCAGACCGATGGCCATGCGTCCTACATTAATGGGATGGAAGCCATCCACATCCTTACGGTAGTCGATTGCCTCGATGATCTTCTGCTCATCGATATGCTTCGGCAAAGGCAGCTGCACGATGAAACCATCCACGTCGCCATTGCTGTTCAGACGATCCACGCAAGCCAGCAGTTCCTCTTCCGTCACATCCTCCTCATAGCGGATCAACGAAGATTTGAAACCACAGGCCTCGCAAGCCAACACCTTGTTTTTCACATAAGTCTCCGAGCCACCATCATGACCCACCAATACTGCGGCCAGATGCGGCTGTTTACCACCCTTAGCAACAATCTCTTTCACTTCCTCGGCAATCTCAGCCTTGATGGCTGCCGCCGTTGCCTTTCCGTCAATTAACTGCATATCTGGATTTTGAACTTTAAACTATGAACTATGAACTATGAACTATGAACGATGAACTATGAACTTTACATTGGCATTCCGCCCTTCATATTCTTCATGGCACCCATCATGTTGCGCATACCACTGCCCGTCACCATCTTCATCATCTTACGGGTCTGGTCGAACTGCTTAATCAGGCGGTTCACCTCCTGGATGTTCGTACCTGAACCCTTGGCAATACGCATACGACGACTCTGGTTGAGGATTTCAGGATTAGAGCGCTCCTTGGGAGTCATACTCTGGATGATGGCCTCGATACCCTTGAACGCATTATCATCAATATCGATATCCTTCAGCTGCTTACCCACTCCAGGAATCATGGCTGCCAGATCCTTCAGGTTACCCATTTTCTTAATCTGGTTGATCTGTCCGAGGAAGTCATTGAAGTCGAACTTGTTCTTGGCGATCTTCTTTTGCAGTCGTCGTGCCTCCTCCTCGTCATACTGCTCCTGGGCACGCTCCACAAGCGAAACCACGTCACCCATACCAAGGATTCGGTCGGCCATACGACTCGGATGGAAGGCATCGATAGCCTCCATCTTCTCACCTGTACCGATGAACTTGATAGGCTTGGTAACCACGGTACGAATACTCAGGGCCGCACCACCACGGGTATCACCGTCCAACTTGGTCAGCACCACGCCGTCGAAATCCAGACGGTCGTTGAACTCCTTAGCCGTGTTCACCGCATCCTGACCCGTCATAGAGTCAACCACGAACAAGGTCTCATTGGGATTCACCGCCTCTTTCAGGGCAGCAATCTCGTTCATCATCTCCTCGTCAACGGCCAGACGACCGGCGGTATCGATGATGACCACATCGTTTCCTTTAGCCTTTGCCTCGCGGATAGCGTTATTGGCAATCTCCACCACGTTCTTGTTTCCATCCTCGCTATAGACGGGAACCTCCACAGAGGCGGCCACCACCTTCAGCTGTTCGATGGCAGCAGGACGATAGACGTCGCAGGCCACCAGTAACGGGTTCTTGTGCTGCTTCTTCTTGAGCATGTTGGCCAGCTTACCGCTGAAGGTTGTCTTACCGGAACCTTGCAGACCCGACATCAGGATGATGGAAGGACGACCGTCGAGATTCAGTCCTACCGTCTCGCCACCCATCAGTTCTGCCAGCTCATCATGCACAATCTTCACCATCAGCTGTCCAGGTTTCACGGCGGTGAGCACGTTCATACCCAGGGCCTTCTGCTTCACGGTGTCGGTGAATGTCTTGGCCACTTTATAGTTCACGTCGGCATCCAGCAATGCACGGCGCACATCTTTCAAAGTCTCAGCGACATTAATCTCAGTGATTTTACCTTCGCCTTTCAAGATCTTGAACGACCGTTCAAGTCTGTCACTTAGATTCTCAAACATATCTAATTATCTTTTATTTCTGTTTTGAAGGTGCAAAATTACTGATTTTCATAGAAATAAAAGAATATTTCTCAAAGAATTAGATTATTTTTTGATGTTTCGCAAGTTCTACTTGCTATATAAAATGTGGAATGTGGAGTGTGGAATGTGGAATGAGATATGATTTCAAGAACAAGTGGTTTGATAATGATTACTTTATCTCAGTACTATTCTCATTCCACATTCCTCATTCCTCATTCCACATTCCTCATTCCACATTCCTCATTCCTCATTCCACAAATCAAGATCCCAGCTCAGCGTCGCTCATGTTCAGACGCGGTCCGCCGTTCATGTCACCCGACTGAAGACCTTTCTTCAGCCAGCGCATACGCTGTGAAGAAGTACCGTGGGTGAACGACTCCGGCTGACTGTAGCCCTGTGCTTTCTCCTGGAGATAGTTGTCACCGATTACCTGTGCACAACGGATAGCCTCCTCGATGTCACCATCTTCCAGCGAACCGAACTTCTGGTCATCATAGTGAGCCCACACGCCAGCATAGTAGTCGGCCAGCAACTCCAGGCGCACGCTGATCTTATTGGCATTCACCTTATTGGTTCTGTTCATAGCAGAGTGTGCCGTACCCAGTGTTCCCAGCAGATGTTCCACATGGTGTCCCACCTCATGGGCAATCACATAAGCATAGGCAAAGTCGCCATCGGCACCCAGCGATCTCTTCATCGTGGTAAAGAACGACAGGTCAATATACAAGCACTGGTCGCCAGAGCAATAGAACGGTCCTACCTGTGCCGAACCAGCACCGCAGGCAGTCTGTACCCTTCCTGTATAGAGCACCATCTTCGGGGGAGTATAGATCTTACCCATCTGTCTGAACACTTCGGTCCATACGTCTTCAGTACCAGCAAGAATCTGACTGGAGAACTTGGCCAGCTCCTGCTCTTCCTGCGTAAACTCGCGCTGTCCTTCCTGTGTTGTCACATTCTCACTTTGGTTCATCTGAGAACTTACGACGTTACCAATGACATCACCCAAGTTACCACCCTGCATGAGGGTGAATAAGGCAATGATAACAAGACCGCCCAATCCTATACCTGCTGCTTTTCCAGCCGTCATACCTCTGCGGTCGTCAACGTTGCTACTTTCTCTTCTTCCGTCTAATTTCATATTGTTTAGATTTTAATTTAAGTTCTTTCTTTTCTCCCCTCCTTATGGAGGGGCTGGGGGTGGCTTCTCCCTTTTCAGCAGACAAAAATAGCGGAAAAGTTTGAGACTACAAAACTTTTATTGGATTTCTTTTGTTTTTTTCTTTTTTTTATTTTGTATTTCTCTCACTTATCTGTATCTTTGCCCCCAAAACTGAGAAAGATGAAGAAACTATTAGTTGCTGTAATCATTATTGGCATTGCCATTCTGATGGCCCTAACCGTACCTGACAAGAAGGCGCACAAGGAGGCCATGATGAAGGCCGTAAAGGAATATGTGGATGAAGAAGCTGAGGAGCGTGGCATTGCCGACAACGGAATCACGCGCTTGGGCAAGAACATGGTGAACAAAGCCATTGAAGGTACTTTGGGCACCATGCTCAAGGTAAATAACTACTACCTGTTCAACACCACCCATGTGAAGTTCAAGGGCAAGGATCAGCTGCTTTCCATTGGTATGTTCGGACAGGTCATCACATTCAACAAGGAAATGCTTCGCGAAGCCATCGAGAACGCAGCAGTTGCCAAGAAGGAGGCTAAAGCCGAGAAGAAAGAGCTGAAAGCCAAGGCTAAGGCAGAGAAGAAGCGTTTGAGGGAAGAGCGCAGGAAACAGAAGAAATTGGAAAAGGAAGCTAAGAAAAGAGCAAAGAAAGAAAAGAAGAAGTAATCAACCCTTTAACCTATAGAAAATGAACATTGAACAGTATGATCCTGCCGTGGCTCAACAGCAGAGTCAGGCATCCGTAAGTAACGAGGGTGGCAACAAGAAAGGTAGTTCGCGCAAATGGTGGATCGCTTTGATCCTGATTGGCGTTCTCATTCTTTTCGCTGTGACAACCCCCGACAAGTATGCACATAAGGAAGCCATCAATACGGAAGTGAGTTCCGCCGTCACCAGTTCATTGGTAGGCAAGGTGGGTAGTTGGGCCGTGTTGGGCAACATTGTGGTCTCGAAGATTGTTGACTTAACGCTCGACAGCAATATTGATGTGGACAACTACCTTGTGTTCAGTCTGGCAAAGGCTGAGTTGGAAGGCAAGAAACGCGTGCTTTCCGTAGGTGCCCTCAATCATGTATGGGTACTCTTTGAGAAGCGCGACCTCGAAGGACTGATCGACACAGAGGTGAACACCCTGTGGCAGAACTTCGTTGGTAGCATACCAGGACTGGGTAGAGAGGAATCCAGAACACCTGATGTGGCCATCGAGAAGGCTGAAGAGCCGCAGGCTACTACTCCACTCGACAGCAATACTGTCCGCAGGAGTGCCAACGACATCATTGACAATGCCATTGAGGATGTTTCTTCTGAAGTGGAGAAAGCATTGGAGAGAGGTGTTTCCAAGGCTATCGATGGTATTCTGAAAGATCTGTTAGGAACTGGAACTGGAAGCGGTCAATAAACCGTTAGGGCATTTCCCGTTTCTCTACGTTCACTTGGATACTGAAACTGGGTGAGACGTTATACCTTACCGCTGCGCCGATATGGTCACCAATATTGGTCATGCCGTAGAGGGGCAGCGGAATTCTTTTGCTCACCAACGACTTCTGTCCGTACAGATATCCCTCCCAATGCTCATCAAAGCGGTAGCTCAGCACGGCATTGAGTCCACCATCACGAAACGTATCATGAGCCCAGGAAACCTGTTCCATATAGCCGCCCACGGCAAACGATAGTTTCTTGGTAAGAGGTGTGGCATACATCATCGAGAGGTCTTGTGTGAATCCCGCTCCATGATAAGCGTGTTTGCCGAATTGGGTAAACACACTGGCTCCCAGACTCACATTCAGTCCTTCGTGGAGGTTCCACGATGGATAGCCTCCCCACATATACGGGTACATACTTAAATAGGGCATTTGTCCGAAGCGGGTCAGCACCGGCAGATGGAGGGAGTCGGTTACCCAAGTGTCACTCAGCTGAAATGTGGGTTGCACCTCGTTGGGCATCACCGCCACCGAGTCGATCACCTCCTGTCCTTGCATTCTGAGCATGGAGAGAAGGGCGAACAGCATCAGACAAATTCTTCTCATGTAATCCAATTTTCGCTGCAAATATACAGATAAGTGGGCGCAAAACAAAAAATATTATTTGTTTTTCACCTTGTTTGAATGAATTTTAGTATTCCCCTCCCATCTCAGGGGAGGGGTCAGCGAAGCGAGGGTGGGGCCTTCATCAAGTTAGAAGGCTGATAACAGGGTGAAACTAGCCTTATAACGGGTCGTTAGAAGGCTGATTACTGCCTCTCAGAAGGCTTCTATTTATTCCCAAGTTGGGAACATTTTATTCCCACGTTGGGAATGACTTGTTTTCTAGCAGGAAACTGAACAAAATAAAAAGAATTTTGCGTTTTTGCCCAAGACCTAACTGTTTCACAGAAGATAGTGCCTGTATATAGGTGTTTCACGCGTTTTTAGCCCCCTCAACACCTAACGTAACACCTAACAAAGAGGTACCGTAAGACCTACCGTCAGACCTAACATTTTAAAGGCAAGAGGCAAGGTTGCATGTTAGGTGTCATGTTAGGTGTTACGGTAGGTCTATGTTACCTCTTACGGTAGGTCTTTTAGCACCCATTTTACATCTAAGTTACTCTAGATAAAGCAATTAACTGTTTTCAATGGTAGGTCTTGAGGAAAAAGAGAAAATTCTAAAATTCGCCGGCTATAAAAATTCATCTACTTTTTCTTTGTTTTGTGCTCGCTTAATCGTACTTTGGCTACGCCGAAGATACTTCCACTCGGAAATAAAAATAAATCCATATTTATTTTGTATTTCTCTTGTTTAATCGTATCTTTGCAGGGACAAACTTATTGTTTCACTTTATTTCTCATGCTATGAGTAAATACATTAATCCGTTTACTGATGTCGGATTCAAAAAAATCTTTGGGCAGGAAATCAATAAAGACCTGCTGATAGACTTCCTGAACAGTCTACTGCAAGGGGAGCGAGTGATAAACGACGTGAAGTTCCTGGATAAGGAACAGCTGAGTGAGTTCAAGGACGACCGTTCGCTGATATACGATGTGTATTGCGAATCGGAGGGTGGCGAAAAGATCATCGTAGAGATGCAGAACCGCTCTCAGCCCTACTACAAGAACCGTTCCATCTATTACGCTGCAGAGTCGATAGCGCGTCAGGGCGAGCGTGGTACGGAGTGGATGTTCGACGTGAAGGCTGTTTACTGCGTCTCGTTTCTGAATTTCCGTCAGGCGGGCATCTCGGACGAGTTCCGCACGGATGTGGCGCTGATGAACATGCAGTCAAAGGAGCTGTTTTCCGACAAGATCCGACTGATCTACCTTCAGCTGCCACTGTTCACGAAGACGGTTAGTGAGTGTGAGAATCATTTTGAACGCTGGATATACGTATTGAAGAATATGGAGAAACTGGACAGATATCCTTTCGAGATCAAGGACAAGGTCTTCAAGAAGTTGATCGAGACCTGTGAGGTTTCCTCGTGGACACGTGAGGAGCGTATCAAGTATGACCATGCCTTGAAACAGTTCCGCGATACCCTGGCTGTGATGGAAGGACAGAAACAGGAAGGACGTGAACAAGGTATTGAGCAAGGACGTGCTGAAGAAAAGCTTACTATTGCCCGCAACATGAAGGAGAAGGATATGGATGCTAATCTAATTGCTGAAGTAACCGGCCTTTCTCTGGAGGAAATAGCGGAATTGTAATCAAGTTATTTATGTAATAAACGAGGGGCGACATCTTATGATGCTACCCCTCATTGTATCTGCATTAGTTTGTTTTTACTTAATCACAACCTTTTTACCGTTTTGAATAACAATGCCCTTGTAGTCCTTACCTACCCTTTGACCTTCGAGGTTATACAGCGGCATTGAACCGTCAATTCGCTGTTTTCCATTTTCAATTTGAGGCGCAGCCTCATTAAGGCCAGTGGTGATACCCTCGACGGGCAGGGCAACGATGGTGCCAAAGTCCTTCCATACATCAGCATTGCGGTATAAGCTTATCGAGGATGCTGGGACGTGCAGGGTGACATCTGGAGCATAGGAAAAATATAATAAATGATAAGTATTATCTGAATAAATAAAATACGAATATCTGCCGAAGACATGTGTTCCTAACGATGGTGGTGTCTTAGCATAAGAATAGACATCTGTTACCTTATTATAATAATTTTGCAAAACGAAGTTTTCTTCTTCAATAGAAGACACGTTTTTACCAATTGTTATTGATGTTTGATTTTGACTATTATTGAAGGCCTTAGACTTAATGGTTGTAACCTGATTGGGAATAACAAGATTCTCAGGAGAATTAGAATCGAAAGAGTTTATGCCAATGATTTTCACATCTTCAGGAATCACCGTATTCTTACATCCTGAGATGAGTGTTTTCGTGGCTGTCTCTATGATGGCATTGCAGTTCCCATTGGAATTATAATACGAATTACCACTTACCACTTGGATAGCAGCAAGATCACTACATCCATTGAATGGATTACCGTTTATCTGCTTTACACTACGAGGTATGGTAACAGAAGTTATAGAAGTACAACGAAAAGCATCCGCGTCGAGATACTCCAATCCCTCATGAAGCGTTATGTTTGTTAAGTAGGAGTGAGCAAATGCCCAACTTCCAATCCTCTTTACAGAACTTGGAATATCAACAGTTGTTATCTTTGCTTGATAAAAAGCATCTGGTCCGATAGTCTCAATTCCGTTATTGAGCGTTAAGGATACTAAGGATTCACAACGAGAGAATGCACTATAATCAATCGTCTTTACAGAGCCAGGGATATTCAATGAAATCAGGCCAGTTTTTTCAAACGATTCACGCCCAATGGTCTCTATTCCATCACCCAGCACCACTGATTTCAGTGATGTACAGCAGTAGAAGGCAGATTCGCCGATGGTCTTGACTGTTCCAGGAATCGTCACAGACTTGATCTTACCTCCACTCGTGTATTCCCAATCCTGTAATTCAGAATTATAGTAACCACTTTGGAACGCCCTGTCAGCAATGGACGTGACCGTATAGGCTGTTTCCATCGGTAGCGTGGAGAGAATCTTGACATCCTCATCCATCTCATCCTCGTTGAATCCCGTCACGGAGGCGGTGCCGTCGTACTTCAAGAAGTAGCGAATACCCTTGTACCAGAAGTGCTCACCCGTGAGCGCCATGGTGCTCTTGAAACCGCTCCAGGGGGTGGTGCTGCTGTAGGCAGATACTGATGAGGGAGGAACCTCAAGTGTGGCGTTGCCGATGTTCTCCCAGTCGTTCGGCGCAGCAGGCGGTGTCGCGGTGGTGATGCGGACCTTCTGCAGACTGATGCAGCCCTTGAAGGGGTT